>DDVH01000007.1 GCA_002345215.1 Anaerolineales bacterium UBA2317
ATTGTTCAGCCACGCCTTTGAGACGTTGAAATGTATTCGCGTGCAATTAAAAACAGATTCACTAAACACTCGTTCACAAACTGCTATTGAAAGAATTGGTGCGAAAAAAGAAGGCGTATTGAGAAACCACATGATTACACCCGAAGGGCGGATTCGCCATTCGGTGTTTTATTCAATTATTGATACGGAATGGGAAGATGTGAAGAAACGTTTGGAAGAGATGATGAAGAAATATGAAAGTAATTAATTGATTTAGATTTTAAATTCATACAACACAGTCTCTGACTTTTCCCCGCCTACCGATTGATATAATTTATTTGCAGGCAAATTATCTGACTCAGTTAAAACCCAAGCGACTTTACAACCTAAACTTTTTCCTAATTGAAATAATTCTTTCATCATCGCTTTGGCAATGCATTTGTTCTGATGCTCTTCTGCCACACCGACTTCATTAATCCATAATTCGGTTTGCTTATCAGGGTGGATGTAATGAACGGCTGAGGCAAAACCTATCACTTGATTATCAATCACAGCCACGACAATGTGGTGACGCGGGTCATTGAGAAATTCTGATACCAGTTTTTCATTTACTGGATTATCAAAAACATCATCGGCTACATTCATCAACAGAGAAATATCTGTTTTATTTAAGACTTTTGTCGTAAACATTTATTTATCCTTGAGTTGTAATAAATCCCATAAATTACCGTATAAATCCTCAAACACAGCCACTGTGCCATAGCTTTCCGTCTTCGGCTCGCGGATAAATTTAATTCCTTTGGCTAGCATGTCGTTGTAATCACGCCAGAAATCATCGGTGTTGAGGAATAAAAACACCCGTCCGCCAGTTTGATTGCCGATGAAGGATTCTTGTTCAGGCTTGGATGCTTTAGCAAGTAACAAAGTTGTTCCAGTGGAATTAGGCGGAGCAACGACAACCCAGCGTTTATCTTGCTCAGGTTGATACGTATCTTCAACCAATGTGAAATGAAGTTTCTTTGTGTAAAACTCTATGGCTTCATCATAATCACGGACGACGAGTGCAATATGCACAATAGACTGTTTCATTTAGAATCTTTTCCTACTAATCTTCACAATCAAATGCATCCTTACTTGTTTGGTTGCTTCTGGTTTGTGCCAAATAGGGTTTAATTTTTCTTCTAAACTATTTACAGGGTCACTCCCAAATTCAGTGACATATCTTTTCACAGCAGACCACGTTCTAAAATAATCAAGCAATTGTTTTAGATTCCAGTCAACTTGAATGGAAAAATTTTGCGTTACTCTCACTTCTTCAAAAGGCAAAACGATGCTTTGATAGCCATCAGCAACCAAACGATTTCCTTCTGCCCAAAAAGAATCAATTGGCACTAATAAATCATTCAGAATGGCTCTGTCAGCAGCAGGTTCAATTTCTAAAAAGCGATAAGCCCAAACTGCTAGTATCCCATTCGGTTTCAAAACCCGTTCTACTTCCTGATAAAACTTTGGCAAATCAAACCAATGAACGGCTTGCGCAACAGTCACCAAATCAATAGAAGCGGATTCAAAAGAAGTCTTTTCAGCAGGTGAGACGTTATATCTCACGTTAGGGTGTGAAATCGCATTTGCAATTTGTTCTTGACTAAAATCCGTCGCTTCGACTCGTGAAAAATACTTGGCACATGAAACCGCGGCTTGACCATTGCCCGTAGCACAATCCCATGCACAATCATGCTTGATGCAAAGTTCACTCAAATAAGCAAACAACGCCTCAGGATACTGAGGTCTGTGCTTGGCGTATTGATCAGATGATTGTGAGAAAGTTTGAACGTTATTCACTAACTTTATTTGATTGGTTTTGTGAAAATCTAACAATGTCTAAGCTTCAGCGTTATCATCACCAATGGAGTAGTTAAATAACTTTTTTACAGATGGGCGCATTAGCACAATGATAGTGAAAACACCAAGTACAGTTCCAAAAGGAGTAAATATACAACTGATACCAGCAACTACCAGACAAAATAGATACCTTGTCTTTTTAGAGAGAAAATAACCTGATACAGCCAAACTGATTGCAAATGCCCACCCCGATAAAATAATAATGGCAGGAATAATTGTAAACATCAAGCTAAACATGCCAAAAGGAAATGGTGCATCTGATGGCACTTCACCTTGAAAAAAATCACCGGTAAGCATAGAAATCCCCATTACAAGGTGAAAAATTGGAAAACAAGCAAACAATGCCACAATGCCAGCAAGTACATAATGAAAAATTGAAAGTATCTTAAGATGTTCTAAATCTTGCTTCATGTCTATATACCCTTCTTTCTACTTTCTACTTTTAATAAAACTTCTGAATAAAAAATAAGTTGCCAGTAAAGTAGGAACGATGGCTAGCCCTCCACATGCTATCACAAACAGCAATGTATCACCAAATGCAGACATTCCAGATGAAGCGTTTGGGTCTTGAATAAATAAACTATTGACATATACCGCCGCAAATGCCCCAATAATTGCAAAGATATATCCAACAATTACAATCCCAATTTTGACAAATTTATTCAATCTTTATCTTCCAATTGGATAACTCAGCGGCGCAGTATTCTGTGCAATCGGCAATGTGAAATAAAAAGTCGTCCCTTTTCTAAATTCACTTTCAAACCAAATCTTGCCACCTTGTAACTCAATTAAATTCTTGGTGATGCTGAGACCCAAGCCCGTGCCAGGCGCTTCACGGATTTTCTCATCCGCCGAGCGGAAGAACTTGCTAAACAATTTTTCTTGGTCTTCGGCTGTCATACCCAAGCCATTGTCCTGTACTTTGATTTGAATCATACTGTTCGCTTGCGTGGCTTCAACCTGAATAACGCCACCCTCAGGCGTATATTTATTCGCGTTGCTGATGAGGTTCGTGAGGATTTGTGATAAGCGGTTGCGGTCACACAAGGCTTTTGGCAGACCGGCAGGCATATCCAATATGACTTTTTGTTTCTTCTGCTCAATTTGTGTGCGCGTCAGGTTGACCACTTCATCTGCGACATCCCAGACAGGCACAGAGCGTGGCTCAATGCGGATGTTGCCACTTTCGATGCGCGAAATATCAGCAAGGTCAGAGACGAGGGTTGCCATGCGATTGACATTGTTACGAATCGTGGTCAAAAAGTTCTTCTGATTTTCGTTTAACTCACCCGTCGCACCGGATAACATCAAATCACTATACCCTTTGATAGAAGTCATCGGCAACTTTAACTCATGCGACACGACCGATACAAATTCCGTTTTGGATTTATTCGCCTCAATCGCTTCATCTCTCGCCTCAGCAAGCTCTTGCGTGCGTTGTTCCACGCGATGTTCCAACTGCGTGTATGACTCGTTCAAGTGCTGGGTCATGGTGTTGAAGTTCTCACTCAGCAGAGTAATCTCATCTTTGAATAACACATACGAAGTGGGCACTTGTTGCGTAAAATTGCCTTGACTGATATTTGTGGTCGCGTCGGTCAACTGCACCAGCGGACGGGTGAGAGTCACAAAGGCGGCAATCCAAAACCATAAGGCGGTCAGTGCAAACACGCCAGTGACCGTGAACAGAATCGTTTGTATGCTTCTATTGAGATTAAATAGTTGGTCAATCGGTTGTGCCACGATGACAGAGCCTTGTTCCGCATCCGAGACTCGTAAGTTGTGACCTAACATGCGGTATTCAGTACTATCAGCATACGTGACGTTTAAGGCAGGGTCTTCGGCACTGTTCAACCAACCGCTATTGATTAATGTCTCATAGCCTGTGGCACTATCAAACGTGGAGATAATGATGGCATTGTCTTTGACGATGGCAACATCGGTATTGATAATCTGGCTGATGTTTTGAATATAAGCATCATCCATATAAAAGGCAGTTAACACCACACCTAACAAACGATTGGTGATTGGTTGATAGACAGGTGCAACGCCAATCACTTGTGAGCCTTGCGGAGCAATTGCCACATTGCTCACGGCTTGACCTTCTGTAAGTGCCTGTCGAATTAATTCTTCGCGAATGCGTAAGGCATCTTCACTGACTTGTAACCTGCGCGTGACGTTTGGACCGCCATAGAAAAATGCTTGGTCACCCGATTCAAAATCTGCTGAATATAAAGATAGTTCTTGTAAACCGAGCTCATCTTTGATGGCGAGCAACGAGTCAGCAGAGGAATCATCAATGAACATGTTTGATACTTCGGCTTGCTTCGAGAGCAAAGTAGCATTGTTACGTGCTAAATCCTCTGAATTTTCAATCAAGGCACCAACAGAATCAGCAATTTCACTCAAACGACGGTCGGCTTCTTCTTCTACCCGCCCAGAGATAATTTGATTGGTAAGTGGCGAAAGCACCAGCACCAACAATAGAATCGTCAATGCCAGTGGGAAGACCAACTTGGCTTGAATGTTTAAATATCGTTCTTTCAACAACTTTTTCAACGCCTCCATGCAGGTTTATCCGTTTCTGCGTTTATTGAATAACCAAAAACCTGCTGAAACAGCACCCACAATAAAGACTGCCACTGCTACCAATATCCACGGCGAGGTGAGCGGACTTTGTGTGGGGGTAGTAAATTCTTGCGCGGGCAGAACAACCATAAAGTCGGGGTTAAGCGAAGCGGCAGGGATTTGATTATCCACCGCGGGCAAATCATTCTTCAAATAATACACAACCGCATCGGCATCCTCAGGGGTTAAAGCAGAATAGGCATACCACGGCATCAAAATCAATCGCCTGCCATCTTTACCAATGCCTGCTAACAAAGCACGCTTCACTTCTTCGTCTGTCCACGTGCCAATGCCTGTTTCGTCATGCGGGGTGATGTTGCCACCATACACAATGCCCCACGGACCTTCATACGGCTGACGGCCCGCCAAATGCCTTTCCATGATGGGCTCGCCAGTATTGGGGTCAATCGGTGTGTGACAATCTGCACAGCCCATAATGTGATTGACGAGATACGCGCCTCTTGCCGAAGGGTCGGCAGGGTCGGGTGCCGTGATGCCGTCTTGATAGGGAAGCACGGGCATGCCCTCGGTGCTGACGGTTCTTTCGGGCACTTCATTGCGGACGGGCGGAAGGGACTTCATGTAAGCGATAATGTCTTCTAGGTCTTGGTCTGCCATGCCGTTGTAGATGTGATAAGGCATGACGGGAAAGAGCACTTCACCTTCGGGTGTGACGCCACTTTTGATAGCGAGTTTGATTTGCTCATCTGTCCACAAGCCGATGCCGGTCTGCTCATCCATGGTGATGTTTCTGGTGTAAACCACACCTGCCGGACCCAGCGGAAACGCCCGCCCGCCTGCCAGCAGTTTGGTCGAATCCATCGCTAAATTGCCTTCAAAAGCAATGGTTTGGACTTGTTCAAACGTCATCGTTTGTGGATTTTGATATTCAGGCTTATCGGGTGTATGGCATGATGTGCACCCAGCAATCGTGGCGAGGTATTCGCCACGTGAGACGGGGTCATCGCTTTGTAAGGGATGAGAGGCTTCGGCTGGTTGGGCAAGTTGAAACACGCCAAGAACCGCGAGGCATAGGGCAAGTTGAAATAATAAAAAATTCCGCATGGTGCTTCTCCTGATGGGTTGCGGGGCAGGATAACCCTGCCCCTACAAAATAATAAATAAATTATACAACCCTGCTTGTGAAAAGCACTATGCAATTTTGATAACAAATAAGTACTAGTACAAAAACTTCCGAAGCCTTTGCGAAGCACTTCGGAAGTTTACGTTTCATTTCATTTACGCCTTGGCAGGCTCTAATGCCTTACCTCGTTTTGCCATCCAGTAAGCCAGAGCGAAGCCGGTCACATACATCCAGATGGCGTATAAGCCGGGGATAATCGCCATGTCGTTGTTGTTGAGCAAAGTCAATGCGACGGTAATCGAGACAGTTGAATTTTGTAAACCCGTTTCGATGGCAATCGTCATGGCTTGCACATAGTCAATGCCGAGGAATTTAGGAACAAAATATCCGACAATCAAAGAGGCGATGTTCAAGACGATAAAGGCTGGGGCGAAGCGTGGTCCGTCACGCACGATGACATCCCAGTTCTGAACAACGAGTGCGGCAATCACCAAGAACAAGAAGCCTGTTGCAAAATTCTTCGACCACTTCTTGCTGTTCTCAGCAAATTCAGGCTTCCATTGGCGTATCGCCATGCCGATTAAAGTCGGGATGAGTGTAATCACCGCCACTTGAATCATCGTATCTAATACGGGGAAGTCAATGTCCAATGCGCCTGTGCCATACAATGAGTAAGCAATTCCTAAACCAAAAGGAATGGTCAGGAAGGCAAGCATATTCGTGATGGCGGTCAAGGTAATGCCGAGTGCGCGGTCGCCATCACCTGCATGGATGATTAAGTTGGAGGTTGCCCCATCCGGCGAAACCGCCAGCAATATTAAACTAATGGCATACACGGCAGGCAATGCAAACAGACTCGCCACGGCAAATCCCAGTATCGGCAACAACAGCATTTGGCAAATCAGACCAATGAAAATGGGTTTGGGTGAGGTGAAGATACGCTTGAAATCAGCGACTGTTAGCGTCATACCTAACGTCACCATAATGATTGCAATTGCTAAGGGGAGGATTACACTTGAAATGATACTCTCTTGCATGGGTCAATCTCCTTGTAGATAAGATGTCGGGAATCAGCTTGCGTTCCCCGTTGTCTCATAAAACCCCGAAGGATGAATTAAGTCTCGAAAAAAAAGAGTTCCGAAGTCTTTAAGACTTCGGAACTCTGAACTTAACTTATCTTCTGTTTCTATCTCCACCACCACGACGGTCTCTTTCACCACCTCGATTGTTAAAGCCGCCTCTGTCGCCACCTCGACCACCACTGCGATTGCCTCCACCAGATTTTCCACCTTTATCTTTTTCTCTGGCTTCCTCAGCAGACCATCCTTCAAGCACAGCCTGACGCGATAAACGAATTTTTCCTTGTGGGTCAATATCGGTGACCATGACTGTGAGTTCATCGCCCATGCCAGCTACATCTTCAACTTTTTCAACGCGTTCACTCGCAAGTTGTGAGATATGCACGAGACCATCTACACCTGGCAAAATATTTACGAATGCACCAAAGGCTTCAATGCGTACTACTTTGCCTGTGTAAATATTTCCAATCACTGCACTTTCGCCCAACCCTTCGATTCTTTCTTGCGCAATCTTTGCGCCAACGCCATCCGTTGAGGCTATATAAACCGTACCGTCATCTTGAATATCAATCACAGCACCTGTTTCTTCTTGCAAGGCGCGGATATTTTTACCGCCAGGTCCAATCAATGCACCAATTTTATCCACTGGAATTTTCACTGTGATAATGCGTGGTGCATGTTGTTTCAATTCACTGCGTGCTTGCGGAATGACAGCCAACATCTTGTTCATAATTTCCATGCGAGCGGTATGGGCTTGTGCCAATGCTTCTTTCATCATTTGGGCACTCAAGCCAGAAATTTTTATATCCATTTGCAAAGCAGTGATTCCGTTTGCTGTACCAGCCACTTTGAAATCCATATCGCCTAAATGATCTTCTGTACCTTGAATGTCGGTCAAAATTTTGTAACGACCCGTTGAGTCAGTGATGAGTCCCATTGCAACGCCTGCCACAGGTGCTTTGATTGGTACACCTGCATCCATCAATGCCAATGTGGAGCCACACACTGAACCCATAGAGGTTGAGCCGTTGGAAGATAATGCTTCGGATACGACTCGAATCGCATACGGGAATGATTCTTCAGCAGGGAGAACTGGTTCTAATGCTCGTTCTGCTAACGCTCCATGCCCGACCTCACGCCTGCTCTGCCCGCGTAAAGGTTTGACTTCACCTGTAGAAAACGGCGGGAAGTTATAGTGGTGCATGTATCGTTTTGTTTTAATAGGGGATAAGTTATCGAGTTCTTGTGCTTCACCCAATGTTGCCAGTGTAGCAAAAGATAAAATTTGAGTTTCACCACGAGTGAATAAACCTGTTCCATGTGCGCGAGGTGATACACCAACATCACACCAGATGGGACGAATGTCAGTCGGTTTGCGACCATCCGGTCGTTTTTCCATGCCTAAGATTCTTTCACGCACCACATCCATTTCAGCCAGTTCAAATGACTCACGAAATTCGTTTACTGGAATGTAATTGGCAGGGTCGGCACCTTCAGGAACAGTACATAATTCCGCTTCGGCTTCTTCTTTGATTTTGCTCATGCCTTCGTAGAATTCAACTTTGGAAAGCGGTTTATCAAGCAGTGCATTCATAGCACCACTAACACGCTCAAAAACTTTTTTCTTTACATCATCGGCAGGCAAGAACAATTTAATTTCACGTTTTGGTTTTCCAATTTCATTTGCCATTTGCAATTGCAAATCAATAATCGGTTGAATGGCTTGATGCCCTAAATCTAATGCTTGTGCCATCACATCTTCTGGGATTTCGTTCGCTCCACATTCCACCATGAGAATGGCGTCCTTTGTGCCAGCAAGCCGCAGGTCAAGGTCTGAGGCGTCCATTTCCGCAAATGTGGGGTTGATGACGAATTCTCCATTTACGCGTCCCACACGCACCGCGCCGACAGGTCCGCCCCATGGAATATCTGAAATCATAATCGCGGCTGAGGCGGCATTGATGGCAAGAATATCTAGCGGATTGACTCCATCAGATGAAAATGAATACATGATAATTTGTACTTCATTTCGCATCCCATCTTGAAACAAAGGGCGAAGCGGTCTATCAGTCAAACGGGCCGTCAGGATAGATTCTGTCGAAGCACGTCCTTCTCGTCTAAAAAATGAGCCGGGGATTTTTCCGCCAGCATACAATCTTTCTTCGTATTCCACACTGAGTGGGAAGAAATCAATATTATCGCGCACGCCACCCATTGTGGCAGATGCGAACACAATGGCATCATCAATGCCGAGGGTTAACGCGCCACCAGCTTGACCAGCCAAACGACCAGTCTCGATTGTCACCGTTTTGTTGCCAATAACGGTTGAAAACTTTTTACCTTCTTTATTCATGTTTTTGTCTCCTATTTTTGGAGTGAGGGAGCTTGCTCCCGTAATTACAAAAGCAAGCTTTTGTACTCCATATTCCGCCACAAGTCAGGGACTGAGAAGTGAGAATAACGTTGTTATTCGCGCTCTTCAATTCCTGACGGCGGGCTTTTTTTAACAAAGACCCTAAAGGTCTAAAAGACCTTTAGGGTCTAACGGTCTTACTATTTGCGGCGTAATTGTAATTTGTCGGTCACGTTAAGATAACTCTGGTAATTGCTATTTCGCAAGTAGGTGAGTAATCTGCGGCGTTGACCAACTAACTTGAGCAACCCACGACGACAAGATTGGTCTTGCTTATTATTTTGCAAATGCGCGGTCAATTGGTTGATGCGATTTGTCAAAATGGCTACCTGAACTTCGGGTGAGCCAGTGTCTTTGTCGTGGCGGTGAAATTCCTCAATCGCCTTTGTTTTTACTTCTTTTGCCAATGGCATGACGTATGCTTCCTTTCTTTGTAAATCTAATGCAGGTCTCCATACTTGTAGCCTCGACCACTTGTAGGACCAGTCACGGGCGAGGATTATACCAGAAAATTGTCACCCCAGATTTTGGAAGCAGATAATTTTGTGAGTAGCCTAAAAGACTTAACCACAGAGAAAACCTTATAAAATCTCCGTGAACTCTGTGTTCTCTGTGGTTAAAAGATTTTTACTGCTTGCATCTCAATTCTGGATATGATAAACTGATGAAAATTCTAAACGGAAAGGAGATATATAAAATGGCACCCTACAATTTAGCTTCTAAATTTTGTGTATCTCCGTGTCTTAATATTTGATTGAGTCAAATGTTTCATGCCGCAGGTACACATTGTGCCTGCGGTTTTTTGTTTAATTTCGTAGGGGCGACCCTTCATAATAATTAAGGTGCTTTGATTTCGCTTGGCGGGTCGCCCCTGCTATATTCCAAATGGAGAAAAAATGACCTCTGTTATCTCGTTACAAAAATTAGCAAAACATTATCAAGTGCCCGAACGCGAAGCAGGCTTAAAAGCCGCCGCCAAGGGCTTATTCAAACGCCAGTATAAAAACGTCAAAGCGGTGGATGAAATCTCATTTGAGATTCAACCCGGCGAAGTGGTTGGATTTTTAGGTCCAAATGGAGCAGGCAAAACAACCACTTTGAAAATGCTCAGCGGACTTTTACATCCGACCTCTGGCACCGCTTCTGTTCTTGGGTTTGAACCTGCTCGTCGTTCCCACGACTTTTTACGTCAAATTACATTGGTGATGGGAAATCGAAACCAACTCTCATGGGATTTGCCCGCTTTAGATTCATTTGACCTGCAACGTGCTATTTACAGCATCCCTGCGAATGAATTCAAAAGTAGACGCGACGAGTTTATTGAAATCCTTGAAGTTGGAGATTTGGTTCAAAAGCCAGTTCGTAACTTGTCATTAGGCGAGCGTATGAAAATGGAAATTGTTGGCGCGTTATTACACAAACCGAAAATTTTATTTTTGGATGAGCCGACGTTAGGTCTTGATGTCACCATGCAAAAACGGATTCGCACATTTATTGCTGAATATAACAAACGCTATGGTGCAACCGTTTTATTGACCAGTCACTACATGGCAGATGTAGAAGCTTTGTGTAAAAGAATCATTGTGATTCATCACGGCAAACTTTTGTTTGATGGCAATCTCTCACAGCTTGCCGAGAAATTCTCAGCCTTCAAGACCATTGGCTTTACATTGGATAATTCAAATGTGGACTTGAGTCAATTTGGTGAAGTCGTCTCAACCGATGGCGCAAGAGTTGTGATGCGTGTTCCCAAAGAAAAGACATCTGCGATTACATCTCGTTTGCTAAATGATTTAGCCGTAGAAGATTTAACTGTTGAGGCGGCACCCATTGAAGATGTAATTGAATCAGTTTTCGCGGTCAAGAAAGAGGCGGTTGAATGAAAAGATATTTTGACATCTATCGCTCCATGATGAAGTTATCTATCTTAGAGCAATGGCAATATCCAGTTGCAAATTATTTTTATATGATTGGAATGATTGCTGAACCTGTGATTTACATGGTGGTTTGGTCAACGGTTGCGAATCAACAAGGTGGTGTGGTGGGTGGTTATACGCCGGGGCAGTTCGCCGCCTATTACATTGTGTGGACGCTGGTGCGAAGTATGAATGTTGTTTTCACGCCATACGGTTGGGAATGGCGCATTCGGCAAGGACAGTTATCTATGAGCCTGATGCGTCCGCTTCATCCATTGCATAGTGATGTGGCATATTTTGCAGGCTGGAAAGTTGTTGTTATTTTGTTATGGCTTCCGCTCGCATTTGCATTAACTTTAATTTTCAAACCAGATTTGAATCCAACATGGATTGAAATCGTTGTATTCTTTTTTGCGATTTGGTTTGCGTATTTGATTCGCACCATGACCTTGACATTAATCGGCTTGGTCACATTTTGGACAACGCGCGTCAGTGCTTTATTCGAGTTGTATTTTGCCGCGGAATTAATTCTTTCGGGACGCCTCGTTCCGCTTTCATTAATGCCAGCATGGATTCAAGATTTTGCATGGTTCTTTCCATTTCAATGGGCGTTTGGTTTTCCAATTGAATCATTGGTTGGGAATATGACCCCGAATGAATTATTGAGAGGCTTAGGTATGCAACTGGCTTGGATAATTTTTGGTGTCATCCTCGTCAATATAATTTGGAAGTTTGCCATTCGCAAATTTTCTGCGGTGGGAGGTTAACATGAAAGGCATAAAACTTGCTTATAACTTTTTACGTATTGGCATCTTAAATGAATTTCAATATCGTGCTAATCTTTACATTCAAATTTTACAAACTTTCATTGCTTTAGCCACAGGATTAATCGGCTTACAACTTGTCTTTTCACAAACGACCGATTTGGCGGGTTGGAGTCAACCTGAATTGTTAGCAGTCTTGGGAGTCTTTACCATTATGGGCGGCATTATCGGTGCCGCTATTCAACCGAACATGGAACGTCTCATGGGCGAGATCCGAGAAGGCACATTAGATTATGCGCTTACCAAACCTGCCGATGCACAACTATTAATCAGTGTGCGGGAGTTTCGCTTATGGCAAACGGTAGATGTATTAACTGGATTCATCATCCTTATCATTGCCTTAAATCAAATGCAATGGGCTGTTAACCTCTGGGCTGTATTTGGATTTTTCTCAGCCTTGCTGATGGGCGCCATGATGATTTACTGCTTTTGGTTAATTATCACCTCGATTGCATTTTGGGTGATTCGCGTCGAAGAGATTGCAAATCTCTTTGAAGGCTTATATGCGGCTGGACGCTGGCCAATTGGCATTTATCCCAATTGGTTGAGATATAGCCTGACGTTTTTAGTGCCAGTCGCTTTTGCAATCTCCGTTCCATCAGAAGCATTGACCGGGCGCCTCACGTTAGAAACTTGGCTTGGTGCCTTAGCCCTGACAGTATTCTTGTTTACAGTTGCACGTATTATTTGGTCATTTGGGTTGAAAAATTACTCTGGTGCTTCGGCTTAACTTAAATGACAGTCACCTTTAAGGTGACTGTCATTTTTTGAGTCTAAATTCATAGTATCATTCTGCTATGCGTAAAATAATTCTGGTCATGGCAGTGCTGTTATTTTTACAATCCTGCGCACTAGCACCCGCCACCAATCCACCTGAACCCACCTCAACAATTTTCATCACCTACACACCCATTGATACACCCACCGAAACATTTACACCAGTTCCATCTGCCACGGCAACTATTATTCGCATCCCAACGCAAGACCCTAATGCCACGTTTGCTCCTGTGCCAATTTTTATTGGAAGCGTAACCGCAACCTTACCAATATTCGAAACACCAACATCATCCAGACCCGGTCCGGGCTTTGTAGATGTCAAATTTACACCGAACCATATTTACTGGGGAGGATGCGAAGCGAATCAAGCTGTGATAACTGCCGAGGTTGAAGACCCTGATAATGTCAACGGCGTCATCATTTTTATGCGCGTTAAATCCGCAACCGATGAAGATTACACACCCTGGACGAGTGGCAACATCATGTATAACAATCGTGATGGTTCGTTTACTTACATTGCCGTTGGCAGTGAAATCGAAGGGCATAATCATTACAAAAAAGGATTTGTCTATTTTCAAATGGTGGCTGTGGATGATGATGGGGAAGAAGTGGGTCGCACAAAAATTTATGAAAACGCATTTTCAATTTCACCCTGCCCATGCCTCACGCCTATCACGGGTTGCCCACTCCCAACTCAAAAACCATGAAAAAAATATATTTTATTTTTCTTAGCATCTTTGTGACATTCGCCTGCGTATTCACACCCAGCAGTGTGACTCCGACACCTGCGTTGACGAATACAAATACCAACACGCCTCAACCTACCTTTACGCCTGTTACCCCAACTTTAACATTTACCTTAACCCCAACATTGATTGGCGTCCGCACGCAAACCTCCACACCTGATGTGACTCAAACCTCCACATTGAGCAGTGTGACTCCATTGGCTTTGATTCCAATCAATACTGCAACAGAAATTTTCAATATGCAAGGTTTTGTTTTTGTCAATGTTTCTGCCACAGAATTTTATAAAAACAGAGAATGTGAACCTTCGTTTGTAAAAATCACAGCCCAAGCAGGTTTACCAGATACGGCTTATGTTTTGTTATTTACACGCTTCAAAAGTTTAACCGCTGAGCGCGTTAGCCGCTGGACAAAGTTTGATATGTACACCATCGGTGCTGGAACTTATGTTTATGACGTTTATTCTGATGAAATGCTCGAAGATGCCTATTTTCAAAATGCTTGGCTAGAATATCAAATCGTTGCCACAAATGTTTCAGGCAAAGAGATTGGACGAACAGATATCTTCAAAGAAAAAGTAAAGATGTCAACTTGTGTGCCAACACCTGAGTCTGCTCTCCCAACAGTAAAACCATAAAAAGAAATGAGTAATAAGTAACAAGTTGCTCTTAACTCATTACTCGTTACTCATCACTAGTCCCTAATCCCTAGCCTCTTCCATGAATTTCCCAACTGAATTAATCCAAAAACTAAAATCATCTACCCGTGTTGCAGTATTGACTGGCGCAGGCGTTTCTCAAGAGAGCGGACTTCGCACATTTCGTGATGCACAAGATGGTTTGTGGGCAAAATATAAGCCGACAGATTTAGCCTCACCCGAAGCCTTTGCCCGTGACCCTAAACTCGTGTGGGATTGGTATGCTTGGAGACGTGAAGCCATCAAAGGCGTAAGACCCAATCAAGGGCATTATGCTTTGGTAGAAATGGAAAATAAATTTTCAGAATTTACTTTGATAACTCAAAATGTAGATGGTTTGCATCGTTTTGCTGGCAGTAAAAATGTTTTGGAATTACATGGCAATATCAATTTAGTGCGATGTTCAGTTTGTAGAACTTTTACTGAAGACTGGGATGAAGAAAGTGAAACTGTGCCTCAATGCCAAAACTGTAACGGACTTTTACGCCCCGACGTCGTTTGGTTTGGAGAATCATTACCAAGAGCAGAATTAGAATCCGCAGTCAATGCTTCACGTGCTTGTGAAGTTTTCTTTTCCATTGGTACGTCTGGAGTTGTACAACCTGCCGCGTCACTCGCACATTCTGCAAGAAGTAATGGGGCAGTGGTTGTAGAAATTAATGCTGAAGAGACATCATTAACCCCAAAAACAAATTATTTCTTTCAGGGAAAATCAGGCGAAATTTTGCCAGCATTAATTAAAGAAATATAGAAAAATTATTTTCACAAGATGTTGGTAAATAGATTTTATAAGTTACTTATTAGCAAATAAGCCAAAACTGCAGGCAATAATGCAATAACAATTGCAACCACTTTGTTGTTCTTTTTATTTTCCTGCCATGCAAATATTAATGCGCCAATAAATACAAATGGAATTAATGCGGCAATGCTTAATCCTTCTGAAAGCGACGCGGCAGAAACATACCAGCAAAATGGAGAAATAAAATATAGAATATATAACCCTGTAATAATAATTAATACAACATCTTCTATTGATTTTTCTGTTGATGGTTTTGATGGAGATAAATTCACAGCATCATTTGCGTCTTGCTGAGATACAGAGTTGGCACTTTCGGATAGGGTGTTTTCCAGATTGGGAATTTCGCTTTCAGGGTTTTCTTTAAGCTTATTCCTGATTTTTTCAAAACCACCATTGATTTTCGTAAACCATAGCATAAGAATTAAAAATACAGCAAGATAAAAAAAAGAATTTATGGAACCTAGTAAATCTAATGTTATACCTCCTAACAAAATACCTATGCTAAGCCATACAAACTTTAGTGCCTCTACTCCATATTCACGGAGGAAAGCACTGTCTTTGTTGTTTACATATTTTAGAAAGACCAAACTCCAAAGCCCTGCAATTAAAGCTGCGCCTATATTACTAATATTGCTAGAATATTTGCAAATGCTTGAGTAATTTCTATAGCAAATGTTAAAATCTATCCACATTCTGTCTAGAAAATAAATACCAATAAATAGTGTGAAAATAAAATACACTGGATATGCACTAAGCCAATCATAGGCTTCTTTTGCTAGTTTTTCTTCTGATACTTTGTTTTGCATAAATTCTCCTATATTTATATTGTTTTACGCTTCCCAATCACTTAACTTTTCACCAAGTTTGGCAATGCGTTCGCGCAGTAGCACTGCCAAAATTCCAAGCCCCAATAAAAGAATACCTGTACAACCGATTAAGATAATTGCACCTAGTTCTTTCAATGCACTGTAAGCAACTGTGACGACTCCTAATATCACAAACCCAATTGGGAAGAAGGTCAGGCTTCGTGAACGAATCACAAGTCCATAGATGAGTACTGCTAATGATTGTAAGAACAATAAAAAGAAATAAGATAATTCATTTTTATTAATCATTTCAAGATAGGTTGTACCAAGCAAAACAAGTTGTGACAACATGCCCATCACAAACGCGCCGCTTTTGCTATTGGAGCGTGTCAAAAGATAATGTTGAATCAAACCAATCAACGCCGCGCCAATAGAGAAGAATTGAACTTCTTGCACATTTAATTCGTTCAACAAAATAAAATATGACATCAGATACAAACCATTGGCAGGGAATGCCAGCCAAGCATTTTTCTTACTAAACGCTTCGACTGCCCAAAGGGTAGCCGCTACTGCAACTGGAATCGCCGCATCAACTCCGCCTACAATGGGTGACGCTATCGAGACGAAGACTCCTAGCCCCAAGCCACTGTATAACAAAGTTGTATCCCAACCATTGAAGCGATTCAAACTTCGTAATGCAAATCCGATTGCATAATAGACCAATGCAATCAATATCACAGGATGAAGCCATTTGGTGAAACCGAAATTGCGGAATAAGAATGTGACAAAGATTGGCACGGTCAGTGTAAAGGCGTAGAAAAGAGTCGGGTTTTTATACAACAGGCTGACGGTTAGCCACAGAAGCGCGTAAATCAAGAAACCAAATGTGGCAGTCAGATCCGATTCTGAAAATAAAAATCCGTAATTGCTTAATGCAATCAAACCGCCGATGCCACGAATAATCATATTCAATGGGCGTGGATGTTTATAAAATAAATGCGCCAGAACATCCGAAAGAATCCATATCAAACTAAGAATGAGAAGTCGAGTTGAAATAGTATTAACTTCAAAATCTTGCATAATGAGCAGTGCGGCGATGCTAAAGAAAGTGGGCGTACCAATTTCAAACAAACCATTTTTGCGTAAGATCATTTCTGCAATAAATAACAGACCGATACCAAACACAAACCAGCCATTGGCTTGATTCGATTCGGTGAAGGCAATAAACGAGATAATTGTGCCAAGCGTGAGAGCAGTGTTGCGAAATACAAATGACCAATTTTCTTTTTTGTAGAGTATGATGCCAAAAAGAAAATATAAAAATGTTAAGCCTGTGAAAATTGGAAGCCAAAACTTATTGAGATTGAAATAATCTATTGCGTACAAAATTGTGATTGGTAAAAAGATGGCAGGTAAATACCCCAACCAAGATTTTTGATATGCGATTGAATAAATAGCAGTGAAAAGTGTTAAAACGGCAAAACAAATTGCGGCGTAACTTGATTCGTTTTCTACTAGGAAAACAAAAACTGCTGAAACTGAAAGCAAAATGCCAAATACTCTTAATGGCAAGCGTTGTTCAGGGTTGTCGTTCCAATCTTTCTTTAGGAATAAATCAGGGAGCAGGAATAATAAACCGATGAAAAGAATCTGATACCCAATAAAGATATTTAAGTTTTGAATGAAATCAAGTTGGAAGAATGCAAAATAAGCAATCACAAAATTAACCAAAGCTAACGTCCATAACCACCAACGAGTGCGGATGATGTATAAGGCGGTGAACAAAATTGCAATTACAAGTGAAGCAAGCATACCGAGCCATGCTTCATACACAAAACCAGTGATGAGACTGATGACAAAAGATGGGAAGGATGCCAATAAAAATGGCAAACTATATTTGCGAAGCGATTCGATTCTATTAAATACTTCACTTGCAAACGACAAGAAAATTCCCCAAATCAATAACAAAATAGTCGAGCCTACATTTTCTAAATCGAATGTAGCGGCGAGGAAGAATGGAATTGGAATTAATGAAACGGCTGTTGCCCATGCAAATAATACAAACGGATATAGCTTATCTGAAACGATGTAATATACGCTTGCAAGAAGCCATACAAAAAACGGAATGAGATACCATAAAGTTGAATTGGAGGGGTCAAATACTTTTATGCTGAAAATGGATATAGAAGAAAATAAAACAATTAATTGTACGAGTTGCGATGAAAGAAAAACTGGCAGTGCAAAGTTTGAATCTTTCCATTTCTTAATCAACCATGTGCTTGCTAAACCACCGAACGCGGCAATGCTTCCGAATAATGTGTAAATTTCAGGTTCAGTATCAAATACATTGGCGATGTTGATTAATGCCAACACAAATGCGCCATAGGCAGTGATGCTGAATAATCTTGAGTCATAGATTTTTGTGCCGAATGCCCAAATGGCAGACATGACAAATAAAATCACCGCCCAATAAATGGAGGTAACAAAAGATTCATATCCTAAAGTTTCGCGTAAGGTTAACTCTATGCTGTTGGCTGTAATTGGCAATAAAAATGAAAACACAATGAACAATGCGAAACTGGGTTGAGGTAATCTTTTCTTAATCCCAATCGCTAAACCGCCAAATAACAATGTTCCCAAAATCAAAATCGGCAAACGTAATTCTTCAATCACTGCGCCTAAAATTGCGGCGGCGGCAATCACAAAAAATGCGCCCAAATATAAATACACTTTGATGCTGGCTTCGCTCGTCAATGTTTGTAATAAAGTTGGGGCGGGGGCTTTGGGTTCTGCAGGTTTTTCTGGCTCTGCAACTTTTTCAGGCTCAGAAATTTTTTGAGGTGTAGGAGCAGGCGTCACTTTGGGTTGAGGCGTAGATGTAAAATCAAAATCATAACGGCTTTGAATCACTTCTGCATTTTCTTCATTCAATAAACCATCGCTGACCCATTTTTTGATTTCATTCAAAATCGTAAATCGGATTCCTCTATCTAATTGATTGGCAATCAGATGTTTTTGCACGGCTTGATTTGACGGCAGACTCAATGCTTTTAACGCTTCTTTTCTGACGATGTTATTTGAATCTTGCAGGGACATTTTTTCCAACAGTGAGCGAATCGCTGGACTGCTAAAGTTAATTTCCCTTAATTGTTCAATCGCTTGCTTGCGGTCTGCGTCGTTTGTACTTTTTAAGTTAGCAAGAATAGAATCTAAAATTTCTTGATGTGATTGTTTATTTTCCATGCTTATTTCTTTCTCTTCTGCTTTTTCTTTTGTTAGGTCAATCACTTCGTTTGATAGTACTTCGGCAGAAATGTTTGGTTGCACTTGAGCATTTTCACGCGAAATGTTGGGGTTTGCTTCAAGTTCTTTTTTAATTTTTTCCATGCCTAAATTTGGTAATGCAAGCCATAAAAGGAAAAGAATCATAATGATGAAACAAGCTAGACTGCCATCTCCATTGAGGAGATAATCTATCAATACGCCAAAAAATGCAACGGCTGTGCGAATGCCTGCATAAGTCAATGCTTGTTTGCCATGCTTGCGGACAAATTCACTGTCTTTGTTATTTACATATTGAAGAAGAATTAAATGCCAACAGGCTGAGACTAAAACTCCAAGCCCTACATTGATATAGCCTGCGATTGGACTGTAATAATCATATTCACCGCATAAAGATAAATTGCTATAACATATTTCGTCCCCAATTCCAAACGATGCAACAATATATAAAGTAATGATTGTTAGTAATGGTGAAATTCTTAGCCAGTTATACGCACCTTTTGCCAGCCGTTCTTCTGATGGCTTATTTTGCATTGAGCTTCTCCTATTGACTCTATTATCCCCCAAAAGTGAAAATTTAACTGCCAAAAAGTGTTAATAAGAAAACTCCAAGGTCTTCAAGACCTCGGAGTTTTAAGTAACCTACTTAATCACGACGCCACTTCTCGCCGCTAATTTAATCTCATTGCCTGTAATCTTCGGCTGACCAAATAACACTTGCGGATTGCTTCCGATTTCCAAATGAATCGTTCTTTCTTCATCGGCAACATTGAATATTGTAATAACCTTCTCGCCATCTCCCTCACGAGAGAAAGCCATCACATCACCTTCGGCATACAATCTTTTATATTCTCCACGCCTTAATGCTTGATGTTCTTTTCTTAATGCAATGCAGGCTTTGGCATAGTTAAGTAAATCTTTGTCCCATTTGTTTTCATCCCACGGAAATGACTTTCTACATTCAGGGTCATGCCCGCCATCCACACCGATTTCGTCACCATAATAAATACAAGGTGCACCGGGTAATGTGAACATAAACAACCAAGCCAGTTTTAATGAATTTTTATCGCCGTTTACACACGAAAGAAAACGCGGCATGTCGTGACTATCCAATAAATTTAATTGTGCAAATGTAATATCGTGCGGATACAAATTCAAAATACGGTCAACTTCATTCGCAAAAGATTGAGCGTGCATTTCATGAATACGGTCTTTGAACCCGCCTGCTTGTGTAATCACATTCATATTCAAATGTTTACCAGCAAAAAAGTTAAGTGAAACCGCCGTGAAAAGATAATTCATCACTGCATCAAATTGGTCACCTTGTAACCAACGTTGGGCTTCATGCCAAATCTCACCAACGATATAAGCATCAGGGTTTATCTTTCTCACGCGCCTACGAAACTCACGCCAAAATTCATCATCATCAATTTCGGCAGGCACATCCAAACGCCAGCCATCAATGCCAAACTTAATCCAATACTCTGCTACATCAAATAAAAATTCGCGCACGCCAGCATTATTTGTATTAAATTTCGGAAGCGCAGGCAAATTCCACCATGCGCGATAACCAATCGCAGTTAAACTATCTTCATGTTTTAACAATTGGTCTTCGTGATGAGTCGGATACGCTCCCCAATGTTTTTTTCCATGCAAACGTTCTTCATCAAAATGAAACCAATCTCTATACGGTGAAGCCGCGCCAGTTTCTAATACATGATGAAATTGCCAAAATCCGCGCGAAGCATGATTGAAAACACCATCTAACACCACACGAATTTTTCTTTTGTGGGCTTCATCTAATAATTTTCTCAAAGCATCGTTACCACCAAGTAGCGGGTCAACATTGTAATAATCAAATGTGTGATAACGATGATTCGATGCCGAAGCAAAAATCGGATTGAAATAAATGGCATTGATTCCTAAATCTTGTAAATAATCCAACTTCTCAATCACGCCGTATAAATCGCCACCTTTGAATCCATAATGCGTCGGTGCAGAATCCCAACTTTCAAATGGTAAATTTCTGGCGGGGTTCAAATCACTTTTTGCAAAACGGTCTGGAAAAATCTGATAAAAAATTGCGTCTTTCACCCATGCTGGAGTTGTCATAGATATTCCTTACATAAAAAGAGACGCGAAGAAAATTTTCGCGTCTCTTTTATTAAACTGAAATTTATCGAATCGCTTCTTCAGTGCTGGCATCAAAGATGTGGAATTTATCCATATCAAAGATGACTTGCATTTCATCACCAACACGTTTCTTGGAGCGTGGATCCACGCGGGCAATGAATGTATTTTTACCATTGACTAAATACAAGAAAGTTTCATTT
>DDVH01000013.1 GCA_002345215.1 Anaerolineales bacterium UBA2317
ATGAAATCTGTAATGACCGGAATACGAATATCTTGACCTTGATAGGCTTGATATGCCCACCATAAAAATACTAAACCAAGAATACCACCACAACCTAATGTGACTGTTGCAATAATAGAAATTGCCACTGCGGCAACCAAAGATTGCACTGCATTGAACTTAACATAGGGGCGGTTTTTCTTGTCTTCCATAAACAAGACAACAATAGCGATGATTGGGATGAGATACGAAAGCATCGCCCAGAGTTTATCGTCTTGGGTGATATCGGACATAGGTGCTTGAGACATGATTTTTTTCTCCTAAAGAAATAAATTTGAACTTTCAGTATTTTACATCTAATCATCTCAACATGCAACCAGCCAAATTTCACCCAATAGTACTGTGCTAGAATCGGCGCATGTCAAAACGTATCGTCTTCATGGGTTCACCTGATTTTGCTTTGCCGTCTTTGCGTTTGCTTGCCAAAAACTATAATGTAGTTGGCGTTATCACACAGCCTGATAGAGCCTCTGGGCGTGGGCGAGAATTAAAATCACCGCCTGTGAAAATTTTGACGGGAGAATTAAATCTCCCAATCATTCAACCTGAAAAATTAAAAGAAGCAACGAAACAAATAAAAACTTGGAACCCTGATGTCATCGTCGTTGCCGCGTTTGGTCAAATTCTGAAAAAAGAAATTTTGGATTTGCCAAAATTTGGTTGCATCAATGTTCATGCTTCACTGCTTCCGCGTTGGCGTGGTGCGGCACCTATCAATGCCGCCATTCTTGCTGGTGATGAAGAAACAGGTGTGACAATTATGAAAATGGATATTGGATTAGATACAGGTGACATGCTTTCAAAAAAATCTATCCGCCTCAAACCTAACGATACAGCTGGTTCTGTTTTTCAAACATTATCTACTCTTGGAGCAGAGTTATTAATCGAAACACTCCCAAAAATTTTTGACGGAAGCATTACGCCACAGCCACAACCAGACGAAGGTGCAACCTATGCACCCATGTTAAAAAAAGAAGATGGTAAATTAGATTTCAATCATTCAATTTATGAAATTGAACGACGAGTGCGCGCTATGAATCCATGGCCCTCAGCATGGTTTGAATGGAATGGAAATCTGCTTAAGGTGATGCGAGTCAGTGTAAGTGACAAAAAAGTTGGGGAAATAGGGAACAGGTTCATTGTCGAAGGAAGAGGCGCACTGACATGTGCTGATGGTTCAATCATTTTAGAAGAAGTCCAACCTGCGGGTAAAAAAGTCATGTCTGGTAAATCATTTTTAGCGGGTGTAAGAAATTGGGAATCATCGTGACGTATAAGATTAACAAGGGTTATAAACATCAAACATTTCAACGGAGAAATTATGTTTAACTCAAAAATATTTTTAGCAGAATTGATTGGCACATTTGCATTGGTATTTATTGGTGCAGGTGCTGGTGTGGCAGGCGCAGGGCTATTAGGTGTTGCACTTGCACATGGTTTGGTAGTGGTGACGTTTGCTTATACGTTTGGATACATTTCAGGTACGCACATCAACCCAGCAGTGACATTTGCAATGGCGTTGAGCAATAAATTGAAATGGGGCGAAGCCGTGTTTTATTGGATTGCTCAATTTGTAGGCGCAGGTTTAGCAGGTTGGTTATTGAGTGCAACGTATGGAGATATTTCAGGTGGTGCTACGGTTGGTTCATTAAGTACATCTGCCCCGATTCTTGCAATGGCAGTAGAAGCATTATTGACATTCTTTTTAGTCAATGCAATTTTGCATAATACTGGCAAAGGAAATACAGGGGCACTTGCTGGTTTGATGATTGGTTTAACTTTAACAATTTCTATTTTAGTTGGTGGACCTTTAACAGGTGCATCATTAAATCCTGCCCGAACCTTTGGCACAGCCATTTTCGCCGCACCAAGTTTTGCAAATGTTTATACTTATGTGGTTTACTTTTTTGGTCCCTTGATTGGGGCAACATTGGCTTTGATTGCTTATAACTTTTTATCTGGTGAAGATGAAACATTAGAGCCTGTAGTGAAAGAAGCAAAACCGAAACGCACAGTTCGTAAAACAGCTAAGAAATAAATTAAAGTTGAATAAAATTAATGGACTGGAATTATTTCCAGTCCATTTTTGTTTTACAATTAAGTCAGGAGTATCTTATGGCGAAATACATCGGCGCAATTGACCAAGGCACAACCAGTACACGCTTTATTATTTTTGACCATGATGGAAATGTTGTTACATTTGACCAAAAAGAACATGAGCAAATTTATCCGAAAGCGGGTTGGGTGGAACATGATGCCTTAGAAATTTGGAAGAATACGCAAGATGTAATTCAAGGTGCGGTTGCAAAAGTGAGCAGTGATCAGTATTCAGTTATCAGTGAGATTGCGGCGATTGGAATTACAAATCAACGCGAGACAACGCTTGTTTGGGATAAAGAAACTGGTAAGCCGATTTATAACGCCATTGTTTGGCAAGATACGCGAACGGATGTCATTATCAATAAATTATCAAAACAAGGCGGGCAAGATAGGTTTAGAAAAAAGATAGGACTTCCGCTGGCGACATATTTTTCTGGTCCGAAAATTAAGTGGATTTTGGATAATGTCAAAGGTGCGAAAGAAAAAGCCAAAAAGGGTGAATTGTTATTTGGCAATATGGATACTTGGTTGATTTGGAATTTAACAGGTGAGCATATTACGGATGTAACAAACGCATCACGGACGATGTTGATGAACCTCAAAACATTGGATTGGGATGCTGAAATTTTGAAAGTGATGGGCATTCCCAAAAATATTTTGCCGAAAATAAAATCATCTTCTGAAGTTTATGGAAATATAAATTCGGGTGTGCTACAAAGAATTCCCGTCGCAGGTGATTTAGGTGACCAACAAGCCGCATTATTTGGTCAAACGTGTTTCAAAGCAGGGGAAGCAAAAAATACTTATGGTACAGGTTGTTTTATGTTATTGAATACGGGGGAAAAACCTGTCCAAAGTAAAGCAGGTTTGTTAACCACGCTTGGATATAAAATTGGGAATAAGAAAGCGGTGTATGCTTTGGAAGGGTCTATTGCTATCACAGGCGCATTGATTCAATGGTTGAGAGATAATTTGTCGCTGATTCAATCATCCCCTGAGGTGGAGGCGTTGGCGAAATCTGTTGAAGATAACGGCGGAATTTATTTTGTCCCAGCCTTTAGCGGATTGTATGCACCCTATTGGAAGTCAGATGCAAGAGGTGTGATTGTTGGATTGACGCGTTATGTCAACAAAGGTCACATTGCCAGAGCATCATTAGAAGCAACCGCATATCAGACGCGCGAAGTATTAGATGCGATGGAGAAGGATTCAAAAGTAAAACTGAAAGCATTGAAAGTGGATGGCGGGATGGTCTTCAATGAATTGTTGATGCAATTTCAATCAGATATTTTGAACGTGCCTGTGGTACGACCAAAAGTTTCTGAAACAACATCATTAGGCGCGGCGTATGCGGCTGGTTTAGCAGTTGGTTTTTGGAAAGATACCGATGAATTAAAAAAGAATTGGGGACGTGATAAAGAATGGACGCCGAAAATGGACTCAAAACGCCGACAGGGTTTATACTCAGGTTGGAAGAAAGCAGTCACGAGAACGTTTGATTGGATTGATTAACGGGAATTGGAAATTGTTATTTGGGAATTGGTTTACAAATTCCGAATCACAATTCCCGATTCCCAAATCATAAACTTATGAATCGCAAAGAAATACTTTCTCATCTCAAGGAAAATCCGCAAGTTTCTGTGCTGATTGTCGGTGCGGGAATTAATGGCATTGGCACATTTCGTGATTTAGCATTGAATGGTGTTGATGTTTTATTAATTGACCGTGCCGATTTTTGTTCAGGTGCAAGTTCGGCATCATCGCACATGGCGCATGGTGGCATTCGTTATCTTGAAAATGGTGAGTTTCGTTTGGTGCGCGAAGCGGTGGGTGAGCGCAATCGCATGTTGCAAAATGCGGCGCATATTGTTAAACCATTGCCGACCACAATTCCAATCTTTAAATATTTTTCTGGTATTTTCAATGCACCATTTAAATTTTTAGGTTGGTTAGATAAACCTTCAGAACGAGGTTCATTAATTATCAAGCTTGGTTTGATGATGTACGATGCGTACACAGGCAAGCATAGAATTGTCCCCAAACATAAATTTTTGTCTCGCAGTACTTCATTGAAAAAATGGAATCAACTAAATCCTGATATAAAAAATACAGCAGTTTATTATGATGGTTTGATTACAAATCCCGAACGCCTCGCTCTTGACTTGATACTTGATTCTGAAGCGGAGAATTCATCTGCCCGTGCAGTGAATTATATGAGTTTAATCAGTGGCGAAAAAGATACAGTCATTTTACGTGATGAATTAACCGATGAGCGCTACGAAATTCAACCCAAGTTATTAATCAATGCTTCTGGTGCTTGGATTGATTTTTCAAATCATAGTCTGGGGTTATCTACAAAATTTATCGGTGGAACAAAAGGTTCACATTTGGTTTTGAATCATCCCGAATTACGAGATGCGATTGGCGACAATGAATTTTTCTTTGAAAACAAAGATGGTCGCATTGTTTTAATTTGTCCGCTATTTGACCGTGTCTTAGTGGGTACATCTGATATAAAAATTGAAAATCCAGATGAAGCCTTCTGCACCGATGAAGAAGTAGATTATTTCCTTGAATTGATAAAACATGTCTTTCCATCCATTCAAGTGACGCATGACCATATCGTCTTTCGATATTCAGGTGTTCGTCCATTAGAAAGTAGCACTGCAAAATCAACCAGCCAATATAGTCGTGACCATTCTATTCAAGTGTTAAGTGGTGATTGGACAAATCTGCAATTCCCAGTTTATTCACTCGTTGGTGGCAAGTGGACAACTTTCCGTGCATTTTCAGAAGAAGTAACTGATAAAGCTTTAAACTTTTTGGGCATATCAAGAAAAAAGGATACCAAGTCATTGCAAATTGGTGGGGGGCATGGTTATCCTCAAACTCCAGAAGAAAAAACAAAATTTATCAATGGGCTTGCGGCGTGGACGGGCTTGTCTAAAGAGCGACTTGAAATTTTATTTGAACGTTATGGCACGCGCGCTGAAGCCTTCGCCGATTTTATAAAAAATGCTCCTGATGAAGCATTAAAGTTTTTACCAAATTACTCCAAACGTGAAATTATTTATATTATCCAACATGAAAAAGTGCAACATCTTGACGATATACTCTTGCGTCGCTCCATGTTGGCGATGCTCGGAAAACTGTCAACGCATAGTTTGTTGGAATTGGTAGAAATTTTAGGCGAAACGCTTCATTGGGATAATCAACAAAAAAATGATGAAGCGGAGCGAACGCTTCGGTTGTTAGAAAACAGGCATCAGGTCAGGTTGTGAGGCGCATGGTAGAATCATGTAAATGTCTGCCAAACTCAAAATTGATTTAGTCATCCCCATTTTCAATGAAGTCGAATCGATTAAACAAACATATCAAGATGTTTGTGCTGTGATTGATTCCCTGCCACATGATTTTCGATTCATTTATGTGGATGACGGTTCAAACGACGGGACAGTTGATACGCTTCGTTCGATTTGTGCCAAAGACCCAAGAGTTTCTTTAATTGAATTGAGTCGCAATTTTGGTCATCAAGCCGCGTTGACTGCTGGCATGGATGATTCGCAAGGCGATGTGATGATTTCGATGGATGGTGATGGGCAACATCCGCCTGAAATGATTCTGCAGATGATTTCGTTGATACAAAGTGGTTATGATATTGTGCAAACGCAACGCATTGAAAATGGCGGACTTTCATTCAAAAAAGTGACTTCAAACTTTTTTTATTGGTTAATTAATAAAATTAGTGGTACACAAGTGATTCAAGGTGCGGCAGATTTTCGCGCTATGAATCGCGATGCTTTGAATGGTTTACGTTCGATGAAAGAATATCACCGCTTTTTGCGTGGCATGATTTCGTGGATGGGATACAAAAGTATTATCCTTCCTTATGAAGAACCGAAGCGCATTGCAGGAAAATCAAAATACTCTTTGGGGAAAATGTTACGTTTGGCTTCGGATGCGATTTTTTCTTTTTCACTCGCGCCGTTATACATTGGTTTGAGTGCTGGTTTTGTGTTTTTTATCTTAGCATGTGCGCAACTGACGTATGTTTTGACATTATGGTTGACAAATAATACGCAACAAGTTGTACCAGGTTGGAGTTCTTTGATGGGAATTTTGTTAATTGCCAGCGGAATCATTATGATTTTGCTAGGCTTTATCGGCGTGTATGTCGGCTATATTTTTCAAGAAGTCAAACGCCGTCCAGTTTATCTTGTAAAGGGGCAATCATCTGATGAGCAAAATTAAACCAAAAAACTTTTTTATTACCTTAGTAAGACATGGTGAATCAGTTGGAAATGCAGAATCACGTTGGCAGGGACAAAAAGATTATCCGCTGACGGAACGTGGTCGTGCTCAGGCGCAAGCATTAGCCGCGCGTTGGAAACAGGAAGAGGTCAAGTTTGATGCGGTGATTGCGAGTCCGCTTTCACGTGCGAAAGAAACTGCTGAAATTATCGCTTCTTCATTTGGTTTGAATGTTGAGTTTGACCCGTTGTGGATGGAGCGTGATAATGGGGAGTTTTCTGGTTTGACTGCCAGTGAAGTGCGTCAAAATTTTACGCATCCCGAATTTTATAATCCGTATGACCCTGTTGGGATTGATGGTGAAGGGGATTGGGAATTATTTTTGCGCGGTGGGCAAGCATTGCATAATTTATTGAAGCGCGAGCCTGCTCGATATTTAATTGTTTCACATGGTGGTTTGCTAAATCAAGTGATGCATGCAATTGTAGGAATTGCCCCACAAGCCAACAATGCTGGTTTGCGTTTTCGATTTAGTAACACTGCTTTTGCAAAATTGATTTATCATGCGCATCATCATCGCTGGACGATTGATTCTGTCAATGACCATGCTCATTGGGTGGAAGCAGAGAGCGAAGAATAAATTTTATGGCTTCTGAGCTTAAGTTTCTTATCTTTGGTGCGGGTGCCATTGGGACATATATTGGCGGTTCGCTTGTACTTGCAGGGCAATCGGTTACTTATGTTGAACGAGAAAAAAATGTTGGGGAATTAAAATCTCGTGGTTTAAGATTAGATTTGACATTAGATGAAAGCGTTGTCCTGAGCCTGTCGAAGGGAAGAAATACAAAAGAGACGTTCGTTATTGAGCCACGTGCTTTCACTGTTGAATCTTCACTTGAATCTGCTTTGAGGTTTGGTCCCTTTGATGTAGCGATTGTGGCGTTGAAATCTTATGATACACCTGCATTAATCGAATCAATGCAACCGTTTGC
>DDVH01000017.1 GCA_002345215.1 Anaerolineales bacterium UBA2317
CGGCAAGACCAAGCATCGCAGACCCGTTTCTGCCAAACAAAATTAAAGAAGGAAGACATGATGAGATCCGCGAATGTATTGGATGTAATATTTGTGTAACAGGTGATACACGTTTTGTGCCGATTCGTTGTACACAGAATCCAACTATGGGCGAAGAATGGCGGCGTGATTGGCATCCAGAAATTATTGCACCAAAAAAATCGAATGATGAAATTTTAATTGTTGGTGCGGGACCTGCAGGTTTAGAAGCGGCTCGGGCGTTGGGTCAGCGTGGATATAGAGTCATTCTCACCGACGCGCAGCGTGAGGCGGGTGGTCGTGTCGCATTGGAATCTCAACTTCCAAATCTAAATGAATGGCGGCGCGTCATCGATTGGCGCATCACGCAAATCAATAAAATTGAAAATATATTTTTTTATCCATCCAGCCCTATGAAATTGCAAGATGTTTTGGATGCTGATGCGCCGCATGTGATTCTTGCAACAGGTGCAACGTGGCGGCGTGATGGTGTCGGACGTTATCTTCAACAGCCTATGCAAAGTCATGCAAAAATTTTCACGCCTGATGATTTGATGAATAATAATTTACCAACGGGCAAAGTTTTAATTTATGACGACGACCATTATTACATGGGCGGAGTTTTAGCGGAATTGCTTGCAACGAATGGATGTGAAGTCACTTTGATGACTCCCGCGCCAACCATTTCCGCATGGACAGAATATACGCTTGAACAAAATCGTGTATATAAAAAATTATTGGATTTGAATGTGACTTTACTGACTCATCATACACTCGCTTCACTCTCGCCGCAATCCGCTACTGTGACCCATACCATTTCTTCCGTTGAACAGACTCTTGCATGCGATTCAGTTGTGATGGTGACTGATAGAATCCCAAATGATTCTTTATATCATGAACTCAAACCTGCGCTTGCAGAAGGAAAAATAAAATCATTACGAATCATTGGTGATGCAGAAGCACCAAATATTATTGCGCAAGCAGTATTTGCTGGTCACCTCGCGGCAAGAGAATTTGATGATGTGATAAATCCAGATGTCACACCGTTTAAAGTGGTACAATACAAAATATAAATAACGTCCAGCAAGCGGCGAAGTTGGTGTAAATCCAACACTGTCGCGCAACTGTGAAGTTAGTCGAGAAATCTAAAAGGTCTAAATAGTCTGACTTGTCAGACCAATAAAACCAAAAGACTTGTAAGACTAACGAAGTCAGGTCGCCCGCTACTGGTCAGTTCACCACACTCTCGCAGAAAGGAGGTGGATGACGGTCCAATTCGGATTGCCTTTCCATCTCCCCAGCCTTTGCTGGGGATTTTGATTCTTACAAACTTTAGGAGAAAATATGTTACGAAAGATTTTGATTTTTACTTTACTGATTGTTTTACTGACAGCATGTGCGCCTCAATCTACGGTGACACCTGATTCTGAACCTACACAAATCCCTGCCACTGAAGCACCCACTGAACAACCCATTTCCACTGAACCAACATATATAGATGGACTTGGTCGTGAAATTTATTTGGTTGGACCTGCACAACGAATCGTTTCATTAGCACCATCTATCACTGAACTTTTATTCGCAGTCGGTGCAGGTCACCAAGTTGTGGGTCGTGATGACTTTTCTGATTTTCCTGCCGAAGCAGTAGATGTTGCAAGTATTGGCTCAACGTATGGAGCATTAAATACAGAAGCAATTATTGCGCTTAATCCAGATTTAGTGATTGCGGCAGAAGTCAATACACCTGAACAAGTCAAGTCACTTGAAGATTTGGGAATCACTGTGTATTATCTCAAGAACCCAATCACATTTGCTGAATTGTATGACCAAGTTCGATGGGCAGGAACAATTACAGGTCACGAAGATGAAGCGAATGCCTTAGCAGATTCATTATCTGAACGAGTAGATGCAGTCACATCAGCAGTTGCGAACATCACTGAAAGACCAACTGTCTTTTATGAATTAGATGGCACAGACCCATCTAAACCGTGGACGACAGGTGCTGGCACTTTTATGGATACTATGATTACGATGGCTGGCGGTGTGAATATTGGCGGTGTGTTGAGTGAGCCGTATGCTCAAATTAGTGTGGAAGAAATTGTTTTGCAAAATCCTGATTTTATTATTTTGGGTGATGCTTTGTATGGCGTGACGATTGAATCAATTGCTGAACGTGCAGGCTGGGCTGATTTGACTGCTGTACAAGAAAATAAAATTTTTGTGTTTGATGATAATCTTGCTAGTCGACCCGGTCCACGATTGGTGGATGGTTTGGAAGAGTTGTTGAAAATTTTGCATCCTGAATTGGTTGTAAGTCAGTAAATAAGTACACAGGTAAACAGGTAGACAAGCAGTTTAACAAAACTTGTATACTTGTTTACCTGTCTACATAAACTATGCGCCCATTTCTTTCTTCTTTCCTCTTTCTTCTTATTGCAGTGCTGATTAGTTTAGCAATCGGCTCTGTGTTTTTACCTTTTAACGAAATCTTTGCAGTAATAAATGGAAGCGGAAATGATTTAGCCACAAAAATTTTGTGGGACATTCGTTTGCCGAGAACTGTTTTAGTTGCACTAACAGGCATGGCATTAGGTGGAAGCGGTGCGGCGTATCAAGGTTTGTTTCGTAATCCATTAGCAGACCCATTTTTGATTGGCATTTCATCGGGTGCTGGCTTAGGCGCAGTGCTTGCTATGAGCATAGATTGGGAATATTCTTTTTGGGGATTAATTGCAATTCCACTGGCGGCTTTTATCGCGGCGTTATTAACCGTTGCAGTTGTTTATTTTCTTGCTAGAGTTGGTCAAACCACGCCAATTACAAACTTAATTCTGGCAGGTGTAGCAGTTTCAGCATTTGCAACATCATTAATGTCTTTTCTCATGCTTCGTTCTGATGGAGAATTAAGAAGAGCCATGAGTTGGTTAATGGGCGGCTCGACTCAATTGGGTTGGGAATTTATCTTAATCATTTTGCCTTATCTTGTGATTGGGCTTGGTGTTTTAATCGTGAGCGGACATACTTTGAATCTCTTACAGTTTGGTGATGAACAAGCGCAACAACTTGGATTAAATGTTTCGCGTTCAAAAACGATGATTTTAATTATGGCATCTATGGCGACTGCCGCCGCAGTTGCATTTGCAGGTATTATTGGCTTTGTCGGTCTCATCGTTCCGCATGTGATGCGTTTATGGTTTGGCAGTGACTATCGCCGACTTGTTCCATTATCTATTATTGGTGGCGCAACTGCTTTATTGTTTTCAGATGTGATTGCACGCATCTTACTTGCGCCACAAGAAATTCCAGTTGGTATTATTACGTCATTAGCAGGCGCACCATTTTTCTTATGGGTCTTGCGTCGTTCTAAAACTCAAGGTTTATGGTGAAGAAAGGAAAATTATGAAAAAAGGATTATTAATCGTCAACACTGGCGATGGCAAAGGAAAAAGTACCGCCGCGTTTGGGATGGTCTTTCGCGCGTGGGGCAGAAATTTTCGCATCTGTGTGATTCAATTTATCAAAGCTGAAACAGGTCAATGGGGTGAAATCAAAGCCGCGAAAAAATTAGGTATTGAATGGCACACCACAGGGGATGGCTTCACATGGACATCCAAAGATATGGATGAAACCATCGCGAAGGCACGTCACGGCTGGGAACTTGCTAAAGAAAAAATTGCTAGCAATCAATATGATTTGATTGTCTTGGATGAATTTACATACACGATGGTTTATAACTGGCTAGATACAAATGAAGTGCTTGATTGGCTTCGCCTCAATAAACCCTCCGACCTGCATCTTGTCATTACAGGTCGGTCTGCGCCTGAAGCTTTGATTCAAGCCGCCGATTTGGTGACAGAAATGACTCCGATTAAACATCCATACGAACAAGGCATTGTCGCGCAAGCAGGCGTTGAATTTTAGAAAACGATGAATGTAAAAATTGAACAAGTTAATTCACAAAATAAAAGCCATGTAGATAACTTTGATAGAAAATTTACTGTCAAAGAAAAAATTGCTTTAAGCATGGAAGATGGAAAGTTAACTTATTCCATTGTTCCTGTTCCGCCATACGAAAAAGAAATCCCAGTGGATGAAGTTGAAGATGTAAATTCTTTTATTGATAATGACGAGAAAATAATTTTCCTCGCGTTTGTGGATAACCAACTTGCGGGTCAAATCAAAATGATTAGGTGGTGGAATGGATACGCTTACATTGATGACTTAATTGTCAACCCGCAATATCGCGGCTTGGGTGTAGGAAAAAGTCTAATAGCAGAAGCAGTTCGATGGTCGAAAGAGAGGCGTTTCCCCGGCATCATGTTAGAAACGCAAGATGATAATGTCTCCGCTTGTAAGTTATATCAATCTTGTGGATTTATCCTCGGCGGTTTTGATGCGTACACATTCAAAAATATCAAACCGAATGAAATTGCATTGTTTTGGTATTTGGTTTTCTAAATGTTAAATATAAAAAATCTTTTTGTTTCTTATAACGGACGAGAAATTTTGCATGATGTTTCGTTTGATGTAAAAAATGGCGAAGTGCTGGCATTGATTGGACCAAACGGTGCGGGCAAATCAACTTTGATTCGTGCTGTTAGTGGCGTGATTGAATCGCGCGGAGAAATTCAAACCGATGGAAAAAATTTTCATGAAATGAATCCGATGGAACGCGCGCGTTTTGTTGCGGTTGTGCCACAAGCGATTTCATTGCCGCCTGCATTTTCAGTTTGGGAAACGGTGTTGATGGGGCGCACGCCTTATTTGGGATTTTTAGGAAACGCTTCAAAACATGACGAAGAAATTGCTCGCCAATCTTTGACTCGAGTCAACGCTTTGAATTTTTCTGAACGGCGTGTGGGTGAAATTTCTGGCGGTGAACAACAAAGAATTTTGTTAGCACGTGCATTGTGCCAATCTACACCGATTCTTTTATTGGATGAACCGACATCACATTTGGATTTGCAATATCAAGTCAGTTTGTTGGAATTGGTTCGTGATTTAGCAAAAGAAAATAATTTAGCAGTTTTGGTCGCCATGCATGATTTGAATCTCGCCGCAAGATATGCTGATAGAGTTGCTTTGATGGTGGCAGGAAATATCAAGGCAATTGGCACACCGAAAGAAGTTTTACAACCACAGTTAATTGCGGATGCGTATTGTTTGCCAGTACAAGTTGTGAAACATCCGTTTTTGGATATTCCATTGGTGTTACCTGAAATCCATAAATAAATAGAATTTTGGTACTAAAATAATTCTGTGTAACAAACTAATCTTTATGCTACAACTTATAATCCAATTGGAATCTGATAAATATGACTACTCCTTCATTAGAAAAAGTTTTTGAGCTGCAAAATCGAGTTATTCAAAAATATATTCAGGATAACCCTGATTTATATGATTTTGTATCTTTCTGTTTTAATTCATTAGACGGGGCTGACCTTGATCAGAGTGATTGGCTTCAACTTTCCGTGAATCAAAGGATAATTTTCAACCTATTTGAAGGAGATATAACTTCAACACTGATAAATGCAACTCGATTATGCTTACAAGGTTGTGAAACTGATGCGTATTCATTAATGAGAGTAGCTTTAGAAGAACTCACAGTTTTTGAATACATTACAATATTTTCTAAATTTGATGAAGCATCTGCCGAGATAATTGCAAAGGTGCCAAAACAAAAAAATTTTGGAGATGAATTTCGATATGAAAAAGTTATAAGAAAATTAAAGAAAGATGGCCGAGAGAAAGTTTACGGTATGCTTTCTAATTTAGGAACTCATTTATCTCCTGTGAGAGTAGCGCTTAGTAGAAGAGGAGATGGAGAACGGGAACGACTAAAGGTTGGAATGATGCTTGGAAACCCCAATACACCTATTGCTTTGGGCGAGTTGGCTAGGATATATTTGTTTAGTATTGATGTATTTAATAATTTCTTCATAAAATTTTTACAGGATCCAACAAAATCCCCCTTCAATGCTACATTGCCAATTGCAAGATCAAAATATGAAAGCCTTGCTAAAAAAGAAAATTCATAATTCTATTATTTTTTCGAATCTACCTTAGAAAATAAATAATCGCTACAATCACACCGATTATCACAACCGTCCACCGTAATGTGGACGGTTTGATTTTGCCAGCCAGTTTTCCGCCTAAGACTCCACCGATTAATGCACCAACTGCCATGACCAAGGCAACTGTCCATAAGACTTGACCTGAAAATAAAAAGAAAATCGCCGCCGCAATGTTGACTGCGAATGCAACTGCTTGTTTCAAAGCATTGAGTCTTGTCAGTGAATCTTCGATGGTTAATCCCAAAGCCGAAAGGATAATCACGCTCAAGCCTGCGCCGAAATATCCGCCGTAGATGGAAGCTAGTCCAACAGGAAGCCATGATAATTTTTCAAGATTGGATTTGTGACTTCTTTTTATCAACCAAGCACGCACTGTGTCTTGAACTGCTAGTAATATTGAAGCGAGCAAAATCAAATATGGGATGAGTTCATTAAATAATTTTTCGCCAGTTTGTAATAAAAAGTATCCACCCAATATTCCACCAATGATGCTTGCAGGGAGTATTAACCACAAACGATTTTTTTGTCCTTGCAAATCTTTGGCTTGTGCTAATGTCCCACCCAGATAGCCAGGCGACAATGCAACTGTATTTGTAATACTCGCCGAAATGGCAGGCACGCCTAAAAAAGTTAAGACTGGAAATGTAATCAACGTGCCACCGCCAGCAAGGGCGTTGATTGCCCCTGCAAGTAAAGCGGCGATTGAAATAAATAGGTAATCAAATGGAGAAAGCATAAGTTAAGTATAGCATTCTTGACTCTCTCCACTTCGAGGCGTATAATCCCGTCATTCAGAAGTAGTAAGCGATCTCATGTTGATAGAGAAGGAAGTCAATGGCTGGAAGCTTCCACAACAAAAAATTGCCGAAGTCGTCTGATTTTCATTGCTGAAGAAAATTGATAATTACCATTTACCAATTACTAGACCAGCACGGGATAGCCCGTTACAGCGAAATCAAGCGCGTTGAGTAATCAACGAATTGAGGTGGTACCACGGAGATAATACTTCGTCCTCTTTTGGATGAGGTATTTTTGTTTAAGTCTAAAAAGTCGAATAAGTCTAAATGGTCTAACTAGTCAAGACCATTTAGACCTTTCAGACTAATAAGACTAGTAAGATTAACTAAGGAGTTCGAATGACCAAAAAAGAATTACCAAAAGCGTACGATTTCAAATCCACAGAATCTCGCATCTATGCTATGTGGGAGGCGGGCGGATTCTTCAAACCGCACAATGACCCCAACAATAAAAACTTTGACCCGAACGTCAAACCATTTGTCATTTCGATTCCGCCGCCAAATGTGACGGGCGAATTGCATATTGGTCACGCCATGTTTGTCAGTGTGGAAGATTTGATGATTCGTTATCATCGCATGAAAGGTTATTCTGCATTGTGGGTGCCCGGCACAGACCATGCAGGTATCGCCACACAACTCATGGTGGAAAAAGATTTGCTCAAAAATGAAGAAGTGACTCGTGAAGAACTTGGACGTGATGAATTTATCAAACGTACATGGGAATGGAAAAAGAAATATGGAAGCATCATCACCACTCAGATTCGTAGACTTGGTGCATCTTGTGATTGGGATAGAGAACGCTTCACACTTGATGAAGGCTTGAGTGCCGCTGTTCGAGAGGCTTTTGTGCGCCTGTACGAAAAAGGACTCATCTATCGCGGACCCCGTTTGATTAACTGGTCACCTGGGCTTAAGACTGCTGTATCAGATTTGGAAGTGGAATATAGTGAAGAAGATGTGCAGTTGTATTATTTCAAATATATGCTCAAAGATTCGGATGAATTTATTCCGGTTGCAACCATTCGACCTGAAACCATTTTAGGCGATACTGCTGTAGCTGTTCACCCAGAAGATGAACGCTATAAAAAATATATTGGCAAAACAGTGATTGTGCCGATATTGAATCGTGAAATCCCTGTGATTGGTGATGATTATGTCAGCATGGAATTTGGAACGGGTGCATTAAAAATCACGCCTGGGCATGATCCAAATGATTATGCCATTGCACAACGACATAACTTGCCAATCATTTCGGTTTTGGATGTTGAGGCGAAGGTCAATGCCAACGGAGGCAAATACCAAAATCAAGATAGGTTTGAAGCGCGAAAAAATATGTGGGCTGATATGAAAGCCGCGAATCTAACTATCAAAACAGAAAATTATCGCACCACGATTCCACGTTCACAACGCGGCGGAGAAATTGTCGAGCCGATGATTTCGGAACAATGGTTTGTAAAAATGGAATCACTTGCCAGTGCTGGGCTCGATGCAGTGCGTAATGAAAAAATAAAAATTGTGCCAGAACGTTTTGAAAAAACATATTTCAATTGGCTTGAAAATATAAAAGATTGGTGTATCAGCCGCCAGTTATGGTGGGGGCATCGCATTCCTGTTTGGTATTGTGATGATGGACACATGACCGTGACTCGTGAAGACCCAACACAATGTGCTACATGTGGTTCAAAAAATATTCGTCAAGATGATGATGTGTTGGATACTTGGTTTTCATCAGGCTTATGGCCCTTTTCAACTTTGGGTTGGCCGGGACAAACACCAGACTTAACATATTTTTATCCAACTTCTTATATGGAAACGGGTTACGATATTTTATTTTTCTGGGTGGCGCGCATGATTATGATGGGGCTTGAATTTACAAACGAAGCACCATTTCATACTGTCTATTTGCATGGGCTTGTGCGTGATGAGCAAGGACGAAAGATGTCTAAGACCACAGGCAATGTGATTGACCCATTAATCGTCATGGATGAATTCGGCACAGATGCGCTTCGCTTCACGCTTCTAGTTGGTTCTACACCTGGAAATGATACCAACGTTGGAGTTAAGAAAGTTGAATCGAATCGTAATTTTGCAAATAAAATTTGGAACGTCGGTAAGTTTGTGATTTCAGCAATTGACTCATTAGACGATAGACCGAAGACGGTAAATGGCCAAAAAACACTTGCTGATTCATGGATTGAAGCAAAATTACAAAAATTGATTCGCAACGTGGAACGTCAATTCCAAAACTTCCAATATGGTCAAGCTGGCGGAGAAATTTATGAATTTATCTGGTCAGACTTTGCGGATTGGTATGTTGAAATTGCCAAAGAACAGATGAAGAGAGAAGATACTCGATATTCGACTGTCGAAACATTAGCTCGCGTATTTGATACTTCATTACGATTGCTTCATCCTTTCACGCCGTTTGTGACCGAAGAAATTTGGGGGCACTTACATTCTGCTTTACGTGAATCTTCATTGAAAGATATTTGCAAAGATTGGCCCCAAGCATTGATTGTCGCCAAATTCCCAGAACCAACTGAAGAAGAATCTTGGGAAGCAAAATCAATTGCAGATTTTGAATTGATTCAAGAACTCGTGCGTTCGATTCGTAACTTGCGTGCTGAAAAAGGAATCGCTCCATCTAAAAAACTTTCAGCAATAATTTCTGCAAGTGACAAAACAGACCTAATCAAAAACCAATCACAAATTATCACCTCTCTTTCGGGCTTAGACCATTCACTATTCACTATTCACGAATCGCTGAAAGAAAAGCCACAAGATTCCACTGCACTTATCGTTGGCTCCATTGAAATTTATCTGCCTTTAGCAGGCATGGTAGATGTAGCCAATGAAAAAGCCCGCCTTGAAAAAGAACTCAAAGAAGCGGAATCACATATTCAACGTTTAGAAAATCTTTTGAATAGTGATTTCGCCAACAAAGCCCCTGCGGCATTAGTCCAAAAAGAGAAAGATAAATTAGCAAGTTACAAAGATACGGCTGAAAAAATCAAAGCGCAATTGAAATAAACCGTAAGGGCGGACGGCCGTCCGCCCTTACAAAATTTGGAGGCAATCATGTTCAAACCCGAAATCAAAATCCGCCGCGCCGAACCTTCTGATGCAGAAGCGATGCGAAAGATATTTGAATCGCCAAAGGTGATTTACGGCACGCTTCAACTTCCATTTCCATCTACAGAAAATTGGCGTAAACGACTCGCCGAACCTACTGATGGCGCATTTAACCTAATTGCATTTGTAAATGATGATGCAGTCGGGCAATCGGGTTTATACACGTTTCCGCATACTCCACGCCGCAGACATGTCGGTCAAATTGGCATGGGCGTTCGTGATGATTGGCAAGGCAAAGGTGTTGGCTCCGCACTTATGCAAGCCATGATTGACCTCGCCGATAAATGGTTAAATCTTTCGCGCCTTGAACTCGAAGTGTATACAGATAATGAAGCCGCGATACATTTATATAAAAAATTTGGTTTTGTCATTGAAGGCACACATTATCAATTCGCATATCGTGATGGTCATTTTATAGATGTCCATGCTATGGCGCGTTTAAGAAAGTAAAGTTATTTTTTAGTCAAAGATTGGACTGTTAATATACGTTGTTTGATTTCCGGATGAAAATTAAAGAAGGTTTTATTTATAGAAGATATAAATATATTTTTTCGATTATCTTCTTTCTCAAGAACGGTCTCAATTTTTGAAAAACATTGAGTGAACTCTTCTATAGAAACGTTAGCTTTAAGAATCGCAAATTTATCTGCTCTGATTTCTTCATTGCGTGAAATATATCCAAGATATAGCAAAAAAAGCATTAATGAAAATGAGTTGTAGAAAAAATCTTTCATGGATAAACATAGCAAAGAAATAATTATACATATAGAAGAAATGGCTATGCATATGAAGGAAATCCAAAATAATTTTACAAAGTGGCTTTTTAAGACAATATGACCTAATTCATGTGCTACGATAACTAGAATATCATTTGTTATAAATTTTATATTCTTATGTTCATTAAAAAAACCTCTTGATAACACGATGATTTTTGAATTGTGTATTGGTGCTTGTGCTAAAAGTTTTGAGGTATCTTCAATTTTTATTTTAATTGTAGAATCAAACTTATTTATTAAGTTATTCACTTCCTTGGGTATTACTATTCCATACTCGATTGGGTCTTTAAGTTTATTCATTTTAAGTTTATTATAAACTTTGAATATGAAAACTGATCTGGTGCAAATTAGTTTGGTATAATTTTTACAACTTAATAACAACCTTCGGGGCAGGGTGCAATTCCCGATCGGTGGTATAGCCCACGAGCCTGTTTAGGTAACGCTTTCCTCATTGGGAAAACGGGCATGATTCGGTTCAATTCCGAAGCCGACAGTAAAAGTCTGGATAGAAGAAGGTAACAAGACTCTCACGAGTCTGATTTGACGTATCCCCGAAAATGATTCCTGTTTTCGGGTTTTATTTTCTTAGGATACATCGCCTCAGACTTAACGCCAGCCTGTTTCCACGCCTCGAACATTATCTTTGTTTGAGGCTTTTTTGTTTATGTAGGGGCGAGGCATGCCTCGCCCCTACGAAAAAATTATGAAAACATCTTTATCTCGCTTACTCGGATTACTTTCCATCTTATTATTCATCCCACTATGGGAGTTGATTGTCCGCGCCAGTGACTTGCCTAAATTTATTTTGCCATCTCCCGCAGATGTATGGACTCGTTTCATAAAAGCATTAAATGACGGAAGTTTGATTTATCACACCAGTATTACATTTATTGAAGTTTTACTTGGTTTATTACTAGGCACTTTATTTGCAACAATTGTTGGATACATGCTTGCAAAATCAAAAACGCTTGAAAAAATATTATCGCCTTATTTAGTAGCAAGCCAGGCGATTCCGATTGTAGCCATTGCTCCACTTTTAGTCATTTGGCTTGGAGATGGGATTCTTTCTAAAGTTGTTATCTGTGCATTGATTGTATTTTTTCCAGTCTTAATCAACACCATTGTTGGAGTTCGCGCAGTATCCGCACCTTTATATGATTTGATGAATTCATTACGAGCCAATCGTTTTCAAATTTTATTCAAACTTGAAATCCCTGCTTCGTTACCAGTTCTGCTCGGAGGATTAAGAATTGGCGCCACACTTTCAGTCATTGGTGCAATTGTCGGGGAATTAGTAGATGCAGAACAAGGTTTGGGATTTTTATTACAACTCGGTGATTTTCAATACGACACGTCTATGGTGTTTGTGGCTGTGTTTATGTTGATTGTGTTGGCTTTGCTTTTATATGGCATAGTCACATTGTTGGAGAGAAGATTTTTGAAATGGATGAAATAAAAACTCGTTGGTCGAGTAGGCGGTGTTTGTCCGCCGTATCGAGACCAACAATTGAAAGTGATTAAAAAATAAAAAGTAAATACAAAATTGATGGTCTCGATACGATTTCGGCTGTCGCCTCAATCTACTCGACCATCGGAGTTATAAAAGGAGACTCTATGTACAAAAAAATATTTTCACTCATGCTCGGGTTAATGATTCTGTTGACTGCTTGTAGCAGTTCCCAAGTCACGAATGAAGCGGATGAGTTTCAAAAAATCAAATTGCCGATGGGTTATATCCCCAACATTCAATACGCGCCATTTTATGTCGCAGTGGATAAAGGTTATTTTGCGAATGAAGGAATCGAAATCGAATTTGATTATTCGTTTGAAACCGATGGTGTTGCATTAGTGGGTGCGGGTGAGTTGCCGTTTGCGGTGGCTTCGGGTGAGCAAGTGTTGTTGGCGCGCACGCAAGATTTGCCAGTGGTGTATGCGTTTGCTTGGTATCAACAATTTCCAATTTCGGTGATTACTGCTGTTGAATTAAATGTAAACGAACCGCGTGATTTGCGCGATGATACGATTGGTTTGCCAGGTTTGTTTGGCGCGAATTACATAGGCGTGCAAGCTATGTTGTTTGCGGATGAAGTGAACCCAGCCACGGATGTGACCTTCAATGCAATTGGATTCAATCAAGTGGAATCTTTTGCGAGTGGTCAGAGTGATATTGTGGTTGTTTACACTGCCAATGAACCGATTGTTTTAAGTTCGCAAGGTTTTGAATTTAATGAATTGCGCGTGGCAGATTATGTGCAATTGATTGCAAATGGAATTGTGACCAATGAAGAAACGATTGCGAATAACCCTGATTTGATTCGTGCGTTTGCAAATGCGTTTGCAAAAGGCATTGCAGATACGATTTCGAATCCAGAAGAAGCGTATGAAATCAGTTTGAAGTTTGTTGAAAATTTGAAAGACCAGGATAAAGATGTGCAAATGCAAGTGTTGACGACATCGATTGAATTTTGGGAAGCGGAACGAATTGGTTTTTCTGATTCGCAAGCTTGGGAAAATATGAATGAGTTATTGGTGAAAATGGAATTAATTCCTGAGCCAATTGATTTGGGTCAAGCATTTACGAATGAGTTTGTACCTTAATTCTTAAACACGAAGTACACAAAGGTCACTAAGGTTTGAAGACTTAAAAACTTTGTGTACTTCGTGTCCTTAGTGTTTAATTTTTTTATGATTTCTAAACCTGCTCTTGCTGTCAAAGATTTATCTGTTGTTTTCGATGATGAAAACAATTCTATTCATGCACTTGAAAATATTTCATTCAATATTCATCAACAAGAGTTTGTCTGTTTTCTCGGTCCGTCGGGTTCGGGTAAAACGACTTTGCTTCGATTAATTGCAAACTTAATCAAGCCAACTTTTGGCGAAGTGAATTTTATGTTTGGACATCAACCGAAAATTGGAATGGTCTTTCAACAACCCAATCTGATGACATGGCGAACTGTTTTAGAAAACATCAAACTTCCGCTTGAATTGGAAAACGAAGATAAAGATATTGCAAATCAAAAAGCAAAAGACATGATTGAATTGGTTGGACTCAAAGGTTTTGAAAATTCATATCCGCGAGATTTATCTGGCGGAATGGCACAGCGCGTCGGACTCTCCCGTGGCTTGATTCACGACCCCGACCTTTTATTACTCGACGAACCTTTCGCCTCGTTAGACGCATTAACCCGTGAACGCATGTGGACGGAATTATCCAATATTTGGCAAGCTAAACAAAAAACAGTCATTATGGTGACGCATTCGATTAACGAATCATTATTCCTTGCAGATAGAGTTTTAGTGCTAACTCAACGCCCCGGCAAAATTAAATTAGATATGCAAGTTGACTTGCCTCGACCACGCGATGAAGAGATACGTTATACAAGTCATTTCGGAAAGTTAGCAAAAAAATTAAGAGATGCTATAGAATAAAAAATCGGAAGTCTTATGACTTCCGATTTTTTTATTTATTCTTCTGGTGTAATCCATACTACAAAACTTAAACTTGTCTTTTTATATTGACCTGTCACTTCCCAACAACCCAATGTCGGGAATTCCACACCTGTCAACATCGCCTCCCCGATGTCATCTGCCATCGCGTTTGTAGCACCATAAAATCCAAGCGAAGGCGCATCACCATCTAATCTTTTCGCACTTACAATCAATTCAGGTTGTGGTTCATCTGGCAAATTATATAAAGTACTCCACCACATAATTTTTTGTGTATATCCATGTTCATGCTCAGGCAAGCCAGCCCAAACACCATCATCATGTAACGCTGTCCACAAATGTTCAGAGCCATACCAAAACAAACCTTTCCACGGCGCAATTGGTTCTAAAGGTTCAAGCGCTAGAAAATTTTTAGATTGATTAACTGTCGTGACGGGACAATCTGCTGGTGGAATTTTTGATACAGATTCTTTTGTCGCTTCAACTTTTTGTGGAATGTTGGTGGCTGTTTCTTGGACTTTATCTTCCACTTGAGCATCCACCTGCGAAGTACAACTCGTTAGAAGAGTGATAATTAAGATTAAATATATTTTTTGCATAGAAACTCCTTTACTAATATCTATACACCACCCAAAATAAAAAAGTTCCAGAGTTAGATTTCTCTTACCGCATAATGGTCAACCGCAAAACTGTAGGTGACTTTCAAATGAAAGAAAGCCAAAGCGATAAGCAACAAATTCGGAATTGGATTTAAATACAACAATAAGCCGATTAATCCAATCATTACAAAACAACCTGCTAAAACTCTTTGTGCGGGATATTTCTGTAAAGCATTGATACTTAATGCTGTAATGAGCGTATAAATCCAAACGATCAGACAAATATAAAAATAATCATTCAGTAAAAAAGAAAATAGCAAAGGCTGAATGTGAATGGCAATAAAAACCAATCTTAACTTTGAATTTTCTTTGTAATGTTGATTTGTAGAGAAAGTTAAGTTGGCAATGAAACCTGCCAAAATATCAAATATCAAAAGAAAAAGTAAAACGATTTTCCAAAGTGAAAGTTGATTCCATTCGATGCTTGTAAAAAAGAATAATCCTAATGTCCCCACAATGCTTGTGACGAATATCATCAGCAATTCAGCGAGTGTGGATTCTTTTCCAAGAACTTCATGAAGAAATTGGGGGATTTTGATTATTTTCATACCTTACACTTTTGGCAAGTCTAATAACAACACTTCAGCTAATAAACGTGAATTTACATTTCTATCCATCTTTTCTAACACCCCTTCTAAATTGCTGACCACTTTCCTCACTGACGATAAATCTAACCTACCTGCTAAAAATTCAATTTCCATGTTTCTATCAATATTAATTAATGGTGTCTCTGCACCAGCGACTCGTAGTAAAACGTCTCGCCAATACGAAAGCCATACCAAAATTGTCTGGCGCATGATGTCTTTATCTTTTGCCAATTTATCTGCATAAGCAAATTTCTCAACGCGTGCGGCAGGTAATAAAGTTTGTAAATCGTTTAATTGCTCATCGCGTTTTTCTAACAAATTTACATCATCTACAAGTTTTCGGGCAAAGTCCGGCCTACCACCAGAGATGTGCGCCAACAAACGCGCGCGGTCTTCATCTAAACCTTTGCCTATTAAATCATTTGTGATGGCTTCAATGGGTAAAGGTCTTAATCGTAAAATTTCACAACGTGAATTAATGGTGGGCAATAACTGTTCTGGATTTTCTGCTGTCAGAATCAAAATAGCATGACTCGGCGCTTCTTCCAACGTTTTGAGCAGGGCATTTGCGGCGTTAGCATTCGCTTCGTGGAAGCGTAAAAATATAGCCACACGATATGGTGATTGATATGGTTTGAGATTTAAAGTTCGTTGAATATCACGCACTTGTTCAACTTTTAGAGTTCCACCTTCTGTTTCTGCTTGAATGATTGTTAAATCAGGATGTGCCATTGAATCAATTTGTTTGCATGTTCTACAAGTAAAGCAAGGTGTTCCTGCTGAAATTGGTTTTTCACAATTTAATGCTTGAGCAAGTCTTAAGGCTAACGTCCGTTTGCCGATGCCGGGAGAGCCACTTAAAAGATAAGCATGGCGAATATCTCCACGTGCAACGTGTTGACGAAGCATATCCACTGCCCATTCGTGTCCGAGGATGTTCCAGTTGTCAGTCATTGAGGTTAAGTATAAAGTATCAGGTTACAGGTAACAAGTTGCAGGCAAGAAAGAAGCGTGAAGTGGGTTAGTAATCTTTCCCGCTTCTTAATCGAATGAATGAATCATATCTTTCTTGATGAATTTTATTTTCTTTTAGTGCAGATAATATTGCGCAACCGGGTTCGTGTTGATGTGAGCAATTGCTGAATTGGCAATCT
>DDVH01000026.1 GCA_002345215.1 Anaerolineales bacterium UBA2317
AAGAGCCGTTTGTAAACAGTAGATTCTTTCTTTTTGTGAATCAACTGAGGCACTTAACTAAATCCAATAAATAGGATTATTTTGGTCAGACTTTAATAAAAGCGTAAGCAATTCTTTGGCGCGTGGCTTATCCCCGCGACGCAAGGCATCTATGGCATCTTGAAAAATGGTGTCGCTGTTTTGCTCTTTGAGTTCGCCAGTCATAGGTTGATTCTAATTCAATTCCTGAAATTCTTCGACCTGATATGTAAAAACTTGCAATTTTGTTTCCCGCCACAAATTTGCCTGCCCAATCATTTTATAGCAAAGCTGATTCATAAATTCTGATGGGTCGGGGATTTTCTCCCAAACCTGTGGCAGAAAAGTTGCTTTTCTTTCACCATATTTGATAGTGACACCGTCCACATGTGGTTTCAATTTTTGGATTAAATCTTTGCTTGAGTCATAACTCAACACCTGCGGCACGCTTAATATCGAGACTTCAATCCTGATTCTGTTTAATTCATTTTTTTCTACGGGGAAAAAGCGTGGGTCTTCCAACGCGGCGGCAATAGCATGTTCACGTACGTCTTCCACCAAAGGCTGATACGCCTCCAACGCACCAATACAACCGCGTAATTCTTTTTGAATCGTTAATGTCACAAACGACGCACCCTTTTGTTGTAAAAGTGGTGTAAAAGAATCAAGATTTAATTTTGGTAAAGTTTTTTCTCTTACAACAAGTTCAATTGACTCGCGCGCGAGATTCAACAAAGTTTGTTTTTCCCCATCAGTTAATCGCTCAGACATATTGCCTCCCGAAACTTATGGCAATTTTTGCAACGTCCAATATTCGCGGTTGTGATAAATCAATGGTTCCCCACTGCCTGTTCCACGTGCCGCAACCACTTCAGAAATAAATAAAGTATTCATACCTGCATCAAACATTTGCACAATACGACAATCTAACCAAGATAACCCACCTACGATTAAGGGTGAACCTGTTACCAACGTTTCAGTTTTTACATCTGCAAATTTATCTTCAATTTCTTTAAATCTTCCAGCAAAAATGTTTGAAAGATGCGCCTGCTCAGACGAAAGAATGGTCAACCCAAAAGCTTTAGACTTTAACACCACTTCATGGGTGCGCGTATTTTGTTGCAAAGAAATCGTAATCATGGCAGGCTCTAAAGAAATAGATGTAAAAGAATTTACCGTCATGCCATGTTTTTGGTCTTCATAAGCGGCTGTTACTATCGTCACCCCAGCAGACCAAGCTCGCATGGCGGCACGTAAAGACTCAGGGTCTAATGTCATCACAGGTTGATTCTCCATTCTAATTTCATCATACTTGCCTGTAAAACGCCCGTCAAGGCAGAATTAATTTCAATTCCATACCTTAAAATCATTTCATCTACACATGGTACACTGACAAATATGAATAAAAAATGGACAAAAATTCTTATGTCACTAGCAGGTATTTTTCTGCTGAGTGTATTGATTTATCAAATCCCCGCTGTAAATTCACGTTTAGCATGGCGGTTAGACGTGTTACAAATTTACCTAAAAAACACAATTAATCCTATCGGTCCAGTACCAACCGCATTACCTGTTACACCACAAGCAAATACTCCTACACCTTTACCAACAAACACCGTCATCGCGCAAGCACTTCCATCCATCACACCAACTTCTACATCTATTCCTCTGCCCGCACAAGTTCTAATGTCATCCCCGCCGTATGAAAAACAAACACCAAATAATTGTGGACCCGCAACATTATCAATGGCATTGCACATGTATGGATGGGAAGGCGACCAAACTGATATTTCGGATGTAATCAAACCTGTCACAGCTGACCGCAATGTAAACCCCGAAGAGATGCGGTATTACATCCGCACCCAAGCAGGTTGGTTAAATCTTGAATACCGCGTCGGCGGCACAATTGAAATCCTCAAACGTTTACTCGCCGCAAATTATCCCGTCATCGTTGAAAGTGTTACTTCACTTGACCCCGGCGACGCGCTTGGACCCACTGACGATTTATGGGCGGCACATTATCTACTACTAACAGGATATGATGATACAAAACAAGAATTTACAATTCAAGATTCGTATCATGGACCCGACCTCACTATTTCTTATTCACAACTCGAACAAGATTGGAAGCCATTCAATAATTTATACATGGTGATGTATTTCCCTCAATTTGAAGAAGAGATGAAAACCCTGCTCGCCTCGGACTGGGACGCCAACCTGAATCGGCAATCAGCATTAGACTACAGCCAAACATTAATCTCCAGCGACACTGCCGATGCCTTCGACTGGTTCAATTATGGAAGCAACCTCGCCTATTTTGCAAAGTATGAAGAAGCCGCACTCGCTTACGATAAAGCAAGAGAAATCGGTTTACCTTTAAGAATGTTTCGTTATCAGTTTGGACCATTTCTTGCTTACTTCCATTCTGGCAGAAATGATGATTTATTAGCACTGACAAATTATGCACGTGGTGTAACAGAAATGTCTGAAGAAGCATGGCTTTGGTATGGGTATGGGTTATATCGCCAAGGTGATAATGCGGGTGCGCTCAAGGCTTGGCAAAAAGCGGATTCCATTAACCCAAATTTTTTTGAAGACCAAGCTCAAAAAGCCATAGATTTATTACAGTAAACTTATTCAATGAAAAAAATATATCTTCTCTTATGTTGTGTGGTCTTAATTTCTGCTTGCCAACCTGCACCAGAACCTACTCCTCAACCTTCTGCTACATCAACTACTATTGCAACAGAAGCGACGATAATCGTTCCTACAGTGACTGAAATTCAACCTTCTGAAACCCCAATCCCTACTACCACCTCTGAAACAATAAAAATTTCAGCCAAAGATGGCATGACTCAAATTTACATTCCTAGTGGAACTTTTATGATGGGCGGTATGGATGTGTATCGTGAAAATGATGAATTGCCTGCCCATGAGGTTTTTCTGGACGCATTTTGGATAGACCAAATAGAAGTTACGAATGGCATGTATGGTTTATGTGTGCAGGCTGCTGAATGTAGAATGCCTGTAGAAGTTCGTTCAGATAATCGTGAAGAATATTTTGGAAATCCTGAATTTCAAGATTATCCTGTGGTCAACGTCACATGGTTTGATGCAAATGCTTATTGCACATGGGCTGAGAGAAGATTACCAACCGAAGCCGAATGGGAATATGCCGCGCGTGGAAATGACAAAAGGAACTTCCCTTGGGGTGATGAACCGCCCAATGAATATACTGCAAATTTCATCAATTTGATTGGAGATACTTCACGGGTTGGAAGTTACGGTGAAGGTGCTAGTCCGTTTGGTGTGTTGGATATGGCAGGCAATGTATCGGAATGGGTATCTGATTTTTATCGCATGGATTATTATGCCAAATCACCGTCTGAAAATCCCACAGGTCCATCAGCAGAAGAAGTGTTTAATGTGATGCGTGTAATTCGAGGCGGGTCTTTTCAGGATGAAAGTTATGATTTGCGTGTTTCTAATCGAAATTATATTGAAGGACCAAATCCGAAAGCACAACCAAATGAAGATGAATTTTATGGCAAGTATTCAGTCAAAATCGGTTTCAGGTGTGTAGCGGATGGTTAAACAGAATCAGGTTTACTCGTAGAAATGAAGCGGGTTAGTCATCAATAAAACTGTAGCCACCAGGCCAAGTCTTGATTAACTCTGTTAGATTCATTTCTTCTTCTAGTTTTTTTCTGAGGCGATAGACAACATTTTTTAGTAAAACAACATCACCTTCTGCGCCCCAAATGGTTTCAATAATTTCTTCGTTGGGGAAAACATAACCAGGTCGGCTCATCAAGAGATGTAAGAGACGAAATTCAAGATTGGTAAGTTTGATTTCTTTTTTGTTTTTGCTCACTGCGGAACGATGAGAAGGGTCTAGCCGTAAACGCCCGGTGTGATGGGGCTTCATGGGTTCGCTCCAACTGCGTTTTGACCATGCTAATATTTTTGCAAGAAAAATAGCTGGGCTAATCGGTTTGACAACACATTCATCTACACCGTTTTGATAGGCTTCAAGAATTTCTTGTTCATTGTTGTACGGAAGAAAAAGCAAAATTGGGCTAGCACTGATTGAGCGAAATTTTTTGCAAAGTTCAATCCGTTGTGGATGTGGGGCATTGAGGTCAATAACGATTAGGTCTGGAATTTCTTCGGTGGAGCGTTGCATGGCACGCTCTACTGATGTTTCTACAATTGCGACTAATCCTTTATCACGAATGATGTATCCCCAAATGGGTGCTGTGGCATCTTGGTCACAGACAATGAAAACGCGCGGGGAGTTTTGATTGTTCATTTATGTTTCCTTGTTACTAACAAAGTTGTAAGTGATTATATGCCAAAAGGTCGTAAAAGGTCGTATTTTTTGACCAAAATGTTACCTTTGGGGGATTAGGAAAAAAGTACCATCTCTTTATACTGTGGCATATCAACAAAGGAGAACCTATGAAAAAATTAATTCCAATTCTTGCAATTGTGGCAATCATTGCCTCAGCCTGTGGTGCGGGTGGCGGTCAGCCAACTGCTATTCCGGTTGCAACTGCTTTCCCTACCAATACCCCGCCTGCTGTTAATGCCCCTGCTGAAGTGAGCAGTGGTGGAACAGCTGGTGAAGAACGCGTTTCATCTGTAGATGGGATGCCCTCTGTTTATATTCCAGAAGGTACCTTCCGTATGGGTGGTATGGATGTAGATGCTCAAAGTGATGAAATGCCAGCTCATAGTGTCACCATGAAGGCATTTTGGATGGATAAGTTTGAAGTTACTAATGCCATGTATTTTGCATGTGTACAGGCAAGTGCTTGTGAACCTCCACAATTCTTTAAATCAGAAAGCCGTGATTCGTATTTTAATAATGCTGAATTTAATGATTTTCCTGTAGTGTATGTCACTTGGCTTCAAGCAGATGCATATTGCAAATGGGCTGGCAGACGCCTCCCCACCGAAGCTGAATGGGAAAGAGCCGCACGTGGTGATGACTTCCGCACCTATCCTTGGGGTGATGAACGCCCAGACAATTCACGTGGTAATTTCAATTACTTTGTCGGTGATACCACTCGTGTAGGTAGCTACCCTGCTGGTGCAAGCCCTTATGGTGTTTTAGATATGTCTGGTAATGTCGCCGAATGGGTTTCTGATTACTACGATGCAGGATATTATGCACAAGGTGCTTCTGTTAACCCAACCGGACCCGGCTCGCGTAGTAATTACTTCAACCGTGTTTTACGTGGTGGTACATATCAAGATGCTTTCCAAGATGTACGCTTAGCAAACCGTGCTTCTATTCGAGGTTCTAACCCAAATGCTTCTGACCCACTCTCTACTGATTATCTTGGGGAAATTTCTCCAAAGATAGGTTTCCGTTGCGCTTCAGACTAAGTGGATAGTTGATTCTAAAAGTCGTCAGGACTCTTGTCTTGACGGCTTTTTTGTTTAAGTAAAATGTTGAGTTTGTGAAGCAGGCAAAAAGTCAAGAATGAAGCGGGTTTTTATCTTTACGCATATAAATCGCTATGGTAAACTCACAACGTAAGACATAGTCCCAATAAGATACTCTTATCCAGAGAGGCGGAGGGAACGGCCCTGCGATGCCTCGACAACCGGTCAATAAAATGAATACGGTGCCAATTCCGACAGGATAGCTGGAAGATGAGAGGGTAACAAAATTTTTCATTGCCCTTTCTGCACGTCTGAATGGGCAATTTTATTTTCTTGAAGGAGAAACAAAAAAACAATGAGTAATACTTTTATGACTTCACAAAAACTGATGTTCACATCAGAGTCAGTGACGGAAGGACATCCCGATAAAATTTGTGATCAAGTATCGGATGCAGTTTTAGATGCGTGTTTGGAACAAGACCCACGTTCTCGGGTGGCGTGTGAAACGGCTGTGAAAACTGGTTATGTAATGTTGCTTGGCGAAATCACAACCAATTCTCAATTTAATTATGATGAGTTGGTTCGCCAAGTTGTCAATGATATTGGTTACGACTCTAGCGAAAAAGGTTTTGATGGTAATTCTTGTGGCGTGTTAGTTGCGATTGCAAAACAATCTGGTGACATTGCCATGGGCGTAGATAAAGCCCTCGAAGCAAAATCTGGTGAAATGACCGAAGCTGAAGTTGAATCTGTCGGTGCTGGTGACCAAGGCATGATGTTTGGCTATGCATGTAACGAAACAGATACTCTTATGCCATTGCCAATTTATTTGGCACATAAATTAAGTCGCAAACAAAGTGAATTGCGAAAAAGCGGCGCCATCAAATGGTTACGCCCAGATGCAAAAAGCCAAGTGACAATTGAATATTCACAAGGCAAGCCTGTTCGTATTGATACCGTTTTGATTTCCACACAACACGCGCCTGAAGTTTCACAAAATGAAATTACAGAAGTGATTACAGAAGAGTTAATTATGAAAACTCTTCCTGAAAACTTAGTTGATAAAAAATTAAAGGTTTTTGTTAACCCAACAGGTCGTTTCGTAGTTGGTGGTCCAATGGGCGATGCCGGTGTAACTGGACGAAAAATTATCGTTGATACTTATGGCGGTATGGGACGTCATGGTGGCGGTGCATTTTCTGGAAAAGACCCCACAAAAGTTGACCGTTCTGCCGCGTATGCCGCACGTTATGTTGCCAAGAATGTTGTTGCCTCTGGTTTAGCCGACCGTGTTGAAGTGCAAGTGGCTTATGCAATTGGTGTGGCTCGCCCACTTTCTATCAATGTGGAAACATTTGGCACAGCCAAAATTGCTGATGAAAAAATCGCTGCATTGGTAGATGAACATTTCGATCTTCGCCCCGGCGCGATTATCCGTGATTTAGGTTTACGCAAACCAATCTATCGTAAGACTTCCGCGTATGGTCACTTTGGCCGTGATGACATTGAATTCCCTTGGGAAAAAACTGATAAAGCCGCCGCTTTGAAAAAAGCCGCTGGTGTGTAATTTGTAAATAATAACTGGCAAGTAAAAAGCACTTCTGAAAATCAGAAGTGCTTTTTGATTATCTTTCCTACGGTTTCTCCAACCCATGTTGATTCAAAAACGCTTCATCGGCAAGGATATCTTGTGTTAAACCGTCGGCAACGACTTTGCCTTCATCCATCACAATTGTGCGCGGGAATAATTCTTTGACCAATGCCATATCATGAGTTGAGACTAACATCGTAATTGGTAATTCGCGCAATAAATTAATTAATGTCCTTCTGGCACGCGGATCGAGTCCAGCGGATGGTTCATCCAAAACCAATAAACTTGGATTCATAGATAATACAGTTGCGATTGCAATTCTTTTCTTTTCACCCACACTTAAATGATGTGATAATCTATCTTTATAAGCAGTCATTCTCACGGCTTCAAGCGCATTATCAACTCGCTGACGAACTTCATCTTCTGGTAAACCCATGTGCAATGGACCAAAGGCAACATCTTCAAAAACTGTCGGTGAAAATAATTGGTCATCAGGGTTTTGAAATACAAGCCCAACCATTGCGCGAATCGATGGCAAATTATCTTTCGTCAATTGCTTGCCAGAAATTTGCACATTACCCTTGCCATTCAAAATTCCATTTAAGTGCAACATCAAGGTAGATTTTCCCGCGCCGTTAGGTCCCACCAATGCAACTTTATCGCCATTACATAATTTCAACGAAACGCCTTGTAATGCAATATGACCGTCAGGGTATGAAAAATGCAACTCGTTGACAATCAAGACATCATTTGATTCTGGTGTAGAAAATTGATTTTGAATATGAGTAACAGGCATTAGAGTCTTCCAATCAATTGCAAAATAAAAATCAAAGCAATAGCAAACGCAGCTGCAAAATAATCGTACGATTTCATCTCATGTGCGTTCAACGTATACAAATGACCTGCATATCCACGCGCCACCATAGCATTATAGATACGGTCACTGCGTTCAAAACTTCGCAAGAAAAGTTGACCAACCATATTGCCCGCGATTTTTGCACGCCACAAAACGCCTCCACCTGACCTTCTGCCTGCTACTCCACCTGAACGTGATTCTCTCGCCCGAATCAGACGAAAGACTTCGTCGGTCATCACAAAAAGATAACGATACAAAAATGCGATAATGGTAGTGAGAATTGCTGGCACTTTGAGATGTTCTAGGGCATGAATCAAATCAGGGAAGCGTGTAACAGCCACCAATAATATTGCCATTTGAACTGAAAGCCATGAGCGAACAAGAATGCTAATAAATCTTAAGAAGCCTGCATCTGTAATGGTTAATTCCCACATTAGAAAGTTAAAAGTAGTGAGTGGTTTGCCTGGGATAGAAAATAAAACTGTAATCGCAATCAATGCAAATGGTAAAGCAATAATGGAACGTTTGACAGTAAATCCAAGACCTAATTTTGAGATGAAATTAATAACGAGTAAAAATAACCAAGCAAAAATAAAAGCAAGCCATGCCCCATCTGGAAGTAAGGCATTAGATACGATAAAGATAACCGTCACGAGAACTTTTACACGCGGGTCAAGTTTATGGAGAAAACTTTCTTTCTCGTGATAACGGTCAAAGGCATCGAAGTGCATGGCAATTTACGATTTTAGATTTACGATTTTGGATTGATGGTTTATAACGGTGGTCGAGTGGGCGGCGGGTCTCGATACGGACTGCGTCCTACTCGACCATCGCCGCCGTATCGAGACCACAAATTACTATTTACGACTTTGCTTTAAGTCCACGACCTACTAGAACCATAATCGCTCCGACAACTGCTATCCCGACAACTCCTGCCAAAATGGTTGACAGAGCAGTTTCCCCTAAGAAAGGAAGCGTGTAATCAGGAATAATGGAGTATGGCGCATCTTGTCCTGCGTCAATGAAGCCCATATCAATGGCAACGCGTTCCAAACCATCTGGGTCACCGGAAGCGAAAGGTGAAATCAAAACCACAAGCAAAGAAATGATTCCGCCGGCATAAATCCAATTGCGGCTTCCTTTTGCAGATTCAGAGCCTTCACCTAATAAATCAGGTCGAGTTTGCATAATGAAAGATAAAGCGGCGACGGTAATCAAGGCTTCGCCTACACCGATAAGTGCATGAACACCCATCATGGCAGGAATGACAATGTTTAATTGAGATGTGCCACTTAACCAAAGTTGCAATGCAGTGAACAAAGCACCAGCCATAACGGAAAGCCACGCGGCAAAACCTGCTACACCAAGTTTTACTGCTTTTGATTGACCACTAACTGAACGATACAAACCATATCCAATGGCGGCAGTGATTAAACCCATATTCAAAATGTTAGCGCCCATTACAACCAAACCACCATCTTGAAAGAGCAAGGCTTGTAAAGCAATCACAGCGGTCATTACCAACATGCCAGCCCATGGACCTAACACAATTGCGGCTAACGCTCCGCCTAGCAGGTGACCAGACGTTCCACCTGCTACTGGGAAGTTAATCATTTGTGCCGCGAAAATAAACGCCGCCATGATTCCCATTAACGGAATTTGTTTTTCACCAAGTGATTGATTGGTTTTTGAAATTGCAAAATACAAGGTGACAATTGTGATTGCCCAACAAATAACTGAAACAACAATACTTAAGAAACCATCAGGAATATGAAGTGGTGCGGGTGAAAGTAACATTTCTATTCTCCTTTTTGATAGTTGAAGCATTTAATTCTTAGCCACAGAGCACACAGAGATCGCTGAGTTTCTTTTAATATTTTCTCAGTGGACTCTGTGATCTCTGTGGCTTAAAAAATTAAACATCTTCGCTCTTTTGACAATCGGGACAAAGCCCAAAAAATGTGACGTGACTATCCGTGAGCTGATAGCCGCTTGCAGATTCAAGTTTTTGATACATGGTTTTTAGTAAACTGTGTTCCACCTCCATTTCATCACCACAATTTCTACATTTCAGATGATGATGTTCATGATTTGCAATTTCATAGACGAGATGCCCGCTTCCAATGTGAGAAGGACGAGCCAAGCCGTTTTCTGCTAAGAATTCAAGCGTGCGATATACAGTCGCTTCTGTCAGACCTTCAACCTGTTTCTGCGCTTTTGCATATACCTCGCCCGGAGAAAGATGTTTTCCCGAATGAGACAGCACATGCAAAATAGCATGGCGTTGAGGAGTCATTCTGTATCCACGAGCACGAAGTTGAGGGGTGTATTCTTGTGAGCAAGACATGGGGTTTCCTTATTGCAAGTTTTTGCAATAACACATTAATAGAATATCACAGAAAGAAATTTCTTACATGAGTTAAAAATAAAATTCCTCTTTCAGAAGAAAGAGGAAAGAAGAAATATGTGAGCGATAGCGACATGTGCCACGAAGTGGTAAGGGTCTCTACGATAATCTCAGAGATTCTTCGCCGCAAGAAAAAGAACACGGCTCAGAATGACATAACGCTTACGGCTCCCAAACAAAATGAGATAATGCGGCGATGTAAGGTTTTCCAGCAATCACATCCATACCGACTGCCCAAGTTTGCCAATCTAAATAGCCAAACTCTTCTGTGCCGGGGAAATAAACGGAATAATAATTCATGCCGGGATATCCCCATTCAGGGAAATACGTCACGCCACCTGTTTGGATTTGGTTACAAACAACCAAAGAAGCAGGTGTAAATACTTGTGACAATGATGGCAAAATAATTTCTTGAAATGAACCTTTGGTCACTTCACCACTTCCGAATGAAATGCCCCAATCTGCTTCAAATGTAGTTTCAAAAACAAACTCGGCATGTTCAACATCATAATTAATCACATTGCCATCACGATAATAGCGGACGTCCATGCCGTAAGATGGGGAAACAAGAGAAGCCAATAATTCACCATCTTTGTTTGCAATGGCTTGACTCAATGTGTTGATTAATTCAGAGCCGCGAATGTCGGCACAAAAATCAGGTGGTGAGGTTGGGAATGGTGTTTGTGTCGGCGAAAGCGTATTGACAATTGTTGGGGTTAAAGTAAAAGTTGCGGGTAATGTAGCAGTTGGAATTTGAGTCGGAGGCTGAGGAGCATCTATGGGAGGTGTACAAGCGAGTAATGTCAAACAAATTAATAGCAAAAAACTTTTCTTCATTCTTATCCTTTCAATAAAAAACTGGCGCAAGCGCCAGTTTTATTTTACTACTTTGCATCTTCTTTCATTTTATTAGCAACTTTTTTTATAATTTCCGCCACGCCGCTTACTGGATTTTTCAATGTTTCCATAGCAACATCTACAATGTCTGGAGCCATACGTTTGATATTACGAAATTTTCTGACAAAAAAGGTTTCGTCGGTTTTCTTTTCTTCTAAAGCAGTTTTTACTTCCACCAATTCTGCTTTGACATCTTCTTTTTCAGCAGATGAGATAGGTTGTTTATCTACTTCTTGATAAAGTTCTTCAAACACCTGTGTTAAATTAATCGTTTGATTCGTCACAATATTGTTGTTTCCCTGTACAACATTGCTTCCAGTCACATTGCCACCAATGACGATGCTTCCATTACCTGCATTCAAACCATTTTTCTTTTTGTTTGCCATATCTCCTCCAATCGTTGACTTACTGATTACTGTTCACTGATTACTTTTTTTATCTTTCGGTGCAATCACCACGCGAAAACCTAAATCATCATTAAACATCAACGGAATAGACCAATTACAAAACGAAGCGCGTGCAAACCAATGATACCCAATCCACGAACCACCACGCACAATCCGATATTTCTTTTCATCATCATACCACGAGCGCGTCCACTCCCAAGCATTGCCACTCATATCCCAGGCGTCTTCGGGGCTAGCACCCTGCGGAAAAGTACACACAGCAGTTGTCCCCCCAAGTCCTGAACCGGTGGCATCACTATCCCAAGTGTTAGCAGCAGTTTTATTAAATCCATCACCCCAAGGATATTCTCTACCATCAACACCACGTGCGGCACGTTCCCATTCTTCATCACGTGGCAAACGAATTTCATATCCTTCTGGTATTGCTACAATTTTTTTCGAGAGCCAATTGCAATAGGCTTCGGCTTCAAACCAACACACACCCACCACCGGCACAATCGGATTACTCAATTCAATGTTATGCCAATAATGTGGCATGTTTCGTTTTGCAATCGGACGATGTTCTAACCAATCACGCTCTACATCTTGCAAAGTACGCGCATCATATTTGCCCGTGCGCCATTCCCAACCAACCTCACTCCAATATTCTTTTATCTTATAACCATCTTCTTTGACGAAGCGTGCAAATTGAATATTCGTAACAGGATATTTGGCAATGAAATATGAGTACGGAATTTCTTTCGCTTCTTTCTTAACGCCAACCTGATACACACCTTCAGCCACTTCTACAAACCGATCTAAGTCGCCGGGTCTCCAGCCGAGTCTTCCAAGCAATAAACCGGCATGTCTTCTTAACTCTGAACGAATAGAAGCATCTTGCATGGTTTCGATTAATGCTTGAATTACTTTTTCTCTACTTGGTAATGGAACACCACCGGGCCAAGTATCTAAGACAGCATCACCGGCTAGTACAACTGCTTCACCAGCAGGACCGGGTTTTTCTTTAACCAACGCTTCAACAACTTCACCAGCAATCTTCGGCAATTGCTGACGAATGCCTAAGTAACCAATCGTTAATAAAGTCACTTCACGCCAGGCTTGTTCACCCACATGTGCAGATAATGTTTCAATAATCGGTTTTGAATCGCCTTGACCTTTCAATGCCAATGCAACTGCCGCTAAATATTCTTCAAAGGTTAAGTGAATAAAACCATATTCAGCCGGTCCACGTTCAAGTAATAATGCGGCATGTTCACGCACATCTTGTAAGAATTGGCGCGCGGCTTGATGAGGTGAAACATCACCACGTTCATGGAAAAGTTCTTCCAATTTACGGCGCATATCTTCACGCCCCACCAACCCAACGCCGGGGCTAACTTCATGCATCCACAATGCCAAAGGTGCAAGAATGCGGACAGTTTGTATTTCATCAATATCTCGCCCGGGGGCACGTCCGCTTAAACTACGCGCGCGATTCCATGTGGAAAGTAATGTATTTACATATTGGTCATATAACTGCACACGTCGTTCGGGCAACGTCACACCCTGACGTTTCATCAAAGCCAGAATGGTCAATAACAAGGGTGTTGATGCCAATTGACGCACGCCGGGGTTTTGATGAATGGCATCTATCAATTCACGGCGTTCAGTCTCTGCATCTGAATATGCAATGGAGGTATTGCCTTGTGCTTGTTTTTCTAAAGCACTCGTCCAATGATTGATAAATTCTTCAATTTCATCATCTTCAAAATCTACAATGGTACATTCTGCTAAATCTTCGGCAGATGGACGCACAGCCCGATAACCCACCACACGGCTGGTGATAACAAATTTATTGCCTTGGCGGTGATGAAATGAATAAAAATCTAAAACGCGTTCAACAACTGTATTACGAATGTTGAGGTCACGGACTTCATCAAGCCCATCTAATAAAATTAATGCTCGCCCAACTTTTAAGGCTTCGGTGAGCATATCACTGACGGGGAGATTCGCGCCAATGCCTTCAAAATATTCGGCAATAAAATCATCCAATGCAATGTCTCGTGATTGTAAAGCGTTGGCGTATCCTGCTAATGGAAGCAGAATCGGTAAATAATTATCCAAGCCGATTTCTGCGCCTTCGCCACGTGCCAGTTTGATGGCTAAATATTTGACGAACGTTGTTTTGCCGGCGCCGGGGTCACCTAGCACCACCATGCCTGCATGGCTTTTTAATACGGCAATTAATGGGACAGGGTCGCCAAAATGTAAAACTTCTTGTTCATGGTCGGTGATGTCTCGCCCGGCAAGACTCAAATCTCGCTTCCATGTATCCCCTTCTGGCAACTCCATGCGGGCTTTGAGCGGAACATATAAATCAAGCAGTTTTAGTTTTAATGGAATCCTATCTGCTACCCCCATGCCTTTCATGTTGAGATAGTAATGCCGGTCGGCAAGATAGCTCAAGTAAGCGGCTGTGGCTTGATTAATGGTCTCCGCGGGTAGAGCAGGTTTCAGGTCACGCCAGAAGCGTTCTGCCAAAACTATGGTTTGACCATGAATAATGGCGCTATCTGTCACCGAACCGGCGATTCTGTCAGTGGCTTCTACATTAATAACATTGCTGTTTCCGATAACAATATTACTTCCAGAGGTGTTTCTTATAATATTTGTGCTATTCGTTTTTTTCCCTTTACCCTCTTGGGGCTTTGAATATTTTAGCTTTTCAAACTCGCCTTCCGGCCCAGCGAAGCCACTTACAGGCAAAGGGGAAATAATCTTTACTGAAGTGATTTTTGCACTTTTTAATCTAACATCATTTTGATTAAATAATTTTATTAATCGATTTGCTGCAATTCTGTCCATTTCAAGTTCTAAGACAATACTTCCCGAAGTCACGCGCAAAATTTTTATAGATTCTTTCTCAACTCGCAATAAAGCTGCCAAAACACCAACAAGATCATCTTTCTTTTCCTCGCCAAATTCAACAAGTTCACCATCAATTATGAGTTGAACATTTGAAGTTTTCCTATCTTCTTGAAATTTTCTCTTTCCTTCTACATTTTTTATATACTCTAAAGTTTCTAAATCGGTTAATACCTTTATTTTTTCTCTGAAGGATTCATCGGCAATGGCTAATTCTTGCTTAAGAATTTTAACGTAAAAAGAAATAGCAGCATCAATGCGCAATGAAGAAAGATTCCTAAATTCAGAGATTAAAAGTTGAGCGAGGATTTTTGGGAAATCTGAATCAGTAGGACGGGTAAAAAATTTTCCAATAGCTTCCCCTAATTTTGCTTTGTCTGCAGGCAGATCAACAAAAATGGCATGGGAGAGGTCTTTATCTTCAAATTCCTTTTGAAATCTATCTTCCACGTGTTCAAGCGCGGATTGAATTTTTAATTCGCGGTCTGTGGGCAATCTTAATTCTTCTATGAATTTTTTACCGAGATGTTTCTCGACAAAATTTTCAAGAATTGCCAAACTCAATATACTTAGTTGTTTCCCAGATTTTTCCATTTTTATATTTTAACAGGTACTAAAAATTCTGTGTAAAATTGTATGCGAAATCAAGCAAAAAATAGGAAAGCACTATATGTTAGACAGTAAAGTGATATACAAAATACCTAGAAAAGACAATCTGGAAGTGAGGTGATTTTTGAGAGTCTATGATGTGTAACAAGGCAAAAACCATATAGTAAGTTGAGGTTGGGTAGAGTTGAATTTATTTAATGTCTTAAGAACAAAAATTCGGGGATTTTAGGCTTCTCCAAAGGCAATGACGACGATGTGCTGGTTGAGAAATTTGGGTTTTGAGTTTTCGTCGGCAGTGGTCACTTGCCCAAGTGTGTACCCTCCTGCAATGGGGACGTTTTCGCCGAGAATTTCTTGAATGGCGGTAATTTCTGCGCCAGGCTGGGCTTTGAGGAGCATTTGCCAAGCCACATCAACTAGCACTAGCACGAGGGCGGGTTTTGAATCACCGAGTTGGCGTATGGCTTGTTGAGCGGCATTGCGGGCGGCGGTTTCACAAGCGGCGCGACTACCAACGAGGAGATAAGCATCAATGCCATCTCGAATGGCGGCATTCATGCGGAAACTTCCATCCGCTTCAACCCTAATAGGAGCACGGACTACTAAACCCTCATTTTGTTCTACGCCTAAAGGATATAAACGAGCCAAATAACTTAACGGTGGGAATGCCCAATCACGGGCTGGGTAGCCAAACAGGCTAGCATAAGATTCTGAAGCAGGTCTGCCATCTAAAGTGCGTAACCAAAACCCACGTGAGCGTGTGACTCTTAGTTGGCTTCCAACTGGGTCCCAACCATGGTCTGTGCCGACGCCAATTTTTATGTTGCCACGTAAAAGCGCAGCGACCAATCCGCCGGTGCCGGTTTGATTGCCAGTAATTTGATAGGTATTGCCGGTGTGTAAATCTCCGCTTGAAAGCCCGCCAATAATGTTTAAGTCTGTCGAAATGGCGTTGCAAAATTGTTCGGCATCACCATTGAATCCATCTGCGAAAAATAAAACCGATTGCCGTTCTGCCCGCGCTGAAACATGCGTCTCTATTTTTGAAGCGGTTTCACGTCCAGATTGGGCGTAGCCGGGAAGCCACATCGTTTCGCTTTGAAAATCTCCGCTTAGCAATGCCACTACAACTGAATGTGGATGTTGCCCTTGATGAGTCAGCCCAGCTGGTGAACTGTAACCAATCATAGGTGTATCACCCACCAAACTAGACACACCATTTAACACTTCACGTGGTTGATATTGATGAGAAGAAATGACAATCGCTAAAGTAGGCGCATTTGCCCCTAAACGATTCAAGGCTTGATGTGTAGCTTGAAGCCCCGCTTCACGACCATCTAATGCTTGTGCAGAACCAACAGATGCAAGAATCGCCATGCTTTAACCTTCTGCCACTGGAACAGTGAAATGGAAAGTAGTGCCTTGACGATATTCACTTTCAAACCAAATTTTGCCGCCTTGCATTTCAACCAAACTTTTGGTGATGTTCAAACCTAAACCTGTGCCGGGGGCTTCTCTTGCTTTGGGGTCATCCGAGCGGAAGAATTTTTGGAAAATCTTTTGTTGGTCTTCAAGCGTCATACCAATACCGCTATCTTTGACCCATAAATGAATCACACGTGGTGCGCCATCTAAGTCCCATTGGTTAGGAGTTTCCTCCACGCCGACTTGCACAATGCCTTCTTCAGGTGTGTATTTATGAGCATTGCTTACTAGATTCGTCAACACTTGCGCCACACGCGTTCTATCTGCCCACATGGGCGGTAAACCATTTGGAATCAAAAGTTCAAGCTTTTGTTTTTTATCTTCTAACTGACGCGTAAATGTACGAATGACTTCATCTACTAACTCTGCTGGGTCTGTAGCCTTGTATTCCAAACGCAAGCGACCTGCTTCAATTTTAGAATTATCGTTTAAGTCTGAAACCAACGTAGACATACGTTCTACATTTGATTTAATCGTCGTCAAGAAATTTCCTTGCATATCATTCACTTGCCCCACTGCCCCAGCCGCAAGTAAATCGGTATATCCCTTAATCGAAGTCATCGGGTTTTTCAATTCATGCGCCACAAACGAAACGAAATCACTCTTGGCTAAATTAGCACGTTGCACTTCACCATACAACTGCGCGTTGGAAATAGCAATAGCGGCATGGTCTGTGAGACGAGTGAGAAAATCAATATCTACTTGTGTATCACTCATGCTTTCCAAATATAACAAGCCAATCACAGTGGCTTCACGACGAATCGGAATCACCATCTGTACATGCGATGCAACCAAAAATTTATGCTTTGATGAATCAACCGCCTCTTGCTGAGGGACACCTGTTTCAACCGCGGTGAGCATAGCTGGCAATTCAACTTTCATCAGCATATCCGGCAAGTTTTGCATTTGCTCATCTAAACCCTGATGCGCCATGACGCGCAGTTTATCTTCTTCCAAAATACCAATCAAACCGGCTTCCGCACTTGATTGTCTCAATGCCCAATCTAGTGTGATGCGCATGGCACGGTCCATTTCGAGGCTAGCATTTAACTCACGGTCAATACGTTGCATGATAGAAAGTTCTTCAACACGACTCGCCAATTCTTGGTCGGTCAATGTATATAAACGTGCGTTTTCAATCGCCACCGCCGCCTGACCTGCAAACGCGTTTAATAATGTTTCATCATTTTGTACAAAGGGCAAACCATCACGACGATTGATGACTTCAATTACACCAATCACACGGTCTTTGACCTGTAGCGGTACAGCCATCAACGAACGGCTGACGAAACCAGTTTGCTGATCTATGCCTGTAAAACGTGACTTTGAATTTTGATCTTCGTTTTCAATGACAGCATTACGCGTCTGCACGGCACGCCCAACAATCCCTGTTCCGGGTGGCAGACGTTTCCCAATTAAGTTTGTTGCTACTGGTCCCACCGTCACACGAAAGACCAATTCATCTGTTTCTTCATCTACCAAGAACAAACTGCCTGCTTCACAATTCAAAATGCCGACAGCATTTTCAAGAATGTTTTGTAATAATGGATTTAATTCCAATGTAGAAGTTAATTGGCGTGTAATTTCATTCAACGTAGAAAGTTGACGTGCGCGTTGTTCGGTTTCTTCCAACAAACGTGCTTTCACAATTGCACCTGCAGTTTGGTCTGCAATCGCTTGCAATAATTCTAGTTGACCCCGTGTGTATGAAATCGAGCCATCACGACTGCCAATGCTCAATGTGCCAATCGTTGCCGCACCTGCATTTAATGGCACGCCCATCCATGCAAAAACATTTTCAAGTGCAGGTGTATGCCCACGTGCCTGACATTCACGCACATAATCTTGTGTCATAATCGGTCGGCTCTTGCGGATGACATCTGGGCTTAAGCCTGTATTTGCAGAAAACGGTTGGTTTTCACGTTCTTCAATTCTTTCGTTATTTTCCAAACAAAAGCCATAATAGTAATAATCACTGTCTTTGTTATGTAATGTAATATGAAAATGTGAGGTTGGGATAATTTGTGCCGTTTGTGCATAAATCAATTCAAGCACATCATCAAACGTGAGTGTGACGTTTACACCTTTGGATACACGCGTGAGCGCATTCATTTCTTGAATGCGGCGTTCCAACGTAGAAACAGTTTGTACACGTTCAATGGCAACGGAGGCTTGGTCGCAAATATTTTCGAGGAAGCGTAAATCTCTCGGTGTATAAGGTTGACCTGTTAAGCGTGGTCCTAATGCTAGCCAGCCGTTGAGTCTTTCTTTGCCGGGCAATACTATAAATAATCTAGCGCCTAATAACGCCAAACGAGATTGTTCTGATTGTAATTCTGAGGGCAAAACAGAAGTGTTATCTAAATACAAAGGCAAACGTTCTTTTGTAAAATAATTGACCAATGGACTTGTGGAAGTAAAACGAATGTCACTCGTGGGTCGGCGGTCTTCGCCGGGCAGGGCGGAGAAAAAGTCGTTGAGGGAATCGTATGTATAAATGTGGATTCGGCTTGGCGTCAGGGTTGAAGCGATTTGGTCACGCATGTTGACGCCAATGGTTTCTAAATCTAAAGCGGTAGTTAATTTGCGCGAGAAATCTTCCAATTGTTCTGTAAACACACGCGAGCCACGGAAGAAAATCGTATCCACTAAATTTTGTAAGCGTGTGCGAATGGGTTCGAGAATGACTGCAATCACAAAAAGCCCAAGCCCAACATAAATTGGGCTATTGGAAGGAAGATTACTGCCAAACAATAAACCTGCACCAGCCACCACGAGGGCATAACCAAGTGTGACAAGAATCGAAAGCAAGATATACATCACACCGCGCCGCACCAATTCATCTGTACGCAAAAAGCGGAAACGTAAAATGGTATAGCCAATGGCTAATGGGAAAATTACGAGAGGCAAGAAAAGATACGGCGAAAAATTGGCTGGACCTAAAAAGCCTGCCGCTAACCAAATGCCTACTGGAACAAAAGCAATCAACGCACCCAATAAAATTGTGCGTGCTTGAGTTTTAATGACTGGTGATTGCGCATTGAGAGCATGATAAACATTAAACGAAATATAAAATAAAATACATAAAGCATTAAAGCCATAAATCAAACGCCAATTGTTAAAGTATGCAATCGGCTGATTAAAATTAAACAAATTAGGAAAAGCCGCTACAGCCAAAATTGCGCCAATCAAAATCCCAACCCAACGCAGGTAAGGGCGATTAAACACCAAGCGCGACTCAACCGGGAAAACCAAAGCCAATGCAACTAACCCACCACCAGTTAATCCTAGTGAAAGCGTCCAGATATAAGTAAATTCATGTGTGGTAGCAATGTTGAAATAGGCACCCGTAACAATTGCCAAAGACGAAGTAAATAATGAAAAAGCACGCCCAGCCGCTTCAGTACGGCGGAAGCCAAAAATCCACAGACTGGTCATCAAAAAGATGGCGCTTAAAATTGAAGGAAAATAAAAATAAACTGTACGCCCCGACTCAGGAAACGCATACAAAGTAACATCAAACGTGCGCGTTTGCCCTTCTGCTGTTAAGACACTGACGGTTACGGTCTCTCCAGCAAAGCGCGTCTGCAAAATATTCTGTACATCGCCTGAACTTTTTACAGGCGTATCATTAATCGCAAGCAATTGGTCGCCTGATTTTACTTCGCGTGCCAACGCCCAAGCAGGGTCTGGTGTGCTCGGTTTGGTATCGTTGAATATCATTGTGTGTTCATAAAACACACCTAAAAACGGGGTTTGCAACCAGCCACTAGCATAAATCAGCCCCAACACAAACACCACCACCGCCAATGCCTGATACGCGAACACCACCCATTGCAAAACACGGTTTAACAAATCACTAGAACGCTGAACACTCAGCCCAGCCCCACGTACATCTTGAACTAACATGACCTAAATTTTACTCCACAACCCCCCGCCGAGTATATGGTACTTTCATAACAAAGCCGTAAGGTGGATGAAGTGCTTCGCCTCTTTCTTAGGGGAAAGTTGGTTCTGTTTACCTCAACGTTTTTCTACTATTCCAACAATGCCGCATACACCGACTCAGGTATCTCGGAAACATTGTAGATATAGATATACTCAATGCCATTAATCTCTATTGTTTTTTCAGGGGTGGCATTTTCAAAAGCAGTAAACAGTTTTTCGGTTTCAGGTTGTTGATTTCTTATCACTGGATACAAAACCAAATAATCTGATGATTTTGTTTCTTCTACAATTTGCTCGTAAGATTCATCTACCAAATATACACGTTTGAAGACCAATGTCTCACCGCGAAACATGTATGAAAATGTCCCCATGCCGTTATACACATAAACTTGCATCTCTTCTGCATTCGGCTTGGCAGATAAATACTCTACTGCAAGGTTATAGCCTTCGCCATAACCTAAAGTCGCCGCTCGTTCCGCAAATGGATTCTTATATGTGAAATAATAAGGAGCATACGGAAGCCCAAACCCGATTTGAGTTAATACCAAAGCAACTATAAAAATAATGCTTGCATAAGTTCGATTGAAGATTTGCCATTTGTTTTGAGCAAGCATTAACACAAATCCCCAGCCAATGCCCGCTATGATATCAAATGCTACAAAGCTGTTCATAATGTAATGAGCATGATTCCGCCCTTGCGCCAAACCAAACATCAAAATAAATAAACTACCCAAAATCAATAAACAAACAATCAGTGGTTTTGCAATTTTTAAATTTTCTTCTTTATGTTTTGAAAAGAAAAGAAAGCCGGCAAAAATCACCCCGAGCCATGTAACAAATGTTGTGCCAGAAAACCAATACTTCAAGTAAAGTAAAACACCATCAGAACGATTATCAAGGCTAAAGTTTGCAGGCTCCAATTCTTCTGTCACATCTAGTCGCCCACCTTGAAGTGCATAGCTAAAAGCATTGCCATATACTTCTGAAAGCATTTTGCCGGGTGCTACCCACATGCCAGGCCAGAGGATGACATAAATCAACGCGGCGGAGGCGAGCCAAATGCCGAAGGTTTTTGTAGCAGATGTCAACTTAGAACGAAGCGGGTTTTCATCTTTTTGAATTAATTGAAGCAAAAGCATCAACCCAATAACGCCAATCAAAACAACGGATGATGATTTGGTTAATTGGGCTAACCCAAAAGATATGCCAGAAACAATTAAGTAAATTATTTTTCTTTCTTTATGAAGGTAAACATACATTCCTAAAAACGATGTCAGCACAAACATTGCCAACATCGTTTCCATATTCATTAGCCGTGAGTGACCAAGAAAGAATGGAGATATGATTGCTAAAGCAATAGAAAGAAATGCTGTGATTTCGCCAATTAGTAGACTTAATAAAAGGAACGCAATTACAGCCATTATTGATAGCACAACAGCCTGAATGTATCTGCTATAGCGAACAAGGTCTAAAGTTTCTTTGCCATTTTCACGGAGAAATTCTTCAAAGTGTGGTTTGCGTTGGTCAAAAAAACCTTGGCCAAAACCACGATATTCAGGAAAGTAAAAGTGCATAGCAGTAGAAAAAATCCACATATTCGTTACGCCGGGGTGGTATTCAAAATATGTGTTTGCAAAATCTCTATGAGTAACTGCGTAATAAAAATTAGCACTTGAAATTATCCACCATGGTTCGTCAATGTTAAAGGCACGGTCGTTATTGATAACACGAGATGGAACTGTGATTGCTAGTAAGAGCAGTGCTAGCAAAAGTTTTGTTTTATTAACTTTTAGACTCATAAATTTTCAAACGCTTCAAGGATTTCAGGGGTGAAATCGTCTATTTTATAGATACGAACGTATTCATAACCATTCATCCAAATGACATGAAAAGGTTCAACGTTCGATAATACTTTGAGAAAGGTTTGATAGTGAGGCAATTGTCCTTGGTTGGCGTAATAAACAATTAAATAATCTGAAGCGTTAATATTGTTTAACAAATCAGTAGCATGGTTTCCATCTGCATAATACGGACGAAAACTAATCACCTGACCGGGATAATAATATGAAACACATCCGCGGCTGTAATATGAAAACAATACTGTATTCTCTGCATCTGGTAATTTTGCTAAATATTGACCTGCTTGTTCAAGGGCTTCACCATACGGGAAATGCGGAAATTCGTTATACCAACCCATAGAATATAAAATAGGATTTCGATATGTAAAATAATACGGGAAGTTTGATAAAGCACTCCAGCCTTGAATCAGTAAAACAATTGCTAAACCTGCATATTGAATTTGAAGTTGTCTTACTGAGAAACGAGCATATAACCATTGAATCGCATGAATCCAGCCTAAACCTGCCAGAATATTCAATGAAAGGTAACTTGATAAGATGTAATGCGGGGAATTTCGTCCTTGAGCGATGCCGATTAATAGAATGAATGCGATGGCGGTAATCAGCAAAAGAGCAGATAAAAGTTTGAGAGGGCGAATCAACTCGACTTTAGGGTTGAAGCGGAAAGTTAATCCAAGCAAAACACCAACCCATGTCAGTGGTGTGACTCTGTAAAACAAAATTTTTGCAACATCCCATACATCTGTGGCATTTGTATTTAGGCTAAATTCTTCAACATTTAATTCTTCTGTTACCGTAAGGCGTGCGCCTTGAAATGCAAAACTAAATGCATTGCCATACACTTGATATAGCATTTTGCCCGGAGCCACCCACATGCCAGGCCAGAAAACAAAATAAGTGATGGCAAGAACCGCAAGCCAAATTCCAAAAACTTTGGTTTGATTCAAAAATGCTTTCAGCCAACCTTGCCCGCGTTCTTGATAGATTTGAATTAATAACAAAATGCCAATTGTGGCAAGCATTGCAATCGCAGAAGATTTTGTGAGTTGAGCAAAACCAGCAGCAAAGCCTGAAAGCAAAAGGAAAAATATTTTTTTGCCTTGTGTGAAATAAATCAGTAAAGACAAAATAGAAATAATTACAAATGATGAGACCATGGCTTCATGGTCCATCATGCGAGCGTGCGCCATCCAAAACGGGTCAAGTGATGCGAACACAATTGCAAAAAATGCAATCCATTTAGGGAGTAATTTTTGTAGCAAATAATATAAAACAAGAAATAAAATCAAAAGCACAAAAACTTGAATAATTCTCGAATATTTTAATAAAACCAGTGGGTCTTTGTTATGGCTTTCCATGAAGGATTCAAGTGTACTTTTTTCATAATCAAAGTAACCTTGACCCAAACCACGATATTCAGGGAAATATATGTGCATCGCCAATGAGATGATGCTCATAGTAGTTACAGCAGGCTGATACTCATAAATGGTGTTTTCAAATTCCCTTTGTCCAAGTGCATAATAAAAATTTGCACCTTGGCTCAACCAAGAAGGTTCATCTAATGTTACGACTGAATCAATTTTTGAAAGACGTGGGATTAAAAAAATAGCACCTAAAGCAAGATAAATTGCTATAGTTTTTAAGTTTTCATATTTCATAAAAAAGATTATACCAAAGGGGATTACAACCCATGCTGTATTGCAATCACTGCCGCTTGGGTTCTATCGGAAACATTTAATTTTTCCAAAATCGCGCTGACGTGATTACGCACCGTTCCTTCAGATAAATGTAATTGGGTGGCGATTTCAAAATTAGGCATTCCCTTCGCCAGCAAACGCAAAACATCTAATTCGCGTTCAGTTAATTTATCTTTCAAGATTGAGCTTGGCTGCGTTTGGTTACTCGCCACTTGATTCAATACCTTCCCTGCCACATTTGGGTCGAGGAAAGATTTTCCATCCATGGTTCCACGAATGGCTTCTATGATTTTCTGACGTGATGTATCTTTCAGCAAATATCCAGATGCCCCTGCTCGAATCGCATCAAAAACCCATTCATCATCGTCATAAGTGGTCAAAACTAAAATTTTTATGTTTGGGGATTTTTTATGAATTTCACGCGTGGCTTCAATGCCATTGACAATTGGCATTTTCAAATCCATCAAAATTAATTCGGGTTTGTGTTTTTCGGCTAGTTCAATTGCTTCTGAGCCATCTTGTGCAGAAGCAATTACTTGAAAATCTTTTTCAAGGTTTAAGAGCATTTCAAGTCCATCACGGATTACTGCTTGGTCGTCACATAAAAGAATTTTCATAGTTATATTTTCAATATCACTTTCGTTCCTTTATTTTTTCCGCTTTCAATTTCTAAACTCCCGCCAGCAAGTTCAGCACGTTCTTTCATGCCGATTAAA
>DDVH01000038.1:0-12832 GCA_002345215.1 Anaerolineales bacterium UBA2317
ATAGTACATCCCAAGAGTTCCATCGTAAAAATCTGCCGATGTAAATGCCGAGGCTAGCCAGAAACCCAACAGATAATACAAACAACCAACCTGTGATTCTGCCAAACTCTCTACGCACGATGTTTTGCATCATAAACAACGAGATTAAACCGAGAGACAAACCCGTCCATGCAAACCATAATAGCAGAAGGGTATCAAACCAAATGGGTATATCACCAACTTTTTTCCAACTCAAGTGAAACAAATCTGTGAGAATGTAGGGTGCGTTTGGAAAAAATAAAAGCCACAACAATGCCACGAATGGCATCACAAGCAATAGGGTTTTACGATTCCATGAAAATGATTCGGCGGCGTATGCAAACCCAAGCGGAATCCATGCTAGAAAAATATTCCACAACAAAAAGGCATATTCATCTGAACCGCTGAGGATGGTTCTTAAACGAAACAGCACCACCGAAAATAATGTTGCTCCGCACAGTAGCGTGAAAAGGGTTAAGCGAAAACGATATGGGTAAATTTGTTGATATAGATTTTTCATGGCAACCTCCAAATTGAGGCAAGTGTAAATTTCTTTTCTTTCATTTACTTGCAAAGGCTATCAGGAATTTTTTTTGTCATTGCGAGGGCGATGGTCGAGTAGCGAAGCGTATCGAGACCAGCCCGAAGCAATCTCAAACATAATGCCCAAGATAAACTTTTATAGGGATTGCTTACCACTTCGTGGCACGCGTCGCTACGCTCGCAATGACGGTGTGTTTGATGGCTGTGTAGAAGCCAATTGTTCTGGCGTTTCTTGTAACCTTGTTGTTTGCTCAATGAGCATGTGACTAAATGAATACAAAAGCACAAACACAAATAAGAAGAACACAGTATATAAAACTGTAAATGCCGCCAGACGCATACTCGGGTCAATCACCAAGCCTAAAATATCCATCGCCGTTTCGGATGGGTTTTGTAAAATATCCCATGAATTTAATCGCACAAAGCGACCAATATACATACCGAAACTACTCGCCGCTGAAATGATAAATACGAAAGCCCAGCCAACCCATCTGCTAATGGTGCGGAAGATAATATCTTGCATCAAATACAGTGAAATGATTCCAAGCAATGTACCTGTCCATGAACACCACACAACAATAATCACGTCGTACCAAAGCGGTGCCCCGACTCCGCCAGCACGGGCGAGGTCTTGTAAATCAGTCAGCATATAAGGAGCATTTGGGAAAAAGATGAGCCACAAAAAGGAGATGATTGGAATCACAATATATAAAGTGACTTTTCTCCACGAAATGGCGTGAGCAAAATATGCCAAGATGAACGGAATCCAAGCCAGAAAGAGATTCCAAATCAAGCCAGAATGTCTTGTCGAATCAGTGTAAGCCACGCGCGCGGCTACCAACAAAATACATGCCAAACATGCCAAATTCAACAAAATGAAGACAGCCAAATTGTGGCGATTGCGAAATATATAATTTTTTATTTTGTTCATAATGATTGAGTTAAATCTTTTTCCTCAAAAAGAGAATCATATCAATATCCCCAGGCGAGTGACCAACATCGGTTAACATGGCGGCAACTTCAGCCCGATGTTGTGTGCCGTGATTGACCACATGCGCCATTGATTCCCATAAAATATTTTCATACTTCACACCTTCAGTAGATGTGTAGTGAAATGGCGAATTTAATTGTTCTTCCGAAACACTTTCTACAAACTTCATTAATTCTTTTTCTTCTTCTGCCCAACGCGTGTGTAACGATTCAAAAGTCGGGAAATCTTCTGGTTTGAAACGATGCGTTGGCGACACACCTTCCCAACGGTTGCGCCAAATCCATTCAGCAAACAGAGCGTGAGTCAATGTACTGCGAATGCCTCCATGTGGAAAATTTGCAGGTGCAACAAACTGCTCGACCGTCAGGTTTGAAGCAGCACTAAAAATCTTATGATTTGCCCATTGGTTATATTTGAATAATGTTTGTATCGTCTGCTTATTCATGTTTCCTCTGCAAAAATTCTAACAGAATTGGGTTGACCTCGTGCGGTTTCTCATAATGCGGAATGTGCCCACAATTTTCAATCGCATGAAACTCAGTGTGAGGAATTGCTTTCAAAATCAATTTGCTATGTTCAAAAGGCACAGTCACATCTTGTTTGCCCCAAAATAATAATGTCGGTTTGTGTAGTTTTCCGATTTGCTCATAAACTTCTAAAAATGAATCCAACATATTATTTCGCATGGTGGATAAAATGGCGCGTTTGAAGCCATGATATTGCATTTGGATTGCATACTTTGATTGAAATTGCTCAACGAGTTCAGGCGTGAACAAATCATCAGCCACAGACTTAACCATACTCCCGCTTCCAAACAGACCTAGTAACAGTTCGCCGACCATCGGAATTTTTACTACCCTCAATAGCGTTGAAAACTGAATCGGCTTTGCCCCCGCTGGGTCAATCAAAATATGTTTGGATACATACTCTGGATACTTTGCAACAAATTTTGCAGTGATAGGTCCGCCCATAGACAAACCTACTAAATTTATTTTTTTGAAATTCAATCCATCTAACAATTCTTTGAGTTGTTTTACAAAAAGATGGATATCGTATTTTAAGTTTGGTCTATCAGAAAATCCACGCCCGAATAAATCGTATCTTAATACATGAAAACCTTGCTTTGATAAAAACTCAAAAGTTGGGTCATAAATAAAAGATGGGACAGAAAATCCATGAACCAAAACAACTGTATCACCGTTTTCATCTCCGCCTAATTGATAGTGTGTAACTCCATTTGATAATTGAATAAAATCGCCACCCGCTTCTTTGCGGATGATTTCATTTAATTCTTTGGTTTCGTCAAGGTAGGGAAATGACATTCGATGTAATTATAGTTTGCATTGATACAATGCTGGTTGCTCATTTTCATAAATAACTGTCTTGATAAACTCCCAACCCAAACTTTCTAAAATCCCTGCCGCGGCTACTGTTGTTGCATAAACTATCTCATAGCCTTGATCAGAAGCTAATTTCATACCTGCCTGCACCAATTCTGTGCCAATACCATGACCTCGATGAGACTCAACCACATATAGACCTCCTAATTCAGGTTGGAACTCTGCTAAAGTTTCGTTGCTGTCCCGCAGGATGATTGTGCCAACCAATTCATTGGACTCAAAGGCAACAAGCCGAATGGGCAGACGATTGTAAGAAGCATCTTCAAGAAAATCTTTCTCAAGCTCTGCCTCAGACCAGTTAGCATAATAATCGGGCCATTGCTCACGAAACCATTTCGTCAATGTAGGGATGGTATCAGGATAATCTGCAAGGAAGCCAATTGTGATCATAGTCTGCTATATTAATTTATAAAACATTTAATTCATTGGTTTCGTCAAGGCGGGGGAACATTCAGTTCAACATATTTCACGACTACGACTGGCATTCCATCCACGAATTTCATAGCATTCCTTTTGATATTGTGTATATTTTAACCATAACTCGCTATTGTTTATATCAAGTAAGTTGAAGAATAAATTGCCATACTTGTCCCAGATAGAGGCATGGCGTTTGAGAGTAGATTGAATTTGTACTGTGCCGGAATTCAGAAATTCTGATTTATCTGCATTTGCTAATTCATTCCATAACTTTTGATTATGATCACTTGCCATATTAGGCGATATGCCTTCCAGAAATGAAAGCATGTCTTCAATTTGATGCCAACAGTAACAATCCTGTTGTTCCAGTTCATAACGGATTTGTCATTTGGTGCATGAAGTCTGCCATAGTAGACAAATGCCGCATAACTACGTCCAGACCCAGAATAATCTAGCATGAAAAACACTTTACACTTTGGCGATTTATAGATTATGGCAGGATAGCCATTCTCGTTTAATTTATAGTCTTCATTTTGAGGGCTATTATGCACGAAGAGTTCTGTAGCTTGTTTAAATTCCCATTCAGCAAGTGGCATATAGCGTTCAAGATGTTGCATTAGTGATTGCATATTTTCATGCTTTTCCATAGCACGAAACTCAACGCTACTTAAGCCGGGAGAAATTCCCAGAATAATTCCATTTTCTCGGATTAGTGTATGATATTTATTACAATTACTACATTTATAAGAACTCCCAGCGTAATCAGCATCTATCATCAAGGATTTTTTACAAGATGGACATATGTAATTTAAGAAGTTTTGATTCATGCTTAAATGTGGCTATCTTTGAGAATGTCTGCCAAATTTTAATTACAAATAATTACTCAATCTTCCCCAACGCTCGTAACACTCTTTCAGGTGTAAATGGAAATTCATCAATCCAAACTCCCGTGGCATCATGAATCGCCGCCGCAATGACTGGCGCAACAGGTAAATATGGCAATTCACCGACTCCACGAGCACCCCATGGACCATTCGGGTCCGGAATTTCAACCAGAACAGATTCTACTTTTTCAGGAATATCTAAAATCGTCGGCAATAAATAATTGCTGAATTGGTCAGTCAATACTTTTCCATCTTTTGTTTTGAAATCTTCTAAAACGGCATAACCATGTGCTTGGACAATCGCACCTTCAATTTGCCCGACGATTAAATCAGGATTGATGGCTTTACCCACATCATCCGCTGATAAGATGCGTGTCACCTTTACGTGACCTGTTTCTGTATCTACTTCCACTTCACAAGCTTGAGCCACCCATGCATATTGAAAATTTGGTGTTGAAAAACCAGTTTCTTTATCCATTGGCGTTGTGCGTGGGGCAAGATATTTAAATTCAGCAATGGCAGGGCGTTCTTCATTGTTCCATTTTTCAAGAGCCAACTCCGCCGCACCTTTGATTGAATTACCCGCCATAAATGTTAATCGTGATGCAGATGCAGAACCTGGGTTGCCTTGTGTAGCAGAGTCTGAAACTTTTAAGTCAATAATATCTGTTGGAACATTCAACGTATGTGCCGCCATTTGAACCATGACAGTATGTGTGCCTTGACCCACTTCCGCGCCGGCGTGATGCAAAATCACTTTTTCTATTTTGCCATTTCCATAAATTTCAACTTTTGCCCAACAATTTTCCTGATAGCCAAACGAAAAACCGACGTTCTTAAATCCAGCAGCAAAACCACGCCCACGAACAATCGCTTCTTTCTTCTTTCTTTTTTCTTCTTTTTTCTTTGTTTTCTTTTTCCATGAGAAACGGTCTCTCGCCGCTTCAATACATTGGACAATTGTCACAGGTCCCGGAGCAGGCGTGCCCACGCCCATGGTGTCGCCATCTCGCAAAGCATTTTTCAAACGAAACTCAACAGGGTCTATGCCAAGTTTTTCAGCAAGTTTATTCATTTGCATTTCAGCCATGAACAAGGCTTGTGGTGCACCAAATCCGCGAAATGCCGCGCCGGGAATATTGTTTGTGTAAACGCCGTACACATCTGTTTTTATGTTTGGAATGAAATACGGTCCCGATGATGTAATCGCGGCATTGCCCAACACTTTATTCGATGTGTACATGTACGCGCCACCATCGCCAATCAATTCATTTTCAACTGCAATTAATTTTCCATCTTTTGTGGCGCCCCATTTTGCTTTGATGAAAACTTCATGGCGTTTGCCATGTCCAATCATTGATTCTCTGCGCGACCAAACAATTTTTACAGGTCGTTGTAACTTCCATGCCGCTAACGCCAAAGGAATTTGAACCGATAAATCTTCACGTCCGCCGAACGCGCCGCCAATGGCTGGATATATCACGCGCACACTTTCTTCTGGCAAATCTAAAGCATGTGCAATGGATTTTCTATCTGCATGAGTCCACTGCCCGGCTGATTCAACTGCGATTAATCCATTTTCATCAATGTACGCCAAACCCGCTTCAGGCTGGAGGTAAGCATGTTCCTGCACAGGAGTATGATACTCAGCCTCAACAATCACGTCTGCTTTGGCAAATGCATCTTCTACATCCCCTTTGCGGATTTTGTAATGCACACAAATATTTGAGTCGCCCCTGTCTGGGTGTAAGAGAACTGCATCCGCGCGCATAGCAGTGATCGGGTCAGTGAGAAGCGGTAAATCTTCATAATCCACTTCTATTAATTTCATCGCTTCATGGGCTTGATGTTCTGTGTTTGCTACAACGGCGGCAATTTGGTCACCCACAAAACGCACAATGTCGGTATAAGGTTTGTTTGCATCGGGTCCGCAAAAAACAGGTTGGTCTGGAATTTGCAAACCATATTCATTGTTAGGAACATCTTTGGCAGTAAAAATTGCGACAACACCCTCTGATGCAAGTGCTTTACTTAAGTTGATTTTTTTTACGCGCGCATGCGGGCGTTCTGCCATGAGAATTTTCATGTGCAACATGCGTTGACGTGTTAAATCACCGGAGTATAAAGTTTCCCCGGTAACTTTTCCTTGTGCATCTACACGTGGATGAGATTTTCCAATGACAGAATTTGGCATGTTAGCGTTTGTATTTTTTTAATTTCACATTAGGTGGCGGAACATCCAATGGACCATAACGCGGCGGACCCACAAGGCGATATACAAAAGCATACAAAACAGACATGACACCAGCCAGCAAAATCATATATAAAATGCTGGTCACTGCATAAGCATAGAAATGTCTTGTATTTGTAATCGGGCTGAGGAGAGTCATTAAACCGCTAGAAGCATAAAACCAATCAGGGTAGCGTGGAAAGCCCAGCAGTTGATATGGAATCGTCCAATTATTATTGAGTCCATAATCAATGGTGATGACACTTGCCGCAATCGAAATGACAGGGATGACTAACATCATCAAGCATCCAATGCCGCGCCAAGCCACGTGTACATCGCGGCTTTTTTCTTTAACTTTTTTTCTGGCTAAACTTTGATACTTGCCCATAATAACCTCATTCTTTCATTTTACTAGCGTCTTTTATGGCATCTACAATTTTATAATAGCCTGTACAACGGCATAAATTGCCGGTGATGGCTTGTTCAATTTCTTCTTTGGTTGGGTTTGGTTTTTCTTGTAACAATTTTGCTCCAGACATAATAAAGCCTGGAATACAGTATCCGCATTGTACGGCGGCGTGTTCAATAAATTTTTCTTGCACGGGATGTAATTCTTTGCCGTCGGCTAAACCTTCCACTGTGATAATTTCAGCATGGTGTGCTCTTGGTGCAGGCACAAGACATGACATCACGGCTTGACCATCTAAGAAGACAGTACATGCGCCACATTCACCTTCGGCACAACCTTCTTTTGTTCCTGTTAAATTTGCATCTTCACGCAAGAAGCGTAACAAAGTTTTTTCATGCCCGCTTGTGAAAGAATATTTTTTATTGTTAATTGTCGTTTCAATAGCTGATTTTGGAAACTCAGATATGGTCTGCGGTCTATCGTTCACCGTCTGTGTATCCAACAAAATCGGTTTCTTCGGCATTCCTGATTCTTGTTTTTCATCACGAATCATGGTCAAGCCGCGTTTTGTTATCACTTTTACCATTTCACGGCGATAACTTGCTGAACCACGCACGTCATCAATCGGTGTAGCGGATTCAACTGCAAGTTCAGCGGCTTGTAAAATATTTTTGTCGGTCAATTTTTTGCCGACCAAAAACTTTTCTGCTTTTTCAGCATGTGCAATGATAGGCGTCACTGCTCCAAGTGTGATAGATGCTGACTTAACAGTATCAGCTTTGAAGTCGAGAAGAAGCGCGACATCCACCAAAGAAATCGCTTGCGCACGCCTCAATGCTAACTTGATAAATGCTCCACGTTGGGATTTTGTCATAGCGGGGAAAGAAATATCCACCAGCATTTCATCAGGTTGCATGACAGTTTTCCGAACACCTGTATAAAATTCTTTGAGCGGAATTGTTCTCTCGCCATTTTTTGAAAGCAATCTGACTCTGGCACCCAATGCCATTAACGGAGTTATCGTATCGTTGGCAGGTGAACCTGTGATTAAGTTTCCTGCAATCGTGCCACGATTACGAATCTGTGGTGCGCCAACTTCCCACGCCGCGCGTGATAATGGATAAGCACGTTTGCGAATCAATGAATCAGACGCGCAATCATTGTGTGTGACCAACGCACCAAGATGAATGACATCGTCTTCATCTAAATAAATATTTTTCAGTTGAGAAATGCGAGTTACATCAATTAAAGTATCCACCCCTTTGCGAAGACCACGTTCAAGTTCCAGAATCAAATCCGTGCCGCCAGCAATCACGCGTGCGCGTTCACGCTTCTCGGCAAGGATTTGTATTACCTCATCGGTTGAGGTTGCATTGATATATTCATGCCACATAAAATTATCCGTAGGGGCGAGGCATACCTCGCCCCTACAAAATTATTAACTTCCTGTCACAACTTCAGAACGGCGTTCAAATGTTTCCACAGCCAAACGTGCCAATGTGGTCACATTGCGAATCGCGGCGGGCAATGCTTCTTCATCGCTCATGCTGGCTTCTAAATTATCAATTCCACTTTTTACTTGGTCGCCTAAATCAAAAAAGGCGACATCGAATTGATAAATTTTTTCCAACTCGGCTTCATTGATTTTGACCGCATCAAACAAACCAGAATATCCGCGTGCCGCTGTTTTAATTTTGTCAATGAAAGTGCGCAATGCCAAAGCGGCTTTTTCTACATCATCAACATATTTAATCATGCCATTGCTGACGAGTTCCGCTTGCAAATTGGAGATGCGACTCCATTGTTCTTCAAAGCGGCGTGCCACAGTTTCACGCAAGAGTGCATCTGCGTCGCGGCGATTCTGTCGCTCAACATATCCGCCGAAACCGGGAATATAAGAAACCAGTTTCTTGAACGGGTCAACCTGACTACTTACTTTTTCAAAAAAATCGCTCATGGGAGCCTCCTGCCAAAGATATACGCTGAATATTTCAAATTGTTGCTTGTAATTATATCGTTAAAAAGTTTACTTATTTATACTATCAGCGATATAATCAAATTATCATTTTTTTATTAGGAGATTGTTATGTCGAATCACGTCAATGAATTACTCACACTGGTTGAAAACAGTGTATCAGTAGAAGGGACAACCGTAAAAGTTTTAGACGCAAACAAATTCAGAAAAAATGTCGGCAAACTCGTTGAACGTTCAGCCCTCGCCTCAGACTTAAGTGCGGGCTGGTCTCGCTACCTCATCCGATGCGTTGCCTTAGACATGGGCATCATCCCCGCATCCATTCACGACCTTTACATGGCTCGTGGACGTGAAGAAGTACCAATGAGTTTCACCACCCCAGCCTTTAACTTAAGAGCATTGTCGTATCATGCCGCACGGGCTATGTTCCGCGCCGCGCTTAAGATTAACGGCGGCGCTTTTATTTTTGAATTGGCTCGTTCTGAAATGAGTTATAGTGCCCAACGCCCATCCGAATATGTGACCAATATTCTCGCCGCCGCCATCGCCGAAGGATTTGTCGGACCCGTCTTCGTTCAAGGTGACCACTTCCAAGTCTCTGCAAAAAAATATCAGACAAATCCCGAAGCGGAATTACAAGCTGTGCGTGACCTTTGTACAGAATCAATTGCCGCAGGTTTTTATAATATTGATGTAGATACATCTACATTGGTAGATATTCATTTACCAACAGTAGAAGAACAACAAGCATTGAATAGCAGACTCTCAGCAGAACTTTCAAAATTTATCCGTGACAATGAACCTGCTGGCGTTACGATTTCAATCGGCGGTGAAATTGGAGAAGTAGGCACTACAAATTCAAATGAATTTGAATTACGCGCCTATATGAATGGATTCAACGCACATTTGAAAAAAATTGCACCCGATAAAGCAGGCTTGAGCAAAATCAGCGTGCTGACGGGTACATCTCATGGTGGCACAGTCCTTGCAGATGGTTCTCTCGCCGAAGTGACCATTGCTTTTGACGTTCTGCGTGATTTGAGTCGCATTGGGCGCAAAGAATATGGCATGGGCGGAACAGTTCAACATGGCGCCTCAACAGTGCCTGAAGAAAACTTTAACAAGTTTGTGCAAAACGAGGCAATTGAGGTTCATCTTGCTACAAATTTCACCACCATGTTCTTTGACAATGTCCCTGCTGATTTCAAACAAGAGATGTATGCTTGGTTAGATGCTAATTTTGCAAACGAACGCAAACCCGGCATGACCGATGAACAGTTTTATTACAAGACTCGTAAGAATGCAATTGGTCCATTCAAAGCCCAATCTTATGCTTTGCCAGATGATGCCAAAACAAAATTAATCAATGCTTGGGAAGCACAATTTGATAAATTGTTCAATTTGCTTGGTGTAAAAGATACCAAACAATATACAGATAAATATATCAAGCCTGTAAAAGTTGCCCCCAAGTTTGAAGATTATGTCAAACAAGATGTTGCCGCTGAAGATGTCAGTGATTTAGCAGATTAAGTAATAAGTAACGAGTAATGCGTAATGAGTAAAGAACAAGGCATTACAAAAGATAGATACATGCTCATTCCCCGCACGATGATACTCATCCGTCGCGGGGATGAGTATTTATTGATGAAAGGTGCGCCGACAAAAAAATTATGGTCTGGAAAATATAACGGCTTGGGCGGTCATATAGAACGTGCAGAAGATGTCATCACTGCCGCAAAAAGAGAATTATTTGAAGAAGCAGGCATCACTGCTGATTTGTGGTTGTGTGGCACTGTGATTGTTGATGTGAATGAAATTGGAATTTGTTTGTTCATCATTTGCGGAGAAAATGCTCAAGGCGAAATCAGAGAGTCGAACGAAGGCAAAGCAGAATGGATTAAGAAAGAAGCGATTAATCATCTGCCGGTGGTAGAAGATTTGCCAATCATCTTAAATAAAATTGAGTCTATGAATCAAAACGACCCACCATTTTCTGGAAGGTCGTTTTATGAAAACGATTCATTGAAAATTATTTTTTCTTAGGGAATATTATATGATTGCAATTCGGTGGTGAGGGTAAACGGTGTACCACCAAAATCTGAATTGCTGATTGATTTTACTTGACCTACACCCGCCGCAAACCATGTAATCGTTGAACCTGTAATTTGCATGGGGACTTGAATGCCTTGAAATTCTCCGACAATATCCATTGTAGTGGTTGATTGAAATTTTATAGTTTCAAATGTGCCAGCGGGAACAGTGATTGTTTCATTTCCCATCTCTTGCATGGTGACAGAAAATGTGCCGTTCGAATTTGTTTGCGAACCATCGGGCATGGTAGTTGTACCTTCAAGTGTCAGGCTGTATAACCATTGCATACCGGGCACAATTTCTTTTGGCAAGCTAATACCAGTCACTTGCAGTGTGTTAAATTCCATATTTGCACTTTGGGTAGTGATAGCCGCAGAGCCACCACCATATTCAAGTGCTTTCAACCCACCTGTTTCACAAGCCCATTCTTGTGTGCGAGTGAGATTGTCAAAAGTAGTTGTCAATGTAAAGCCATCCGAGCGAACTTCAGTGATGGTATCTGTGTATGAAAAATCTCCACTAGGTCCACCGGTATTGAAATATGTCCATGTAGCATTTTGTTTAACAGGATAAATTGGATTGTCACACAAGCCTTCGATGACAACCGCTTCTGATTCTTCGGGGATGCTTGAATCTGCTGAGGGAATATTTTCTAAGGGGCTAGTTAAGCTACAGGCAAAGGTAGTTATTAAACCAATCATCAAAATAAAATATAGTTTGTTTCGCTTGAGCATGAGAATCTCCAAATTTCATTATTGCCATTTCAATAATGAAATAATAAAGGTACTTCCTTTTCCGGGTTGGCTTTCAACTTCAATGGTGCCACGATGTTGTTGAATGACTTGACGTGTAATCGAAAGTCCAATCCCTAAACCGCTGTAAAGTTCTTCATCGTCATTAATTTTATCGGTATGGAAGAAGCGGTCAAAGATACGCGGGCGAATCTCTGGTGCAATGCCGATGCCATAATCCTGCACACTGATTTTGACATGCTTAGGTTCTTCTGTTAATCGAATTTCAACAGAGCCATTTGGCGGGCTAAATTTAATAGCGTTATCTACCAAAGCAGTGACAGCCCTTTCAAGCGAAGGCTCATCACCTTGCACGGGGGCAACATGAATATTTCCTTTTGTTCGCAAGGCAACACTGCGTGCTTTTGCTTTGGCTTCATATTTCTTTATTACATTTTCAATAATGCTAGCCATGTTGACCGCTTGAAAATCTGGCAAGACCAAATCCATTTCTTGTAAGAAAAGAATATCATTGGTCAGGTTCACAATTTGGTCAACATTACGGCTGACAGTTTCAACTGTTGAATTTAATTGCTCGCCAGAGAGCATCCCTTTTTTTAAGGCGTGCAAATAACCACTAGCAACCATTAATGGGGTTCGTAATTCATGTGCAATGCTGGTTAAAAATTCTCTGCGGGCTAAATCTTGTTCAGCAAGTTTTTGATATGCGTCGGCGAGTTCAGAGGCGCGGAGTCTTAAGTCTTCAATCGCCAGCGCGTCATTTTGTCTTAGGCGATTGCTGATTTCTGCCACCATCGCCATTGCTACGCTTGGGCTTTTTTTAAGCACGCGGTCGAAGCCGGGTTTGTCTAATTCCAAAACAACAGCACTCGTCAAGGACTTAACTGTTGCCGCGCGCGGGGCATTGTGAATCAATGCCATTTCACCGAAGAAATCTCCGGCCGATAAAGTCTTCAATAATCTTTTTTCTGCATTATTGATAAGTTTCGTAACTTCAAAATCCCCTTCGAGAATCATATAAAACGTATGCTCAACCGCATCTTCTTTGCAGAGAACTGTATCGGCTGGGTAAGTTTTGATTTGGCTGTTGATAATAATCTCTTGCACTTCATCCGGTTTGAT
>DDVH01000038.1:13130-38495 GCA_002345215.1 Anaerolineales bacterium UBA2317
TCAATTTGTTCAGGAGTGATGCCTAACTCTTCTTTGCGCGCATGAATCGTTTTAGAAACCTCTTCAAACCATTTTTCAATTTCCTTTGGCTTGGCTGATTTCTCCATTTTTAAATAGCGGATAAATCCCAACACATCAAATAAGCGCATATCTTCAAGGGTTTCAATTTCTTGCATAATCAATTTTTGTAGGCTATTCATAAGTGAACTCCTGCTTTGATTATTATACTGGCACACTCACAGAATCTCGTTGCAGAAAAATAGCATTAAACAAAAATGGCGGGCTAAAACCCGCCATCCATTTTTATTTTTTGTAGACTAAGCGTACATACCCCAGTCTAATGCCGAGGGGTCTTCCATCATAGAGAAATCCCACATTTCCATGCCCATTTCGATAGTAACAGGCATGTTCAAGCCTTCAACTGCTTTGGCTTTGGTCATTTCAATCATGGCTGGTCCATACGGGCAAAACGGTGTGGTCAGAATCATTTTGATTCGTGCCATGTTGTTTTCAATGATGACATCTCGAATCAAACCTAATTGAATAATGGTCATACCAATTTCAGGGTCAACGACTTCGCCGAGTTTTTCACGCGCTGATTTGACCATGTCTGGGTGAGTGGAGTGGATTGTCCACTGAATTTCTTTGATTTCAGATTCTTCGCTCATAGTTCCTCTTTTACTTATTTTTTGACTGTTGTACTACATACGTACAATGGGCACTGCCATCTAAAATACATTGCACTCTATTCACTGGCAATGCCAACATTTTGGAAATTAACGTTTGGTCAACGGTACAAACTTCTGGATGTGCAATTCCAATTTGATAATACGGGCAAGAAATTTCGTGAATTTGATAGGAATCGTCTTTCTTTTCCCATTCCACTGTAAACCCTTCTTGCGCCAACAAATCTTTGACGAAGTCTAAGCGTGCTTCCATACTTAGTCCCTTCACATCATTTGCATATTGGCTGACTAAATCTTCTGCAATCTGCCCGAAGAGTTGGCTGACTGCCGGCGCGGGCAAAGTCTCTTTCATCTGCGCAATGAGGCGGTTTGTCAATCTTAAATAACGCGTGGGGAAACGTTCCATGCCTTCACTAGTTAAAAGGTAAACCAAGCGCGGGCGACCAACTCCATGACGTTCTTCTTGCGCCTCAACCAACCCTTCCATTTGTAAATTGGTAAGATGATGCCGCACAGAAATTGGATTGATCCCCACCGCCTCTGCCATTTCGTTGATAGTTGATTTGGGCTTCTTCAACAGGGTTTGTAAAATCTTATCTCGCGTAGACTTCATGGAAATCAGTATACTTGTGTGAGAAGAAGATGTCAATATACTAGATAAATATCATAAAAATTGGCGAATCTTTTTCATAAATTATATAAACTTTTAACTTAAATTTTTGTGAACAGCATAAACTTCCTTCGGGTATAATATCCTCTTTGGAGGCACTACGTAAATGGAAATTACTTGGTACGGACATTCTTGTTTTCGATTAACTGAACGAAATTATGCAACTGTCGTCACTGACCCGTTTGACCATAAAAAAGTTGGGTACGATGCGTTGAAACTCAAAGCAGAAATTGTGACGGTGAGTCACGATGCGCCGGGGCATAGCAATGTGGATGCTGTTAAAGGCACAACTCATACAATTACCGGTGCAGGTGAATTTGAAATTGGTGGTGTCTTCATCACAGCGGTTCAAACAAATAGCAAAAAAGGCAAAGACAAAATTCGCAATACATTATATGTATTTGATTACGACGGTATCACTGTTGCTCACTTAGGCGATTTGCAAGAAGTCCCAACTCAAAGTGAAGTAGAGGCTTTGGGTACAGTCAACGTGCTTCTCATCCCGGTTGGAGGCGGAAGTAGTTTGAATGCCGCAAAAGCATCTGAAGTGGTCAGTCTTATTGAACCAAATATCGTTATCCCAATGCATTATTCAACACCTGCCACAAAAGTAAGTTTAGATTCGTTAAACAAATTTCTCAAAGAAATGGGTTTAGGCAAAACCGAATCGCAACCTTCGTTAAAAGTAACACGCTCTGGTTTGCCGGATGAAACCAAAGTTGTTGTTTTAGATTATCAAAAAGGATAACATGCCAGTTAAAGTCATTATGACTTGGGATATCGCCGCAGAACGCGACCAAGAATATTTTGAATTTATCATCGGTGAATTTGTGCCCGGTGTGCAAAGGCTTGGCTTGCAACCTTCTGAAGCGTGGGCAACTTTATATGGCGCGTATCCACAAATTCAAGTGGGCTTGCTGGCTTCAAATGCGGCACAAGCACGCGAGATTCTTGCTTCAAACGATTGGACGCTTTTACAAGAACGCTTATTTGGTTACGTAAAAAATTATTCTCACAAAATTGTACAAGTGCGAACAGGTTTTCAATTTTAAATATAACGCATGAAAAATAATTTCTCCAAATATTGGCCGTGGTTTTTCTTTGCCGCGGCTTTTCAGTCTGTAATTGCCATCGTTTCACTTTTATCCATTCCATCCGAAAGCGGGCTTTCTATTGCGCGGATTGGTTTGCTTGGAGTTTTGTCGGTTTTCTTTTTTGTTGGAATTTATTTTGGATTCATCTCCCGCAAAGATTCATCAGCATTTGATAAATTTGCAAACACCTCAACGATTCTTCTCTCCGCGCTTCTTACTTTAATTTCAGGTTGGTCATTGTTCCTGTTACGGTATCTCAACCCTGAACAGTTACTTCCATATTACGAACGTTTGAGTCCATTGCTTTGGTATCTTTTGGTTATCAATTTACAAGCAGTTTTATTTTTATTACTCGTCAAAAATGGATTTCACCCAAAAGAACTTTCAAAACAAAACTTCATCCCAGCCCTCATTGCTTTCTGCCTTCTGCTTTCTGTCTTCTTATTTGTTGCCATCACCAAAATCGGTATCACACCTGATACGGGCTACTGGGGTGAACCGGGCGTTCCAATTCAAGGCTGGCATTTTGTCATTGCAATTTTGCTTGGCTTAATTATCTTTCTTCTTTCCTCTTTCCTCTTTTCACAATTAAATTACGCATCACGCATCACGAATTATCTTTTACCAATCACCATTTATCTAACCGCCTGTATTCTGTGGGTGAGTGTGCCACTAGAAACGCTTGCCAATAGTTTCTATGCGCCTGCTTCTCAGCCTCTAAATATTCCACTCCCGTATTCTGATGCAGGCTTTTATGATTTTTCCTCACAAAGTTTGTTAATCGGCACAGGTTACTTTGGCGGAATCCCACCTCGACCTTTGTATGTGACCTTTCTCGCATTTTTGCATTTACTTTTTGACCAAGATTATGCAATGATTATGAACGCCCAATCTTGCATTCTGGCATTGTTCCCTGTAGCACTTTATTTTCTTGGAAAAAAAGTTCACTCCCCAGCCGCAGGTGTGACAGTTGCCTTGTTTGCTATTTTCCGTGAATATACAAGTTTATGGATTGCATCCAATACACGAGTTGCCAATTCAAAAATATTTATCACAGACTTACCAACCGCATTCTCTATTGTAGTGATTTGTTTTGTTGTAATTTGGTGGTTAGAAAATCGAAACTTAAAATCCACATTGATAGCAGGTGGCGCATTTGGATTAATGTTATTGTTCCGCACCCAATCCACAATGACATTGCCAGCCTTATTTTTATTGGTTTTATTTGTTCTACAGCTCAAGTGGGCAGAATGGATTAAGACTGGCATTATTTTTGCAATTGGTGTGTTTGTTTCAGTCATTCCATGGTTAACGCATAATTACACAATTTCAGGTCAATTTTCTTTTGACGATCCAAAACAAGTTGCAGTGATTTATAGTCAATATTCGTTTACAGGGAATTTAGACATTAATCAATTCAACCCCGAAACAGACAGTGTGCGAGAAAGAGTTATTTCCTTCACGCTAGAAAACCCAGTCTTTGTTGCAAATTTTATAACTTCCCATTTCTTGAACACTGAAATCGGCGGCTTGTTAGCACTGCCATTAATCAAACCATTTAATGGTTTACAAGAACCTGTAAATTTATATTGGATGGAATGGAACGGTTCATTAGAATGGTACAACTTAATTCTGATTCTTATTTATCTGTCTATCATTGCTATCGGATTTGGCATAGCATGGAAAAAACTAGGCTGGCTCGGATTAATTCCATTGGCATTTAATCTCGGCTATGCCATGTCTAATGGCATAGCGCGTTTTTCTAGTTGGCGTTACAACCTGCCAGTTGATTGGGTCTTTTATTTTTATTTTGCTATTGGATTAATTGAATTGTTCTCTATTGTTGCAAATTTGTTTGGTAAAAAACTTATTGAGCCAAACAAAAAGTCGTTTGAAATTAAAAATATTTCACTTCGCGAATTTCGCCCCCAGTATATTTTTATAGTGCTTGCATTTATGTTTATAGGTTCAACGCCGTGGCTTGCAAAAGGAATCGCTGAACCACGTTACACTGCTTCACAAAATGATTTAATTGCTCAGTTGGAGTCTAATGGATATAACAGAGTGGAGATTGAATCATTTCTCTCACAACCAAATGCCCTAATCATTGAAGGGCGTTTGTTGTATCCTCGTTTTTATAGGCGTACCGAAGGGCTTTCATCCACAAATCCGTGGCCCGCTTATGCAGTTAAAGATTTTGCACGTCTTAGTTTCCTCGTTATCAACGAAAACAGATATGATGTGATTTTCCCCACACGTGAAATTTATAATTTTCAACAAGGTGCAGATGTGATTGTATTGGCTTGCCAATTTGATAACGTATTTTATGCCCGCGTTGTTAATTTTGGAAATCAAAATTTCCAAAGTGCACCGCTTACTGATGACTGCTCACTAATCACTGACAACTGAAATGTCCCGCCTCTCTACTAGACTGTTGAACTGGTACAACATCCACAAGCGGATTCTTCCGTGGAGAGACCATCCAGATCCGTATGCAGTGTGGGTTTCTGAAATTATGCTTCAACAAACACGTGTAGAGACAGTCATCCCATATTTTGAAAAATGGATGAAATTATTTCCAAATATAAAAAAGTTAGCAAAAGCAGATGAGCAAGATGTATTAAACGCGTGGGAAGGATTAGGATATTACAGCCGTGCTAGAAATTTGCATAAAGCCGCAAAAATTGTTGCTGAAAAATTTAATGGTGAGTTACCTCGTAACTTAGAAGATTTACAAAGTTTACCGGGTATTGGAAAATATACAGTTGGCGCAATTGCTTCTATGGCGTTTGGAATAGATGAAGCAACGCTTGATGGAAACTTACGCCGCGTCTTTTCTCGTTTATTTGATGTAAAAGAATTTGCTGATTCACCAGCAGGTGAAAAAATATTGTGGGGATTTGCTAGAGAAAATTTGCCCAAAGGCAAAGCAGGTGACTATAACCAAGCATTGATGGATGTAGGCGCGACAATTTGTTTGCCAAAAAATCCGCGTTGTTTGTTATGCCCTTTGATGGAAATATGCGAAGCAAGAAAAAATGGAACGCAAGAATTACGTCCTGTGCTAAAGCCGAAAAAAGAATCGCCACATTATGTTCAAGTAGCGGCTGTGATTATAAAAAATGGAAAGGTTTTATTAAGTCAACGCCCAGCAGATGGGTTGTTGGGGAATATGTGGGAATTTCCGAATGCGAGAGTGGAAGCAGACCCTGCTAAGGAGTTAGTCAAAAGCCTAAAAGCACAGACCAAGATTCAGGTCAAGAAAAAAGAGGCGTTGGGAATTGTGACTCATGCTTACACTCATTTCAAAGTCACAGAATATGTCTTTATCTGTGACGCTGTTTCAATTCCAAAAGATAAAAATTTGAAGTGGGTAAAGATAGATGAGTTGGAAAATTATCCGATGGGAAAAATTGATAGGCAGATTGCACAAAAAATAAAATGACCGTCTCAGACGGTCATTTTATTTATGATTTACTCAATGTCACAAAAATCATTGGGCGGCGTTTGGTTTGTTGATGCAAATAACTTTTGACAGCGCTGATGATATCTTTTTCATCATCGAAGCCATCATCATGGATAAGATTGTTGACAAGTTCTTGCACGTCAGGCAGAAGCGTTTCGGCATCTTCTGGTGAAACAAAGCCGCGCGTGATAATTTCTGGTTCTTGTAATAAACGACCTGTTAATTTATCAAGGCTGATATCAATTAACATAATGCCGTTACGCGCCAATTGACTGCGTTCTTTCATTACACCAAGGTCAATATCACCAATTGATTCGCCTGTGACGAATACATAATCGCCGGGGATTCTCTCACCGAGTAAAACTTTGTTTCCAACCAATTCAACCACCTGACCATTTTCAACCACGATTGTATTTTCAGCTGGAATGCCAAGTTCTTGAGCCAGTTCAGCATGGCGCATGAGTTGACGCAACTCACCATGAATGGGCATAAAATGTTTGGGTCTGACCAAATTGATTAATAATTTTTGTTCTTCTTGCGCGGCGTGACCTGACACATGAATGGGAGCAATGCCATCGTGAATAACTTTTGCGCCTCTTCTTAATAGACGATTGATCGTTTTACTGATAGTTTCTTCGTTACCCGGAATTGGGTGTGACGACAATACAATCGTATCACCTGCTTTCAAATCAAATTGGCGATTCGTGCCAGCCGATAAACGACCAACAATAGATGAAGGTTCGCCTTGTGAGCCTGTGCCCATAATTACAACTTTATGGTCTTGCATTTTTTGTGCTTGGTCAATGGGTACAACCAACTCATCAGGAATTTCAAGATAACCCATTTTGCGAGCAACTTTGACGTTATCCACCATGCTTGTACCGGCGAATGCTAATTTTCGTCCGCTTTTTGCGGCGGCATCGGCTACTTGTTGTACGCGCGAAATTAATGAAGCAAAGGTTGCCACAATGACGCGACCTTGTGCTTCGGCAAAAACTTTATCAAATGCAGGACCAATGACTGATTCGGATGGAGTCCAACCTGGTCTTTCGGCATTGGTGGAATCAGATAACAACAAATCAACACCACGTGTTGCGAACTCAGCTAATTTTGCAAAATCAGTAGTCCAGCCATCTACTGGGGTATGGTCAAATTTGAAGTCGCTCATGTGAACGACAAGACCTGCTGGGGTTGTAATACCAAGCCCAACCGCGTCCGGAATCGAATGACTCACATGAAAATATTCAACAGTAAATACTCCAATTTTGGATCTTTCACCTGCTTGTACAGTTTTGAATCGGGCTTTATCAACATTATTTCTTAATAACTTGCCTTCAATTAATCCGCGTGTTAATGGCGTGGCATAAATTGGAACAGGAAAGTCTTGGATGAAATGTTGAATGGCACCAATATGGTCTTCGTGACCATGTGTAATGACCAATGCCCGTACTTGATTGGCTTTTTTCTTTAAATATTCATAGTCTGGGATGATGTAATCAACACCCAGCATGTCATTTTTCGGGAACATAATGCCCGCATCAACAACGATGATTTCGCCTGCGAACTCGTAAGCCATCATGTTTTTTCCCACTTCGCCCAAGCCCCCGAGCGGGATAATCTTTAATTTATTTTTCTTACTCATATAGTTTGTATAAACCTCACTACTTTAAAATTTTTTATACCGCTTATGCGGTTAAGAGTTAATGTAAAACTTTCAAAATCTAAGCCACAGAGGGCACAGAGACCTTAGAGAGTTTTTTGAGGTTCTTAAAAATGTTTTCTCAGTGAACTCTGTGGCTAAAGAATTTATTTCCTCAATAACAAAAAATCCTCCGCTGACTTGCTCGCGAAGGAATCGGTACTTTTCAAACTCGATATTTCTCAAACAAAACTGCACTTTGTGCAGGGAAAGTCAACTTAACGATTTCAAGTATAGCAGGGCGGCGGGGATTTGTCAAAACTCATTTCGCGCAAATGTAAAGTAAAATTCAGAAATGGACATAGACCTCGACCTCTACCGTCACGAAATAAAAATTTCATCCAATCCGCTCATTCGGCTTTCCGCAATTGATGTTTCGCCCGAAAGCCCGCAACGCACCATCGTTTTTATTCACGGTTTCGGCGGCAAGGCTGAGCAGTGGGGTTATCAAATGCAAAAGTTCGCGATGGATAACCGCGTGATAGCATTGGATATTCGCGGGCATGGACTCTCCGACAAACCTTCTACTGGATACGACATGCCGCGCATCCAAACTGACCTTGAAACTGCTCTTGCTCAGTTGAAAGTTTCTACTCCCTTCACCTTAATCGGACATTCCTTCGGCGGGGCAATTGTGACAGAATATGCGCTCAATCATCCAGACCATATTGAAAAATTGATTTTGATTGCAACAGCCGGGGAATTTAAGTTAGCACCATTTTTGAAATTTGCATTGAAACTTCCTTCAACGGTTTTAAGGTTGATTGGTCCATTTACCAAAAAATGGTTACATGCACCACCACATGCATTGAAAGAATATTATCGAGATAACATGTCACAATGGGTGGGTTGGGGAAAGTTTGAAAAACTAGAAGTGCCGACGATGGTCATTCGTGGGCATCGCGATTTTGTTTTCGATAGACCTTTATTTGAAAAAGTAGCCAAATCCATTCCGGGCGCAGAAGATGTTGACGTGCGCACCTCAGGCCACATGGTCATGTTAGAGAGGCGCGAAGCAGTTGATCGAGCCATAGCAAGTTTTCTCAAAGGCGAATCCAAAAAATCATGGCGAGATAAATCTTTCATCATCCCAAAGACTCAACGCGATGATTTGAAAACACAACGGGTTTGGCTGAATGAATATCAAGAGGGCGTGCCATACACAGTGGATGTGCCACGCATTGCAGTGCATCAATTGTTGCGTTCGTCTGTCAGAAGATTTCCAAACAACACAGCAGTTTATTTTGAAGGCGCGAAACTTAGTTATCGCAACTTGAATTATGAAGTTAATAAATTTGCGAATGCTTTGTTAGCCCAAGGAATCGGCAAAGGCGCGCGTGTAGTTTTGTTATTGCCAAATATTCCGCAAATGATAGTGGCTTTTTATGGTGCAATGAAAGCAGGTGCGGTTGCCGTATTAACTCCACCCGTGACTGAACCCGAAGAATTGATTCGTCAAATTAAAGAAACTGATGCGAGCGCATTAGTGACTTTATCTATGTGGGCGGGGTTAGCAAAACAAATTAAAGATGCAACCCATGTGCCCCATATTGTTTTAACAGACCCTGCCGATTATTTGCCTTTACCGATTCGTTTGATTTCAAATTGGCGCAACCGTGATTTCAAATTAACAAATGCTTTATTATGGCGGCGTTGGTTAAGCGGGCAAGATAAAAAATCCCCGACTGTGGATGTTTCACCAGAAGATTTGTCTGTCATTATTTATACAGGCGGAACCACGGGACAATCCAAAGGTGTGATGTTATCGCATCGAAACTTAGTGGCAAATGCTTTGCAAACTCGGCATTGGCTTCCAACTGCCATGGAAGGCAAAGAGAGACTTCTGTGTGTGGTGCCATTCTTCCATAGTTATGGATTAACAACTGCATTGAATGTGCCTGTTTCGATTGGTGCATCAATGATATTGAAACCACAATTTCAGATTTTGGATGTATTGAAAACCATCAAAAAATACAAACCGACGATTTTCCCCGGTTCGCCAAACATGTATGTGGCGATTAATAATTTCAAAGGCGTGAGGAAATATGGCATTAAATCTATCAAAGCTTGTATTAGTGGCTCTGCACCATTGCCGGTAGAAGTGCAAGAAGCATTTGAGAAATTGACCAAAGGCAAACTTGTGGAAGGTTATGGATTAACCGAAGCCAGTCCTGTCACACATGCCAATCCATTAGATAAGAATCGCCGAATTGGAACAATAGGCGTCCCATTGCCATCCACACAAGCCGCGATTGTAGATTTGATGACCAGCAGTAAAGAAGTGGAGCCCGGTCAAATTGGTGAGTTGGCGATTCGTGGACCTCAAGTAATGATGGGGTATTGGAAAAATGAATCTGCAACAAAAGAAGTATTAACCAGTGACGGCTGGTTATTAACAGGTGACGTTGCTCAAATGGACGAAGAAGGTTTTTGCAGAATCATCGCGCGCAAAGCCGATATGTGGTATTCAGAAAAAGGCGGCAAAGAACCTGCCTTCCCACGCGATGTGGAAGAAGTGATTTATGAAATCCCACAAATTAAAGAAGTGGCTGTTGTGGCTGTAGCAGGCAATCCATTTGCATTTATTATCGGCGGAAGAGAAAAGCCGAGTGCTGAATCTGTGATTGCCTATTGCAAGCGAAGATTGCCTCCACATTTGGTTCCACGCTTTGTGATTTTTATGGATGAATTTCCCAGAACATTTATCGGTAAAGTATTGCGTAGAGAATTAGCAAAGAGATACGGAAAAGAAATAGCGAGTGAATAAAACAATGTCACTCTGAGCGTAGCGAAGAGTCTCTTAGACAATCGTAGAGACCCTTCGCCTTGTCTCGATACAGACTTTGTCTGACTCGACCAACGGCTCAGGGTGACACAAACGAGTTGAAACAATGGAATTAAAAACAAATAACATCATGTATAAAAGCATGATGCTGGATAATAATCAAAAAGTAAACTATGTAACACAAGGAGAAGGCAACCCAATTGTTTTAGTGCATGGGCTTGCCGCATCACTGCATGATTGGGATGATTTATTACCAGAGTTATCTGATTCAGGTTACCAAAGTTTTGCATTGGATTTATTAGGGCATGGCGAAAGCGAAAAGCCAATAGACCATAATCATTATACGTTTCAAAATTTGTTCAATGATTTTTCGGCATGGATTGATTCGCTTCAACTAACAGAGCCGTTTCCACTCGTTGGACATTCCTTAGGCGGGGGATTATCTTTACAATATGCTTTGATGAATCCTGAAAAGGTTTCCGGGTTGGTTTTGGTGAATCCTTTTTATGATATTCATCAATTACCGCGAGCGATACGATTATTTTTCCATACTCCTTTATTGCGAACTCGTTTTATTGAAAGAACGCCGTATCGGCTGTTTCGCTTCTTAATCGATATGACGAGTTACAATTTTTATATTGGTGATCGTGAGAGTCATGTTTTACCGGAACACATTCGATATCAAACTGCATTAGATTACACACGTGCTGCTTCGGGGATTTATCACATCCCGCGTACGCTTCCTTCTACTGCTTTTGCTTTGTCGCAACTTCATCAACCGACTCTACTCTTATGGGGTGGGCGTGACCAAACCCTTGCCCCAAATTCTTTTCCTGAATTAGCACAAATGCTTCCAAACTTAAAGGGGACACATACTTTTCCAATTTGTGGACATGTTCCACATCAATGTCATCCGGAACAATTTAATCCGCATGTGATGGAGTTTTTGAAAAGTCTGTAAGGGCACGGCGTCGCCGTGCCACAACAATGCCGAGGTTAAATAAAATGTTGAATTGCTGAATCAACTATAAGTCAAGAGGGAGGCGGTACTTTTGTCATGAAATTTTAAGATTCAAAACTCTTGTCAGCAACTTGCGAAAGTGCTAAAATGCCGAACACTTTAGCCATATATACGGGGATGCAGTGCTTTTACGCCCATATCTGGCTGATACATCTGTTCTAATAATGGAGCCTATTTCGGATGCGTTGTCCGTATTGTAAACACCACGACTCAAAAGTTTTGGATACTTCTCACGACAGTCATGGCGGGATTCGCCGACGGCGTGAGTGCTTGAAGTGCAGACAGCGCTTTAGTAGTTATGAACGCCCGATTTTGGCTGTGCCGTTGTTGATTAAGCAAGATGGCACGCGTGAAGAGTTTGACCGCGAGAAATTGGCAAGAGGGATTCGGATTTCGTGTGTGAAGCGACCTGTTTCGGCGGCTGATATTGAACGCATGATTGGTCAGGTTGAAGCGAAATTGCAAAAAATGGGTAAGTCGGAAGTTTCTTCTCGGATTGTTGGTGATTTGGTGATGGAAAGTTTGAAAGAAGTTGACCAAATTGCTTATGTTCGTTATGCAATTGTGTATTTAGGTTTGGATGATTTGAAATCCATCCGCACTGAAATTGACCAGTTGTTAGACGATTAAGTTAAGGCAAAGACATCCCCTGTAAAAGGGGGGAGTGTTTTTGTCTTTTTGTTTCGGTATTTCGTAGGGGCTGGGCTTGTCCCTGCCCAATCAGGGCGACCACAAGGGTCACCCCTACATAATCAAAATTTTTTAGGAGAGTGTCACATGGTTACGAAATCTGCTGATGAAACCAAAGTTGTGAAGAATGGTTTACTTCCAACGCCACCCATGCCGAAAGATTTGCCAAAAGCAAATCTCACGGATAATGCTCGTCAGGTATTGATGAAGCGTTATGTGCGCCGTGGTGATGATGGCAAACCTGCTGAAAACGTCGAAGAGATGTTTTGGCGTGTGGCGTATCATGTTGCCAAAGTGGAAGAAGAATGGAATGCTGATGTTCAGAAACGAACTGTTGAGTATTACCATTTACTTTCCAGCAAAAAGTTTTTCCCGAACTCTCCAACCTTTACAGGTGCGGGAACTCCTTTAGGTCAATTGGCGGCATGTTTTGTATTGCCGATTACCGATGACATGGGCAGACATTCTGCCGGTATTTTCCAAACCTTACGTGATGCCGCTTTGATTCAGCAGACAGGCGGCGGAAATGGTTTTTCATTTTCACGTTTACGACCAGCAGGCGCGTTAGTACAAACATCGGCAGGCAATGCCACTGGACCTGTAGGATTCTTGAAAGTATATGACCATGCCTTTGGTGAAATTGCACAAGGCGGAACGAGACGCGGTGCAAACATGGCGGTCTTACGAGTTGACCATCCAGATGTGGAATCGTTTATCACCTGTAAGATTAACGAAAATCAAATTACGAATTTCAATATTTCAGTCGGTATTACAGATGCGTTCATGCAAGCCGTGAAAGATGACAAAGAATGGGCATTACGCTTCCCTGATTTGAAAGAAATGAAACAAAAAGGATTCAACGGCACGCTTGAACAAGCCGAAGCCGCTGGAATCAAAATCAATACGTATAAAACAGTCAATGCACGTGAGTTGTTTAATAAAATCGTCAAGCAAGCCCACCACAATGGGGAGCCAGGTGTGTTGTTCTTAGATGCGGCAAATAGAAGTAACCCTGTGCCACATTTATATCCATTAGAAGCGACAAATCCATGCGGTGAGCAATGGCTTGGACCGTATGAAAATTGTTGTTTAGGTTCAGTTAACTTAAATGAACATTGCGGACCTGATGGCACTGTTGATTGGGAATTGTTACGTCAAAGCGTTGTGACTGCCACAAGATTCCTAGATGATGTTGTCGAAGCCAATGCCTATGTACCGGCTGTGCCACAATTGACCGAAGCCGCACACAATGCACGCCGAATCGGTTTGGGCATTATGGGTCTGGCTGACTTGATGTATCACGTCGGTGTGCGTTATGGTTCAAAAGAAGGTCAAGAGTTTGGCGCACAGGTAATGGAATTTGTTCGTTATCACGCCATGCTCACCAGCATTGAACTTGCCAAAGAACGCGGTGCATTCCCTGCCATTGAAGGTTCTATTTACGATAAGAAAAATATGAAGTGGACTGCGCCGAAGAGTATTATCAAGTATGAGAATAACTGGAACATGCCGAAGGTCAAGTGGGAAGCGGTGGTGGATGGAATCAAAAAACATGGTATCCGCAATGCCGCTCAAACCACTGTCGCGCCGACTGGAACCATCGCCACTGTGGCAGGTTGTGAAGGCTATGGATGTGAACCTGTCTTCGCGCTCGCATATATTCGTCACGTCAATGACAATGGCAAGGATTTGAAACTCACGTATGCAAGCCCACGCTTTGATGAAGCGTTAAAGAAATTGGGTCTTGGTGAAGAGAAACGTCAAGAAATTGTCGAGCAAGTAATGAGCGAAGGGACGTGCCAACATATTGCTGAACTTCCGGGACATATTCGCGATACGTTTGTTGTTTCAGGTGATGTCACTGCCGAAGAACATGTGCGTATGCAAGCCGCTTTGCAAGCCTTTGTTGATAATTCACTTTCAAAAACTGTAAACTTTTTTGAAGATGCAACTGAAGCCGATGTGGCTACGGCGTATCAACTGGCTTGGGAATTGGGTTGTAAAGGCATCACTGTGTATGTGACTGGCTCACGCGATAAAGTGGTCTTGGAAACAAAAGCGACTGCGGATAAAAAAGTTGCTGGTTTCGATACGAAGGAGAAGAGCACTCCTTCTACTCAACCAGCGGTAAGTATGTGGCATGATACAAAGAAACCGCGCCCCAAAGCATTGACCGGGAAAACGTACAACATCGAAACACCCGTTGGTAAAGCGTTTATCACCATCAATGAAAACGGCGGAAACCAACCCTTTGAAGCGTTTGTGAATACTGCCAAAGCAGGTTCTGAAATTGCGGCAGTCTCCGAAGCGATTGGACGATTAATTTCTTATATCTTACGCATGGCATCCCCAATTGCACCCGTAGATAGAATGCGTGAAATCGTCGTGCAACTCATCGGCATCGGCGGCGGACGTTCTCTCGGCTTTGGACCCAATCGCGTGCGTTCATTACCTGATGGCATTGGACAAGTGTTAGACGGTTACTTGAATGAGAAAAACGGAATTGCAGTTGAAGAAGTAAAAACAAACGGAAACGGAAATCACGAACAACCTACTTCCGCAAAAATGAAAATTGGTGACATTTGCCCCGAATGTGGCGAAGCCGCCGTAGTCAATGAAGAAGGTTGCCGCAAGTGCTATGCTTGTGGGTTTAGTGAGTGTTAGAAGGTTGAACGTAGGGGCGGACGGCTGTCCGCCCTTACTAATATCGTCCTCTTGTGGTTTGGTAAGTACTGTTAAACAAAAGGAGGTAGTTTATGGCACTAATTAAGATTAAGGAGTCTCGAAGCGCTGCTGATATTTTAGTATGTGAAGTAGCAACAAGAAGTGCTGCTGATTTACTCGTAAAGATTGTAGAGACTAAGACCTCTGCAAGTGGGAGAGATGAATTATGGTACTATGTCGATAGTAGTAGCTCTGCAACAACAAAGATATGTTGGGTAAAATCTCGTGGTATTGCAGATCTTCTTGTGTGCTTTGTTCCAACGAAATCTTCGGCTGGTTGGAACACAGCGAATCACCCTCTGAAAGATAAGCTGTAATAGAATTAACGACCTGTATGTCTGAAAACTCATTGTCATTAATAAAGTAATAAGTAAGAGTAGGAGGTAAGAATATGACCGGGCTGGTATTGAATATTGTTCCTGTTGAATTCAACTCAGAAAAAGTAGAAATTGGTAAGTTGAGTATAAAAAAAGAATCTTATAGAGATTTTGTAAAAAAACACTCTGATACTCATACTTTTCGTTATGATGCTGATACCGATTTAGTGCAAACTATATCTATCAAACCTGATGAAAAGCCTCTTGGTGATATATCCGAGGTTCTTGTATTGGAACATTTACCTCTTTTAGCACGTGCCATACAAAATAGTATTTTTTCATGGTTGTCAAATAACTTAAGGATTAATCGTAAGGGAAAAAAAATAATTTTTTGGGGAAAACAAGACTCTGCTCAATTATTAACTCAATCAGCAAAAAGCTTATCACTTCCCATAATTCCTGACCTTGAAGTGTTGTTAAAGTATGAAGTTGATTGTCGAATTTTTCATTATGGGGATAATAAATCATTCCTTGGCTTAGTTGTCGATTTGGCCACCTCAAACATTATTGATATACCTATATCTGTACTTCAAGATAAAGGATTTAACGTAATTGGAAAATATGTTTGTAGGAGAGGAGATGTTGATCAACAAAGTTCTCAAGGTAAGTTGGAAGTGATTGGGCAAGTCAGTAGAGTTGACGGGAATATCTTAAAACTTATTGATACTGAGAGTGTTACTGAAATTGAAGCAACAAATGCTTATTTAGAGCCGAGATTGGAAAACTTCCATGAGGTCATAAATTTGTACTATGGAGCTAATGCGACTAAACTAATAAACAAGTTATCCCAGCTTCGAACTCCTATTAGCACAGCAAAGGAAAAGCTATCTTTAATTAAAAAGACCATCGAACTCTTAAGAAAAAAGAACATTGTATTGGGTCAGTTAGGGATGTCATTTGGAAATATGCTAGAGGCTACTGATAAGCAATTTCCTAATAGAATCGCAACGGAAAGACCCAACTTACTTTTTGGTGCACAGGGAAGAAATAGTGGTTCAGTTCCTGACTTAAGTATTACTAATCACGGACCATATATGTATTTACATAATGAAAGAAATTCACCAACAATTGCTGTCGTATGTGAAGCACAATATAAAGGTCGGATTGAGCAATTTCTTAATCTTCTAAAAAGTGGCTACCCTTCTGAGATGTGGACAAATGCTAAACGTTCAAATCCATTTCTTGATGGATTAATAGGAAAATACAGACTATCAAATATTCGTTTTGAGTATGAAGTATGTGCAGATTCCTCACCAAATGCATACAAAGAAGCTACAGAAAAAATATTACATAGGTTGTCATCATCACCCGATTTAGCTATTGTTCAAGTAAGGGAAGATTTTATGCACTTATACGGTAATAATAATCCTTACTTTGTAAGTAAAGCAAACTTTATGATGGCAGGTGTCCCAACGCAAGCAATTCGAATAGAAAAAATACAATCTTTAAGCGAGAATACTGCTTATTTACTAAATACCATATCTTTAGCTATTTATTCAAAATTGGATGGAACACCTTGGGTTATTTCTACTATCAAGCCTACAACTCATGAAATTGTCCTAGGTTTAGGATCAGCTGATGCAGGAACAAGCAGGCTTAGCTCAAAAACTAAATATGTAGGTATAACAAGTTTATTTCAAGGTGATGGACGTTATTTAATATGGGGTGCCACACGAGAGGTTGAATATCAAAAGTATTTGGATGCACTAATTGAAAGTCTGAGAAGTGCAGTTGAATATGTACGGCAACAAAACGCATGGCAACCGGGAGATAAAGTGCGTATCGTTTGTCACGTATATAAACGTTTAAAAGATACAGAGGTATCGGCGATCAAAACTATTGTAAATGAGTTAACTAAAAATAATTATTTTGTTGAATTTGCTTTTCTTGATATTTCGCAAATTCACCCGTATTATATATTTGATCCTTCACAACAGGGGAATAAATTTTGGAATCCTGAGACTAAGGTTTGGGGCATCAGGGGAATAGGGGTACCACAACGAGGGACGGCGCTCCAACTTGATGAATCAAGAGGCTTATTACATCTAACAGGGCCATCAGATATAAAAACCTCTTTTCAAGGCATACCAAAACCATTGCTTGTCGAATTGCATCCAGATTCTGATTTTCGTGATATGACTTATTTACTTAGGCAGATATATCATTTTACATATATGTCTTGGAGAAGTTTTTTTCCTTCAACTGAACCAATTACAATTGGTTATTCACGATTAATAGCTCGTTTGTTGGGCAATCTTAAATCCATTGATAATTGGAATAGTAATGTAATAACTGTAGGATCAATGAGAGGGAGGAAATGGTTTTTATGATTATTAATCAAATTATTTCACAAACTCGAAAGGTGTTACTTGAAAAAACAAAAAAAGTAGCATCAGAAAGCCAGAGACATTCAGTAGCTTTTGCTTTACGAATTTTTGATAAAGAGTTAATTCGAGAAACAGGACTTGATAATATTTTAGGTGAAATAACAGGTGATATAGCATATGGAGGCTATCCTGAAGTTTCGGAGTTGGGATATAAAATTGCAGTTAGTAAAAATAATGAGTTGTTCGAAATTTTCTTAGGCGGCCTACGTAGGCAAAAAAATAGATCGCCTGATGCATTAGAGACACTTTCTTCCGATGATATTGCTTTATTAGGTATTGCTGAAGGATTGGTTGTAGTCAAAAAAGAAGACTCGTCACTTAATATTGAAGATTTACAAAAATGGATTCTTGATTTAATTAATCTTGAACCTAAGAGAAAAATCTGGACTTCTCGTTTACGAGATTTGGCTGGTGACTTACTTGATGGGAAAAGAAGATTAAGTAGCCTACCAGATTTGAACGATATTAATATAGCTGCACTAGAAATTGTTTTGAGAAATACTTGGCCAGAGCAAATTAATAACAATGTTTTTAATAGAGAATTTTTTGAGGATTTACTAAGTGACTTGATTACGCATGCAGACCCGAAGATAAAACAAATAGAAGAAACTGCATTGTGGCTTGTTGCTTTAGATTTATTAACAAAACAAAACAGCAAATTTTTGTTTGCGAAAACAGAAATTGCTATTTCATTACTAGAAGCCGTAAAAAAGAAACTTGATGAAGTTGCTCTTAATAATACAAAGATATCATTTATATTTTGGGCTTCACTAATTTTAGTTGTTAACATTGTGTACTTTTTAATAAGAGAACAATTGCCTACCAACTATCAAGATAGATTGAATTTTCTTGTGCCTCTAATAAGTGTGGTTTTAGGATATATTTATCAAGCCTTTTCGCAGAAAAAATTTAATCCCAAAACAATATTTCTATTAGCTTTAGAGAAAAATAAATTCAAGTTATATAAAAGATGGGGATTTGATATAGAGAGATATAAGAAATTATTATAAAAATTTAAATCTGATTAAGATAAGCTGTCTCTTTTTAGTACAGTAAATATGAACCCATACCGTCTTCTTCCCAAAAATGACCTCTCATTTCCCTAAAAATGTACCGTCATTTTTTAAAACTTCACCCGTCATTTTCTTAAAGATGTACTGTCATCTTTCCAAACATGTACTGTCATCTTTTAAAACTTCACCTGTCATCTTTTTCATCCTCTCCCGTCTAAAAACTGCGGATAGCCATAGGGTTTTCTGGAATTCCGCAAAAAAAATAGGAGCGGATGAACCATCCGCTCCTATCGTCAAAATTAAATTTTATTCTTCTTCGGATGTGTCGCTCGTTCGCGCTCCTTTTATAAAGTCAATCGTGGCGAGTGCTTTCTTGAACAACTTGCCGGGGTTGAAGCGTGGCTTGACAGCCTTAATCCTTTCGGCACGCACTTCCTCCTCCGACTCTGCACCCTCCGCCTCAATCCGCAACCAAAAACTGCCGAAATCGCCCAACTCAACGATATTACCCTTCGCCAATTCACGCGGAATGACGCTCAGGTAAATCTCTATCGCACCCATCATATCCGCCGGACTCATGGTTGATTCCCGTGCGGCAATCTCTGCCATTTCACGGGTGGTCAAACGTCCGCTAGACTGAATGGATGGATAGAACTTCTTCGGGGCTTCTGGGTTGCTTGGATTGCCCCTTTCAACAACATTGAACTTTACTGACATGGATTCCTCCTATTTCACTAATGGCAGTAGACATCCGTATCCACCACCTTGAAAAAATTCTATAAAAAATGAAGCGCAAAGTCAACTAGGTAATTTGGGTGATATGTTTGTTACCGTCGGGGCGCACGCCGTGCGCCCCGACAAAATTCGCCTCAATCACAGGGGATACCTGTCTGCCCCCACCCGTCCTCCCCCAAATACGACAAGTGAGATTTTGGTAATTATAAAAAGTTTAGCTGTCGGATTTGGGGGAGGTGCCGAAGGCGGAGGGGGCTTAAGGTCATGACGGAGAGTCTTCTAGTAGGATGGAATTCAAATCAAGTGGCAGTCACATTTAGTAAATATGGGTGAGAATCTATAGAGGTCAAAAAGCATATAATTTCCATAAGGAGATTCATCCGATGGAAACAAATTCTCAACCTCAAAACGCTTCGTCTATGAATTGGATAGTGTGGTTTATTGGGTTAAATCTAATTTGTCTACTGTTAGCGGCGTTAGCTGTTTGGCTGGGCTGGCGTGCTTATACATTAACCACAACTGGTGAAGTGACTCAAGCTAGGATTGTGCGATTAATTGAAGGCGGAGAATCAGATGACCTGACACCTGTTTTCCAATTTCAAGTGGATGGCGAAACGTATGAAGTTCAGAGCCAAAATTCTTATGCGTGGTGGCTTGCCGAGTTGCGCTTTCCAGAAGGCAAACAAATCGAAATTCGTTATGACCCGTCTAACCCAGAGTTGGCAGAAATTAACTCCTTTTGGTCGGTGTGGGGTGAAACCATCCTCTTGAGCATCTTCACTGTGTTATTCGCATTGGGAGTCAATGCTTATTTTGTGACACGCTGGAGAATGAATAAAACTTGATGTGTTCGGTATAATCACCAAAAGGAGAATCACATGAACAAAATAGCATTCTATTGGTCAGGCATTGTGGGCTTGATTTCAGTTGTGTGGCAAATATTCACCTATTACATGCGTTTTGGAAAATTCAATGAGTTCGCCACAGTCACAGACTATGTGATGTTCTTCTTAGCAGGCACACTCGGTGGCTTGATTTTGATATTCTTCTTGAATCGTCAAGAGACTATCAAAGGTTGGTGGGTGGTGATGATAGCCTTCGCATCCGCAACTCCAGTGGCGATGATTTTCATGCTCGGTGGTGGCTTGCTTAGTTTTATTGGCACGTTAATTTTTCCGCAAATCCCTTGGGGCATATTCACATGGTTAGGGTCAATCCTCGGCAGGTTTTTAGGCAAAAGAGGATCATCATAGAATTGTGGTTAAACAAAAAGACCCAGCCTATTGACTGGGTCTTTTTGTTTAACATTATTTACGCATTCACATTCGTATCTGATGAACTTGCATTCCGAAATAGCAATCCCGAACTGAGCCATGCCAAAATGAAAAACGCATTGATGGCTAATATCCCAAACTGACCTGGGTTAGCGTCGGGGTAGAAGATGAATGCGATGATGGCAACAATTGTATGAGCCGCAGTGGTGGCAAGCATCGCACGATACATCCCAGCCGCTTTGAAGCGAGCTAGTATCGCACCTAAAAATGCAATCGCTAACACACCGAAATACATCAAGTTGGCAGGTTCATCGTCACCGATAATTCCAACAGCGACATTAATCCACACCAGCAAGAAACCTGCCACGCCTGCAATCCCAACCGCGAGGCGATAAAAGATATTGTTCATTTGTCTTGCAACAAATACAAATACAGCACCTGCGCCGAAGATGAGTCCGCCCATAAATACAAAGTCCATGATGCCCCATTGAAAACTATCAGAGACCAACATGCCAACGAATGGAATCATCAGCAGTAGAACGGTCCCAAGCGCGCCCCATAAAAATATTTTGTTGCTCATTAAGAAGTCATTATATTTATTCATGAATTTATTTCCTTTTTGATTTTCAATATGTTGAACGACCAAACTTTTGCACGTATCAATCATCGTCCAAAACCATAGATTGATAATTCCTTTGTCACCTTGTTCAGCGTATGCATCTTGCAACAACTCAGAGAACACAAACTTCATTTCTTCTGCAAACTCTACTCGATAGCGTTCAGGGTAGAAATTAATAAGAAACCCATAAATTCGTTCGGATTGATAAATAACCGTTTTGCTCATATTTATATTTCTAGCTTTGATAATCCTAAATCTTTGAAAACATTTTTACGTTTTGCCAATTCAACCGCATCGTTATAGCGTTGTAATTCACCTGAGATAGCATCACGACCTTTATCGGTCAATGCGTAATATTTGCGGCGTGGGTTGTCGCCACCAATTTCTTTGATGAGTTTCGATTCGAGCATTCGCTTAATCGAACCATACAAAGTGCCAGGTCCAAGCAAAACTTTTTTGCCCGAGTCTTCTTCCACTTGCTTCATGATGTCGTATCCGTGCCTGCTTTTAATTGCCAACGAAAGCAGAATGTAAAACTCTGATTGTGATAGTTGTGTATTCATAAACGCCATTGTATATCGTGCCTCGATATATTGTCAAGCGATATATTAATGAGGAATTAATGCAATCTATGCCTCAGGAAAAGGATATTAAATAAAAAAATAAGATAAGTTTACTTATCTTATTTTTTACACAAAGCATATTTTTTCTCGTTTCTAAAAACTCGTTACCGCCTCATCTGTAGAAGAAAAAGTTTGCACAAATTGAGTCACCCCCACATTTTCTAACACTTCACTTACTGTTTTCGACAACGAAGCCAACTTCACTCCGCCGCCTGATTTTTGTGTGCTTTGCAAAACTTTCATAATCGCTCGCACCCCAGCCGAAGATAAATACTCTACACTTTTCATATCCAGAACAATTTTTTTATGTTCCTTCATCGCTTTGGATAATTCAGATTCTAGAGTCACCGAAGTTAACGAATCCACCCTGCCAGCAATTGTCACCACTGCCACATCCCCGCTTACTGCTTGATTTACAGAAAAGTTATCCATGCTTTATCTCCTCTTGTTTGGGTTGTTAAGATTATAGTCGAAGAATGAGTTCATTTATAATCAGGCAAAAAATTTGGAGACTCTATGCGTTCGTTTATTGTTTTTTGTATCTTAATATTGATGACCACACTTGCCTGTGTAGGAGGAAATGTCAGCACCCCAGCAGAATCAAACTCCCCGACGGAAGAGGCGGTGACACAAATCGCTTCAGAGCCTACGGGGGAGCCTGTCACACCAACTTCAACATCTTCTCCCGCCAATGTCATCTATGTGGATACGCTTGAACAAGAAGTGTATCCGTTTGTGCAAAATGGAAAATGCTCTTTTGCTGAAGCGATTATGGCGGCAAATACGGGCAAGCCATTTGATTCGTGTAATACAGGTGAGTTGGGGCAAAGTGTGATTGAGTTGATGCCCGGCGAATATGTTTTTACGCAAGTAGATGAATCGCCACCGATTTATGAATGGTTAATCAGCGTCACAGATGTTGGCACAGCACTTCCACCGATTGTTTACCCGATGACAATTCATGGCAATGGTGCAGTTTTGACTCGTGACGAAAACGCCGAGCCATTTCGCTTTTTTGAATTAATGGTCAATTCAACTTTGACAATGAATAACATCACGATACAAAATGGTGATGTAGTGGATGATTGGGGTGGCGCAATTTATTCAATGAATGCTTCCATTACTTTAGATAACACGCATTTCATCAACAATCATTCTGATAATGGTGGCGCAATTTATTTCACCTTCGGCAGAATTGATATTATCAATAGTAAATTTATCAATAACACAAGCACAGGCAATGGTGGCGCATTGTTTATTGATTCATCTCGTTCTTTGATTCAATCTTCTCATTTTGAAGGCAATCAATCAGATGGCAATGGTGGTGGTTTATACGCTTACTTCGCAACAATAGTAATTAGAGACGGATTCTTTATCAAGAACCATGTTACAGGAAATGGCAATGGCAATTGGGTGGCGGAATGCATACCAATCATGTCAACCTTACAATTACTGAAAGTCAGTTTTATCAAAATGAAGCACCTCGTAATGGTGGTGCGGTGGGTGTGATTAATCCCATTCTGGCTGGCATAGACCCTGAAGAAGACCCCTTGCTTCAACAAATTGATGAGGTGCCTATTGTTTCAGATATGTTGACCAGTATTCCAGGTTTCCAGTCAACACTTGAAGCACATCCTAGTGGCATTTATGTTGAATTCAACGAAGATATACAAATTCATAATAATTGTTTTGCGAACAACGCCACTCACGACCCTCTAGACCCCAATTGGACGAGTGGTATCCATGCCAGTGCGGCGATGGCAGATAATAATTATTGGGGTCACCCTAGCGGACCTTCTGGTAGAGGTCCGGGTACAGGTGAAAGTGTTGGCAAAAATAAAGTGACCTTTGCTCCGTTCTTAACTGAAGCCCCAAGTTTTTGTGACCCCGAACTTACGGAAATTAAATAACGAGAGAATTCAAAACTTCCTTTATTCTCTTACAAGAAAACAAAAAGATGATGAGTACTCATCATCTTTTTGTTTAATATCACTCACCTTAACTTCATCTTCATCCCACCCTTTGGACGAAGTGTGGCTTCAGGACTCAGCCCCACAGCAGAATCAGTTCTCAAGGTAGGGGCGAAGCGTTGATAAATCATGGCTAAGGTTAGTTGCATTTCCATCATCGCTAAATTATTCCCAATGCAGATATGCGGTCCCGCACCGAACGGATAATAAATATCTTTGTTGCGTGCTGAAATATTTTCAGGTGTAAAGCGTTCGGGGTCAAATGTTTCGGGGTCATTCCAATAAGTTGGGTCGTGATGGGTGACATAAGGCGTGATAAAAATTAACGTGCCAGCAGGAATTAAATAACCATCCAGTTCTTGGTCAGTGACGGCTTCGCGCGCAAACAAATATGCAGGCGGATACAAACGCAACACTTCGTTAATAACTTGCGTTGTGTAAGTTAACTTTGGTAAATCTTCCAGCGTGGGTGTGCGCGTATTTAGGACTTGTGTAATTTCGCCAACTAATTTTGATTCGACATGTGGATGTTTTGCAATTAGATAAAATGCCCAAGTGAGTGCCATTGCCGAAGTTTCGTGACCTGCAAAAAAGATGGTGATGATTTCATCTCGTACTTGCGCATCAGACATGCCCAAGCCTGTTTCTGCATCTTTGGCATTGAGCAACATCCCGAGCAAATCGTCCTGCGGATTTTTCCTGCCCTCAGCAATTAATGGGTAAACAATTTCATCTAAAACTTTGGCGGCTTTGTTGTAGGCAATGTGTTTTGGTAGTGGAAATGAAAGCGGCAGTTGAATAAATTGTTGACTCTTCCATAACATAAACGCCGATGCTAAACGAAAGGCATCACCCAGTGACTTGACTTGAGCATCTGTAATTTTTGCACTGAACATGGTTTTGATAATGATTGACAAAGTCAAATTTGTCATTTCATCTTCCATATCAAACACTTGATGGGCTTGGCTGTATCTTTCCCATGCTGTTAAATGCTTTTGAATAATGTTTGTAATTGTATTGGCTAGTGAACTTAGCTTCTGACGATGAAAAGCAGGTTGCATAATGCGGCGTTGTTGTAACCAAAATTCACCATCACTTAATGGTAAGCCGTTGCCAAGTAGTACACGTCCTGTTTCTACGCTTTTTCCGCGAATGTAGTTGTGATGATTACTCTGCAAAATATGTTTTACATACTCTGGTTTGGTGACTAACATATAAGTTTTATTGAGCAATTTGAATTGCACAATCCCGCCGTGATTCTTTGTTAAACCCATGAACATGCCAAGCATGTCCTTGGTCATTTCAGGAATCATGCCGATGATAGGTCTGGGTTTTGGGCTGGGGGCAGGTTTGAGTTTAGAAATTTCCATATCCCTGATATTTTAGTTTATGAAGAATGATATTGCAAACATCTTAACCACAGAGCACACAGAGACCTCTGAGAAGACCTACTAAGAATCTCTGTGGCTGATTTTTGGAATTTAATTATGACTATGCTCTTTAATTTCACAATACAACATATTATGGCAACC
>DDVH01000038.1:38762-46775 GCA_002345215.1 Anaerolineales bacterium UBA2317
TATTTTGTTGAATAGATGCGCCCTCACGAATGGAAATGTCATTTGTCACTACATGGGCAGAGAGCATTCGCAAATTTTCGTTGATGCTCCAGACGTGCAAATCGTGAATATCATGCACGCCATCTACTTGGCGAATGTCTTCAACCATTTTTGGCAGGTCAACATTTTCGGGTGTGCTTTCGAGCAAAATGTGAATGGTTTGCTTAATGATTCCCCACGCGTTGTATAAAATTAATGCACCAATTAACACACTGACGAATGGGTCGAGCCAGTTCCAGTTGGTGAATAAAATAAGCACGCCTGCAATAACTGCACCTAATGTTGATAATACATCGCCCATGAGATGCAGAAATGCACTTCTTAGATTTAAGTCATGCTCGCTTCCTTTTTTGATGAGGAAAGCGGTTCCTAGATTAATCAGAAATGCGATTCCGCCCACGCCGATTAATATGGTTGTATTCACTTCGGGTGGATTGAGAAAGCGCTGATAGGCTTCGTAAAAAATCCCTAAGGCGATTAACACCAAAGTTGTTGAGTTGACCAAAGCCACTAGAATCCCTGCTCGATGGTAGCCAAATGTTTTGCCTGCATGAGCAGGTTGAAGCGAGAGTCGAAGCGCGTACCAACTTAATCCTAAAGCAATTACATCGGTGAAGTTATGTGCGGCATCGGTTAATAAGGCTAAACTATTTCCCCAAATGCCTGCAACAATTTCAACAAAAACAAATATGGCAGTAATGCCAAGTGACAAAGCCAGCCGTTTGGTGGTTTGATTGGCAATATCGCCAAAGTGAGAATGGGAATGATTGTGCATAGATTAAATCCAACGGCGGACTTGCTTTTGATAATCTAAATATGCTTGACCATGTGAACGCGTTAAAAATTCTTCTTCGAGCCGTACTTGAGTTTGAATTAACATTTCACCAGTGATTAAGATGGTAAGTGTAATAGCATTTGGAATAATCAAGAAGAGACCTAATAACATCACGCGCATTCCGAGAAAAATGGGATTGCGAGAGATTTTGAATAATCCCGTTTGAACGAGTTCGGTTTTGACATCTTCATCAATTCCGATGCGCCATGATTTTTGCATGTGGACTTGGGCTATTAGCACCCAAACCAATGCGATGAGTAATAGAACAAAACCGATGTTTGCCAAAATATTGTTTGTTAGAAATGAAATTGGCAAAAGATAAGAATACAAGTTTGGAGAAACCGCAAACACAATTGCGACAAGAAAACAAACGAGCATAATCAAGCGGAAATTTTTTCCAATGTAATCATGTGCCGTGTCAGATGAACCGAGTTTGTATGGATTCACGCCTGTGGTTTTCCAGATTCGGTAGGTGGGTAAAATCATTGCTAACCCCAAAAATAAGATGAAGTAGAGAAGAAGAAATATTTTCATTGAAGTTATCCGTGTTTTACATGGTCTAAGCCCATGAGATATAGTTTCTTGACGTGGTCGTCGTCAAGTGAATAAAAAACTTGCCTGCCAGATTTTCTACCACGAATTAATCGCATTTGACGAAGCCCACGCAATTGATGCGATACAGCAGATTCGCTCATTTGAGTTTTTTCAGCAATGTCACTGACGTTCATTTCTTTTTCTAGCAAAGTGGAAATGATACGCACGCGATTGGCATCGCTTAAGGCACTGAATAATTCGGCAAGTTGAATGGCTTTGAGTTCGTTGAGGGTCATGGTTTCCTTGAATATATGAACAAGTATTCATATATTATGATAAAAGACAAACCCTGTCAAGGGCTTGTCTTTTACTATTTAATCAACAATCCAGTTACCCAAAGCATTAACATACCAACTAATACACCACTGAAAATAAAACCTGGCGTGGGTTGTTTTTCGTTATCTTTTTGTACCATTTTCCAAATTTCAACTGCCACTTGGAAGATTGCGCCTGTACCAATGGCAAGGAACAACACAGATAAAAATGGGGAAGGAGTGAATCCGCCAATCCATGCGCCGATGATGGCAGGCGCACCGCCGATTAATCCAAGCCATGTTAATTGACGAATGCTTGGTTTATCTTTCAAAATTGGCGCAATGATTCCTAAACCTTCTGTGATGTTTTGGATAATGAAACCAACCACTAAGAAAGTTCCCAATGCAATTTCACCAACATTGTATGCCGCACCAATTGCAAGCCCTTCGCCCAAATTATGAATACCAATTCCTAAAGCAATGCGCCATGCAATCGAGGCTCGTTGTGATTCTTCACTTCGACTAGCAGATTTTGGATTATCTATCATTTCGAGTAGCATGTAAGTGGCAACTGCTCCAATGCCAATTAATCCAAGCCCTTGATAGGTGCCAGCCAATTCAGTGGCTTGCTCTAAGGCTTCATTGAATGTATCTAAACCAAGATAAATTAATAAGCCAACCGTTAATGCCATTAAGAACGTCATCCATTTTTTATCAAGAGTGCGAAGTGCAGGCAACCAAAAAATTCCTAAGAAAATAGGAATGACACCTACATATAAACCAATCAACGTAAAGCCCCAAAAGTTTTTTGCTTCTGGCTCAGGAGTTAAAAACGCAACTGGAATTTCTACATCAAACGGAATTGCATTGCTGGTAAAAATTCGCGCTGCATATGCTTCGCCACCCGTCCATGAATATTCTATATCAATGGTTGCTTTGCCTAACCGCGGAATGGTTGCAGATGGCGAAACTGTAAATGGCATTACGGCTTCATTTACAATAAGCGATGCAACTGTTAATTCTTCGGGTCCAGTATTTTGCACATATAACTTTATGTTATCTACATCAAGTTCATATCGTTCAATCGTCAAATCTTCAATTGGAACAGGTGCTTCTAAATCAAGTCCGCCACCAGTTTGGAGGAATAAGAAAATAACTCCAGCCAAAAGAATGATGGGAATTAGAAGCAGGATGAAGGTTTGAAAAGTGAAGCGGTTCTTTGTCTCAGGGGATGTTTGGTTTGTCATCTTTTAGTTTCTCCTTCGCTTCTAGTTAGTCACTTCAAACATGCCGTTCCAACCGAGTTCTGCAAATTCGGTGACGTGCGCGTGGAACATATACATGCCTGGATATTTATATGTGAATTCAAGAATGCCGCGCTCGGCTTGACCTTGAATGATTGTGTCTGTAAATGCAGATGGCGTGAGACTTGTGCCAGTGGGATAGTAGTGAAAAAAGTTTGCATGAAGATGGAATGAATTGAGCAAATCAAATTCAAGAATGTTGACGAGATAAACGCGAACGCTTTCGCCGACTTTGATTTGAATAGGATGATTTTGATAATAAAACGGAATACCATTGACTGCATAAAAATCATTAGCATCATCAAAGTCAATATCAATGCCGTGCATGACCATTACCATTTCTTTATCAACTTTGGGGCGAGCTTCTTTTGGATCAATGATGAATGCGCCATATAAGCCTTTTGCAATATGACGTGCTAACGGAAATACATGACAATGATAAAGATGTAAACCATAAGGTTCAGCATCAAACTCGTAAGTAAATTCTTGACCGGGTTGCACCATACCACCGGGTCCAGTACCGGGTACGCCATCCATTTCGCTAGGATGATAGCCGTGAAAGTGCATTGAGTGTGGGTGACTACTTCCATTTACCATGCGAATACGAACTCTATCACCTTCTGTGGCTCGCAATGTTGGTCCGGGAATTCTTCCGTTATACGTCCATGCAGGGAATTCAATACCGGGCACAACTTCTATATTTTTATTAATCACAACTATTTCATATTCGCGTAATGTTTGACCATTCGGTAAAGTTGAAACTTTTCCATAATCAAAATCATAAAGAATTTCACCTGGATTGAAGCCATTTTTTTCATGGTCAACATCACCTGCACCGGGTAAGCCATGTCCTGTTCCATCATGTTGATGAGAAGTGCCGGGTGTTGGCGTTTCTGCTTGTAGTGGATGATTATGAGAAGCATTTACATTATTAAATGCAACTACACCACCTGCGGCAGATAACAAACCGAAACCACCAAGCTTTAATAAATCTCTGCGTGAAAGTTTTTTATTCATAAGTTCTCCTCTTTTGATAATTACTATCAATCGTTAATTATTTAACGCACCTTCATTAATCCATTGTCTAATTAATTCAATTTGTTCAGCCGTTAAATCTGATCCACGTTTTGGCATTTCGCCACTTTCGATTTGTTCAAAGAGCAAGCTATTGCTCGAATCTCCAGCGATGACAACTTCTCCATTTTGTGAACCCACCATTAGGCTTTCATAAGATTCAAGATTTAAACTTTCACTTGGAAATTCACCTCCATGACATTTTGTGCAACGTCTTTCAAGAATGGGTTGTACATCATTTTTGAAACTGATATTCTCCCTCACTATCATCGATGGACTTGCGCCAACATCGGTTGTTTTGTAGGAAAGAAAAAAAGCAGTTGCAATTACTAAAAGCATAAATGAAAAAAATAATATCCATTTATACATTTTGTATTTGCTGTTTGAAAAAATAGTTTTCATTTAAGTATTGAACTCCTGTGCAGCGCGTTGCTTGCCTATTTCTGTTAAACTGAGCAAACCGCTTTGTTGATTGACTAAACCTGTTCGTTCTGCAATGCCGACAATTTCCATTGCAAATTTAGGCGACCACTTAAGATGTTCGTTCAAATGAATCACTTCATTTTCTAATTCGGCTTCGTGTGCGGCGGTGTGGTTGGCAATGTGCATGGTCAACATGGTCAATGCAAATTCAATGCGTTGGTTTTGGCGGCGACGTGCTTGAGCTAAGAGTCCGCGTTCGGGGGCAAACAAATAAACGATTAAGAATGAAGCGCCAGTCATAGTCGCCATTGAACCCGCAATGGAAGCATCCAAAATATTGGCGAGCCAATATCCACTAATCGCGGAAACAATTCCAATCAATGCGGAATATAAAATCATGCGTGAAAGTTTATCGGTTAATAAATATGCAGCAGAAGGTGGTGCCACCATAAATGCAACGACTAAAATGGAACCAACTGCGTTGAATGAACCAACCGCAGTTAATGAAACTAAAGTCATTAAGGCGTAATGAATTAATGTGGGAGCAAAACCTAGTGTAGCGGCAAGTGCGGGGTCAAATGTGGCAAGTTTTAATTCTTTATAAAAAAGAATCACAAACAATAGATTCAAAATCAAAATGCCGCCTGAAGAATAATATGCTTCTGGACCAAAATCTAAACCAAATAATTTAACGCGATTGAATGGCGCGAATGCAAGTTCACCAAGTAAGACGGCATCATTATCAATATGCACATCGCCTGCGAAGCGCGAAATTAAAATCACTGCAATGCTAAACAATGCAGGGAACACCAAGCCGATCGATGTATCTTCTTTCACCAATTGCGTGCGGTTTAGTAATTCAACCAAACTTACGGTGAGCATGCCCATCAATGCCGCGCCAATTAATAACAATGGCGATGTGATATTTTTTGTTACAAAAAATGCTAATACGATTCCAAGTAATACGGTGTGGCTAATTGCATCGCTCATCATTGCCATGCGTCGTAAAATCAAAAAGACTCCGACTAACGAACATGCAACAGCAACTAACGAAGCGATGATTTGAATTTCAAGTTGTGCAAGTGACATAATTACGCTTCTTTCTTAAACGTTTGTTCTGCTTCTGCTAACCCAGCCTGAGTCAACGCCCAAGCATTTTTGGATAACTCTTGAACCATGCCTTGCTCTTTGAGTTGATTTAATATCAGCGAAACAAATTCGGGATGTGCATTCATTGACCTTAATGTAGCAATTGGATGCCCGCGCTCTTCATTGGGATGTTGCAATGCTAATGTATGTAAATCTGCTAACACGGCTTGAATGCGTAATAATTTACGATTACGTTGTGTGCGAAACCAATTCCAAATCAACCCGCGGTTTGGAGCAATCAACATCGAGAAAAATACAATGATGCTCATGCACAAAACAATCACAGGACCTGTTGGTAATTTCTCTGCTGAACCGCTGATGAGTGTTCCACTTACACCAGCGATTGCGCCAAATAAACCACCAAGCCAAACCATTTTGTTCAAATGATTCGTCCACTGACGAGCCGCGGCGGCAGGTGCCACAATCATGGCAGACATTAACACCACGCCTACAGTTTGCAAGCCAAGCACAATTGCAATGACTAATAAAGTAGTCAATAACACATCCAACACACGGATGGGCAACCCTAAGCTACCTGCAAATTCAGAATCAAAAGTGATTAATTTAAATTCTTTCCAAAACATAAATAACAAAGTCAGTGCAATGACTCCGATAATTCCCATCGTGATGACATCACGTTGTAATAATGTGGCGGCTTGACCAAACAAAAATTTATCCAAGCCGGCTTGTGTGGCATCTGGTAATTTTTGGGTGAAAGTTAATAGCATTAATCCGAAACCAAAGAATACAGAAAGCACCAAACCTAAAGCACTATCATCTTTGATTCTGGTAGTGCGGATAATACTGAGCATTAACAAAGTCGCTAACCAGCCAGCAATCAATGCACCGAGGATTAATACAATCGGCTCACGGCTTCTGGTGATTAAGAATGCCAACACAATGCCAGGCAATGCCGCATGAGAAATTGCATCACCTAATAAACTTTGTTTTCGCAATACAGCAAATGAACCCAATGCGCCGCTGACCATTCCTAAAATCGCAGAGCCTAACGCCACAGTGCGAAGTGTGTAATCAAAAAATAAATCGTAAAAGAGTTGAGAGATGTCCATCTTGCTAAAGTTTTCCGTTCTTACCGTTTTCATCAGCGCTCAAGAACGCAACTTTACCGCCGTATGCTTTTCTCAAATTTTGCTCATTGAACACTTCTTCTACAGGTCCACAAGCAATGCGGCGGACGTTGAGCATCATCACCCAATCAAAATATTCTGGCACGGTTTGCAAATCATGATGCACACACACTACAGTTTTTCCTTTGGAGCGTAAATCTTGAAGCAAGGTCACAATGGCTCGTTCAGTTGTCGCGTCCACGCCTTGAAAAGGCTCATCCATAAAATAAAGCTGAGCATCTTGAACCAAGGCTCGCGCAAGAAAGACGCGTTGTTGTTGTCCGCCAGAAAGCTGACTAATTTGTCTATCAGCATAATCACTCATGCCCACTTTATCTAACGCATCCATTGCGGCATTTTTTTCAGCAGTGCCAGGTCGTTTGAACCAACCTAAAGTGCTATATCTGCCCATCATCACCACATCTAAAACGCTGGTGGGGAAGTCCCAATCCACACTGCCGCGTTGCGGCACATAACCAACCAAATGTCTTTGTTCGGGATACGGTTTTCCATATACCAATACTTGACCCGCCGCAGGTTTAATTAAACCTAAAATAGATTTAATCATTGTAGTTTTTCCTGCACCATTGGGTCCAACAATTGCCATGAGTATGCCCGAAGGCACACTCATATCAACATCCCATAAAACAGGTTTATCTTTATAAGCAATCGTTAAATCTGTAATATCAATTGCGTTTGTCATCTTATTCCTCGTTCAGCGCATTGACAATCGTATCAATGTTATGAGTTACCATACCAATATAAGTGCCTTCAGGCGTGCCTGCTGTTCCCATTGCATCAGAAAATAAGGAACCACCAATCACTACATTGAAACCTTGGTCTTCCACAGCGGCTTGCACGGCTTCAATATTTCTTTGCGGCACAGATGATTCAACAAAGATTGCAGGGATTTGTCTTTCGACAATAAAACTTACTAACTCTTGCACATCGGCTGTGCCTGCTTGCGCCTCCGTGCTAATGCCTTGCAAACCACGCACTTCAAAACCATACGCTTCACCAAAATAATTGAACGCATCATGTGCTGTGATTAAGACTCTTTTTTCAACTGGAATTGTTTGCGCTTGAGTCAAAACATATTGATGTAATTCCTCAAGTTGACTTAAATACGCCGTGGCATTCGCTTCATATTCTGACGCGTGAGCTGGGTCAACTTCGGTCAACGTTTCTTTTACTTGTTCGACCGCTTTCATCCA
>DDVH01000038.1:47032-52412 GCA_002345215.1 Anaerolineales bacterium UBA2317
GAGGCATTTAACAGAGAGCGGTCAATTAAATCGGTCACTGCAACTGTTTTAACTCCGAACTCATTCATTTTTTCAATCACTTCGCCCATTTGTGCTTCCAAATGCAAACCATTGTAAAAAATCAAATTTGCAGATTGAAGCCTTGTCACATCTCCTTCACTGGCTTTGTATAAATGCGGGTCAACCCCTGGACCCATTAATGAAATAACTTCCACATAGTCACCGCCCACGTTTTTGACAATATCCCCAATCATGCCAGTGGTTGTGACGACATTCAACTTGCCTGATGTATTTGTATTTGATTCTGTTGCACAAGCGCTGAGTAATAAGGCCAATACAACTGTAAAAATAAATATTTTTTTCAAAATAAATTCCTTATTAAAGTTTTTATATGTAGGGACACAGCAAAATGATTTTCCGTCAAAGTTATAAATCGACTTGCTGTGTCCTTACTGAGTACTTAAAACAACTTCGGTAAAAATCTACCAGTGTGTTTCATATATTCACGATATTCATCACCAAATTTTTCGATGAGATTGGCTTCTTCTTTCGGCGTGCGGACTGCCATTGCAATAAAAGCTAAGATTCCCAATAATGCAATGAACCAGTTATCTGACATCATGCCGAATGAAATAAATAATGATGAGCCAAATGTGTAAAGCGGATGTCGAATGTATTTGTATGGTCCTTTTGTGCTTAATACATGCTTCTCACGGGTTGCACTAGTAGGGGAGATTCCGCTGCCAATACTGCTAAACAACCAATACACACCGAATACACCAACTACACCAATGGCAACGCCAAGCCAACGAACCCATTCGGGTAAACCGATTTTTGACCAAGCCATCCAGGCTGGGTTAATCAAATACACAAATGGGCTCAACCAAAGAATCAAGCCGCCAAATTTGATGATGTTCATCATCACAGAGCCATCTACTTTGCGAGAAATTTTCTCGCCTGTTTCTTTATCCGCCTTGATGCGGAAGTAAGAGGAGATGCCCATGCCTGTCAGTAAAATCATTGCGGCTAAAATACGGAAAATGTTTTCGTTCATTATTTTTTACCTTTCATTCTTTCAATTGTTTCTAAATATTTGTCGTACGGTTCAGCGGTTAAGCCGTTAATTCCATGTTGTGGAAAATAGACACCATGTAAATAAAATTGTCCGATTGCCATTAATCCAATCACGCCCCAAAATGCAAATCTGCTGAATAAGATCCCAATTACTGATAAGACTCCAACTACGATGGCAAGTTTTGTAATTCTTCTTTGCGTTGGCACATGTTTTTCAAAATTGTTAAATGCAATGAAGTATGCGCCATATGCAATAAAAAGCACAATCAGTATTTCTGTTAAGCTCACTGAGGGTAAAGACGGAAATAAAATAGATTGTTCAAACATATTGATTAACTTTCTTCAATAAATATTTTGCTGGTCACACTTAATCCAAGCACATGTGTTTTCTTTTCAACTTTGATGGTCAAATTATGGTCAAACGGAGAATAATCAATCACTTCAATCATTGTGTTGGGTGTTAATCCAAGCTCATCTAAATATCGAAGCAAATCGGCATCTGCACCTTTGATGGATAAAATTTTTCCACTTTGATTCTTTCGCAACGCAGATAGCGGAGTTGTATCATCCAGTGGCATCTTAAGATCGGCGGTTGGTATCAACTCTCCATGTGGGTCACGCAGCGGATGACCTAACGCGGCGGCGATGCGTCTTTCAAAATCTTCTGAAATCACATGCTCCAATTTTTCAGCTTCTTCGTGCACTTCATCCCAAGAATATCCAAGCGTTTGCACAAGCCATGTTTCTAACAAACGATGATGGCGAATGACTTCCAACGCAGCTTTTTTTCCAGCAGAAGTTAATGTCACGCCTTGATGTTTTTGATATTCAATCAAAGCAGGTTTTTCGCTGGCAAGTTTTTGAATCATGCCTGTTACCGAAGCGGGTTTGATGTTTAACTCGCGCGCCAAATCATTGGTGCTGGCGGGTGAGCCGCTTTCAGTTAATTCATAAATTCGTTTGAGATAATCTTGAATTGATGTTGATGGTTTCATTAGATATTCCAAAGTGAAATTGTTGTGCAAATAAAAAATGCGATGTAAGCAATGTTGAAGCCCGCGCCTTCTGTCCAATCCACAATAAATTTTGGTAAAACTTTTTTGATGATTAACCATGCAATTGTTAAAGTTACAGGGTTAATGTAAATCATCCAACTTGCGAAGGTGGTTTTTCCAGAGGCGACCAAAACTGCAAACAAAACAGAAGCAACTACAATCATAAGAAGAAGCGATGCGTAAGAAATAATCAAAACTTTTTTATGGCGTTCAATCATCTTGACAATTACATCTTGTGAATTTTCATCAACTTGATTCAATGCCTGCACATATTCACCCATGTAATAAAACGTGCCATGAACAAAAGCCCCGATGATAGATGCGCTTCCAAACAAACTGATAGTTGTTAGCGCAACCCAAGCATTTGCTTCGCCCAAGCCTTGATAAATTTGCCAATAGCCTGCAATCACCAATGGAGTTGCAAAGACTCCAAGCAAAGCACCCCATATCATTCTGCTAGGGGAGAGCACGACCATTTTTTCTGCATCTGATAATAATTTTGCAAATGGTTTTAACTTTGGATATTCATCCAAATTAACTTTGCATGCCAATAAAAGCACATCACCAATTGCGTAAAGAAATGCACCGATGATTGCGATAATACCTGTGAGTTGAATTAAGTTCATTTTTGTTGCTCTCTATAAAATTTAGTCTTGCCTAAATTATTGTATACCCTCAGCCTAAAATTTGTCAAGTACTAAAAAATAGAATATTTTAAGCCTACGCATCTTGTCACTACGTGGATTTATGGAATAATAGATTCGACGCGACTATCCGGAGTGCGTCGCACCTAACAGGCTAGAAAAATCTTTACCCGTTTGGTGCGACGCACCCTTTGCGTTATTCTATTTTTTGGAGGCATTGCCCATGCGCGTGTGTGTTCTCTCCGACGAAGAAATCTCAGATTTCGACCCATCACCATTTCTAAAAGATTACGACTGGAAGATGGTCACTATGACCGCACCAGTGAAAGAAAAAATAAAGGCATTGGCTGAAAGTGGGGAGTTTGATATTTTCATCAATATATGTGAAGGCTATGAAGTTGATAGTGCAGAGGATGAAGACTGGGGCTATCATGCCACTGAGGTGGTACAAGCCTTAGAAGAATTAAATGTCGTTTTTACAGGTGCCGAATCAAATTGTTTTGACCCAACCCGCGAAGAAATGCAAGCCAAAGCGGATGAGGCTAAGGTCGGGTTTGCGAAGGGCTACCAAGTTAAAACGAAGGAAGAGGTGCAGAGCTTGGTCAAAAATTTACGTTTTCCTGTCATGGTCAAACATCCAAAAAGTTATGGCAGTACAGGCATGATAAAAGAATCGCGTTGTAATTCGATTGAAGAAGTTTTGACGCAAGTGGAAAGAGTTTGTGCGTTATATGGCGCGGCACGCATGGAAGAATTTATTGTCGGCAGAGAGTTCAATGTGTTGATAGTGGATAACCCAGATGATTTTAGTAAACCGTTTGCATACCCGCCCACTGAATTGATGTTTCCGCCTGGCGAAGAATTTTGGCATACCGTTGTCAAGTGGGATACATCGCTTCCTTTCAACTTTCGAGAGGTTACTGAACCTGAGCTGATTCCACGCTTACAGGATATTGGCATCCGCATGTTCAAAGCGATGGGCATTGTTGGGTATGGGCGTTGTGATGTGCGTATGAATGAACAAGGTGAATTATTTATTTTGGAAATTAATCCCAACCCCGCCATCATGCTTCGCCCTGAAGAATTTGGTCCAGCAGATTTTATGATTTTGTACGATAAAGATGGTTATAAAGGTTTCTTTGACAGAATTTTTAGGACTGCATTTATCAGGCAAAAAATGCGCGCAAAAAATTAAATAAAAAACAGGATGCGAAAGCATCCTGTTTTTTTATTGCTTGAAAAAAATTATGGACCAGTAACCACTAAATTATCAAATTCAGCAGTTGCATTTGGCTGACCATTTTGTGATTCATAAGAAGTGACCGCAAAACCAACGCCACCAGTTGTAGGACCACCAGCTACTGCGGTTGTAGAAGCAATTTCTTGACCATTCACCGCAAGTGTAATTTCATCACCAACACAGGTAGCACTGACTCGGTTGGTGATTTCCCCTAAATTGATAGCATCTGAATATTGCCAATCCACAAGGGCATCAATTGAATTAGAAACAATACTGCCGATGTAATAATAACCATCAGCACTAATGGCAAGTAAATACCCATTGATGCTGTCATCAGCATTTTCGCTCAAACGACAAATGACACCAATGCCAACATTGTCATTATCAGGACCTTCAGTCATCGTTAAATCCATTTCAATCACTGCATCAGCAAAATCAGTGTCACCGCCGCCCCAAGCCCATGTATCACCTGTAGAACGTAATACATACACACCATCTCGAACTTCAGCAATGTTTGCATCTTCTGAATACAAAACCCATTCACCTGAGTCTGAACTAAAGTCATCTGAAAGCAAAACATTTCCAACGGGTGGAACAGGCACTTCTTCGGTTACTTCTACTTCAACGGGTGGAATGGTGCTAATCGGCGCAAAAGTGGCTGGAGGTTGGTCTCCACCACCGGGCAAATTACTCATGCCAGGGCAAGCACATGCCAACACTACAATTGCGGCAACAGCAAAAAATATTGAACGATTTCTTTTATTCATTACATTCTCCTTTGTTTTTGACATTGTAACAAACAAACTTCATTTTCTAAAGAACCCTTCGGTACTAAAAATTCCATCAAAGGCTTCGCGTGCATCGGCTTGGGCTTTCTCCCACCATTTTTTTTCAGACGGCAAAAATAACTCATCATATTCTTTTTTCATCCACGCTTTAGTTGAGTCACTTCCACCGAACCAGCGATAAGCATGTTCTAAGACTGTGATTCGCAAACTGCGAATCGCTTGCCATAACGAGTCACCAAACGTGCCAAACTCAAATGCACCTGCGTACAATTTTTTATCAGGATATTTTTCTTTCATTATTTGATGTAAATATTCAGACATATCGCCATTGATTGAATAAAATTCTTCTGGATTCACACCCGCCACTTTCTTAACCTTGAACCTGCGTGCTGTTTCCTCAGCAGGCTCTTTCTCCGAAGGCGGATTTAATAAGGTCATCTGATAACGTGGACCATAGCCAGTGTGAATATCCAACGCCAAAATTTGCTTATAGTCTTTGACAACTTTTGTATACAAGTTCATCATAAACTTGGTTTCTTCTTGTAATTCAAAACCACCAAATTGCATCCCGTTGTGGAT
>DDVH01000021.1:0-42540 GCA_002345215.1 Anaerolineales bacterium UBA2317
GCACGTTCTTTCATGCCGATTAAACCAAAATGACCAACAGGTTGTTTAGATTTAACATCAAAACCTAAACCATCATCTTGAATGATTAAATGAATATGACTATCTCGATTCAATAATTCCACTTTTATTTTTTTTGCCCCTGAATGTTTGGTTATATTTTCTATCGCTTCTTGAGCAATACGATAAATCGTCTGTTCTACGTTTGGGCTGAGAGAAGGCATCGGGTCGAGAGACAGGTTGAGGTCAAGTGAGAAGCGTGAAGCCGCAGATTCAGCAAGTTTTTTGATGGCGAGTGTTAATCCTAAATCTTCTAAATCCGATGAACGTAAGGCTTTCAAAGCGCGGCGAGTTTCATCTACGCCTTTGCGAGTCGCGTCAATAGATTTATCTACCAAATCGCGCGTTTGATTTAAGTCCACATCAAAATAGGCTTTTGCAGTTTCAAGCGAAACGGATAACGCTGTGAGCGTATGAGCGACTGTGTCATGCAATTCGCGTGCGAGACGATTCCGCTCCCGACTTAAGGTAAGTTGCTCAAGCGTGGACGCATAATGCGTTAGGTTTGCATTTGCTTCGCGCAAAGATTGTTGTTGCAAACGCGAACGTGTTACTAGTGCGTTGATAAAAATTCCAACGGCAATAAAACTAATGGTGCGGACGATGGCAATAAAGATAAAAATAAAAACATTTCTGAAATCAAATTTGATTAAAAGAATCAATCCCATTTCAATAAAAGCGGTAGCGATGCTAAAAAAGATAACGTGAATAAGTTGATATTCCCATGCTACTAATACCAATGCTACAAATAAAACAGGCAATTGACGTAATGCCATGCCTTCTGCATTTGAAAGCGGACCTTGTGGAAAACGCGGCACGACCAATGTATTGATAATAATTGGCGCAGTAGAAATGACCAAAATCATTAAGGGATAAAAAATATTTCCGAGTTTTTCTCTTACCCAGCCCCAAAAAGAAAAAAGTAAAAATAGCAAAGCCGCAATTCCATTGGTAATGTAAAAAAGATAAATTGGAAGAAATGGGTTTCGCCCCTGAGGTATTTCTCGCGGCAAAAGTGATTGTTGATTTTGTTGCAGTGTCTGAATTCGTTCCGCAATGGATAACATGTTTTGAATGCGCGGCGTGTACAAGGCAAAATCCACAATTGCCATGGCGATTAAAAAGCCGAGCCAAATCCATGCGGCGGTTCGGAGGATGCGAGAAGAATCGTCGTGCATGAATTTATCTTATCACGAAGGATTCACCTGCGGATGTGTGAATAATCATTTCTTCTATTATTAAGACATGACAATTGTCATGGATCTATTTGAGAAAAACTCGAGGCTTATCAAACCTCAGGGTCATTTATTGACGCGGCTCTTGTAATGGACATTGCAATGGATGTTCCGGTAAGCGCTGGTACACATAACTTCCCACTTCAGAATTTATAAAAACAATCACTGCATCAATAAACGGTGCGTAATATGTTGTATTCCAACACCCAAGCACAATCACATCTGACGCATGAATTGAAAAATTCGGTTTATCACCTGCAATCACAACCCCTTGCGCCTGAACAGAATAAGGTCCTATCACAGTAAATACCAAACGTGAAAAATCTAAATAACGGTAATACGTGCTTCTATCTGGTTCACCTTCGCCCATAGGATAATATCGCGGATACAAAGCTCTCCCCTCCACAATCATCGCTTGAGGATGAGATAAAAATTCAAGTAACTCCGTTTGTGAGAAACCTGATTGACTTAACAATCCGCTTTGCTCTAAATCTGTCATAATTAATTCAGGTTCTCGTACTTCATACCTTTTTTCAAATAACAGTTCAGATGCAGGAACAAAAGCCCCTATGATTAATACCAGTCCAAGTGACCAAAACGCTTGACGATAATTAATTCCCTTCGCTTCATTTTTGATTTCAACTTGTTCACTCGCCTTCGGCAAAATCTTTAATAGACGCAAAATCCACAACATAATTTGAAATGCCCCAAGAATATAGTAAAAACAAATAATCCAATCTGCCGGAACAATATAACGCCCAGCAGATGTCATTCCTAGTGCGTTTGAAGCCATATAAGTCAAGAAGATACCTAATGGGAAAATCCCTAGCCATTTATTTTTTGACCAAGCGACTCCAATTCCAAGAGAAACAAAAAAAAGATTGATTAAAAGCAAGATACTTTCAGCAAAAGTGATACCGTCTCCCGTCCAACCTGACTGCCAATATGGTGCACCTTCTTTTACAGTATTCCATAAACTATCGAACATAAATGATGAAGGCAAGAAAAGAAAAGAAGTTATTAAGTTATGAAAAAAATGATTTGTAATATTACAAACTTGAGTATCACAACCAGTTTCTTGAAGCGGGTTCTTAATCAAATTAATTTTCGTGTGTTTATCTATGTTATGGTCTACAATTAGGTTTGGTGAGGAAGACTCGCCTTGAATTTGATAACGTTCATCAAGTATTAATAAAATCCTCGAATAGTACACATAAAACATAGGGTAGCCATTTTTTTGATTCCGTAACTCCCATGGTGTTGTCGCAATCAACATTCCAATTATTAAAACTAGTGAACCTAGCAATCGAATATTCCATTGAGTACGATAGGCAAACAAGAGAATAAATAAAATGGTGGCTGGTAACAATAAAAGAACATGAGTTCGTAACATTAATATCAAGCCAAGAACACCACCCGCGAAAACATTAAAATAAACTTTAGAAGGGTTTTTTATCCACTTGATTATACAAAGTAAGAAAAGAGCAACACCTATTGCCGTTGGGAAATCTGTTGTCATCATTTTTGGACCAGCTAAGTCAATCCACTGAGCTGTTTTAATTGCATTAAGCCCACGTAATGCAATCAAAACAGCAAATGTGATCCCAAATGTGCGGCTATGTAACTCCTTGCCAATTAGATAAATAACTACTGGGTAAACTGAAAATAAAATTGCTTGTACAGTTAGTATTTTCTCAATATCTTGTCCAAGTATTAGATATAAATAGGTTAAAAATGAAGAATATAGTGCACGGTCAAGAAATACATTATTAAAAAGACCCTGCCCGATCAGTGCAAATTGGCTGACTGTATCAAACAAAGCACTATCTGAGTATGGATACATAACATTTTTTGCTGTATCAGGCATAAAGTAATTAGGAACTATAGGTTCGCGTGCCCATAAAAATGCAGTAATAAGAAAGCAACTAAGGCAAAAAGCTATATCAAAATGCAGATTATTTTTTATTCCACTTTTTATTTGGAAGTATGCAAATATCGCTCCAATAAATAAAGAAAATAAAACTTGTGCTCCCAATACTGGTACCCCTGCCCCATACCAATAATCTTCTGGACGGCGAATCCCAATTCCAGTAAAAATAACAATTAGAGTTATAAGTGTTAAAACTATTAATGAAATTATCACGGCTTTGAGGGATATTCTATTTTCAGTGGTTATAAACCATAGAGTTTTTTGTCTGTGTTCAATAATAAAAATCAATAAAGTGGTAAAAGTAGTAAATGTTAACCAAACTAAAATTGGTTGTAAACGCAGAACATAAGAGGCAAATCTACCAAGCCTGTAAGAGGGGTATAACAAAAATAGAAATAAAAACAAGAAAGAAAAAAAGACCACAAAATATAAATTTTTATTGCTAGTAAATGACAGCCAAAGGCTTTGAGTTTTTTCAGGTTGTTTGCTCAGTTTCCAAGTTAGAAAAAGAAGCGGGATAGAAAATAAAATTATTCCACCTGCTAGAATCAATCTTTCAAGAGAGTATCCAAAAAGCAAGGCATTTTTAGGGTCAGATGGAGAAGCAAGAATTGCCAAACAAGTTGCCCAGGCAGTGATTGCTATGAAGAGAAAGTAAAGGAGTAATTTTTTATTCATCAAGAGTTGGTTTGCGCTCAAGCCAGAGCAAAATAAAGATACCACACACCACAGTAGTTACAAAAACTACTAAAGCTAAGAAAGGTGTAAATGATAACGTAAAGTAAGCCAAACAACTAATACCTAATGAGATAATATGCGTAAGGATAACTGCGATTTTCGGTGTAAAGCCCAAAGCAATTAAGCGGTGATAGGTATGATCTCGCCTTCCGCTTCCAATTGGTTGTTTTCTTTTGAAACGAGACAATACTACTAAACTAGTATCAAAAATTGGTATCCCTAGCAACATGATTGGAACAATCCAAGAAGATTCAGGGTTTTTCTCTAAAGGATTATATAAGATGCCTAATGTAGCAAGTAAAAAGCCAATGGCTTGTGCCCCTGAATCCCCGAGAAAGAAGCGGGATTTTATTCCATTCCAAAAATATAAAGATATGTTGATACTTAGGAGTACTGCTGACCAAATTACAAGTGTAAATTGATTCGCCAAAATTGTTGCCCCCATAAAAAATAAAGAGGCAATAACCCCTATACCTGCCGCAATACCATCCATACTATCAATCATATTAAGCGCATTTGTAATGCCTATTAACCAAAAATAAGTTATCAAAATATTTAATGTCTCAGCAAAAGCTAAAGGTAAATAGCCTTGTAGTGCAAAATTTGTCATAAAGCGAACTTGTATTCCAAGTGAGATTAATAAAGTCGAAGCAACTATTTGGCCAAGTAATTTTGGTACAGCTGAAAGTCCTTGCAGGTCATCCCAAACACCAAAAAGTACAATAATCAATGTACCAAGCAAAGTAACTAAGATATCAAAATTTAGTAATCTATTAAATACAATTGCAATAACAAGCAATGTGAATGAGATCAAAATCCCACCTGCTAATGGGGTGGACCGTGTATGCTTTTTATGTGGAGCAGAATTAGGTACATCAACAATGCCAAGTTTTAATGCTAATATTGTTGACGGTATCCCAAAACTTATACCAATTATTATAGAAAGAAGGAATACAAGCAATAGTTCGTTTAAAAAAGGCTCTGTCATACAAGTAGTTTATCAGAGTTTAATTCCCGTCTTAGCGGTTTCGCAATGCCTTTCGGTACACCACAGATATAAAAAATTGCATCATGCTCCGCAGATGTAAAAATAAATAATACATACTTTTACGGCTAGAGCGTTGCGCATCATGCCGAACTTGAACATGCGTATCAACAGCTACATTCATCCCTTGCAAACGTGCGCGCGTGCAAAAATCTACATCTTCAAAATATAAGAAAAACTTTTCATCCATGCCACCCAATTGTCGATAAGTATTCGAGCGCATGAACAAAAACATTCCTGCAATCCAATCTGGATACATGATTCCGTTTTGGTCTATTACAAAATCCTCAGATGTAGCTACATGCAAACGCCTCTTGATTAATGTGAACAGGTTCGGCAACCTCCGAAATGAATCTTGCGTGACGCCATTCTCATCTACAATTTTAAGAGCAATTATATCTAATGAATGTTTTTCAAGGCTCTCTATTAATCGCATAAAAACTGGCTGTTCAAATACCAAGTCTGGATTAAGAATTGCAAAATATTCTCCAGTGGCAAACTGAAAAGCTCGGTTATGATTTTCTGCAAAGCCTAATTTTTTATCATTGCGAAGCACCTGAACAGAATGCCAAGCTTTCGATTCAGAATCTTGTAAATCATTTCCAAAATTATCAGTCAGAATAATTTGAAATCGTTTCGTTTCTTGTTCATATTTTTGTAAACTGGTCAGCAAACGCAAAACTTCTTCAGAATCCCCATGGCTGACTATAGAAAGGGAAATAAAAGGAGCTGGCATAATTTTCAAGTTAACTTATTTTCTTCCTGATACTTGTGCTTCACGATATGCTGTTATTTGCCCCATCCTGCCAAAGATACCATCAACAACACCAAGAAAAAATGCGAATATCTTCCTTGATTTCTGATCTTCAAATAAAAGCATCTTCATCATCAAATAACATCCAGACATAAAATCATAAATTGCCCAATATGGGTAACGAAAAGCATATAAGCTATGCATAATTATACGATTACGGTTAATGTAATACCAGCGCAGCGGTGAATGAAAAGTTGGGCGAACCTTAAAAATACCGATTCTTTTTAATTTCTGATTCCCCAAACGGTGTAGGAGGTTTGCTTTACATGCCACTAGAATTTTGAACCCAAATTTTTTCGCTCTTAGACAATATTCGGTATCTACATAATCAATAAAAAAATCATCACGGAAATCACCGATTTCTTTATATGCAGAAAGATCGTTTAGTGATCCGGACGTAATTATTAAAGAAACATCGTCTATGAAATCCTGTTTACACTGAACTCTTTCAAAGGAGAATTTATTTTTTTTTCTAAGAAAACGAGTAGGAGTATTAGATTGTGCATCTATTATATTAGGCGAAACAATTGCAATTTTTTCTTTATTGTTTCTGTAATTTTTATACACAAGTAGTAGTTCTTGTATCATATTTGAATCAGGTGTACTATCTTGATCAAACACAACTGCATAATCATATCCATTTATGATACCCCAATTAAAAGCCTGGTTTAATGCAGTTGCTACCCCAAGGTTTAATTGATTAAAGATAACTTCAACTATTGAATCTCTATTATTTAGCTCTTGAGTTAAATAAGTAGAAAAATCTGCATTTGAAGTATTATCAACAATAAGCACTCTGTCAACTTGTTTACAAAGTGCATCTAGGTTTGATAAAAACTCTATAGGTGGATTAAATGTGATAATTATCCCTAAAATGGTTTCTTTGGGCATGGTTTCTCTTTAAGTCAATCAAGCCATCATTATAAGTTTCTATCCGTAATATATCTCTATATCATATCTCTTATCAACTTATCTTATTAAGATAGGTAAGAAAATTTTTTGCCTGCAAAGTAGATTTTTCTTCTTTATTAATACTACGTGGAACACGTTGAAGAGAGACAAAAAATTCATGTGAACCATAAGTTGTATCAGAAAACTCAGCTATCACAAAATCAACTAAATCTAATTGACAAGCTTGCTCTAGAATTTTCAAAAAGCTTAAAGGGGTTAAGATGTTTACATGTACATCCTCATATTCTTCAGAACTCAAGTACTTTTTTGCCTGCTCTAATGCCTGTTGGATAGTGCCATGATGCTCTAAATTTTCCGAATCGATTTTTTTATTCCAAGCATCTAAAGCATTGACTTTGGTAGCCAGAGATACTTGATCAAAAATATCCTTAATACCAGGTCGGCGCTTGTCCATCAAATAGGATTCCACCAATGTGCCTAGAGATGTTAGGTCTCTTTTGTAGTCAAAAGTAAACCTCTTGTCTGGAATTGCTAATGCTAAGATACCATTATCTTTTAACACAAGAGCAATTTCTCTTAACCAGCCCAGCATGTTAGGTACATGCTCAATAACATGAGATGCCACAACATAATCAAATAATTTCCCGTTCACTAATTCAGGTAATGTTTGTTCTCCCCATAAGTAATCTGTATCTACAATGTCACTAATATTAACATTTGGATCATTTTTATATTTTTCACGGAGATACTCAGCAGTAGAAAAATCAACATAATAAATTTTTCCACCGCTCTCTTCTTTTGTAACCATAGGCCAACATAAAGCACCAATTTCGATACCTTCCTGAGTAGCAGGCAAAATCTTGCTTAAAATTATTGCCTTTCGATCAGAGATTCTGGGTAGATTCCGAGTTGACAAATCAGGATTTAATTTTTTCAATATCATATTAATCCCGTTCTTGGAAACTAAGGATTCTGGAAGCAGATGATAGATATACTTAAGAAAACCATATAAACGAGACATAAATCAATTTCTCCATAGAGATAATGTGTATCTTAGAAATTCAGTTTTATTTCTTTATAACCAACTACTTCACCAGATGAATTGCAAACTTTCAAATGAATATTTAAGTTTCTACCTTTAAACTCTTTAAGTGTAACTACTAGAAGCATTGTACGGCTCTCACCTACATTTATTGAAGCAAAAGTATTATTTCCAATAATTTCTCCTGTTAATGGATTTGTCTCTTTTAGTGTCATATCAATTAGTGTAGGTAAATTAGTATCAGCAATAACTGTTAAATCTTGGGCATTTGAACTTCCAATGTTCATCATAGAAACTGCTATTTTAATATTTTTGACATTAAGCTGTTGTAGTTGATCAGAAGCCGAATCTGCTACAACAATATTTACGCCAGAAGTTTCTATTTTTTCTCGAATTTGGGAGATATTTGACAATTGTAATTCCAGAATTTGTTCCTTTGATAAATGTCTAGGTATCCTTTTTAAGGAAACTAAAAATTCATGTGAGTTATAAAATGTATCGTGAAAAGCAGAAAATACATAGTTAAATAGTCCGAGTTGGCAAGATGCTTCAATCAAATCTAAAAATCTTGATGGCGTAAGGATATTTACATGAACATCTTGATATTGATCTGTGGCTAAATACTGTTGTGCAGATAAATGCGCTGCTTTCAAACTCCCAGAGTGTTCTAATTTATCTAACTGAATTCCGCCATTCCATGCTAAAACCATATCGACTTTGCATGAAAGGGATTTATGATCAAAAATACTTTTAGGAGTGGGGCGTCTTCGGTTCAATAAATATGCCTCAATCAATTCGCCCATAGATGTTAGTTCTCTTTTTATATCGAAGGTATATCGCTTATCGGGAATGGCAAGTGAAAGTGTACCATCATCCTTAAGGACTTCGGATATCTCTTGTAACCAACCTAACATGTTGGGCACATGCTCAATCACATGTGAAGCGATAACATAGTCAAACAACCTACCATCAACAATTTCGGGGAGGGTCTTCTCGCCCCATAAGTAATCTGTTTCGACTATTTCATTTATGTTAACTGCTTTGTTATTTTTATACTTCTCGCGCAAATATTCTGCTTTAGAATAATCTACGTAGTAAATTTTCCCATTACTTTCTCGCTTCGTAACAATAGGCCAGCATAATGGTCCAATCTCTAAGCCTTCTTGCTCTGATGGAGAAATAGATAATAGCATTTTACTTTTTCGTTCTAAGCCTTGTATATTAACTTTAGGCAATTGGGATTCATTCATATTTATCCTTGAAAGCTCGATGATTCTAGTTCTTAAAACTTTTCTGATTATGAAAATAAAATATTAATGATGTTTTCTGTTTGTTTTTTCCATGAGTATTTTTCAACGCTAGCATGATGAGCTTCTAGGGCAATCTTGATAAGGATATCTGGTTGTGAAACTAAGGAATTTATTTTATCGTACCATTCATATGATTTCGCTAAAAATCCGTTCTTACCCTCAAGAATTGCATTTGTGTATGTATATGTTGGAGAAGCTACTGTAGTGGTGCCAGAAACTCCTGCCTCGAAGTATTTTAATTCAGATTTACAATTTGTAAATTCATTATTCTGCAATGGAACTAAATTAATTTCTACGTCACCTATCACACGTTGTAAATTTAAAAAATCCTGTAGGGGAATTCTTTCTATCCGTGATGCAAATTTCTGTAAAGGTTTTACTGAATTCATATATCCGACTATACGCAAGTGAATATTGGGATGTTTTTCCATTAAGAGTATCAAAGCATCTAGAACGACGTCAAGATCTTTTGCATGAGTTGGAGAGCCGCTGAAATACCCAAGATGAAATTTCTCATCTCTTTTGAAATTATTTTCTTTTTTCGCCTCGAATATTTTTGTTGAGGTTTCAATTTGCTCTTTGTTTAGAAAGTTAGGAATAATGGATGTTTTTTTGCCTGTATATTGATTAATAAGATTTGCTAAATAATCATTTGTTACAATGGCTTCATCGCATAAATGTAAAGTAGCCGCTTGCTTTCCCATATATGAAAACCAAAAATCAGCCACAACCGGGTTGTTTATATCCTCATTGAGCGAATCAATCACTAGGTGTGCAAAAATCGGATTAAAGACAAGATCATCTATATCAAAAAAAACTTTCTTTCCTTTAGAGCGTGCGGTTGTAATAAATCTACTTAATTGTTCTGTGTAACGGGAACGGCAAATCACAATTACATCTGAATTAGGTATTATCTTATCCATAAATTTGAGCTCATCGCCCCAAAAATAGGATGCGGAAATATTATTTGCCTCTCCAATGGATTGAATCATATTGTATATGCGATAACGAAAGGTGCTGCTATCGGGTTTTTCGTAATAATAGGCAATGCGCTTTTGCCCTTTCTGTAAAAGGGCAAGGCGTTGATTAAAAGTATTTACCCAAGGGTCTGAGTATTGAACTGCGGGAATATTGTGTAGGTACATATATTTATTAGTTACTTTCAAGCTGATCGAGAATTTGTTTAAATGCTTCTTTCCAACTATCCAATGTAGTAGATGGTTGATACCACGCTCCATATTTTTGAATATTATCTATACCAGCTGACACAAAATGTTGATACAAGGATTGTTTTTCGACAATAAATTTTAGGGGAGTGTTCATTAATATTTGATTGTATAGTTCTTTATCTTGCTCGGAAGTGTAGTTTTGTCTTTCATCTTTCTGGATAAAATATATGAGCTTATTGGGCTGAAAAGATGCAAGCAGGCTCTGGGCGGTTTCCCATGAGTCTAAGATAAAATATTCATCACTTCCAATTGGTAATGACATTTTTGAATTTCCAGCTTGTATATATAAAAATTCTATGTCGGGTGCTGTCATTCCTAAATCTTTCAGGATGTGAAAAATTTCTAATTTTGTAGCAGGTTCAAGTCGGGTAATGATGCGAAGTTGGGAATCCCATTTTTCGGCGAGCATTAAAGCAAAAATGATTGGACCCATCTTCAAAGAAGCAGTATTCTGGTCTACTGTATCTAAGACTAGGTTTATTCTTTTATTTGAATGTGGAATAGAAAATACTGACAATGGCATTAATAAAAATGGGCGGGCTTTTTCTCGTTCGATAGGAATTTCAATCATGTCTTCTTGCGATGTGGTTGTGGCTGATGTTGAAGTTGATGCACGTAGAAGTTTTTTTGTAGCTTGCTTAAAAAGGCTGAGTAAGCCATATTGACGGGTGTGACTGATTGCTTTTTTTAGATTTTGCGTTAAGTTTTTTATGCCAGAGTTTAAACCAAGGACGATGTTAATTGGGGTTCGCACGATTAATTTTATAAGTTTCTCGCGGGTGCTTCCGATTGGAAGGAGCCATTCTCTTAGTCGCCTGATAAATAAAATAAAACGCCATCCGCGACTAGCGTAGATTGCTAGTAACTCTTGATCTTTTTGTTCAATTAAGGATTGATATAATGTTTTATTTTTTTCAACTTCTAATTGCTTTAAGGCATATTTCTCTCTCTCCTGTGAAAGCTGTTGAGATAATTTTTCGTTTTGTACTTGAAACCATGTGAGCCGCTCATCTCTGCGGGATATTTGTTCAAGCAAACTCAATACAGCTTGCGACGACTCTGAAAATGGATCATTTGGTTTTTTATTTTTTATTGAATCCACAATGACTCCTAGTCTTTTAGATAATTTTGTAATGAAAACCAAACAGACTTCAAAATTGATATGTCATGGATTCGTAAGTAGGGGTCTGTTGCTGTCATTAAATTTGTGAAATGTTGAACCACAGGATACTTGCCTTGATTTACTTGTTCAATTACTTTACCCATAGAATATATATCTGAATGATTTCCATCTGGTGGGCGCTCTTCACCGCCAAGTAAATCAGGTGTAAATATTTTATGCTCGTTAGACTCTGCCCAACCAAAATCTAACAAAACAGGTTTCCCGTTGCGAATTAACATATTATCTGGTCTGATATCACGGTGGACAATATCTTTTTTATGAAGTTCGCTTAAAATCTCTAAACAACCAGAAATAAATTCAAGAAAGATATCCTGAGAAGGTGGTTTTAAAAAAAAGTTATCTAAATTTTCACCTTTTATTTTTTCGATAACCACTACAGAAAAATTATTTTCTGTCCAGAAATCTTTAACTTTTGGAAAATACTCGCTATCAAACTCGCGCAAAAAATCTGCTTCTCGTAATGCCAAATTAGCTGTGGTTTGTTTGTAAATCACACCTTCTGCATCATAAACGAAACTCCAATATTCAATACCTGCATTAACCGCTAACAATCTACCGGATAAAATTGTATCCTGAGGCTTAATAAAAGGGAATGGTGCAGATAAATCTATCTCATTAGGTGTACAAAAGGCCGCAAATAATTTCCTTGATGAAGAGATATCCCCAATTTCAATCACTTTCTTAAAGTATTTTTTCAATGCAGAATTAAATGCTTCTTGTGTATACGGCTCGATAATTATATTTTCGTTAAAATTAATATGTTTAAAAAATTGAATGGCAGCATCATCTGGTTCAATCCATTCAACAATCAACATATAATTTGTTAGGTTTGCTAGCTTTTTAACAACTGCATCAAGGCTACCAGTAAGAGCAGTGCAAGAATATATCCAATGTACTAATGCAAGTGCAATAACTATATCTGATGGAGAATTTATATCCATCACATTAGCATTCACAACGTTTAAGTTTTCAAAATCTAGGTAATCTTTTGCCTTACGCACCATATCAAGATACTCTTCATCTATATCTACCGCTGTTGCTTTAATTGCTTTTTGTTGTAAAGCCCAAAAACAATAAAATGCTGAATTAGCACCTAAATCTAAAATTGTCCTTTTCTCAATATAGCGGGGTTTGAAAAAAGGGTAGAGCAAGTTATATTTTTTTTGAAGTGATGTATCAGTTACGGAAGGTTGAATCCAATGCTTTGAGAGTGAATATTCTTGATATCCATGAAATTTAACACTGTCACCAAATGCTTCAAAATTAGCTTTTCGAGCGTTAATATTTGGTGTTAGGCACAAATTTACTTTTTTAGATTCAAGATTATTATTATCAGATATCATTTACAGAATCCTTTTAAAATATTTATTAAGAAATCTACTACTGTTTTTCTATTAGGTAATAAACGCTACCTTTATCTTCAAGCCTATCATTACCTGTAAGTTTATTGAAATGCTTATCAATTACCTTAAAGCCCCTTCTTTGTATCATTTTATCAAAAGATGCTTTACTAAATCTATTTCCCCATGTCCAACCTGGCGCAGGTGATGAGAAATAATTTTCATCATTCGTAGCAAGTGAAACTACACTTTGTATTATTAAGTATCTTTTAGTCATAAGGTAAGACATCATTAATATGTCCTCAGGATCAGAGACATGATAAAGACCTCCAATATTCGCTACTATATCTGTCATTTTAAATTTTGATGCAGCGGTTATATCCGATTTAATGAAGTTTACATTATCTAACCCTATCCTCTTAGCTATAGTTTGCGATTTTTCCATAAAACCTTCCCTATTATTGTCAATGCCAATACTTAAATCACACCCCAGCCGTCGCGCAACCATGGCATAAAATCCATCAGCACAAAACAGCTCAGTAAAAGAAATTTCATCACTGGTCATTTCCTTAGTTTTGGCTATTGCATATGCGATATAAGCCAAAATAATAGATTGTTTAGCCTTCTGATTCTCTTCAAAAATACCTTTAATTTGAATATTATTGATTCCAAAAAAAGAATAATTGTGATATAGAGGTCCTAGATCACTCAGGCTATTCTTTTTGCTTCTACTCAATCTAATTTGATTAATAACATTAAAGATTTTACTTTTCATAAAAGAGTTTCCTGATAAAAGGTACTTAATAAAGCATTCTATTTCAAACAATAAATCTGTCTGGTCAATTTTATAGAACTATCTGTTTGTTGAGACTGCCGTACTAGTAGAACCAATAACATTATCAGCATGATCTCTGAATTCGATAAAGATACGATTTGTTGCAGGATTGAAAGCAACACATCCATTGAACGTCACAAAAACAACTACTGTTCGATTTTCTCCTGCACCGACATTTTCTAATATGTTATCACCAATTACGGTACCAGTTCCAGGGTCTGTTTCTTGAATAGATATATTAAGTGGTAAAGAAACTGTACCAGTATTTGCACTTACTGTGATGTTACCTGTTGCTGCTGCTCCTACATTAGAACTGGCTACCGCAAATGCATTTGTGCCAGAACACTCAATTTGATGGAAATCTGTTGTCGTAGTAAGTGCAATAATATCCGGTCCAGCGCTTACAGTTGCCCGTAATAACCAGGTATTGATTCCATTAAACAATTCACTAGTAGAGGAATTATCTGCCTTTACAGAAATATGATGGCTAGTAGCATTAAAAGCTGAAGAAGGAGTAAATAGTAAGGTGTAACATACTATTCCTCCTGGAGAGATGTCTAATATTGGATTCTGCGATCCTATAATTTGATTTGTAGAGCAATCTGTTTGGTAATATTCGAAATCTCCAGATATTGCGCCAGAAGGAATTTTAGAGATTGAAAGCACGGTATTGTGGGCAATGTTTACTCCAGCATTAATCACTGTATGAAAAATTGTTGCAGTTGTATTCACTTGAACACTACGGCTAGTAGGTAATACTGAATTCACTACTGTAGTAGGAAATGTGAGTTTATATACTTTCCCGCCCGAATAATCGGCAAAATATATATCTCCATCTTCGTCTTCACCAAAAGTCGAAATTGAGTAAGATGTATCTGCAATCTGGGTATGTATCCATCCATTCACAGGGTCATGGTAAAGGCTAAAAATTTTGCCACTACAAAAATCACCATAAAAATATACACCTTGGAATTCAGGATACACCTGGCCACGATAGACATACCCACCTGTGACTGAACAGCCTAGTGAGTGATTATATTCTGCAATAGGTAATACTTTATTACTTTGGTCACATCCACTTGACGGGTTATAGCATAAACTACCTTCCATAATTCGCCAGCCATAGTTTTCTCCGCCTATACTATCAGCTGGTTGAAAACTAATTTCTTCTCTAGCACCTTGTCCAACATCACCTACATAAAGGTCATGTGTCAATCGATCAAAGGAAAAACGCCAAGGGTTTCTTAAACCATAAGCCCAAATTTCTTGGCGAATTAAGGGGTCAGTGCTATTATAAAATGGATTTGTATGGGGAATAGTATAAGGGAATGCAGCATCAACGTCTATACGAATAATCTTCCCCAATAATGAATTCAAATTCTGTGCATTATTATCAGGGTCACCACCACCGCCACCATCTCCGGTTGACCAATATAAATAACTATCTACTCCAAAAGCAAGCGTGCCTCCATTATGATTAGAATAATTTTTTGGAATAGTCAACAGGATATTTTGACTTGAAGAATCAGCTACATTAATATCGTTAGGTGAACGAAGAAAACTGGCAAGTACAAGTGCTCCAGAATTGTTGTTGTAAACAATATAAAAACGACCATTTATTTGATAATCAGGATGGAATGCTAACGCAAACAACCCTCTTTCCCCTTCAGAATTTACAATAGAATTTATATCTAAAAAAGGTGTAAGCAATAAGGAGTTATTATTAAAAACACGAATATACCCAGCTTTTTCAATAACAAACAAACGACTGGTTCCATCATTAGCATGTGTAATAAAAACAGGGGATATTAATCCATTTATTATTTCTTCAAAGATTAAATTCTGAGGGAACTGAGATTTGCTTTCAGATGGAAAATCTACAGTACTTTGTTGATGTGCTTGAACTGGCTTGGTTGCCGTTGATTGAAAGAGTAAACAGAATGTTAAAATTATTTTGATAAACCGCATATTTTTTATAATATACTACAAAGTGAAAGTATTGTACTCCAATATATTAAATTAATTCAGGCATCTCATTAATGAGATGCCTGAATTAATTATTTTTTCTAAAACTTACCGATTCGTAGAGACAGCAGTAGAAGTAGAACCTAAAATATTGTTAGATGCATCTCTAAATTCAATAAAGATGCGATTTGCCGCAGGATTGAAAGCAACACATCCATTGAACGTCACAAAAACAACTACTGTTCGGTTTTCTCCTGCACCGACATTTTCTAATATGTTATCACCGATTACAGTACCAGTTCCAGGGTCTGTTTCTTGAATAGATATATTAAGAGGTAAAGAAACTGTACCAGTATTTGCACTTACAGTGATGTTGCCCGTTGCAGCAGCTCCTACATTAGAACTGGCTACCGCAAATGCATTTAGACCTGAACAAGCTACTTGGTGGAAATCGGTAGTTGTAGTAAGTGCAATAATATCCGGTCCTGGGCTATTCGTCGCACGTAACAACCATGTGTTAATTCCTAATAATAAGTCTGTTGATAAAGCGTTATCAGCACTGGCAAGGACTTGTACACTTGTTGCCGAAAACGGAGCACTTGGTGTAAAAGACAAAACATAACATACCACACCACCTGCAGGAATGTTTAGAGTTGGGTTTGGAAGGCCAATTAGCACGTTTGTAGCACAGTTAGTTTGAGAATAAACAAAAGTTCCTGGGGGGGCAGGGGTAATTGATAATGTAACATTTTCTGCAGTAGTAGAACCAGCATTAACAACAGTATTAAAAATTGTAGCAACGTTACCTACTTCAACAGTACGGCTAGTAGGTAAAACAGAATTTACAAGTGAGGTTCCAATACTGCTTTGTATCCAAGTGACATATTGAGAAACTCGTGCATAAACACCTTGCTTATTGGGTTGTGCACATCCAATGCCCCACGATACAACGCCCACTAGTTGATATTGATTCGTATTATAAACTGCAAGAGGCCCTCCTGAATCACCCTGACATGAATCATAACCCCCAACATCATAACCAGCACATAACATGTTATTTGTAATGGCACCATTATAATGAGCACTGTTATTGCATACTGAGTTGGAAATAATTGGAACTGTTACCTTATACAAATCATAAGGGTAGGATGAAGATGATGTACTAGTATTCCCCCAACCACTTACCAAAGCATTCACCCCTTCTAAACTACCAATACTTGGAAATACAAGAGGTATTGTAGAAGTTGCTCCAGTTCCAGTACCTCCAAGAGTGACCGGAGATGCTAATTTCATGAGAGCAATATCATGATCATAGGAAGAGTGTGTATAGGAAGGATGTCGAATAATTTGGATTACATCTCTACGTTGATAACCACTCACTGCAGAAAGACTATTTATTCCAGCCACCACATCAATTGATGACGGGATACTTACAGACCCATCAAATTCAGTTATACAATGAGCCGCCGTTAAGACCCATTCTGGATGGATTAAAGAACCACCGCAGAATTGCCCAAAATATAAATCAATTGCATCACCACCAATTAAAGCAACCTGCCAAGGAATTTCGCCTTGTGCAGCAAGGGTACCACCTATAATCTTAGGAGTTTCTGGTGGTGGTGGTTCACCTTGTGCTTGAACACTACTACTGATAGAAAAAAGAATTGCTAATATCATTAGTAAAGTAAAGGACTTTTTTGTTTTTAAAAATGTGGATTGCATAGTTATACCTCCTTGTTTCTAAACTTTTAAAATTATAGCTTTTTAAATATGGAAAGTCAATACCCCAATCTTTCTTAAATGGAATTTGCAGTGAGTTAAATCAACTCACTGCAAATTAATTGAAAGTTTTAAGGACTAATAGCTTTTATCTGTTTGTAGAAACAGCTGTACTAGTAGAGCCAACTACATTGTTAGAAGCATCTCTAAACTCAATAAAGATCCGTTTGTTTGCAGGATCAAAGCTTACACAACCATGGAAAGTTACAAACACAACCACTGTACGGTTTTCGCCAGCTCCTATATTCTCTAAAATATGATCTCCAATAATGACACCTGTACTCGGATTAGTTTCTGAAATTGAAATACTTAATGGCAATACGGTAGAACCTGTATTAGCTGTGACAGAAATATTGCCAGTTGTTGCAGTACCCACATTAGAGCTTGCGACAGCAAATGCTTTTGTGCCAGAGCATGCAATTTGATGAAAATCTGTTGTTGTTGTAAGTGCAATAATATCAGGTCCCGCGCTACTTGTTGCACGCAAGAGCCATGTGTTAATTCCTAATAATAAATTTGTACCTGCGGCATTACTTGCTTGCGCTCTAATATGAACATTTGAAGCTGCAAATGGAGCAGATGGGGTAAAGGTTAACACATAACAAGCAACCGCACCTGATGCAATTGTAATAGATGGATTAATACCACCTATTAATGAATTATTAGAACAATTAGATTGACGGTAAGAAAAAGTACCTGGCGGTTGATTTACCATAGATAGAGTAACTCCGCTTGCTGGATAAGCCCCGGCATTAATAACTGTATTATAAATCGTCACCGGACTCCCAACGTATGGTGTTCGACTAGTTGGTAAAACAGAATTGACTAAAAGTGTAGGAGGATAAGTTTCACTATCTATGTTAAGTATAATCGGACCATATTCATTATTATCCTCAATGCTCTCCTCCACAGTGCCAGAAGGGTCGGCATACAAATAGATTTGATAATTTCCGTCAGGTAACCCTGTGCGAACATCAACAGCATCATAATCTGGATTGGGATAATCCTCTTCAGTATAGCCAATATAGACATCTACAGTTGTACTGGCACCAGCAGGAAGAGGCGGGGGAAAATCAAAAACAGTGTAGTTACCGCGTACTGCGTTACATGTATCACCCATGGGGTCAAGGTTTTCTTCAGGGTCATAAGCAAGACAACCATTGCTTCCATAGATAATTTTGAAATCATTAAAATAAGTAATTTGACCAAACGGATAGTCATCATTATCAGGACCATAATTGGGTTTACCATCTAAGAAAACACCGGGGTAAAATAAACCGGCATTATCCCCACCTTGGTTTTTTATAGATAATCTAATATGAAACGCTTCATTGTCATTAATATCAGCTGGAGCGATGACAGCATTATTAGCTTCGTTGCGTAGTTCATAACCTGTCACTATTAAGTCTGGAGCCGCCGCCGCCGCAACTGCCGCCGCCGCATCTACAATTCCACTTCCACAATTGGTTGTATTGCAACTGCCACCGCCTGGAAAACCCTTGGCTGTGTTTTGCAAAAGTTGTAAAGCTTGGTCTGGGTTTAAATTCGGGTTGACTGCAAACATCAAAGCTAATACGCCACTCACATGCGGAGCCGCCATACTCGTCCCTGATTTTTCTTCAAGGGCATCATCAACTGGAACAGTTGTGCCAGTATTTGAGGTGGATACAATCTCATCATCTTCATCTCCACCTGGGGCACTAATATGAATTCCTGCACCAAAGTTACTATAGCCTGCCTTCTGTCCAGCAATATCTGTAGCGGCTACAGATATTACGCCGTTACAATTTGCTGGGCTGTATCCAGACACATTTATATTATCATTACCAGCCGCCGCAACCACCACTACGCCGGCTTCTACAATAGCTGTAATTGCGTTTTGTTCTGTCAAACTACAAGTACCTGGTCCACCTAAACTTAAGTTAATAATATCAGCAGGGTGTAAATTAGCAGATACACCGCTTACAGTTAAACCAGCCGCCCAACGCATCCCATCTGCAATGTCAGATAGATAACCGCCGCACTTCCCTAAAACACGCACCGGCAAAATTTTAGCATTCCAATCAATACCGGCAATATCGGCTCCATTATTTGTTTGGGCACCAATGATTCCTGCTACATGAGTTCCATGCCAAGTACTATCGGTTACAGGGCAACCAACAAAGGGGGCGTCGTCGTTCTCTGCATCAGTTATCCAATCTCCGGGGTCACTTGGGTCAGTATCTCGTCCATTACCATCGTTTGCTTCAGTAGCAAAACTAATAAAATCGTATCCATATACATCACCGCCTTCTTCGATAAGTCTTCCATCTAGTTCTGGGTGTTCTGTATATCCCGTATCTACCACTGCAACGACAACACTAGATGACCCTTGTGTAAGGTCCCAGGCACTAGGTGCGTTAATTCCCCAAGTACCATTGAGATTCCATTGATTATCATTGTCATATGCTATATCGTTAGGATCAAGTGCAACTGTATAAATTCGGTCTGGTTCAGCGTATTCTATTTCAGGTAGAGTTTCTATTTGTTGTGTAATTGCTTCTACCTCCGCAATTGGCATGCGCTCTGGTAGTTGTAAAACATGGGCATCTCCCTCTCCCATTGGGCGCACATAATCTAACTCAACTGCCGAAGCGGCACTTACCCGATCTTCGATTTGTTGTGGTGTGTAAGATGGGGTAAATGGGGCGCTAGTGCCATCTTTATATTTAACAATGATGCGGTTCGTAGGAATACCATTCTCCTCCGACTGAGTAGCATTTGTTGGGTTCGCCTTTGCTTCAACCACTTGTCCATCAACTGGGGAAATGATACCCAGTAAGAAAGCAATTAACATCGCTATATTCTTAAAATTTTTTCGCATGTCTACCTCCAGAACAAACCATCATAAGGTTTATGTTTTATAAAATAAATGTGGGATTTAATTTTTGTATTGTAAATTCTAGCTAATGAATTCTAAACCAAAAACATTAAATAAGCATAGGACGGATGTCCTATGAAATGAGTCTGTAAGGTGTTTTCCTTAATTTAATGCAATTTGTAGAGAGTCTTCCCACTTTGGTAGTTTTATTTCAAATATTTTTTCAAAAAGAGAACAATCTAATGGCGTAAAAAGTGGGCGGCGAGCAGGGGTGGGAAAATCAGAAGTAAGAGCAGGCAACAGGTTTTGGGTAACATATTTCCCCGTAGGCATGAGGCGTAAAATCTCATTTGCAAAATCAAATCGTGAAACACTTCCCAATCCACCTACATGATATATGTCGCTTTTATCTGAAAAATACTCTACAACATTGGGCAAACTATTTGCAATCATTTTGCTTGTAACATCTGCCAGTGTTTTTGACCATGTGGGGCTTCCAACTTGGTCGGTGACAATTCTTAATGTTTCTTTTTGGCTCGCCCAAGATAAAATTTTCGTAACGAAGTTATCACCACGTAGGCTATAAACCCAACTGGTTCGTAAGATGACGTGCACGCCTCCTACTTGACTGATAGACTGCTCTCCCTCCAGTTTGCTTTGACCATACATGTTCAACGGATTCGTTTTATCGGTTTCTATATAAGGTATTTTCTTTTCGCCATCAAACACATAATCAGTAGAATAATGAATCAAAACCGCGCCTATTTTTTTAGCACATTCTGCCATTACTGCCGGAGCATATGCATTAACTTGCATTGCAATTTCAGGCTCCTGCTCTGCACGGTCTACCGCTGTATAGGCAGTAGCATTAACAATCAGGTTTGGTTTTATGGTATTGATAACATTTTTTAATTCAATAAGGTTTTTAACATCTAGTTCTTTAGAAGAAAGAGAAGTTAATTCACCTAATGGGGCAAGAGTTTGATTCAATTCCCAACCTAGTTGACCGTTTTTCCCGAACAAAAGAATTTTCATCTTTATAATTAAATCTAATTAATGCTCAAAATTTTCTGATGATATTGTTCTAATACTATTTCTGGTGACCCATCGCCTAATATATTTCCCTTATCCAAATAGATAACTCTATTACAAAGCTTTCGGATATGACTAATATTATGAGACACAACAACCAAAATTGAGGATTCCTCAACCATTTTTTGTATGCGATTAGTACTTTTCTCTACAAAATGTCCGTCTCCTGTTGAGAAAACTTCATCAATCATTAAAATTTCAGGTTCTGTCATAGTAGCAATGGAAAATGCTAAACGCCCAAACATGCCACTAGAATAATACTTAACAGGTAGGTCAAGAAAATCTCCTAGCTCCGAAAATTCTTCAATTTCTTTTTCTTTATCTTTCATAATTGAAGGTGAAAAACCAAGCAAAGCACCGTAAAGAAGAATATTTTTCCTACCAGTTTGTTCAGGATCAAAGCCGGCTCCCAACTCCATTAAAGGGGTAACCTTGCCACGAATCTTAATTTTCCCTTGATGCGGTCTATAAATTCCAGATATTGTTTTCAACAGTGTTGATTTACCAGCTCCATTCAATCCAACAATACCGACTCTATCTCCAGAATTAATTTGCAGTGTAACTTCATCGAGAGCATAAAAATCTCGATAATCATCTAGTTTTTTATTCCCCATAAACCAATTCACAAAAGTATCTTTTAAAGAAGGATTGGGGTTATGATAAATTCTAAACTTAACAGAAATTTTTTCAAGTTGGATAAAAGCATTCATAATCGATAAATAATATCACTTTCTTTTTTTTGAAAAACAATAATTCCCAAAAACGCGCTAATAATTGCAAATACAATACAAGGAAGCCATTCATTTATACTTGGTATCTTTGATTCGTATATAATCAGATGAAATATATTTATAAAATAATAAAAGGGGTTGAATTTAATCATTTCTCTTAAGTTATCCGAAAGCATATCGACTTGATAAAGCACCGGGGTAAAATAAAAAAGCCCTAACAGCATAATTTGTAAAATATGTGTTAAGTCTCTAAAATAAATTGTTACTATACTAATTAATAAAGTAAGCCCAAATAAATACAGAGATAATATCAGTAATGCGAGTGGCAAAAACAACAAACTTATACTAAACCCAGCTCCCAAAAATATCGAAAGCAAAAACAAACTTATAAGACTAAAAAGAAAGTTTGTTATCTCAACTCCTAAAGATGTTAATGGAAACAATATTTTTGGGATATATACTTTCTTAAGATATGCCTCTGCAGTGATTAACGAGACAGAACCATTAATGAGACTAGTCGTAATTAAATTCCATGGCAACAGCCCACTAAATAAATACAAGCTAAACTGCGTAAATGGGAGGTTGTACAATGAAGAAAATACAATTGCCATAATTACCATGGTGAATAAAGGATTAAGCAAGCTCCAGAAAAAGCCAATTGTAGAACGGCGATAGCGTGAACTTAGATTTGTATTAATAAAATTATATAAAGCATAGCGATAAATTATTAATTCATAGATATTTCTTGAAAGAAATCCTATTAGAGTTGTTTTTTCAGACGCATCAAATTCAACAATTACCTGATTACTTTTTTTCGACATGATGACTCTTTATCAAAATTTCTTATTTACCAACTAAGCTAAGAAGGTAAGTACCATAACTACTACTACCCATTTTAGATACTATTTTTTTTACCTGCTCAACAGAAATAAATCCCTGACCAAACGCAATCTCTTCCGGCGAAGCAATCATCAACCCTTGGCGTTCCTGTACAGCCTGAATAAAATTTGCCGCTTGTAAAAGTGACTCATGTGTACCTGCATCTAACCATGCCACACCGCGCCCAAGTGGAGTCACTTGTAATTCGCCACTCTCTAAATAAATACGATTCAAATCTGTAATTTCAATTTCTCCGCGAGCAGAGGGGTTGAGTGACTTAGCAAACTCAACTACTCGTTTATCATAAAAATATAAACCGGGGACTGCATAATTAGAACGTGGTTGCTTTGGTTTTTCTTCAAGGCTAATGGCTTTACCATTTTCATCAAACTCAATCACGCCATATCTTTCAGGGTCATTGACTGGATATGCAAAAATTAACGCACCATTTTGTAAATTAGCCGCTTCTTGAAGTTGCTCGGGCAAACCATGCCCAAAGAAAATATTATCACCCAAAATAAGGCAGACTTCTTCCCCATTAATAAATTCTTCACCAACCAAAAATGCATCAGCCAAGCCTCGAGGTTCGGCTTGTTCAGCATAATAAAAACTCATTCCCCATTGTTTTCCATCACCAAGCAAGCGTTGAAACAATGGCAAATCTTCCGGAGAGCTAATTATTAAAATATCGCGAATTCCTGCCAACATCAACATTGACAATGGATAGTAAATCATCGGTTTATCATACACTGGCAAAATTTGCTTACTAATCGCTAAGGTCAGTGGATGTAAGCGAGTACCACGTCCACCTGCTAAGATAATTCCTTTCATCATATTCTCCGTCTAACGCGATTTATAATTCGCGTCCATCCAACCTTGATATTCTTGCTTATGACGAATCGCGTTGACCCAGTCGAGGTGAGATAAATACCACAGGACAGTATCGCGCAAGCCTAAGGTTAAGGTATGACGCGGTTGCCATCCTAATTCGTTGTTAATTTTTTTTGTATCAATATCATAACGGCGGTCGTGACCCAATCTATCTTTGACAAATGTTATTAATTTTTTATGCGGCGCAGTGTTTGGGTGAACTTCATCTAAAATATCACAAATTGTTTCAACAATTGTTAAGTTGGCAGGCTGATTCACACCGCCAATGTTATAAGTTTCGCCAACTCTACCTTTTTTCAAAACAAGATAAATGGCTTCACAATGGTCTTGCACATGTAACCAATCTCGAATTTGTTGGCCATCACCATACACAGGCAAAGGTTTCCCTTCAATTGCGTTTAATATCATCAGCGGAATTAATTTTTCAGGGAATTGATACGGACCGTAATTATTAGAACAATTTGTAATTGTAAAAGGTAATTGATATGTATGACCATACGCACGAACTAAATGGTCACTAGATGCTTTAGACGCGGCATACGGTGAATTGGGAGCATACGGAGTTTCTTCCGTCCATGCAGGTTCATGTGGAGCAAGCGACCCAAACACTTCATCAGTTGAAACATGATGAAAACGCTTCGCCACTTCGGGGATATTTGATTCAGCAATCCAAAATTTTCTCGCCTCTTCAAGCAGTGTGAATGTACCCATCATGTTCGTTTCAACAAACTGGCGCGGACCCAAAATAGAACGGTCTACATGAGTCTCTGCCGCAAAATGCACAATTGTATCTATTTGATATTCGCGTAATGTTTGGCTTACAAATTCTGCATCACAAATGTTTCCTTGTATAAAAATATAACGAGGGTCATTAACTACGTCTGCTAAATTACCTGCATTGCCTGCATAGGTGAGTGCATCAAAATTAAAAACTTTAATATCAGTCTCGATACTTAAGAAATACCGAATAAAATTCGAGCCGATAAATCCAGCTCCGCCTGTTACCATTACATTTTTCATTTAATAAATTAACCTTTATTCAAATATTTCAGAGTCTTTCAATAACTTTCCAGCTAAATCTTTCTCGGACAAAATCGGAGGCATAGAAAGTTGCCAATCAATGCCGAGTTGCGGGTCGTTCCATAGAATACTACGTTCAAACTCTGGAGCATAATAATCTGTTACTTTATAGGTTACGTAAGCTTGTTCGCTTAACACACAAAAACCATGTGCAAATCCATTTGGAATCCATAGTTGATGTTTATTCTCAGCTGAAAGGATTATACCAACCCATTCACCAAAAGTTGGTGAGTTACGCCGGATATCTACTACTACATCTAAAATTTCACCAACTACAACGCGTATTAATTTTGCTTGTGGTTGTTTAATCTGATAATGTAAACCACGTAAAACTCCTTTTCTTGATGTGGAGTTATTTTCTTGCACAAATTTTGCTGAAATACCTGCTGCCGTAAATTTATCTTCACGGTATGTTTCAAGAAAGAATCCGCGTTCATCTCCAAATACTTTTGGTTTAATTAAGATGACATCAGGTATTTTTGTGGGGATAAATTCCATTATTTCAATACTCCTAAGTCCAATTATATCTAGAATGATGAAATTTAGAAAAAACGAATTGAAATTCTAAAATATGCAAAATGATAGGCGTCATTTTTGATAAAAGTTGAAGAAACAGAATCAAGTATCCACTTATTAAAAATGAAGCGAAAACAGTCTCAAGGGCGAGGCGTTTTTTTTATCCAAATGATAAAATCCCCTTCCTATGACAAAAAAATCAATAACAATCATTGGTGCTGGGATGGCAGGACTTTCTGCCGCGTATGAGTTGCATAAAGCAGGTTGGGATGTAACTGTGTTGGAAGCGCGAAGCCGTGTGGGCGGACGTGTGTTTTCGTTGCATGAATTTTCAGATGGTTTGGTGGCAGAAGGTGGCGGCGAGTTTATTGACCATCGGCATAAACGTATGCTTGCGCTTGCGAAAGAATTTAATTTGACGCTTGGTAGTTTGGGAGGTTGGCACGCTGAATCGGGTGATTGGGGATTGTTTAGAAATAAGGCTGGTTTGTTAAGTGATGAAAAAATTTGGGGTGCAAACCTTGAAGATGAATATCATAAAATGTGGGTTGAGTTATCAAAACTTGGGAAACTTGTAAATGACCCTAGCAATCCACAAACCGCGTCGAACGCAAAAGAATTAGATGCGAAAAATGTGGCGGAGTGGATTCAATCACAAAATGTTCACCCGATAGCAAAAGATTTATTTGTTTGCCACATTCGCGCCGAGTTTACTTGTGAGCCTGAAGATTTTTCTTTTTTAGATTTTGCTAGAAATGCTTCTTTGTTTTACAGTGACCCAGAAGAGGATAAGCCAAATTATAGAATCATCGGTGGAAATGATTTATTACCAAAGGCAATTGCAAATGCTTTACCCGATGTGCGCATGAATACTGTGGTTGAATCGATTAAGATTCAAGGTAACGGTGTGACTGTTAAATACAAACAAGTCGATTCTTTTCATACGCTTCGATCTGATTTTGCGATTTTGGCAGTTCCTTTAACTGTGGCACGCCTGATTGATTTCAATTCATCATTGCCAGTGGCTCATCAAAAGCTTGTAGATGAAATTTCTTATGGGGCGGTGACCAAAGTTTTGGTTGAATATCGAAAGCAATTTTGGAAAGAAATCGGCTGGAATGGGCGTTTGTATACAGATGAACCCATTGTGATGACGTGGGGTGCGACGAATCACATTGAACATGACCATGGCATTATCACTGCTTACACGGGCGGAAAACCCGGCGCAGAATTATCTAAACTTTCGGACACAGAAAGAATCAAAACTGCTGTATCTGTGATTGAAAAAGCATTTCCCGGTTCATCAGATTTAATTGAAAATACAGCCACAGTTGCATGGATTAATGAACCTTTTACAAGAAGTTCATATATGGCACTTTCGCCAAATCAAGTGACAGAACATTGGCAAACTTTATTCACACCAGCAGGAAGATTGTATTTTGCAGGGGAACACGCCTCACCGATTCAAGGATATATGGAAGGGGCTGTGGAGAGTGGTCAACGAGTTGCAAAAGAAATTATTGGTAAATCGTAGGGGCAGGGTTTCCCTGCCCAATTAAAGGGCGAGATAACCTCGCCTCTACAAATCATCACGGAGAATCAATGACAGAATCAAGAAAAGCATTTTGGGATGGCATCAAAGCAGAAATCCCATTGCTAGTCGGCGTGTTTCCATTTGGCATGATTTATGGCGCATTGGCAATGAATGCAGGCTTATCTGCTTTTGCATCACAAATGATGTCATCTATTGTGTTTGCAGGGTCGGCACAATTTATTACAACGCAATTAGTCAGCGAAGCCACGCCAGGCTTAGTAATTATCTTAACCATTGCGGTTGTAAATTTACGTCACATGTTATACAGTGCTTCACTTGCACCATACCTAAAACATTTATCAACAAAGTGGAAAGCATTGTTATCTTACTTATTAACAGATGAAGCCTATGCGCCAAGTATTATCCAATATGAAAAAGAAGGCGTGAAACCACATAGTCATTGTTTTTTGTTGGGAGCAGGTTTAGCATTATGGACAAATTGGCAAATCAGCACGGCGTTAGGAATTTTTCTCGGAGCCAGAATCCCAGATAACTTACAACTTGACTTTGCATTGCCATTAACGTTCATTGCTATGGTTGTACCTGTATTAAGAAAAACACCGATGATAGTAGCCGCGTTAAGCGCAGGAATTACAGCATTATTAGCATTTAACCTGCCATTCAGATTAGGATTAATCCTCGCCGCATTGGTCGGAATTATCGTCGGTACTTTATTAGAAAAATCAAATCCCCAAAGAGAGACACATGAATAATATTTGGCTTGTTATGTTAATTGGTGGTCTCATCACATTTGGGATGAGATTTTCACTGATTTATTTATTCGGAAAATTTGAAATTCCAGAAACACTTAAAAAAGCATTGCACTACGTCCCACCTGCTGTTTTATCTGCCATTATCTTTCCCGAATTATTCATTCAAGATGGTGAATTAAATTTTCAATTCACAAACTTTCGCTTGCTGGCAGGCATCTTCGCCATCATCACTGCTTGGTTTACAAGAAATATAATGATAACCATTCTCGTCGGTATGGCGGCTTTATTTATTTTGAATGCTTTAGGTGTAAATTAAAAATACCTGATTGCCCCCCGCCTCTTTCGCACGAGACATGGCTTGGCGCGCTTGTTGAATAATTGGTTCCATTTCAGTAGATGTAGTAATGCGGCTCAAAGATGAAATTCCCGCGCTCACTTTTACATTCACGGTCAACGGCGCATCTTTCTTGACCTCAATTCTGGTACCGCGAACCCCAGCAATGATTCGTTCTGATATTTTTTCCGCGTCCGCGCCAATCACGCCGGGTAATGCCAACACAAACTCATCCCCAGACCATCTGCCAATACAATCATACGGGCGGCTTTTTTCTCGAATCACTTGAGAGACAACTTTCAAAACTGCATCGCCAATTTCACTGCCATGGCTATCATTAATCGCTTTGAAGTTATCAATATCTAAGGCGATTAAGCTCAACGGCATGGAAGCACGCCTTGAACGCTCTAACTCTCCAGTAGATTGGCGTAAAAATGCGGCGCGATTGATAAAGCCGGTTAAATCGTCAAATACTGCACGATTCTCTAACTGCTCCCGCGCTTCACTCAGGCTAGACGTTAAAGAAATGATGCGTTCGGCTATCATCACGCGATTCTTTAAGTCAGCAGGTTTGAGCGGGCTTGGAATCGTGTCGTCAATTTGATTGAGTGGAATTCCTACTTCACTTTTTGGGGTAATCAAAAGAATGTAAATGGATTGTGCTAATGTGGAGGTGCGCACACGCGAAATAAAGTTTGATGTTTTCACGTCGCTGGTTTCCCAACTCGCGATAACGAAGCGCGCTTCACCTGATTGAATATATTCCCATGCTTGTTCGCCGTTCGGCACTGGAATTAAGATATGCTTTTTGCCGCCCAAGGTTTGTTGAATGACTGCCCATTCTTTGGGGTCGTTTTCCATCACCAAGATATTCATTTGCCTATTATAGCAGGGTGTGTAGCAGATTGTTTGTTAAATTTTTCTTGAATTGTTTTTGTTATGAATTTTGCATCATTTCAATTGTTCAAATGGGTATTTTTGTTGACAATTGCCCCCTCTCATAGTAACATTTGCCCCGCTTTGACCACGCCGAGGTAGCTCAGTGGCAGAGCAGGGGACTCATAAGCCCTTGGTCGGGAGTTCAAATCTCCCCCTCGGCACTCAAGACCACTGTATGGTGGTCTTTTTATTTGCTCGGGATTTCGCAATGCTCAACAAATCTCCTCTCAGCACCCAAGACCATTGCATGGTGGTCTTTTTATTTTAAAATTTAGGTAGGGGTTTCCCTTATTCTTTTTTTTACCTTAGTGTGTGAAAATGATTGCCAGAGAAAAAGTATGGCTGTACGAAAAGCAAAACCACCTGCCGTTGCTCCAACCCAACCAGATTTAGAAACTCATTTTCAGAGCAACGAAATATTTAAGAACGCCTTTGAATATTCGGCGATTGGTATGGCTTTGGTTTCTTTAGAAGGCAAATGGCTAAAAGTAAACAAAAAAATTTGTGAAATTGTGGGGTATTCAGAAGATGAATTAATGAACCTCACCTTTCAAGATATTACACATCCTGATGATTTAGATTTAGACTTAAGCAACGTGCAACAAATGATTGAGGGGAAAATTGAAAACTACAACATGGAAAAAAGATATTTCCATAAAAATGGAGATAGTGTTTGGGTTTTACTTTCGGTTTCCATCGCAAGAGATGAAAACAAAAAGCCTTTATTTTTCATTTCCCAAATTGAAGATATTAACAAACAAAAACTGGCGAGGCAAGCCTTAGAAGAAAGCGAATTTTTATATCGTGATTTAGTAGAAAACACACAGGCTTTAATCTGCACGCATGATATGCAAGGCAACCTGCTTTCGGTGAACGATGCCGCTGTCAAATTGACAGGTTATCCACGTGAAGTTTTACTAAAAACAAACTTGAGAAATGCCCTAACCCCAGAAAGCAAAAAAAACTTTGACATCTACCTTGAAAATATTAAGAAAAAAGGTAGCGCACATGGCGAGATGCACGTCATCATTGCGAATGGCGAAACCCGCATTTGGGAATACAACAACACCCTCAGAAGCGATGGATTAAAAGAACCCATTGTGCGTGGTATGGCGCGTGACGTCACAGAACAAAAACAGGCAAGCAATGCATTACAAGCCAGTGAAAATCGTTATCGTAGTTTTTTTGACAATTCCCCCATTCCACTTTGGGAAGAAGACCTTTCAGAAGCCAAGAAAAAAATAGATGAACTCAAATTACAAGGCGTGACAGATTTTCGCACTTACTTCGCTTCACATCCAGACGTGGTAGCAGGTCTCGCTTCGTCTATCAGAATCTTAGACGTAAACCAAGCCACCCTAACGATGTATGGTGCAAAAAGCAAAGAAGAATTATTTAATGATTTAGAAACCAGAAGTGAAGGTGAAATAGAAAATAACCCTGAAGATTTTCTTGCCATTGCAGAAGGGAAACTAGAAAATCATTGGGATGGAGCAGATAAAACCCTAAGTGGTGAGCCGCTTGAAATCAGCCTAAATTGGTCTGTGGTGCCAGGGCATGAGCATGATTATTCCAAAGTCATCGTCACCACGTTAGACATCACCGAACGGAAACGATCTGAACAGGCATTGCGCGAGTCCGAGTTATTTGCAAATTTAACACTAGATGCTCTTTCAGCACATATTGCCGTACTTGATAAAAACGGAATAATCATCGCGGTCAATCAGGCATGGCGAAAGTTTGCCGAGTCTAATCCTCCAATCAAAGCAAATATATTTGAAGGAGCAAATTATCTTGCAGTGTGTGACTCAGCAAAAGGTGTTGGCTCTGAAGGCGCAAAAGAAATGGCGGCTGGCATTCGTGCTGTGATACATGGCAAAGAAAAGGAATTTTTATTTGAGTATCCTTGTCATGCCCCACATGAAAAACGTTGGTTCAATTTAAGTGTTACGGGGTTTGGAGAAGGAGAAAATCGTCGAATTGTTGTAGCACACGAAAATATAACCGAGCGAATTCGCGCACGACAAGAATTGCAAAAAAGTGAAGCAAGATATAAAAGCATCGTGGAAGATACACCTTTAATGATGTGTCGCTTCCTAGCAGACCGTACGTTGACATTCATCAACAAATTTTATTGCCAATACTTCAACAAAAGTTATGATGAACTTTTAGGAAGCAATTTATTTGATTTAATTCCACAAGAAGAGCAAGAGGTTATAAAGCAAAAATACCTCGCGCTTTCTCAGGAAAACTCTTTTGTTACATACGAATATAAAACCATTGACTCAACAGGTAAAGTTAATTGGCAAAGGTGGACCGACCGAGCTTTATTTAATGAAAAAGGTGAAATTCTCGAATATCAATCTGTTGGTGAAGATATTACCGAGCAAAAGATAGCCGAAGAAAAACTTCGCAAAAGCGAAGAAAGATATGCTCTAGCAAACCGTGCTACTTTTAATGTCATTTGGGATTGGGATCTGCAAACTGACGCGGTCTGGTGGAATGAAACTTTTTTCTCACTGTTTGGATATAAATTTGAGGAAATTAAGCCCAACTCAGAGTCTTGGTTAGGTAATATTCACCCTGAGGATGTTGAACATGTTGAAACGAGTATTCAAAAAGCTTTAAATTCAGATGCGCATTTCTGGGTCGGTACATACCGCTTTCGTCGGGCAGATAATACTTATACAATTGTAGAAGACCGTGGATATATTAGTCGAGATGAAATAGGCAAGCCAGTAAAAATGATTGGCGCAATGCAAGATATTACCGAGAGAATACAAGCCAGTGAAATTAAGGAAGAAAGTGAAAAAAGATATCGTAGCCTCTTTGAAGATTCGCCTATTTCGTTATGGGAAGAGGATTTCTCTGGCGTAAAACAAAAGATTGACGAGTTGAAACAGGCTGGCGTTAGAGATTTTGAAGCGTATTTTTCAGAACACCCTGAAATTGTTTTGGAATGTGCGTCTTTGGTAAAAATTCTAAATGTCAATAAAGCATCTGTAGAGTTATTTAATGCGAAAAGCAAAGATGAGTTAAGTACTAATATGCTTCGCTTATTGCGAGCAAATGAAATTACGCAACAATTTAAAAACGAGTTGATTCACATTGCCAATGGGCATACCCATTTTGAGCAGGAGATGCCGGATAGCAAGTTAACTGGCGAGCCATTGGTAATTTCTATAGCATGGTCTGTGATGCCGGGGCATGAAGAAGATTTATCACGTGTGATTGTTTCGATTGTAGATATTACAGAACGTAAACATGCCGAAGAAGAACGGCGTGTGTTAATTGAAGAATTGGGCGAGCGGGTGAAGGAATTAACTTTCTTGCATAACATCTCGCGCATTTTTATGGATGATACACGCTCTGAATTTGAAGTTTTGCAAGCCGTTGCTGATGCCATGCCAGCTGCTTGGCAATACCCTGAAGTTGCCGCCGCGCGCGTTGGCTATAACGGTTATCAATTTACTTCCCCTAATTTTAGAGAAACCGATTGGATGCTAAGCGAATTTTTTGAATTGCCAAATGGTTTATTAGGCGTGGCACAAATAGCTTATTTAGAGGAAAAACCACTATCTGATGAAGGACCCTTTTTATCGGAAGAACGCCAAGTATTAAACGCAACTGCTGAAAAGTTAAAAACATACATCAAAGGCATTTTGGCAGACCAAGCCATTCAACGTCAGTTAAATGAATTAGAAACGTTGTATGAAAGCGGTTTGGCAATTAGTCAACTGTTAACGCCAAAAGGGATTGCTCAAAAAGTAATTGATGTATTAGAACGCAAAATGAATTGGCATCATATTGCCATTCGAGAATATGATTCAGAGTCGAACCGTGTGAAATTGATTGGGTTTAATAAACCAGATATAAGTGCGAATGAGGCAGAGGAATATATCCAAAAAATGAACAGCCTCATTTCAGATCCCACACAAGGGTTAAGCGGGTGGGTTACTTTGCATGGAAAGTCTATTCGTGTGGCAAATGTAAATGTAGATGATAGATTTGTAAGAACATTCCCAGATATTAATTCTGGAATGTATATACCGCTCAAAATTGGTGAGCGTGTGATTGGTTCTATTTCTGTTGAAAGTGAAATAGAAGATGCCTTCACAGAACATGATAAACGTTTGTTAGAAACATTAGCAGGGCAAGCCGCCATTGCAATTGAAAATGCAAATTTGTTTAATGATTTAGAAAAGCGTGTACAAGAACGCACGATGCAAATTGAAGCCACCAAACGCCGTTTGGAATTAGCCACTCATGCCGGGCAGATTGGCGTGTGGGAATATAAACCCAGAGAAAATTCTGTTGTTTGGGATGAACGCATGCACATGATTCATCACTTGCCAGTCGGTGCTTTTGATGGCAAACCAGAAACATGGGCAAAGTATATTCATCCAGAAGACCTTGCAAAATCTCAAATACATTCTCAATTGGCATTTACAGAAAATTTATTGTTGAACAATGAACATCGGATTATTTTGCAAGATGGAAATATTCGTTATATAGCCACGAGTGCAGTGACTGTGTTTGGAGAAGATAACACCCCAGACCGCATTATTGGGATTTGTAGAGATGTAACCGAACGAAAGCAGATTGAGAAAAATTTAGAAGAAAGTGAATCGTATGCTCGCCTCTTGTTTGACGCCGCGCCTGACCCTGTTTTCGTCATGGAATCTGACGGGATGATGGTGGACGTCAATAAGTTTTTTGAAATACAACATCAAATTAACCGCGAAAGTTTGCGAGGAAAAAACATTTCGGCGTTGAGTCTTTTCCCACCAGATGAACTTCGTAAAGCAAATGAATATCTTACGGAAGTGGTGACAGGAAAAAGTATTCCACCAGTTGAGTTGAAATTTTATGCACCCGATGATGAGTTACATACACTTGAGTTACATTCATATCCCATTGAAGTGCAAGGACGCACGCTTGTGCTCAGCACCAGCCGAGACATTACCACACACAAAAAGTTTGAAGAAGCACTCAAACTTGCCAATGCCGAAATGGAAAATGCACTAAAGGTCAAAGATGAATTTCTTGCCAACATGAGCCATGAATTACGCACGCCATTAAATGCAATTTTAGGCATTTCAGAAAGCCTTGAAGAGCAAATGATTGGCGCATTAAATGAAAAACAACAAAAATACGTTGGCATTATCAAAGAAAGTGGCAAACATTTATTAGATTTAATCAATGACATTTTAGATATATCTAAAATCGAAGCAGGGCGCATGGAATTAACCTTCCAGCCAATCGGGGTGGAAAAGTTATGTCAAGCCAGCTTACGCATGATTAAAGAATTGGCACAGAAAAAGAAAATTCAAGTTTCATTCAAAGTACATGGTGAAGTAGCCACTATCATGGGCGATGAGCGTCGTTTGAAACAAGTGTTAGTCAATTTGTTGAGTAATGCAGTTAAATTTACAGAAGAAAACAATAAGATTGGTTTAGAAGTAAGAGGATACCCACAAAGAAATGAAGTCACATTTTCGGTGTGGGATACCGGCATAGGCATTGAAGAAGAAGATTTGAAATATTTATTCAAGTCATTTGTGCAACTTGATGCTGGCTTAGCACGCGAATTTCAAGGCACAGGCTTAGGCTTGGCTTTGGTAGCACAAATGGTACGTTTACATGGTGGGTCGGTGAGTGTAAAAAGTAAAGTAGGCAAAGGCAGTATGTTTACCATCACCTTACCGTGGGAAGCAGAAGAACAAAATGCTCCCGCCAAAGTCACTGGTGAACTTGTGCTACCAAATCAAAAGTCAGATGCGAAGCGCAAAGGCACAATTCTGTTGGTTGAAGATACAGACATCATTGTTTCGTTGGTCAAAGATTATCTAACATATAAAGGCTATGAAGTTATCGTGGCATACAATGGCAGAGAAGGAATTTACTTTGCCAAAGATAAACGACCTGATTTGATTCTGATGGATGTGATGATGCCCATTATGAACGGTATTGATGCCACCATAGAAATACGCAAGGATAAAAATTTGAGCCGCATTCCTATTATCGCCCTCACCGCTTTAGCCATGCCCGGTGACCGTGAACGTTGTTTGCAAGCCGGTATGACCGATTACATGAGTAAGCCAGTTCAATTAAATGAACTGATAGAAATTATTGAGAAATATGTAACACAGGATTAGAACAATGACGACCCAAAGCAAAATCCTAATTGTTGATGATGACCCACTTGGCATTGCCACACTTGAATCAATGTTTCATAATCAAGGCTTTGAAATTTCGCAAGCACAAAATGGTATGAACGCTTTGAAAATGGCAGAACAAATAATGCCTGATTTAATTTTATTAGATGTGATGATGCCCGGCATGGATGGTTTTGAAGTTTGTCGCCGCCTCCGTGCTACGCCGAAACTTGCTGAGGTGCCCATCATCATTCTCACCGCCTTAGACGACCGCGCTTCGCGCCTGCAAGGTATTGAAGCCGGCGCCGATGATTTTTTAACCAAACCAATAGACCGTCAAGAATTACGTTTGCGCGTGAAAACAATTTTACGTTTAGACCGTTATCGCACATTATTAACCCAACGCGAAAATTTACGTCAGATGGCAGAACGTGTGGTTTCAGCCCAAGAAGAAGAAAGAAAAAGATTATCACGCGAATTGCATGATGATTTAGGTCAGGCGTTGATTGCTCACATTTTGAAATTAAAAAATTTACAAAGCCAAACAAACTTAACCACTGAATTTGATAAATTAATTGAAGATGCGAATCACATCATCAATCGCATGAGGCAAATTGCGCAAGATATGCGCCCCGCCTTGTTAGATACCTTGGGATTAGTCTCTGCACTTGAAACGCATAGCAAAGAATTCGGGTCCAGAAGCAATTTGCCCGTCACCTTTGAAGCGGATAGTGATATTCCAAAATTATCCGATGTGCATTCCATCACGTTGTATCGTATTTTGCAAGAGACGCTCACCAATATCATCAAACATTCAAATGCCACACAAGTGTGGGTAGACTTAAATGTTGATAACAAAAATATTATTTTGACTGTGCAAGATAATGGCATTGGATTTGTTTCGACATCTCAAAATGGCATGGGCATTTCAAACTTACGCGAACGCCTCGCCCTCGTCGGTGGAGCATTGACCATCACCTCAGCATTATCAAAAGGGACAATTGTTTCTGCCAGCTTGCCGTTAGAAGAATCAACACAAATGGAGTTAGAAAGATGATTCGAGTTTTGTTAGCAGAAGACCATGTGATGGTGCGAGCAGGCTTACAGGCTTTGCTTGAACGCGATAAAGATATTAAAGTGATTGGCGAAGCCTCGAATGGTCAAGAAGCAGTTGATTTAACTTCTGAACTCAAACCTGATGTTTTGGTTTTAGATATTATGATGCCGCGTTTGAATGGTATTCAAGCGGCGGAACAAATTCGCACTTTGAAATTATCAGTGAAAATTTTATTTGTCTCGATGTATTCAGATGCAGGCTTGGTTCGCCAAGCATTACAAACAGGCGCGAAAGGTTATGTATTAAAAACTTCAGCAGGCGAAGAATTATTACAAGCTATTCGGGCAGTTGCAAAAGGTGAAACATATTTAGGTGAAGCAATTTCATCACTAGCACTAGAAGATTCATTCCGCCCGAATATGAAGCAAGTGGATAATCCGCTTGAATTGCTTTCACCACGTGAAAAAGAAATTTTACAATTAATTGCTGAAGAACACACCAGCATTGAAGTTGCTAAAATTTTATCTATTAGTGAAAAGACAGTTGAAAAACATCGCGCCAATATGATGGAAAAATTACAAGTCCGCAATTTGGCAGGTTTGGTACGCTTAGCAATCAAATATGGATTAATTGATAAAAATCAATAAGGAGAAAAAATGGGAGATAACAACAGCATTATTTTAATTGTAGATGATGAACCCGCCGGCAGACACACGCTTGAATCTATTTTAGAAGGGCAAGACTATCAACTCATCATGGCAGAAAATGGACCAGAAGCCATCGAAAAAGCACAAAAATTTATCCCCGATGTGATTCTGTTAGATGTGATGATGCCCGGCATGGATGGTTTTGAAGTTTGCCGTCACTTACGCAATGACCCTAACTTAGCAGAAGTCCCCATCATCATCCTCACAGCATTAGATGATAGAAAATCTTTATTGCAAGGGTTAGAAGCCGGTGCAGATGATTACCTCACTAAACCGTATGACCGTTATGAATTACGCGCACGTCTGCTTGGCATTACACGGTTGAATCGTTATCGTAAATTATTAGATGAACGCGCCAACATTGAAACCGCTCACGAACAATTATTATCTGCTTATGATGCCACCATTGAAGGTTGGTCTCGTGCAATGGATTTGCGCGATAAAGAAACAGAAGGTCATACCTTGCGCGTCACAGACCTTTCTGTAAAGTTAGCACGCAATATGGGAATCAATGAAGGCGAATTGTTATTTATTCGGCGTGGCGCATTATTGCATGATATTGGCAAACTTGGCGTGCCTGATGCAATTTTGCACAAAGCCAGTTCGTTGAATGATGATGAATGGAAAATAATGCGCCAACATCCGCAATTCGCTTATGACATGCTTTACCCGATTGAATACTTACGCCCCGCATTAGATATTCCATTTTGTCATCACGAAAAATTTGATGGAACCGGCTATCCACGACAATTGAAGGGTGAACAGATTCCGCTTTCAGCACGCATCTTTGCCATCGTGGATGTTTGGGATGCGCTTACCTCAGACCGCCCCTACCGCCCAGCATGGGAAAAGCAAAAAGCAATGGATTTCATCAATGAACAATCTGGCAAACATTTTGACCCGAAAGTGGTTGAGGCGTTTAATAAGATGATGAAAGAGTAAATAGGTGACCACAAGGGCCGCCTCTACAAAACATTATTTTTTTTCCTGTTTGGCTTTCCTTTCATGGATAAAGACGGCTTGTTATTTGTTCATCAAGGTAAATTGCTATTTTCTCAAAATCTGAGTATGTCATCTCTTCATCAATAATTGTGTTGAAGAAAATTACATATTCTTGGTAACGTGCCAACATGCCGCACCCATATTTTATCCAAGTCCCACAAGCTATAAAAGCCTCATCGGCTGTCAAACTTGAAAATGTAATCTCGCTTGGAGTGACCCAAACTTTATTTGTTACATCGTCTACCATATCATCCAGTCTGTTTTCATATTTTTCAGAAGCTCTTTTTATTGTTGCGTATCTGTCAATACTATACAGCGAAGCGCCATTTCCATTATCCCAAAAAGCATTCTGACTTCCACGTTCAATTTCTCCTGAACCTTCGGATGGTATCATCATCTCAGTAACTTTAACTTCTTCTGGGAAGAAGTTAACAGGGATCTTCCAGTCACGTACATGGAAATTTCTTTGGGGAGCGCATTCCTGCCAATAGCAACCAAGAAGAAATCTCCTTAGGTTAAGGTTGAAAAGGCAGCATGCTGAAACCAAAATAAGGCTTGATATCAAAAAAACAATCTTCTTGTTCATAATACTTCAATTAAAGTAAATTGAAGCCGCCCCTAAGAATTATTAAACTCAAACGTCGGCATTCCCTCTATATTCGTAATCACCTTAAATAACCCGCCAGAGAGCGGGTATTTTTTTATATCTTCATCACTCATGCCATGCCGTGCCGATGTGATAAACAATTCATTCATATTTTTTCCGCCGAACACACAACATGAAGTATTCAAAGCAGGCACTGATATTTTTTCTAACAATGCGCCAGTATTTGGATTCCATTTTGTGATTTGCGCGCCACCCCACATCGCAATCCACAAATTACCTTGTGTGTCAGAGGTCATGCCATCTGGCCAGCCAAATGATTCAGGAATATGTATTGCAATTCTAGGATTCGCAATCTCACCTGTTTTCAAATCATAATCAAAGGCTTGCACTTGGCGCGTGGGTGTATCAATGTAATAAAAAGTTCTATGGTTTGGGCTCCATGCCATGCCGTTAGAAATGGTAACATTTGGAATTAAAACTTTCGCGTCTTTTCCATTGAAAGAGTAAAAATTCCCTGCTGATTCTTTTTCCTGCATAGACATTGTGCCAGCAAGGAAACGACCTGCTGGGTCACATTTGCCATCGTTCATGCGGTTGGTATCAGATTCTGTTAGGGTGTAGAGAACTGTCTGCGCTCGTGTAGCAAGTTCAAGGTCAACGAATGAGGCGCGTTTGCCTAGAATCAAATGTCCGTTTTTACATGGTGCTAAACATCCAATCAATTCATCTAATTCAATAAACAATTCAGTATCGGCATAGATTTTCTTTTCAAGAATATCTACCCAAAATAAAGTTTGCGTTTTGGCATCCCATGTAGTGCCTTCACCCAATGTAGCGCGGGCATCAAAAATTAATTCAGCATTCATTAGAACCAATCCCGTTTGTAAAAGATATATGTTGCAATAGCAGTTAGAGTTAATGAAATTCCGATAACAGTAAGAAAAGCCAGCGGGTTACCTTCGCCGGGTAAATTCACATTCATTCCATAAAAAGAAGCAACGATGGTTGGCACATTCAAAAGAATGGTTAATGCCGCCAATGCTTTCAAGACCACATTAAGATTATTTGAAATGATAGAAGCGAATGCATCCATCATGCTTGATAAAATTTCTGTATTGATACTGGTCATTTGAATGGCTTGTTGATTTTCAGTTAACACATCTTCCAGTAAATCTTGGTCTTCTTCATAATAATTAAATAGTTGAGTGCGTTGCACACGTTCCATCATCACTTCGTTAGAACGAAGTGCCGTAGCAAAATACGTTAAACTTTTTTGATACTTGAGTAATTCAAGCAATTCACGGTTTTGTGTAGAGCGTTGTAAACGGTCTTCCACCAATTCAGTGGCACGATTAATCTCACGCAATAAATGTAAATATCGTACGGCGGTTTCAAGGAAAATATAAAGGGTGAGGCGATAGCGTTTGCCTGTTTTCAAAAAACGATGTTTGCCATTGGTCAACGGTTTAAAAATGTCACTTTCATATTTACAAACCGTAATAATTTTATTTCCCAAAATCATAATACCAAGTGGTACAGTATTATATGGAATATCACTCTCAGGTTGATGAATGGGAATGCGTAACAAAATGAATGTAAAATCTTCATCACGTTCCATACGCGGCATTTCATCAATATCTAATGAATAATTGATGTAATCAAGTTCCATTCCCCAATTTACTAATTTTTCTATTTCTTCATGGGTAGGGTCAATTGCATTCACCCAAACACCATTTGAAACATTTTCAACGGTTTCAAGACCGTTCTCTGTTGTTTTATAAACACACAACATGAGCAACCTCCTAGCGTGAATTTACATCACGCGCAGTGAGGTGCAACGTGATGAGTATTAATTTAAGAATCTTAAACTACTATCGTCCATGATATTTATTTTTCCATTGTACGCCTGATGATGAAATTCCACAACGGCAATTTTGATGAAAACCCGCTTCTTTCTTCGGGGATATTTGATTCTGCTCTTATGACTTTGTTTTAACTTTCATCAATTTCCCGCGCCACGCGATTGACTTCATCCAAACTTGCGCCTTTGGCTTTTTCTAAACGCTCAAAGCGTTTGCTAAATTGACTCATAGCATAATTCACAAAATCATCTTCAACCAATCCGAATGGCACAACTTCATAACTTGCAAATGCATCACCAATCACACCGATAGCAGAAGGTAAAAGCGTATTCATTTGCATTTGCAAGTTATCCCATTCTTGCGGATGTTCGGCAATTAAACGAGATAGCAAATACACACCATACGCAATATGCCTTGACTCGTCTTGCTTGAGCAGTGAAATCCCTTTGCGTAAGCCGGGCAATAAATCATTTCGTTCTAACATGATGAAAAAGGCATGATAGCCAGTCTCAGCCAATACGCCTTCTACAACCATGTTGTAGGTAACAGAAGCTTGAATTTGAGAAGCAGGTGACGGGTCAGTGCGAAGCGCATTGAGTGCATTTGGTAAAGCTTCATAAAAAATATGACGATAATTGTCGCCATGATACCGACTCAAATCCATATCTGCTTGTGCAACTTCATCCATAAATCGTCTGAAAAAATCAACATGTTTGGCTTCTTCAAAAAGAAACGTGGTCAGAAACATTTCTTCTTCAATGCGTCCCTCTTGCGCGATGGCTTGCATGAGCGGAAGCAAATCAAGCGTTACAGCTTCTTCGCCAGCCACAAATAACGAAAGCAAATGCAAAATTAAATCTTTTTCTTCATCATTGAAACCAGCCCAATCATTTTTATCTTTTGTAAAATCAATATCGGATGGATTCCAAATGCCGAGTTTTTTTGCTTTTTCAAACAAACGCATCGGCGGTGACTCGCGATTCAATCCGCGTGTGGTGGTGACAAACGAAGTATGCGACATAATTTCTCCTGAGGCGTGATTGTAAGGGCGACTCTTCAACAATGATTAAGTTGTTTTATTTTTGCAGGGCGGGTCGCCCCTACATTATAATTTCAATATGCCTATCACCACACATTCTGTCAAAACGTATTACGACCAAAACACAAATTTATTTTTGAAATTTAACAATTCAAAAAAAGCACAAAACATTCATCGTTCCTTATGGAAAGACGAAATTGAAAATTTAGAAGATGCGCTCAACTATTCTAACTCTCTAATTCTCAAAGAAATTGAAGTAATGAATGTAAGCTCGCCACGAATTGCAGATTTAGGTTGTGGCGTAGGTGCGAGTTTATTTTACATTTTTCCACGCCTACAAAATCCCAAACCAGCATTGGGATTAACCCTCAGCCCTGTGCAAGCGAAGTTAGGAAAAAATTCTGCAAACGAATTGAATTTAAAAAATCAAACATTATTTTCTGAAGGTGACTTTACTTCTGTTCCGCTTGCGAATGAATCGCTAGATGTAATTTATTCTGTTGAAGCCGTTTGCCATGCAGTTGAGCCTGAAAAATATTTCCGCGAAGCCAGCCGATTATTACGCAAAGGCGGGAAATTAATTTTAGTAGATGATTATCAAGCCACTCGTCCGTTTACAAGTCATGAATCAAAATGGCTGAAAGCATATATTGATGGCTGGTTTGTGCCCGGTGTAAGAACCATTGACCAAATCATCGAGTTTGCAAATAAAAATAATCTCAACTTAATCAAAAACGAAGAACTCACGCCATATTTACGATTAAGAAATTTGCCAGATTTTCTAGCTAGCACAATTTTATTTTTTGGAAATTTATTACCAATCAAACACGCCATTCTTCCATCAATGCTTGGGAGCATGGCGTTGCAACAATGTTTGTATATGAAAATTGTGGAATATCGTTTTTTGGTATTTGAGAAATCGTAGCCACAGAGGTCACAGAGTTAATTGAGAAAAACAATTACGTTGTTAACCAGCGGCACACGCGGAGATGTAATTCCGTATATTGCTTTAGGTGAAGGATTGCAAGAAGCAGGTTATCAAGTTAATATCGCCGCGCCAATTGG
>DDVH01000021.1:42828-66533 GCA_002345215.1 Anaerolineales bacterium UBA2317
TTTGAAGGCAATCCATCTGATTTACTTGTTGAACAAGGCAATGAAACTCCGCTTACACTTGGGAAAAATTTTATTCGTTCTATTCAGTCAACAAATAATTTTATAAAACAAGCCCGCCCATTGTATAGAAAAATGTTAAAGACTGCGTTTGAAGCCTGCCAAGGCTCAGACTTATTAATTCATGGTCTGCCAACATTGTGGGGTTCACACATCGCCGAAGGTTTAAAAATCCCCGCCATTCGCGCTTTACTTCAACCACTTGCCCCCACAAACGAATTCGCATCGGCATTGCTTCCATTTCGTTTTTCGATAAAAGGAATCAATTGGCTTTCACATTGGATTGTGACTCAATTAACTTATCTTTCATGGCGTTCAGAGATAAATTATGCGCGTCGGACTTTGTTTCAACTTGATTCTGCACCTCTGCTTGATTCTTCACTGCGACATTATTCTGAACAACCTCTTACACTGAACGGATTCAGTGAACAAATCCTCCCCCGCCCAAAAGATTGGAATGACAAACAAATCATCACAGGCTATTGGCGAAAAGAAGTAATAAGTAAACAAGTAAACAAGTTAGCAGAAATTCAGAAATTTATTGAGTCATCTTCAAACCCAATCGCCATCGGATTTGGAAGCCCAGGCACAAAAGGTTTTTCACAAATATTAGCTACGCTTGAAGAAGGATTAAATCTTTCAAATGCACAAGCCATATTAACGATTCCAGTCAAATGGCATAGTGAAATAAAATCCAAAAATATATTTCCAGTGGAATATATTTCACATGACTGGTTATACAAAAATGTAAAAGTTGCAATTCATCACGGCGGCGCAGGGACAACATCCGCGAGTTTGCATGCAGGCATTCCGACAATCACCATGCCTTTGGCTATTGATCAATTCTTCTGGGGTGAGCGGATTCATAAAATCGGTGTGGGTCCGAAATCAATTCCGCAAAGGAAGTTAACCGCTGAAAAACTTGCCCATGCGATTCAAATTGCTTTATCAGATGAAACTATGAATGCAAGAGCAAAAAGTGTAGGCAAAGCCTTAAGTCGAGAAAATGGGATTCAGGTTGCCCTGAGTCAGATGCGGAAGATTATCTGACTATTTACGTAATCCAATGTAAGCAATCATCAATGCAAAAATTGCAAACAAACTTCCAATCCAATATGGTGATGAAAAATTAATTAATTCAAAAGAAATGCCAGCAATGATGGGACCAAAAATATTTGTAAGTGCCAGCAGTGTTTGTGTGCCACCCATTAAGCGACCTTGTTCACTTTCAGAAACACGCAATGAAACCAATGCGGTGAGTGATGGAATGCTTGTGCCTGTGCCAAGCGCGACGATGGTGACGGCGGGGAATAAAATCCATGCTTGGGGAGCGAATGCCATGAATGCCAAACCAATTGCCATGAGTGTTAAACCAAAAATGGTCAGGCGTTTTTCACCAAAGCGCGGTTGAAGTTTGCCGAATAAAAACCCTTGAATAAAAACGGCACAGACACCAACGTATAAATAAAAATATCCGTTTTGAGTTGGGTTCCATTGAAAGCGAAAATTTGAATACAGCGGAAAATTAGATTGCAAACCTGCAAACGCAAGATTTAACAAAAACATGGCGAGTAATAATTTTTGAATATTGATTTGACTAAATAAACCTGTAAATTGTTTTATCCAATTAAATGATTCTGAAATCGGTTTGATTTGACGTTTTTCTGGGGGGAGTGATTCAGGTAAAACAAAATATCCGAAGACTACATTTGCTAATGCAATGCCACATGCTACAAAAGCAGGGACATACAAACCATATTGACTTAGAAATCCGCCGAGGGCAGGTCCAGCCATTAATCCCAAACCAAAAGCGGCACCGACCATACCCATGCCGCGCGCGCGATTTTCTGAATTGGTGACATCTGCAATATAAGCATAGACTGTGGTTAAGTTCCCACCTGTGAGACCATCAATGAGAACCGCGAGAAATAACAGAACAAGTGAATTTGCTAAACCGAGAATTAAATATCCCAATGCAGTTCCGCATAAACAAATCAATAAAACAGGTCGCCTGCCAAAACAGTCAGAGAGTGAGCCAATAATTGGACCTGTAAATAATTGTGTGAAAGCATAGAATGAACTCAACATACCTGCAATCAATGCGCCACCATCTTGGGCTTGGACGAAGAATGGAAGCAATGGCAACATGATGCCATAACTGAGCAGGTCAACAAAAACTGTAATAAAAATGAAAATTAGGGAAGGATTCAAGAGTTAGATTTTATCAGAGCATTGCAGTAGAAAAGTAAGGGCGACCCATCAATGATTTTCATAAATCACAATCATAAAGAGCGGGTCGCCCTTGAACTCAACCTATGCCAATTAATGGGCGACCCGTCTTTTAGATAAAAGTGATTGCAATTCTTGGGATGGGTCGCCCCTACAATATTGAGAATTTTATTATGGCAAATCTACAATCGAAATATTATTCCCTGACTGATTGACAACAAACATCTTTCCATTCTCATCAAAGACAATACCAGTAGGTCTTTTGAATGGATTGCTAGAAATACTCTTGCCACCAATCGCGGAGATGAAGTTTCCGTCGTTATCAAAAATTTGAATGCGGCCTAATAAATAATCACTGATATAAACATTGCCTTGTGAATCTATTGCAATGGCTTCGGGGATTCCTGACACGCCAATATCATCACCCATTTTCCAAACGGTGATGAAGTTTCCAGCGGAGTCAAATTTTTGGACGCGTTTGAGTTCATAATCCGCGACAAAGATATTTCCATTCGCATCTACTGCGATTCCAGTGGCGTGGCTGAATTGACCATCTCCATTGCCCTGTGCGCCAAATTTCATGATGAAGTTGCCATCATTATCAAATTTTTGCACAAACGGATTGCCATCATCGGTCACATAGACATTGTCATCTTTATCAGTCGCAATACCGATTACGCGCACAAATTGACTATCACCAGTGCCTTCGCTTCCCCATTGTGTAATGTAATTTCCGTCTTTATCAAATTTTTGGATGCGGAAGTTGCCATTATCAACAACGAAGACATTGTCATTGGAGTCAATGGCTAAGCCGCCAAAGCCCATTGACTTGAATTCGCCATCGCTACTGCCTTGTTTATCCCAAGTTGACAATAAATTTCCTTGAGCATCAAATACAAGCACACGTCCGTTACCTGCATCAGTGACGTAAAAATTGCCGAGTGAATTAATCGCAATGCCATAAGGGTCTTTCATTCCTTCATATGTAATTGTTGGGAAATCAAAAGGTTCTGGAGTCATGGTCACCTCAGGGGTTGGGGATAAAGTTGATTCTACTTGCGTTGGTTCAACAGTAGAAATTGGTGCTAATGCCTCACTTCCCCCACACGAAACAAGAAAGATAATACTTAAAGATAGAACAATATACTTTTTAATCACTGCAATACTCCTCCAAGAAGTTTCCTAAGATTATAGGAGGTGAGAGTTGTTTATACACCCTACTATGGGAGGGTTATTGAATTATGTCACCCTGAGCGGCTGGTCGAGTAGGACGAAGTCCGTATCGAGACCAAGCGAAGGGTCTCTAAGATTATCTTCGAGATTCTTCGCCACAAAGAGCAAGAACGTGGCTCAGAATGACATAGCCTTATAAAATCTTTCTAAACGAAACGGACTTATATCAAAAGCAGTTTCTTTTCCATTGACCAACTCACTGACAAGTTGACCGGTAGCAGGTCCCATGGTAAGACCAACCATCGCGTGACCAGTAGCAACTATCAGGTTAGAGTGAAGCGGAGATTTTCCAATGATGGGAATGCCATCGGGAGTTACAGGTCTGAGTCCAGCCCACGAGTCAATCATCTTTACATCATCATCGAAATTAAAATATTCGCGCATAAAATTTTCGAGTCTGCGAATCCAAATTTGATTGGGCGTGGTGCTGAACTCACCCATTTCAAGGCGACCCGTGGCACGCAAAATATTTCCAAACGGCGTAACCGCCACATGCAAATCACCAAGCGTGAAAGCATGGCGTGGCATTTGTTTCGGCGCAGACATGCTGACGCTATATCCGCGCGCAGGTTGAATTGGAATTTTTATTTTCAAATCACGCGCCAGCATAGATGACCACGCACCCGTTGCTAAAATAATTTGTTCGGCTTCAAATTCTTGCGTTTCAGTTTTTACTTTTTTTATTTTCCCATTTTGAATTTCAAAACCAATCACAGAAGTATTTTCAAAAATATTCGCACCCATGGCACGCACACGTTCATGTAAAGATTTCAAAAACATAGACGGATTCAAAAACGCATCGCCCATGCAATGCACACCACCAATCACATCATCACGCAAAATCGGTTCAAGCGTATGCAAACGATTTTTATCCAACACTTCAATTTCAATGCCATGCTTTTGCAACATCTCGCCTTCATGCACCCCCGCCTCAAAAGTTTTTTCATCTTTAAAAATCGTAATCATTCCATTGTGTTGATAATGACACTCAAACTTTTCTTCTTGGATTAACTTCTGGAAGTTGCTCGCACTCAATTGACCTAATCTTTGCATCGGCTGGATTCCGCGTTTCAAATTCGCTTCAGTACATGACCTTGCAAATTGAATCAGCCAACTGATATATTGTGCATCGGGACGAATTTTCATTCCAAACGCACTGGTTTGCGGATTCAACATCCACTTCAAAGCAGAAGTGACAACACCCGGCGCCGCCAGCGGAATAATATGACTCGGCACAATTTGCCCCGCATTGCCAAACGCCGCGCTTGCTTTCGGAATTTCTTTCGACTCAAGAATCGTAACCTCCCTGCCTGATTTCAAAAGATAATACGCGCAGTTCAATCCGATAGAACCACCGCCGATGATGAGGATATCGTGCTTTAGCATTTCTGTTTTCATGTTTGAAGGTTATTTATAATTTTTAGGGCGTTTTGGATACTTTTTCTTTTTTTCCTTTTTTATTTCAGGTTTGGGGATTGGAGGCATAAATAACCATACAATAATATTTTGGATTGTTCCAATACCAGTTACAATCCAGAAGAAAGAAAAAAATAAAAATGCGACAAACCTAGCAGTAGTTCTAGAATCACTAAAATCAAATAATACGGATAAAAATGTTCTATTATGTTCTCCTGCAAATTCGCTAAGAGAACTTAATGCTAAGTACATAATTACAGAATAAATTACGAAAAATATAGGGGAAAATATCTTTTTTTGTACTTGCCAACTTGTTAATTGGAAATATGTAATCTTATTAAACCAGTAATATGGATTTATATTATTGTTTGCTCTTTCATGTGCTTCAGCAATAACGTCAAAACCTTTTTTCTTTCCCATAAAACCTCTTATTTAATTTCAATATTTTGCTTACTTCTTATTGACTCCACCGCCGCGAAACTTGCTTTGGTGACTCCAATCAACTGTTCGTAAGGAATTGGCGGTTCTTGCCCTTCCTTAATCGCTTTGGCAAAAGCGGACATTTCATTTTTCCAGCCTTTGTCTTGTGCAATTCGCTCTTCTTTTTTCTTGCCATCTTTCGTAACTGTCAATGAAACATAATCATCTAACACAGCAACCACGCCTTCACAAAAAACTTCGAGTCTTTCTTTTGGAATTGATTTATCTCCATTGGCGAGATAATCTATAACTCCAATTGAACCATCAGGGAAAGTGAAAGTCATGGAAACATTATCGTCACTGTATTTTCCATTGTTTGGCAAAGCAACTGCATTGACAGAAACTGGAGGCGTGCCAACAAGATAAGTAATCAAATCAATGAAGTGACAAGCCTCGCCGATAATTCTTCCGCCACCAATGTTTGGGTCTTGAGTCCAATGATAAGAAGTGATGTAGCCTGCATTAATCCGATAGTGAGCATGGAGTGGAGACTTGAGACTTGAGACTTGAGACTTAAGCGATTGAGCATGAGGTGAAAATCTTCTATTAAAACCAGTGAGCAGTAAACAGTTATCAGTTTTCGCCAACTGCTTACTGATTACTGACAACTGTTCACTGTTAATCGCCAACGGCTTTTCAACAAACACATGTTTCCCAGCCTTTAATGCTTTCACAATTAAATCAGCATGTGAGTCATGTCGAGTCAGAATCGCAACTGTATTTATATTTTTATCATTGATAATTTCATCATCAGAAGAAGTTGCATAATGAAAACCAAACTTCTTACCAGAATCTTGTGCATGAAATCCGCCAGCAGAAGCGATGCCAATTAATTCATAATCTTTATTATGTTTGATAATCGGAAGCAATGTGAAATTTGCATGTAAACCTGCTCCCAACACACCCAACTTCACAGTTGATAACGGACGACGAATTGGAGAAACAAAATCAATTTTTGTCTCTGCTTTCTCACTGCCCGAATACTTTAACAAAACACCTAAAAACGGTTCTTTCTTTTTGCCCGTGATCACTTCGTAAGCCTGCACTCCCCTTTCAATTGGAAAGCGATGAGAAATTAAAGGTTGCACTTTTAATTTCTCACTCGCCATCAAATCTACAATCGCCTGAAAATTTCGCCCTTCCGTCCAACGCACATAACCAAGCGGATAATCATTTCCATTTTCTTCGTAATCCGAATCATAACGCCCAGGTCCATACGAACGCGAGTTGATAAAAGCAATTTCTTTTTCATAATAAATTTTTCGCGGGATGTTTAATCCAACCGCGCCAGTCGCAACCACGCGACCTCTATCTCTTGATATGACTCCTGCTAATTCAATTGGGTCATTTGATGATGTATCCGCACAGATGATGACCGCATCAAATCCGCGGCTCAAACTGAGTGCTGAGGCGGAGGCTTCTGCTTCGGGTCGAGTAACCGCTTGAAGTCCAAGTGATGAAGCGAGTTTGACTCGTTCTGGGTCAACGTCAATGCCGAGGACGTTGCATCCAGCCGCATCAGCAATTTGAATCGTCAATAATCCTAAAAGACCCAAACCAATCACTGCAACATTTTCGCCGATTTGTGTTTCAGCCAAACGAAATCCATGCAACGCAATTGCACCAAGCGTGGTGAATGCGGCAGATTCAAAATCCACATTTTTAGGCAGTGGCGTTAAAAGATTTTTAGGAACAACATTATATTCAGCATGGGTGGCAAAACCAAAGCCTGCACACGCCACACGCTGACCGACTTTGAAGCCCGTCATGTTTTTCCCAAGCGCGACGATTGTGCCAGCGGATGAATAACCAAGCGCCATCGGTTGGTCGAGGCGATTAAGTGCGGCTTGCAAAGTTGGGGTGATGCCTTCGCGTTTGGCTTTATCCAAAACTTGTTTTACTAAATCAGGTCGAGAACGCGCTTTGCCTACCAAACTTTTTTCGGCAAACTCAACTAACATTCTTTCAGTTCCAGCGGAGACCAGACTCGCGGAAACCTTAACCAGCGCCTGCCCGTCACGTGGAGTTGGCACAGGCACGTCCTCAATTGTGGTTTTGCCGTTTTTTATATTTTGAATAAGTTGTTTCATAGAATGAAAGTATAACGCAATGATATGCGAAATTGATAATGATATAATTTTGTGATGAAATTAATTCTAAAGGCTTAGCCACAGAGTTCGCAGAGAACTTTGAGAAAAACCATTAAGAATCTCTGTGGACTCTGTGTTCTCTGTGGCTAAATGAGGAGCTATTTGTGGCTGACATTCGTATTCAAAAATATGCAAAGGTTTTAGTAGAACACTCGGCGCGCGTCAAACCTGGTGACCGAATTTTATTGGAAGGCACCACTGCCGCCGAACCGATTCTGCGTGAGTTATACATTCAAATTTTGGAAAAAGGCGGGCATCCGCATTTGATGATGGCTTTGCCCGGTACGATGCCATTCAGCCAAGATGAGTTGTATTTGACCTACGCCAACGATTCACAACTTGACTTTGTGCCTAGTTTTTACAAATTGGCTTATGACCAATTTGAAGGTCGTATTCGTATGCATTCCGCAACGAATACCAAAGGCACAACCAATATTGACCCGACGAAAATTCAAAGACGAAGTAAAGCGACTTCTGTCATCACTGAATCACAATTTAGGCGTGGCGCAGAAGGTGTGTTCAAATGGGTCACAACTTTGTACCCGACTGAAGCGTATGCTCAAGACGCAAATATGAGTTTGAAAGAATATGAAGATTTTGTTTTCAATGCTGTGCATGCCAACGAAGAAAATCCTGTGGCGTTTTGGCAAAGTGTAAAAGACAAGCAACAATCGGCTGTGGATTTTATGAAGAATAGAACGCAAGTCACGTTGCGTGGACCCAATGTTGACCTCACACTTTCGGTCAAAGGTCGCACGTTTATGAATTCGTATGGTTTATTCAATATGCCGGATGGTGAAATCTATACTGGACCTGTAGAAGATTCTGCGAATGGTTGGGTGAAGTTTACTTACCCTGCAAATTATGGTGGTACAAGTGTCGAAGGTGCAGAGTTAACTTTTTCCAATGGACGTGTAAGTGTTGCCAAAGCAGAAAAAAATCAGGACTTTTTAGTCAAAACATTAGATAGCGATGCAGGCTCACGCTTCATCGGTGAGTTTGCCATCGGAACCAATTTCGACATTCAACAATTCACCGGTAATATTTTGTTTGATGAAAAAATCGGCGGCTCTTTCCACATGGCATTGGGTGCCGGTTACCCTGAGACCGGTTCTAAAAATAAATCTTCCATTCACTGGGACATGATTTGTGATTTGAGAACTGATTCTGAAATTCTTGTGGATGGGGAATTGTTTTACAAGAATGGTCAGTTTGTGTTTGATAAATAACCGTAGGGGCGACTCGCGAGTCGCCCCTACACTTTTTATTCATCCCCAAAACAAATTCCAATATTTCTAGCAGTCACAACCGCATCATCATTCGGGTTGACTCGTTTCGGCTTGGATGTACATTCTTCCAGTAAAATATCTGTGATGTAGCCACATTGCAAGGCGACCATGCGGTCAAATTCTCCGCGTGCCGCCAAACGGACTGCTGCTGAGCCATATCGTGTTGCGAGTAAACGGTCAAATGAAGTGGGAGTCCCGCCGCGCTGTAAATGACCAAGTACAGTCACGCGTGATTCGATTCCTTGTCTCTCAATGTATTCCGAAACCACACCACCTATCCCACCCAAACGCGGAACATAGACTTCATCGCCTTTACGTGAATAGACCTGCTCCCCGCCCTGTAATTTTGCACCTTCTGAAACTGCAAGTAAACTAAATTTTCTACCTGCTTGTGCTCGTTCATGAATCTTTTTCATAATGCTTTCAAAGTTAAAAGGAATTTCTGGAATCAAAATCACATCTGCCCCACCTGCTACACCAGCATGTAATGCAATGAACCCCGCATCACGTCCCATTAACTCAAGCACCATAGCTCGGTGATGTGACTCAGCAGTGGAATGTAATCGGTCTAATGCTTCGGTAGCAATACTTAACGCAGTATCAAAACCAAATGTGACTTCTGTTCCGCCAATATCATTATCAATAGTTTTGGGAACGCCAATCACAGGCACGCCTTTTTGAGCAAGTTCATGTGCAATGTGAAGCGTGCCATCTCCGCCTAAAACCAACAATGCATCCAGTTTTTGTTTTTTGATTCCTTTGACAATTTCATCCGAAACATCAATGAGGACTTCTTTGCCATCACGAATCACCTTACGCGCATACGGATTGCCACGATTGGCTGAACCTAAAATCGTGCCACCACGCGGAAGGATTCCACTGACTTCGTTTAATCCAAGCGGAACAATGCCATCCTCTTCAAGAAAACCATCGTAGCCATTTTTGATACCAAATACTTCACAATCAAATTCAATAATAGCGGTTTTGACCACCGCCCGAATGACTGCATTTAATCCAGGCGCATCACCGCCGCCTGTTAACACTCCGATACGTTTCATTATTAAATTAATATCCTTTCATTAATCTATAGCATTATTAACAGTAACTATCAAGTTAAATGAAGATTTTGGCATAACTTCTGAAAAATAATATTCTTCTACCTCATCCCAAAGTATATGCCATCTTTGTAAAAACTTCTTATCGCTTTCTCGCTTATCTAATCTTTGGTGGCGTTCAAAAATAGGCACATCTATTAATATTTTGAAATCTATCAGGCTAGAAAGTGAAGGACTTGCAGAATATGCTCCTTCAAGAATAATTACAGGTGCAGGTTTTTTCTCAACATATTCTTCACTCATTCCATAAGTTCCATCTGAACGTAAGCCTGCCGCAAAATCAAACGGGTGCCATTTTGCAGTTTTGTTTGCAAGTAAAGGTTCGAGAGCTTCAACACGCAATCTTTGCCAATCAAGAACATCTCTCAATCTTTCAGGTATTGAACGCGCATCCCATTCCCAATCAGGAATGTGAGCAGAGAAAAAATCATCAGATTGCACAACCACAGAATTTAATCTTTTTTCAATCATTGAAGCAAGTGTAGATTTTCCTGCTCCACTGCCGCCATCTAGTGCAACTAATATTGGGATTTTTTTCTTGGCAATCTCATTTATCGAAACAAGGATTAAAGAAGATGCGTTTGATAATGAGACCATATCAGAAATTTTATCATTATGTCTTAAGAATGTAATAAATTTCTCTGTAATTAATCTTCATCCTTTATAATCAACCCAATGAACACAACTCAACCCTCAACATTTCAAAACATCCTCAAATGGATGATTCCCATCATTGGCATAATCGTCATCGGCGTGTGGATGTACATTTCACCCGAAGGCGCGCTCGGCAAATTAGATGCCATCGGTTATGCAGTTTGTCACCGCATTGATGCTCGTTCCTTTCAAATTGACGACCGTCAATTGCCATTGTGTGCGCGTTGTACGGGCGAATTTTATGCCGCCGGTGTGGCGTTATTATTTCAAGCCTTCGTCAGCGGACGAAAAAGTGTCTTACCTTCACGCGGAATTTTAGCAGTCTTAATTTTATTTTTCCTCGCCTTTGGTATTGATGGCGTTAATTCATACGTCTATTTACTCAAACAAACTTCTGGCGGTTTAGAACAAATCCCCAATTTATACATACCCAACAACACTTTGCGTCTCTTCACCGGTAGCGGAATGGGAATCGCGTTAGCATCTGTTTTATTTCCAGTCATCAACCAAACCCTTTGGAAAGAAGCGGATAATCGCCCCGCCCTCGAATGGAAAAATTTTGGTATCCTCGTCGCCATCATCATCGTCATCAACTTTCTCATCCTCACCGATAGCCCGCTAGTTTTATTTCCCATCGCATACATCAGCGCACTCGGCACATTATCATTACTTGTTTTAGTTTTTATGATTTTATGGATGATATTGATGCGCCAAGATAATACATTTGAATCGATAAAACAACTTTGGCTACCATTCGCCTCTGGCTTGACCTTAGCCCTGCTACTCATCCTCAGCATTGACTTACTCCGACTCACAATGACCGGCACATGGAACGGCTTCCCCGGATTAGGTTAATCTCATTACAACAAGATTGCCCTGCAACAATCTATCAATTAAATCGTATAATAAAATTGTGTATCATGTATAAATCATGATTGAAGTGTAAAAGAAGGAGAAATAAAATGGAATTACTACTCGGAATTTTTTCAGCATTTGGTTTATCTGCTAGTGCAGGTTTGAATGCTTACATTCCACTCTTAGTAGTTGGGACAATTTCCCACTACTTCCCCGGCATTATCAACCTCGCCGAACCATTTGACCTGCTCGCCAACCCGTGGATTTTGATTTTGCTTGGCGTGTTAGTGATTATTGAAATGGTGGCAGATAAAGTACCTGCTGTCAACCATGCGAATGACCTTATTCAAACGTTTATTCGTCCAGCCGCAGGTGCAGTTGCATTCGCCGCCAGTGCAAATGTGATTACTGACATCAATCCAGTATTGGCATTGGCTTGTGGTTTGTTAGTAGCAGGTAGTGTGCATACTGTCAAAGCCGCGGCAGTTCGCCCAGCCGTCACAGCCGCAACCGCAGGTGCAGGCACAACCCCAGCATCCATCATTGAAGATATTATCGCAATCACCACATCTATCTTAGCCATCTTGCTTCCAATTGTGATGGGAACAATTCTCATTATCGGATTGTCACTGCTGATTTATTGGTGGTGGCGCAGAACCAATAAACCGCAAACTGCGTAATATTTACTCTCGTAAGGTATAATGCCACAAATTTTTACATAACAAAAAGGAGAAATTATCATGTCTGAAATGAATGAAATGCCTGAGGTTTCTGGCGGTATGAATCCAGAACCCAAGAAAAACAACCAAACCGTCATTATTGCAGTCGTCGTCGTTGTTTTACTATGTTGCTGTTGTTCAGTTTTGATTGGTGGTTGGGTATTTGGCGACCAAATCGTTCAATCGTTAGGTCTCTAAAAACCAAAAATAAAAAATCCTCCGTTAGTGCGGAGGATTTTTTGATTTAAAATAATCTTGTAACTCATATAAACTAGCATAAATCTTTTTCTTCAAATCATCATCTACATTCAACTCATTCAATTCGTCTTCATCCAAAACAACTTGCTTCCCTTCCGCATTGACCCATAAATCTAAAATCAAATCAGAATAGGCAATTTCATTTTCTGAAATTTCAGCAGGCTTTGTGATGTTGCAATACCAGCCTTTTATTTTTCCATCATCACGATCATAAATTTCAAAAATGTTAAACCATTTGTCGGTATAAAATGTTTCTACAAAACGGTCATTGCGTTTCAAAACGATTTCTTGAAATGGCAAATCATCGCGATTGAATAATGCTTCAACTATTGCATAATTTTCTTCACGACGTATCAACTTGCCTTCATATTCCCAAGCCACTTCGTCTTTATGATTTTTTTTGATAATTTTCATTCGAGACATTGTACTTGAACAGTCACTTTGATAGTTTGTCCAATCTTCGTTTTTTCCTTGACTAAAAACTTCGCGCCTCGACTCTTAACCTCAAATTGATTCTGCTTATAAACTATATCTTCCACTTTGATATTTATCATTTCATCTTTCGATTTTGATGATTGTGTAATTAATAAATTTACTTTTTCACCTTTATTTTTCTTACAATCTATATCAAAAATCCCAAACTCGGTTTTGATTTTATTTTTAGCAATCACTTCGCCTTCAACTACATTTCCAATACCCAATATTTTTGCAACTTCAACATATTTTGGATTCTTCCAAATTTCTTCTGGCGTATCATCACGGATAATCACGCCATCTTGCAAAATCAAGATTCGGTCTGCAATAGCAAAGGCTTCTTCAGCATCATGGGTGACATAAATAGCGGGGATATTTTCATTATGCAAAATACTTCTTATTTCATTTAGCAAATCATCTTTTAGTGATTTATCTAATGCTCCAAGTGGTTCGTCAAACATCAAAAGGCGAGGTTGAGGGGCTAAGGCACGGGCTAAAGCAACGCGTTGTTGTTCGCCGCCGGAAAGTTCGCTGATATTTCTCTTCTCAAAACCCGATAAATTCACTTGTTCCAACAGAGCGGCTACACGCAGTTGAATTTGATTATCATTTATCTTCCGCATTTTCAAACCGAAAGCGATATTGTCAAATACGTTGAGGTGTGGAAAAAGGTTGAAGTCTTGAAAGACCAAGCCGAAGTCACGTAGATGAGGCGGTGTTGAGGTGAGGTCAATGTTGTTAAACAGAATCTGTCCCCCATCAGGAATCTCTAGCCCAGCAATCATCTTCAAAATAGTAGATTTACCACTACCTGATACGCCAAGCAAACAAATCGTTTCGCCTTTTTTGATTTTGAATGAAATGTTTTGCAAAATACTTTTTTGATTAAATGATTTTGAAACGTGACGAAGTTCGAGCATTTAAAATTCTCCGCTTTGATTGAGACGAATTTTTTCAATTAATAAAATTGAAGTTGTTGTAAGAATCATTAAGAGTGTTGCCATTGCCATAGCTTGACCATAATTGAGCCCGCCGGGCTGAGATAAAAATCTTTGAATGGCAATTGGAATGGTTGGATATTCGGGACGATTGATTAACAAGGTTGCGCCGAACTCGCCAAGTGAAATTGTGAATGCAAATGTTGCGGCAGTAAGTGTGGCGCGTGAAAGAATTAGAAAATCAATCGTTCGCCAAACTTTGAATGGTGATGCACCAAGTGTGGATGCGGCTTGACGAAGTTTATCGGGAATGGATTTGATGGCAGGTTGTAATGTGCGAATGACAAATGGTAAGGCGATGAGTGTATGCGCGATTGGAACGAATAATGGTGATGAAATTAATCTTCCGAATGAAAGTATAAAACCTAAACCAAGCATTACTGCGGATGAACCAAGTGGAAGTAAAAGTAAAGGGTCTAAAAATTTATCGAGTTGTGTTGGTTTTGCAAGTGCAATTGCAACGGGATAGCCTAATGCCAATGAAAATAAAACAGTCATGCCCGCATAACTTAATGAATTAATCGCCGCTTGAAATGGTGGAACATAAAACAAGGAATTTCTGCGATTGATAAAAAGTTCTTGATAATAATCAGTTGTGAAACCATACTGAATTTCGTCACGTTGTCCGCGGTCTGCTTCAAGGCGAGTGAGTGAGCGAATTGGAAGAGAAATAAGTGGAAGAATGAAGAAGGCAGAAAGCAGAAAGCAGAGAGTTGTAACAAAAATTTTTTGTTTAAATGTTTTTGGTTTTTGTGTTTGTGAAAATTGCGGATTGGTTTGTGTATTGACTTGATTAATTGTTCTTGTATATAAAATTGAAAATATCAATGTGAAAAATAATTGAATGATGGCAAGCATTGCCGCGAGGTTTAGGTTTGGCAATTGCAATGCGCGGATGTAAATTTCTACTTCGAGTGTAGCAAAGTTCGAACCGCCGAGTAAAAGAATCACGCCAAAACTTGTGAAGTTGAACATAAACACAAGCAAAGCGGATGCAAGCAATGCAGGTCGCAATAATGGAAATGTCACATATCGCCATGTGCTGAATGAGTCTGCGCCGAGAACGCGAGCTGAATTTTCAAGCCGAGAATCAAGTTGTGAAAGTGCATTGCCTACAATGCGAATAACGATGGTTGTGTTGTAAAAAACGTGGGCGATTAAGATTGCAGTAAGAGTGCCAGTGAATTGGTAATTGGTAATTGGTAATTGTGGAAAGAAGAAAGAAGAAAGAAGTGGAATTAATCCGCGTGAGCCAAGCAGGGAGTTAAATGCGGCGGCGACAACAACAGTTGGTAACATGAATGGAACGGCTGTGATGGCACGCAGAAATGATTTTCCACAAAAGTCATATTTTGAAAACAATATTGCAGATGGAATACCCAGAATAAAAGTTAATATGGTTGAAAGAGTTGCTTGGTAAAAAGTGAAGAGTAACGAGTTACGAGTAATGAGTAAGTTATTTTCGTTTGTGAGAGTTGAGAAATCAAAGGTTAGTGAAAAGATTTTAGTTAATGGGTAGAAGAAAAAGGAAAGAAGAAAGAGGAAAGCAGGTAGCCACAGGAATAAGCGAATATTCACTGGAATATTTTTAGCGTCTAAAGTTACCTGCTTATTCATCATTTTTATTTCATCACCTCAATCCATGCCTCAATCCACGCGTCACGATTCGCGGCGATTTCATCATAAGGCAAAGTGGATGGGTCTTCTACAACTTGCGCATGTTGAATAAATAATTCAGGCAATTGAGCATTTTGATTGACAGGATACACAAACATATTCAAGGGCATATCTTCTTGAAAAGTTTTGCTTAACATAAAGTCTACAAATTTTTCGGCGACATCTCGATTGCTTCCATTTTTGAGAATTCCAACAAATTCAATTTGGCGAAAGCACATTCCATCAGCCACAAGCGCGGCGGTTGGAGATTCAGTGATTGGTTCGGATGCGTACAACACTTCCACGGGCGGGCTTGAAGCATAAGAAACCACCATCGGTTGTGCACCTTGTCCAGAAGAAGCGGAGAAGTTGGTGTAATAAGCCGTTTCCCAACCATCAACTACAACAACTTCATTCTCTTTCAAGCGTTGCCAATACTCTAAAAAGTCATCGCCAAAGTATGCGCGTGTAGCAAGCATAAATGCCAATCCAGTAGATGATGTGGCAGGGCTTTGCACCACCAATAAGTTTTTATATTCTGGATTGATCAAATCTTCAAAAGATTGTGGCAAAGCCAAATTATTTTCCGCGAAATATTTTTTATCATAGTTAATGCACACATCACCATAGTCTACTGGTAAGGCACGATAAGTTTCATCTACAATAAATTCAGATGCAATCTCATTTAATACAGGTGATTGATATGCGTCAAAAATGTCCGCTTCTAAAGCGCGAGATAAAAATGTATTATCTACGCCAAATAAAATATCTGCAAGTGGCGCATCTTTTGCAAGAATAGCTTTGTTGAGCATAGAGCCTGCGTCACCGCTTTGTAAGAACACAACATCAATATTATTTTCGGTTTCAAATTGTGTAATCACATCTTCTGAGATTGCGAATGAGTCGTGAGTCATTACGGTGAGAGTAGTTGGTTGTAGTGCGCATGAGGAAAGAAAAAAGAGGAAAGAAGTTATTAGAAAGTAGAAAGTGGAAAGTGGTTTTTGCATTAAGATTCTCCAGTTAATATGTGGTCTCGATACGCGCTTCGCGCTACTCGACCACCGAGATATTATGAACAACTAGCAATAAACCTTTTGTGATTGAGATTTTGGCAACATCAGAAATCATTTCGTTGCTGATGCCGCGTGTTTTATCAAAAAATAAAATTTCGTTATTTAATTTCCATTTTAGATTTTCAGTGAAGACTCCTTCGACATTCCCTCCCCATGGGATTAATGAAACAATGTCTCCACTTCTTCCATACACTTCAACTTGGTCATTGCATAGGAAAATTTCTTCTAGCCCATCATTGAGTTTCAGGTTGAAGGTTGAAGATTGAAAGTTTGTAAGTAATGAAATGTTGGCAAGTGTGTGATCCATCCTTCCGCCCAATGCGGCGACGATAATAATTTCATCAGGTTTCAAGGTGATGGCATGATTAATGGCAAGTTCAAGGTCAGTCTCGTTCTTGTCTTTTGGAAATACAATCACTTCACCATTGAACGTAGAAAGTGAGAAGTTTTTTGGCAATGAATCCATATCACCAATGATGAGGTTTGGAATCAGGTTCAACGTCAGAGCATGACGCGTGCCTCCATCAGCACAGATGATGAAATCATCAGGTTGAATCAAAGCGCGAGCTTTATCAGGGTTTGGCAATTCGCCGTTAGCGAAGATGATGATACGCATTAGAAAATAAAACATCCTCCACAGCGGAGGATGTTGGTTGAAATATAAAAATCCCTCCGCTGGTATGAACCAGATCAGGTTATGCGGGTCGAGCGTTGCACGCTCCTCTCAGCCTGTAGGGCAGGCTCCCCGTTCAGTTGTGTTGTGAGTATATGACTATGAATATAAAAAGTCAAGAAAAAACACTTCGCCGAGACGGCGAAGTGAGCAATTTTTATCTAACTCTTCGTTTCCATTCTTCTTTCAATTGCAATTCACGCGGACTGATGCCTGAATCTAGTGCCAGAAAATCTGTCAGCAGGCGGTTGAATTGTGGCGGATTATCGAGCATGGGGAAGTGTCCCAAACCATCTAAGTTGATTTGATGCATGTGTTGTGGCAAGGTATCTGCTTTTTCTTGCGAAGGCACAGTAAGTGCTGGCGTATTTGAACCATACACAAACAAACATGGCACACCCAAGTTACGAACGTTGGGGAACAAATTGTCGGCTTGTAAACTGTCTATCGAAGCAGTAACAGCTTTGGGGTCAACTTTTGAAGCGTCTGAAAGGGCAGATGTCGCTTCTGGTGTTTTGGATGATAGCCAATCAATCAACTCATTCATGGTGGCAGTTTTCATGCGCGCGTTTAGCGCATCATATTCTACGGGACAGTTGATTGCCATCATTCGGTCTACACTACCATGCCACTTTTTGAGAAATGCAAAACCGACTAATGCGCCAAGGTCGTGACCAACGATAGCAACTTTGCCAATTCCCATTTCTTCAAGAAAACGATTGATGAGTTCGGCTTGTTGGTCTAGTGAATATCTTAACGGGTCGCGTGTGGAATCGCCGAAGCCGAATAAATCAATAGCATAAGCGCGGAAAGATGTGGATGCGACTTGCATGGCGTTAATCCAATATCGCCATGAGCCGACCCAACCGTGCAAGAAGATAATAGGTCTCCCCCGACCTAATGCTTCATAATGCACCATCGAACCGTCAAGAATGATTGCGCTCATTAGTTAATTTTATTTTCCAAATTTTCCTAAAATTGCTTTCACACGGTCTACCAATTGGTCTGGTGCGAAAGGTTTGAGTAGATATTCTTCTGCGCCTGCTTCTAAACCGATTTGAATTTCTGCATCTTGTCCTTTGGCAGAGAGAAAGACAACCGGAATATCCTTTAGTGAGGCATCTGCTTTCATAGCACGGCAGGCATCGTAGCCTGTCATCTTGGGCATACGCACATCCATCATGATTAAGTCAGGGATGAGTTCTTTTGCTTTATGCAGGGCTTCTTCACCGTTGTTCGTGGTGGTCACTTCATGACCTGCAAATCGTAACGTGAATGCCACAAGTTCACGAATATCTGGTTCATCTTCTGCGATTAAAATTCTTGCCATTGATTATTTATTCTCCATTTTTTCAACGGGTAATGTGAAAGAGAAGATACTTCCTTCACCGGGGACTCCCGTACTTTGCATCCATAATTTTCCTTTGTGCATTTCAACCAATTGACGCACAATCGGCAAGCCCAAGCCTGTTCCGGGTGTAGCCAACACTAGAGGATCTTCGCCCCTGTAAAACCGTTCAAAGAGGCGGGCTTGGTCTTCTACTTTTATTCCAATGCCATTGTCTTGTACATCCACTTGTAATTCACCATTTTGTTGATGAATATTGACGTGAATGGTTCCATTCTCTGGTGTGTAGTTATAAGCATTGTTGACAAGGTTGCTCAAAATCTGGCGCACGCGGTCTTTATCTCCAATAACGGGCGGTAAATTTTTAGGTGCATCTACCGAAAGTGCCATCGGTTTATTTTCTGTTTGTGAACGACGCAAGGTTTCAGTAACAACTTCTTCAGCAATTTCATACAAATTGACAGGGCGTGAATTTAACGTCACACGTCCAGATTCAATACGTGAAATATCCAGCAAATCATTTACCAAAACATTAAGGCGTTCAATGTTGTTGCGAACCACAACCAAGAAGTGCATTTGATTTTCATTCAAAGCACCTGCCGCACCCATCGTCAAAATATCAACATAACCTTTGATGGCTGTCATTGGTGTTCGCAATTCATGGCTCACAGTAGCCACAAATTCTGACTTCAAACGGTCAACCTCTACCTCACGTGTAATATCACGGAAGATAGATACGGTACCTAGAAAATCATTTTGCAAAATTACTGGTGCAAGATGCACTAGGATAATGCGACCGTTTTCAAGTGTTAATTGTTCCGCATACATTTCATCTTGTTGATACGAAGACGGGTCTTGCGACCAACGTGCAATCGTTTCCGTCCATGCGCCTGCTAAACCAGCAAAGGAATCCAATGAACCACCAAGCAAACGAGCTTCATCTACACCCAAAATTCGCACAGATGATGTGTTTACAAATGTAATGCGATTATCAGGACCCGTTACCAACACACCATCAGCAACGGCTTCAAGAATAGCTTGCGAACGGCTTGCTTCCACTTGTTCTTTGCGAAGCATAGAGCCAAGTCTTTCTGCTTGGTCACGAATCAATTCGTACAAGTTTGCATTGTTAATTGCCACAGAAACTTGCGTGGCAATTGCTTTCACCAAGTTCAACATTTCAGTGTTAAAGAAATTAACTTGACGATGAAATACCATCAATACACCAATTGCATCTTCACCAACTAACATTGGAACGACAATCGCACTTCTATGGTCTTGACCAGAAGCATCGCTTCGCACCCAACGGGAATCTTGATACAAATCCTCAACCAACACTGCATCCCGATGCTTAACCACCCAGCCTGCCAACCCTTCTCCAATTTTCAAAGTGAAAGAGCGTGCGCTTGGGCTTACACGGTCAGATAAATATCCGTAACCCGCGCGATAGTGCAATAAATTATCTTCGGGGTTGACGAGCAAAATCGTACCTTGTTCTGCGCCTAAGGTGTCATTTAGCAATGACAATGTACGATTCAAGGTTCGGTCTAAATCTAAACTTGAAGAAACTTCGGTCAGAATACGGAGCAACGTATCTGTATTTTGTTTTTCTTGATTTAATTGTGCCGTGCGTTCTTCTACACGCGCTTCTTGTTCTGAAGCAAGTTTTTGAGTTTCAGCAAACAATTGTCCATTTTGAATAGCCACAATGGCTTGGTTTGCTAGTGTGCCAAGAATTTGCATATCTTCTTCGGTGTACATATCTGGCAAATAACTTTGAGCAGAAAGCATACCGAGTGTTTTACCGCCCAAACTCATTGGCACAGCCACAATAGACTGCACTTCTTTGGCTTCATCACCGAAATGAGCAGAGTCAGAAGAAACTGTAAAAGATACGCTTGAAACTAATTGAGGTTCACCTGTTTGAATGATTTCACTGCTCATGCCTTTACCAAACGGCACTGGCTCTCCAAAATAACGTTTGCCGCGTTCATATAAATAAACAGGGTTAATTGCATTGTTAGCTTCATCATGTAAAGTGATGACGAATGTATCCAAGGGCATTAAGCGTTCTGCGGCTTTATGCACAGAATGATAAATTTCTTCAGCATCTAAACTAGCACTGACCAATGAACTGGTTTCGTTTAACACAGCAAACCGTTCTGCTGTACGCACTGATGATTGATACAAGCGTGCATTTTCAAGCGCAATAGTGGCTTGATTTGTAATGGTACGAGCAATTTCTAATTCGTTGACTCCAAAACGAGCGTCACCAACCATTTGCACAAACAGTAAAGCGGTTAATTGTTGGCTGGGTGCAAGCGGCAGAATTAATAAAGCGGTGGCATGTTCGCCGAACATATCAATCAATGAATGTAAGTCCGGTTCATTTCGCACATCTTCCGTATTGAAGATACCTAACGATTCGCGTAAGCGGCTGAAGATAGGTGCATCTGGAAGGACGCGTGGCAGTTTGGCGCGAATCCGAGGCGTGGATATTTTCCAAAGTGCCTGCCCCCGTTCAAAAGTCACGACAGAGACGCGCTTGGCATTTAATCCTTTGAATAATTCTTCGGCAGTTAAATTCAAAATTTGGTCTGTATCCAAAGAACGAGTTAATGCAGATGTAAAACGATTGAGGGTGGTGAGGCGTTGTGAACGTTGATCAAGTTCGGTGGCGCGGCTCACGCTATCTTCGTATAAACGTGCATTATCTAACGACACAGCCGATTGACTTGCAAACGTCAAACCGACTTGCACTTGTTCGCGTGTGAAATAATTGGCTTGCCATTTTTCTACTGCTAACACGCCGACCATTTCGCCTTTTGAAACCAATGGAATACCAAGCCAAGATAAACGAGGTGTTTCAACCGGCGGGAAGCGTGGGTCTTCACGCACATCTTTAACCAAAATGGGTTGACCACTTTGCGCCATTTCTTTGAACAAAGCACTATCTGCCACCGCAACAGATAAACCAAGTCTTTGCTCAATATCTGAAAAGCCGCGTGTAGATGCAACATTTAAGCGTTCTTTTTCGCGCAACCAAAGTGTAGCCGTATCATACGGAAGAATTGGGCGAAGTTGGTCGAGCAGAGAATTAATTAATTGGTCACTGCTCAAACTGGATGTTAATGCGGCAGAAGCATCATTGAGTGCTTGTAATTGTCCAGCGCGTTCTTGGGTATCGCGCACGAGACGCAAGTTATCCATTGATAAAGCCACTTGTTGTGCTAATGAAATTACTAGGGCTTCATCTTCAGTACGGAATGCGCCAGTAGCATTGAAATTATCTAAAACCAACAAACCAATGTTTTGTTCATTGGCAACAATCGGAACAAGTAATGATGAAACGGGTAAACGTCCGCCGGTGGCTTGGCGATAATGTGAAAGATTTTCCGCAGATAAGTTGTAATCACGTGCGAAGTTAATTTCATCCACACGGCGCGCGCGTTTGTTCATAAAGGCATTACCGGGTAGGGCTTCACCTAAACGGTAATTTATTTTCAACATGCTTTCATTATCAGCATAGCCTGAAACTGCACGTGGCGTGAGCATTTCATTTTTCTGATTCCAAACCAAGACAGCACCAGCGTGTGCCGTTTGGATGACTCTTCTAGCACTATCTAGCAATGATTTGACAATCGCATCTGCTTCCATGCCTGATAATTGGCGGCTGAAATCAAGCAGTAGATTCACTTCATCTAATCTGCGGCGGGTTTGGTCGAGCAGTTTAATATTTTGTAGAATTAAAGAAGTTTGTTGCGAGATTTGTGAATATACCTGACGGTCTTCATCTGTAAAAGACTGCATCGGTTCAGGGCTGGTTGCTAACATTGCCGCCACAGGCTTATTCTCAACTAGAATGGGCAAACAAATTACACCTTTGGCGCGAAGCGAAGTGAGTAACGTTGAATCACGCCACTCATCATCTTCATCAAGGTTCGGGATTAATACTGAATGTCCGCTTTGTAATACTGCCCGCAATGGGTTACGTTGACCAAACAATGCATCTACATTCGTTGAGCGGGGCAGGCTTCCTAAAATATGCATCAAGCGTGGACCATCAGCATGATTTTCTGCTACCAACGCAACAGACATACCTAATTGCGTTAACGTTTCGCGCCCCAAAGCAGAAAGCGCAGAGTTTGCATCCAGTTGGCGGCTAACTGATTCTGTAATGGCTAAACCAGCCCGCACACGTTGCGCGCGACGGTCTAAATTATGTAATGAAATCGTTTGCTCTAAGTCTTTACGGAGCAAAATGGGCAAATCGTTTTTAGCAATATCTAACAATTTTTGCTGGCGGCTCAATGCAGATGAAAGTGATTCCATCTTCGTGCGTAAATCATTTTGACGTAAAACATTGCTAATAAGTAATGCCGCTTGTGAGGCAAACACTTCTACTGATTCAATGGTGGCAATATCGGGTCTTAATCCATTAGAAGGGTCATCCAAACTAATCAAGCCGACCATTTGACCATCGGCATTTTCTAATGGAATTAAGAAGAAATCTTCAGAATTCCATGAGTTCGGAGTTTTGGTCTGTTGAGCATTGACATCTAATGTCACCTTATGCAAATCTGGTGGCATGACCGGCGTTTGGTCTGCGGGGATAAAGTATGAACGGCTAATCTTAAACTCAGGGCGCATCAATTGTTGCACACTGGCTAATGGTTGTTTGCGTGAAAGCAATTCATTCAACGTTTCTTGCGGAAGCCCAACCCCGGTCACACGGCGCAGTTGATTTGCATCTACTTCTAAAATGCTAACCAACACCACACGGAATGGAGTTGCATCTCGAATACCACGCGCGATAATTTGTAAGGCTTGGTCTAAAGGTTGGTCATGCCCCAAACTATAGCTAACATCTGTTAAGCGAACTAACGTCTCAGACCTACGCCCAATTAATTCACTACGTTGTCTCTCGGCTTGATAGCGGTTTGCATTACTTACTGCAATACCAGCTTGTACTGCCAACATTTGCATCAACTCGGCGGTATCGGCAGAGAAAAATTTTTTACGATTAGA
>DDVH01000048.1:0-1531 GCA_002345215.1 Anaerolineales bacterium UBA2317
CAAACTAATCAAGCCGACCATTTGCCCATCAGCATTCTCTAATGGAATTAAGAAGAAATCTTCAGAATTCCATGAGTTCGGAGTTTTGGTCTGTTGAGCATTGACATCTAATGTCACCTTATGCAAATCTGGTGGCATGACCGGTGTTTGGTCTGCGGGGATGAAGTATGAACGGCTAATCTTAAACTCAGGGCGCATCAATTGTTGCACACTGGCTAATGGTTGTTTGCGTGAAAGCAATTCATTCAACGTTTCTTGCGGAAGCCCAACCCCGGTCACACGGCGCAGTTGATTTGCATCTACTTCTAAAATGCTAACCAACACCACACGGAATGGAGTTGCATCTCGAATACCACGCGCGATAATTTGTAAAGCTTGGTCTAAAGGTTGGTCGTGCCCCAAACTATAGCTAACATCTGTTAAGCGAACTAACGTCTCAGACCTACGCCCAATTAATTCACTGCGCTGTCTCTCGGCTTGATAGCGTTGTGCATTACTTACTGCAATACCAGCTTGTACTGCCAACATTTGCATCAACTCGGCGGTATCGGCAGAGAAAAATTTTGTACGATTAGAATACACATTCATCAAACCCAATACTTGTGAATGATGTGCAATCGGCAAAATAATTCCAGAACGCGCACTTTCATATGGAGGATAAATGCCATCTTGAATAAAATCTGAAACAATGAAAGGCGCATTATCTTTGATAGCAGTTCGTTCGGCAGAACTCAAACCAGGATGATGCTCATGCCCCACCGAAAGTTGAATACGCGGATTCGATAAATCAGTATTGGGTTCAAACAAAATCACAGTAGCAGAATCGGCTTGAGCCAAACGCACCACTTCTGTATGAATCACTTGAAGCAGATGTTTTAAATCTAATGAGATGCCGAACTCTTTGCTGACTCTTGCAATAGCAGAAAGATGGTCAACCCGCTTCCTTAACTTGTCGTCAGTCTGCTTCAACAACTCAGCAGATTCTATCGCCGACGCAATTTGACCTGCCGCCGTGCTGGCGATTTGCAAATCAAATGGGTTGAAGTGATTCACTTTACTGCTTCCGAGCATTAATTCGCCCACACTTCTTTCACGTACAACCAATGGCGCCACAATGGCTGATTCCATACCTAAAGCATTCGACAAATTACGATATGCCGGTAACACTCTTCTATCTGTGCTAAGCCTGCCAGATAAGAAAGATTTTTTACTACCTGAAACACTGTAACGATAATTGGGGTCATCTACAAAAATTTGCATGAAGGTATTGCCAATTTCTTCCGAAACGCCATAAGTAGATTCGCGGTTGAGGCTTAATACACCGCGTGTTTCATCTAATAAAAAGATGGCACCCATGTCGGCTTGGAAGAGACGAGCAATTTCTTGCATAGAGTATTTGAGAATTTCTTCTAACGTAGCAGAAGAAGCAGAAAGGCTAGCAATACGACGCAATGCATCGGCACGTAAGGCACGTGCGCGGGCTTGTTGTACTAATAGAACATTTTCAATAATCGCGGCGGCTTGGCTAGCG
>DDVH01000048.1:1874-6625 GCA_002345215.1 Anaerolineales bacterium UBA2317
CGTAAGCTGGCGGCGGTTGCTACATCTGCTAGACCTAAATCCCGCCATGATTCATCTGTCATAGCGTTTTTTGTGATGATGGGTTCGCGGCTGTTGATGATTTTTTCGGCAGGGCTTTCAGGCAAGATGCTGGTGCGATAAATTTCAACGACTTGGGTAGGCAAACCGTGAAATGGATTTTTGCCTTCGAGTGTGCGTTTATCATCATCATATAAAAGGAAGCCGACGATTTCGGTTTGGAATAATGGCAAAATGCTTTCTACCAAACGCGTGAACATATCTTGCATATCACGCACTGAGCCGATGGATTGATTAAGATTCGCAAGCCCAATTAATTCGGCGCGACGACGTTGTTCATCTTCGTATAATTTTGCATTGCGGATGGCAACTGCGGCTTGACCAGAAATAAGTACGAGTAAATCTAAGTCGTGTTGACCAAATGCGCCTGTGCTGAGTTGCCCTGCTTCGAGTGTGCCGACTAATTCTCCGCCTGCCATTAACGGAATGCCCAAATAAGATTGCACAGAAATTAATTCGCCATTGATAAGTTCAGATTGTTGTACGTTTTCAATCATCAATGGAGATTTTTTATCTGCTACGTGTTGAGTGAGGCTTCCAAATTGCGTCTTTGCTAATGAGCCAGTGGTGCTTAATCTTCCAGTAGTGGTTAAGCGACTACGATGGGGAATAAGAGCTTTTCTTTCTGCATCCCATATTTTTAGTTCGAGCACATCGGATGGTACAAGTTTGCCGACGTTATTCAAAATAGAATTGACGGTTGTCGTTAAATCTAAACTGGCGGCAATGCTTTGGCTAAACTCTGTTGCTAATTCTAAAATTTCACTAGAGTCGCCATTGCTTTGTTCTACTGATGCTATTCCTTCTTTCCCACGTAAAGCAACTAGCATCATTGGGTATGTGCCGGGCACTTCATAAGAAGTGATTTCTACCAGTCTTCCACTGATAGAAACACGTTTGGAGTTTGGTGCAGAGCAAACATCTAAAAAGTCATCTGATGGACGTACATATCTGGCGAGGCGTTCTAAATCGTATGGCTCATTTTCGCGCAAGCCAAAAAATGACCTAGCCCGATTGCTTAAATACTCAACACGTCCACCGGGTTGGAGGATTAAAACTGCATCATTTGATTGTGTAGATTCTGGGAAAGTTGGAGCAGTAAAATTAGCCTGTGGTGCAGTCTGTGAACGTAACATCATGCGCAATGTTACGAAAGTTATTGTAACTACAATTAGCCCTACGACAGGCACTAAGAGGCTAATATTATCCATGACGCTAAAAACTCACTTGCTTAGGCAGTCGAAGCCGCCGCGGCATCCTGTCTGCGGGCTTCTGCCGCGAGTTCTGTAATTTCGCGAATATCAGCAAAACTATGTAACTCGGGTGAAACCAAACCCGCAGAAAACGTCATAAAGCCCACTTTTTCAACGCCACCTTCTGCTTTGGGTGCTTGAATGAATCCTTGTTGGCGGTCTATAAAGTTGTAGTGACTTTGCACTTCTTCAGCAAAGCGTTGTTTGACTCTTTGTCGAATCAATGGAGCGGCTTCATTGGTGGTGATGATAATGAAGTTATCGCCTCCAGCGTGACCAATAAAATCGCTAGGTGTGCCAAGTTCATCTACCACTTCACCAATTAACATGGCGGCGAAACGAAGCACATCATCGCCGGCTACAAATCCATATACATCTTTGAAGGCTTCAAAATTATTCACACGCACATCTAACAATGCCCAACTTTTTTCGCGGATAATTTTGCGCAATTGTTCTTCGATTAAGCGTCCCGCAGGCAAACCTGAACGCGGGTCGGTCAGGCTTTCCCGTTCAGCGCGGCGGATGGCTCCTTGCACACGCAGTTTTAATTCTTCAATATCAAATGGCTTGGTGATGTAATCATCAGCACCTAATTCCAAGCCTTGTAATTTATCACTGCGTTCATCTTTTTGTGTCAGAAAAATTACAGGAATATGACTGGTACGTGTGCTAGTTCTTAACGTGCGACACACTTCATAACCATCAATGTCCGGTAACATAATATCCAACACAATTAAATGCGGTAAGACTTGCTTTGTTTTTTCCAAAGCATCTCTTCCGCGATTCGCCACATCTACATCAAACTGTAAGCCCGAGAAATAAATCTTGAGCATGTTGGCGATATCAACATCATCTTCTACCACCAAAAGGCGAGCATTAGCCATGTAAGCCTCCTAGAACACGTCCTTTGCGTTTTGCATTTTTGCGAACAATTTCAATTTGTTCTTGTGTTACTTCTTTTTCAAAAGACCGAAAACCACTCATACGAAATCCATGCTTCTCTGCAATTGCAGTAATGTCTTGCACGCGCTCCAATGTAATTTCTTTACCAACTGTATAATCTTCAAAACGACCTTCCAAAGCGAGAGCAATCGTCTCAGCCATGCAAGCGTATGCTTTTCCTTCCGGAAAACCAAAATTAAAATGAAAATTTACGGGACCTGGCACATCCACCATGCCACCGTCAATCACTAATATATCATCTCTCACCGCCGCCACCATTGCAGAAACATCGCGGGGGCGTGCCACATCACAAACCACACTACCTGCTTGCAGATGTTCGGGGTAAATAATATCGTGGATAGAACTTGTGACCGTCAAAATCAATTGTGCTTCCTTTAAAACATCCATTTTCGTGCTGATACATAACTCGCTTCTTGCCTTGACCTTCAACCTGTCTCGCAGAACCTCAAGTTTTTTCTCATCCCGGGCGATGAGAAATGTCCGCGCGGCTTCACCAGCTATCAACTCCGCACAGACGCGCCCGATTGAACCAGTGGCTCCCACGACGGCAACTGTCGCGTCTTCTATTTTTATATCCATCACTTTTGCCGCATCTCGAATGGCTTGTACGGCAATCATCACAGTATATGAATCACCGGTTGTGACGGGTATCTCTAACTTATCAGCAATCGTTTTACCGGCATCACCAACGACTGATGTAAACGCGCCGAGACCAAGAATATTTGCGCCAAGTTTCTCAGCCATGCGCCCGGTTTGAATAATTTTACGATAGACCGTTTTCTCAGGCAACTGCATCATACGGCGCGGCGTGTATGGACATGCAATAAACCAGCCTTTGATTTCTTTACCTGTGGCTTGTGACTTTATCCCTTCTATTTCTGAAATGTACACCGGCGGGAAGAAGGTAGAGAAAAAGTCAATTTGTTTTTCAGATAATACTCTTCCTAAGAACGGAAACTTACGACTGACATCTCGCTTGGGGTCAACGGGGTGTATGATGAAAGCGAAACTATCCATTTACCATGACTCCACCACCTGTGCTTTTTTGTGATATGGAGTCTGGTGCAAGTGAGCCAACTTCCATTTGTGATGGTCACTCTGGTCAAACGTTATGTCACGGTCAATGACACGCCTTTCAGCCGAAGCGGCTAAAACTACATCTGATTCGATTGTGCGGGCGGGGTAAATAATCATGCCTGAACCAATTCGGCAGTTATGCCCAACACAACCTCCTAACACTGGGCGGTTTGAAATACTTAAATTTCCGTTGCCATCACGCGCTCTTAAGGGCGTAGGGATTAAGTTGTAATCTGTAAATGTAGAGCCTGCACCAATAAACGTATTTCTGCCAACCACACACATTTGCAGGCAAGTATTTTGAGCCACCATGCTATTTTCCATTAATGTGGTCATAAACAATGCGGTTCTAAATGGAAGAAAAGCACCGTCACCCACAACAGAAAGCATGAGTTGAACATCTTGTGAAATGTTGACATTATTGCCAATGACACAGTTTTCAATCACAGCCCCAGCATTGATGGTGACATTATCACCAATAATGGTTGGTCCATGAATGACGGCACTAGGGTCAATCACACAACCTTTGCCCACTTGCACAAGTTCAGAACATTCCAACACTTGCCGACCTTCATAAACTGCTTTGCCAAGAATTTTTAATTTGAACCCTAAATCTTCATTGAGGCGTTTTTCAAATCTTGCCCCGCGCCCAAATTGACCAAAGACCATGTCTGCAATGAAAAGATGTACCCATGAATCAATGGCGATAAAAGATTTTAACGGCACTTGAAAAACCAAGTCACCGCTTTGATCACCCATATACGTTGGCACGTGATAATAACCAATTTCTTTTGCTTCTAAATCAATCACTAATGGTTCTGCACCCGCTACCGGACCATTCGGGTAATACCATAAATCCGCAAGGTACAAACTCCCTGCTGGTGTATAGGATGTAGAAAGTGGATAAGCATGTTCACGAAAGGCAGGGTCATCGGAACGGAATGCCGCCCGCACTGGGCGTTTGCGTTTGACCGCTTCTTTCATAAACTCAGTAATATAGATTTCATCAAAATATAAATTATCGCGATACATAATCGTCGGCTCGCGCACGGCAGGCATTCGTTCGCCCTTTTTTAATTCAATTTCACGTGTGGTATAGGGAGCCAACAAGTTACGCTGGTGTAACCAAAGCGGCTTATTTTGAATCCGCAAGTCACGCGCAAGCTCGCAAAAAGGCATAATTTGAGTATTTGCGTTCAGAATCGCTTTAAGCATATAGAGGGATTATAAATCAAAGACGTGCTTATTCAAAAAACAAAAAAGATAGGTCAAGAAAGCGGATTTTTATCAATCTCAATCGTACAGGTCTCAGCACCTTGTGCAATACAAGCGGTTTCTTCTACATTAAATACTTTGCCCCCGCTGACCCAATACAAAGCC
>DDVH01000054.1 GCA_002345215.1 Anaerolineales bacterium UBA2317
GGGAGATGGATTCATTATCAAAAATTATATTATGGAACTTGTTTAATAAGACAAAATGTTGCGCCTTGTCTTTCAACTTTAACGATTACTGGTGCATCTCGTAAAAAACGTAAATCTTCATTCGAGCGAGTGTTGACCAAATAATAATCACCCGATTGCATTTGATTTTGTTCCGTGCGAAAATCACGGATAATTACATTTTCATTTGCATAATAATCAGCAATGTACGGTTCACGGCGAACAAACAAATTTATTTCATCATTCATGGTTTCATTTAATTTAAGAACAGATTCACGATAACAAGTCAGCCAATATTCGGTTTCGTACTGTCTAAATACACCACCAACTCCGCCAATAAAATTATTGTAGTAAGCGTATTGATAGGGGTGAAGTTGAATGATGGGGATGATTCCGAAAAGAATGATAAATACAACACTTGCAATTCGCACCCATTGATTCTTTAATAACTCAACTAATTTTTCAAATGCAAAACCTGTAAAAATAAAAATAGGTGGCAAGATAAAAAGAAAATGACGATAGCCATCATACATGGATGGTCTGCGAAGCAAAACGTAAGAGAGAGGAATTAAAAACCAGAGGAAAATAATAAATAATGTAATTCGTTTTTGATTATTTGATTTCCAAAGAGAGAGAAACAAACCAAGCAAAAATAAAACCCATACAGGTTCGGTTTGCGTGTAGCCAAATAAGGTTAATATATATCTTCTTGGAACTTCACCTGCTTGATAATCATTGCCCATAAATAAAACATTAAGTTGTGTTGGATTATCTGACATGAATGCAAACACTTGAATAAATGTTTGTAGGGGATTTATCCACAAGTAGGGCCAGGTGATAAAGGAAATTAATAAGGAAAGAAACCCGTACATTGCAAATAGTTTTATAAAAACAAAAAACTTTATTTGCTTGATTTGGCTCAAAGCATATAAAGCAGTTAACAAAGCGGCTAAAGGTCCAAGCACTCGAATGGAGGTTGCGCTTCCCATAAAGAGGGAAGCCAGCAAAATTTTCCATAAATTTATTTTTCGATGTGCAACAAAATCATCCACCATTTCAAAACCAAAACACATTGAGCCAATGAAGAATACAAGAAATGGAATATCTTTTGGGTTAATAAAACTGTGTCCCCAAAAAACGGGTTGTGAGGCGAAGAGAACTGTCGCAAGAAATGCAGACCAAGTTTCCACGAAGCGCGAAGCGAAACGATAAAAAAGATATACGCCGAGTTGAAATGTCAAAAAGTTAATCAAATGCCATGAGGAAGCATTATCAAAAAACAATTTGAAAAATGAAACGATTGGATAAACAATAATAATGTAAGCAGGTCCGCGATTGGCATGGTCGCTGGCGCTTACGCCGAATGCATTTTGCAAATCAAAATTTTCATCAAACCAATTTTGTGGCGAATAAGCATATTGCAGTGCATCGGCATATTCATAAAACAACGGCTCGTCCCACGAGTAACCATAATCTTGAAATGTAAATATGCCGATGATTAAATTAATCGTCAGCAAAATGATGATAGGTTGTTTGATAATTTTTTGCATGATGAAAATAACGCCGCCGAAGACGGCGGCTTGAGCATAATTTTACTTTTGCGAAATGCGTCGCTTCTGACGTGCTTCGGCTTGTTTCATTCTTTCAACATCTTCTTCAGTTTCAGCAACGAGTGGCGGCACAGATGTTGGCTTGGCATTATCATCTAATGCAACATAAACAAGATAAGCAGTGTTGGTATGTGTACGTTCACTTGTGATTGGATTTTCAGCAATCACTTGCACTTCTGCTTCTAACGATGTTCGACCTGTATAAGTGACTTCTGCATTTAATGTTACAAGATGCCCGATTTTGATTGGCTCTCGAAATACCAAGGAATCAACAGCTACAGTCACAACACGTTTTTGAGCATGACGCATACAAGCCAATGCCCCTGCTTCATCAACAAGTTTCATAATCCAACCGCCATGAACATTGCCGAGGTTATTGGCATGTTCGGGTTGCATGAGTTGTGCTAATGTGATGCGTGAAGCCTTTGAGGTTTTTAGGTTGTTTGTCATTATGTTTAATCTAAATCTTGCCTTGAATCACCTGAATCGGTTGTGTGTAATCGTTCAGGCATATCGAGTAATACATCAATCATCGAATGACTTAATTCAGGCATCATCGGTGCTAGTGGAATGTTACTGGGTGTGCGAATTTTTGCTGGCTTGGGAGGAATTTTGAGGCGAGGTTTTAGTGTTGATGTTGCTCGCTTCTTTACAATGCGCGGGTCATTTGTCAATGTACCGACATATTCTCCAAGCACAGAATAGACTTCGCGTTTTGGTGTGACAAAGCCTATCCATTCGCCAGTGCGATTAAACAAATATGGATACTGCAAAAATGCTTCTGCATCACCTTTGGTGGTGTAAATAGGGATAATAGGATTATTGCTCATGGTCTTACCTGTTCATCATCGATATCATTATACGTCCAATAACGGTTTATAAAATAATTCCAAAGCATTACAACGCCAACAGCAATGGCGAGTGTGAGATTACGAGCATAGAATTCAGCAGTGATGTATGTGGTATGAAATGTATTTTCCACAAACCTCAACACAGGTGGTTCAAGATAATGTAAGGTTGGGATGCGAAGGGCTACCCCTGCGGCATTGACGAGGAAAAACATAACAAGTTGATTGAAGAGCGGACGCGAGCGTGATTCGGGGTATGTCCAAAAACGATTCCATGTGAAATTGTTAATAACCGCCACGATGAAAGAAATCGTGCCTGCATAGACCAAGGGCATACTTGCCCAATGTGAAAGCACATTCATCACAATAAAATCAATAATTGCGCCCAAAGCACCGACAAGTGCAAACTTGACAAACCGCTTTTGCTCTTTTCTTTTTGATAAAATCATGCCAGCCCTAGTTTTTGTTTGAAAAATGGAATGGTATTGCGAATGCCTTCTTCTAAATCTACTTTTGGCTCCCAGTTTAAGATTTGTTTTGCACGTGTAATATTGGGCTGACGACGTTGTGGGTCGCGGGCACTTCTTGCATTTTCTTTATATACAATACCCGCTTTATTGCCTGTAATTTTGTTGATTGCTTCAGCAAATTGCAAAATAGACATTTCAACAGGATTGCCAATGTTAACTGGTTTATGCTCTTCTGAATACAACAACTTGACAATCCCATCTACTAAATCATCAACATAGCAAAATGAACGGGTTTGGCTTCCATTTCCGTAAACGGTTAATGGTTCGCCGAGTAAGGCTTGCTTTAATAAGTTTGGTAAAGCACGTCCATCTTCCATATCCATGCGTGGACCATACGTATTGAAAATGCGAACAATGCTAGTATTTACTTTGTGAAAACGATGATATGCCATCGTCAGCGATTCTGCAAAACGTTTGGCTTCATCATACACGGCGCGCTCACCAACAGGGTCAACATTGCCGGGGTAGGTCTCTGCTTGCGGATGAACTTCCGGGTCACCATAAATTTCACTGGTTGATGCAAGTAAAAAGCGAGAGTTATGAATTCGAGCAACCCCTAAACAATTATGTGTGCCTAATGCCCCGGCTTTCATCGTTTGAATCGGTAAATTAAAATAGCCAGATTTCGATTGTGGATTTGGGCTAGCTGGTGAGGCAAAGTGAAGGATGGCATCTACTTTACCTGTTACAAAAATGTAATTTGAAATATCGCGCTTGTAAAAAGAAAAGTTCTCATTCCCAGCCAGATGAGCAATGTTATCCGGGTTGCCGGTGATGAAATTATCCATTCCAATAATTTCGTGGCCATCAGCAAGTAAACGGTCACATAAATGTGATCCAAGAAAACCTGCCGCACCTGTAATTAAAACTCTCATATTTATCTGTCCTCTATAATTTTTTATTTAAGCAATCAAATCATATACGAACTTGTTGCCGTTCAACATTGTTATTTCCAATCAATTTCTGTAATTAAACCATCACCTGTTACTTGGTAACCATTACCACTGCCACTATCAATTAACCATAAATTTCCTTGATACATCACCGCAATAAAATAACCTGCCTGACCTGTCAACGGTGCAGGCGCCCAAGCCGGCACTTGAGGTTCAATCCCATTTGTATCTGTAGGTGGAAATAATAATCTACTATTTGAACCATCTCTATCCATTACCATCAAACGATACCGACTCGAATCACTTTGTTCAACAAACACAGATTGTAAATATGCAATTTGAAATGATTTTTCTTGACCATTTGATTGAATCGGCGAAACAGATGGATATGCAAACATTCCTGTAGAATTGACAATGGTCACATTCGATTCATTACTAAACGAGACAGCTGAGAGGTCAAAGTATGGTGACTCTTCGCTTGTAATCGGTGCCGGTGCCGACGCATGATTCACAAAATATAAACTATTTCCATCTGCACCCCAAACCAAAGGCGGAATCCATGCCCAATCACTGCGTGTGTTGAGCGGTGTAATATCAAGTAAAGGTTTAAGGTAACCACCATCTTGGTCAACCAAACCGATACCATCTGGTCTGGTGTATGCCAAACGACCATCTGGGGCATAAGCAAAAGACATGCCCCACCAGCCATATACACCACCACTATTTGAAGACAACAATCGACGTGGTGAGGCAGTGTTGGTAATGCTCACTCGATATAAATCATTATTGGCTTGCCAACCGGGCGCTGTGCTTCTTGGTTCCACTGTTGAATAAGCCACTGAATTTGTGCCGGGAATCCAAGAGGCGAAATGAACTACATTTCTTGCACTCAATGAAAAAGGTTTCGGGTCTAGGTTCCTCGTTCGTACTGCCCACAACGTATTAATTTCTTCATCAGCAGGTTTGGTTGATTTACGTGTAAAAACTAAATACTCGCCATTCGGTGACAAAGTAAATATTCTTCCGTCCAAATCACCAGTACTAACAATAACTCTGCGATTTGCGGTTGAACCTTCCATAATCCAAGCATTGCCACCAGCTAGATATGCAATGGTGCCGGGAATATTTAATGGAGCAAACGATGCTTGCGCACCGACCATAACAATTTCTGGTAATGCTTCAGTAATAACAACTGTTTTGACAGTTGTTTTGCTAACCTCAACTCCATTTTCTAAAATTCTGCGAGTTGTTACTTCTTCTAAACCATTAACTCCCGCTTGCACTAAACGTGTCTCGCCTTCGGGTAATGTTTCGTTTCTGACAATTTGTCTTTCAAATGGAAGGACAACTTGCTCGGTATCAAACACTTCTTCGACTCGCGTTAAGATGATTAAATCACCTGCGTTGATGACTGTATAAAGAGGTGGTTCGCTTCTATCTAAGGTGCTAACTGTTATGCCCGCGGATGCTAAGGCTTGTGCGACAGTGCTCCCGGCAGGGACATCTACTGCGTAGGTTTGACCATCTACTTGAATGTTGATAGTTACATCTTCACCGATTTGTGGTGAACGACAAGAAATTATCACCATAGTACAAAGTATCAAAACGGCAAACAAGTATCCACGAAGTTTGAGGCGAGGCATGTCGGGTATAATCCCAATCCGATTATTTGATTCGTCCTGTGAGAGTCATCGTGCCATCTGCAATGGTGATTGTTTCTAAACGAAAGCCGACAGCCACGGGACCGAATGAACCTGTGAAGGCTTCATCAATGAGGGCACTTAATGCTTGGTTGATTCCTTCGGGTGCAGGGAATGGACCAAAATCGGCAGAGGCGATTTCGATTTTTGGTGCGCCAGTAACAGGGTCAATGGTGATGTTCATGGTGATGAGTATGTTGGCTGTAAACCAACCGCGTGTGATTTTGCCATACATAAACATTTGACCGTTGCGTAATAAAACTTGCGGTTCAGTAAATGGTGGGTTGGCTTGTGATGCAAGCCGTTGCGCCATAAAAGATGTCAGTTGTGCTTCGGTGAGTTGTACAGTGATGACGCCTGTTTCTGCACCAGATAGTAATGCTTGTTCGATGATGCTTTGCATGTTGAGTGCTTCATCAGGTGAAACTGGAACAGTTTGTTCTGGGTAGTCAGGTCCGCCAACGAACATGGAGCAAGCCAGTGAAGCAATTACGAGTGATGTGATAAAAATAGTAAATGTTAAATTTTGTTTTTTCATTTTGTAAACCAACTTTTTAAATTTTTTGCGGAGTAATTATAGCATGAGCAATTCTGAAACAATTTTAGAAACTGATTTGAGTCTTTCGGCAAAAATTGAAGCGATGTTGTTTGTTTCGGCTGAGCCTGTGGCGATTCAACAACTCGCACAAGCATTAGATGTGACTGCATCTGTTGTGGAACGTGGACTTAAAGAACTTGACGATTCATTACGGACGCGCGGCTTGCGTCTGCAACGAAATGCTGGGCGTGTGCAATTGACTACTGCGGCTGAGTTGGCTGGTTTGGTGGAAACCTTTTTGGGTCTTGAAGCAGTGACTCACTTAAGCAGAGCGGCATTAGAAACTTTAGCTATTATTGCCTATCAACAACCTGTCACACGTCCGCAAGTGGATTCGATTCGGGGGGTCAATAGTGATGCGATGATGAAAAGTTTGTTGAGCAAAGGTCTTGTTCAAGAATCTGGCAGAGCCGAAGGACCAGGTAGACCTATCCTTTACTCTACCACGCCAGAATTTTTACAACATTTCGGTTTGAATTCAATTATGGAATTGCCTCCGTTGGCAGTGCCTGTTGAGTCGGAACCACAAGCGACGGAATTGTTGAAGGGGTAGTTAGTAAATGGTAAATAGTAAATGGTGAATAGTGAATAGTGAATAGTGAGTAGAGAGTGGGGAGTGGAAAGTGGATTGATGAAAGAAGAAAGAGGAAAGAAAGGTTGATTGAATGCAAGAGAGATTACAAAAATTATTAGCACAAGCAGGCTATGGCTCACGCCGCGCTTGTGAACAATTTATTATTGAAGGACGAGTTTTTGTTAATGGCAAAAAAGCGGAACTTGGTCAAAAAGCGGATTTGACTGTAGATAAAGTCACCATTGATGGGAAAGCCTTAGCCAAGAAAGAAGCGTTGACTTATATCGCTTTATATAAACCGCGTAATGTGTTGTCTGCATCGGAAGGGCAAGATGATAGACAAATTGTGCGCGATTTGATTCCAGTGCCAGGACATTTGTATCCAGTCGGTCGTTTGGATTATGACTCCGAAGGTTTAATCTTGATGACTAACGATGGTGATTTGACCAATAAATTAACCCATCCGCGTTATGGACATGAAAAAGAATATCGTGTTTTGGTTGCCAAAAGACCTGACGAAGACCAACTCAATGCGTGGCGCAGAGGTGTTGTGCTAGAAGATGGCGATAAGACTCAACCAGCGGATGTGAAATTTTTATCCACATCTGGCAAAGGGGCATGGATTCGTGTAATTATGGGCGAAGGAAAAAAACGTCAGATTCGTGAAGTTGGAAAATTATTAGGTTTGCCGGTTGTGAAAATTATTCGCTTACGAATTGGAACTTTAAGATTAGGTGATTTAAAACCTCGTCAGTGGCGATACCTTACCGAAGATGAAGTTGAAGAATTAAAAGGTGGAAAAGGAAAGATGATTGCGAAACCTCGTGACAAACGCCGTCATCCAACGGATAAACTCAAACGTACTCCAAGTGAAAAACCGAAAAAGTTTTTGCCAAATGAAAAGCCGAGTTCAAGAGATAGGAAAAGTTTTAGAAAGTAGAAAGTGGAAAGAGTGAACAGTAATCAGTTTTATTACTAAACTACCGCCAAATTTTTGCTGTTTGAGCATCAAATAAATATATATTTTTGCATTTAAATTTGTGATGGATTGCTTTTATATGCTCTTGGTCTTCTTTGGAATAAACACCAATATAAATGCTTGAAAGACTGTTAGCGGCAGATCTATTTATTGCATTTATTATATGCTGGTCATTTTGCCCAAAATTAAACCCAAATGTTACTAGTGAGCCTTCTATATCTGAAAGATTATCATAACAAAATCTTAAGTATGGATTGAGTAAAATTTGGTTAAGTTTTTCTCGGTAAGTCCCACCTGTGACAAACAATGGAAAACTTCCTCTATCCATTCTTTTCGTTATGTTTTCTAAGATGGTTTTTTTATTGTCATAAGTCTCTTTTGTTAAATAGACCCCATTATAAAATAAGGGTAATGAGCCATGAAGAAAAAATATATTTTGAGTATCCATGTATTTTCCCCAATACAATTCAGGCTTTTTTTGTTGATTAGTAACATTTCCATCTTCGTCTAAAGCATCACGCCCAAAGCCGTCACTGAAATCAAAAGAATTCTTTTCGCCATGTTTCATTAGTACCCAATATAATAGTATGTCATAGTTGGTCGAAAAAATATATCCAAAAGACCTTACGAAATCCATAATAAAACTCGCACACATTTTGATTTCTTCTTCTTTTATCTTGAAAACGTGTTCGGGATGTAATTTTTCAATAGCTTCTATTAATGATTCTTTCAGTACAATACTTGTACTTACTATTTTTTCAACAAGTGCATCTTCTGCTTCAAATTCTTTTATGAGTTTTGCGGTTATATCTAATTGGCGCATTATCTGTTCAAAATTTCTAGTTTCATTTATTCTGAATAATTTTTTGAGTAAATCATTTTGAGCATCTTCAACAAACTTACTTAACGCATCGTAAGTGAAAATATTCTTATCATACGCAATACTAAAACCATTTCCTATTAGTAGATGCTTTCTTTTATTTCTGCTTTCTGCTATTTTTTTTGTTACTTCATTATAGGTTAGTAAGCTCATTGTATTCTCCCTTGCTTTTGACAACATTGCATCCAAAATCTTTGCTCTAAGTGCTTTTCTTCATTTTACAAGAAAAGGGTTGCTTTGGGTAGCCAATTCGCCCTACCCAGCCTCCCTCAAATCTAATGGATTTAAGGGAGGCAATTACTACTTACCAATTACTGCTTACTGATAACTGTTCGCTACTCCTTACTTACTAAACTCTCTCATCACCCTCGCTAGATGCTTTGAATGTTGCGGATACAAATCCAAGCGGATGTTTTCATTGGGAGCATGGGCTTTTGTATCGGGGTAGCCTAAGCCCATCGTCACAACGGGCAAGCCGAGGTCATGTACGAACGGGTAGCTTGGTCCAGAACCACCAATCATAGGAATCACTTCCATGGGTGCATCATACACATCTTCGGCAGTATCCAAAACAATTTTTACAAATGGGTCATCAGGGTCAGTGCGGGCGGCAGGTTCACCACCGAGGAAATTAATTTCCACATCACTAAAACCTTCGGCATCTAAATGCGCGCGTAATTTTTTGACGATATCTTCAGGTTTTTGATTCATGACTAAACGGAAATCCACTTTCGCCGAAGCAAAAGCAGGCTGAACCGTTTTTGAACCGGGTCCTTGATATCCACTGGTGATGCCACAAATGGTACAAGTTGGTACGAACACTTCTTCCATTTTTAAATCCACGCCGCCTTTTAGACCTTTGATAAATTCTTTTACACCGTATTGTTTTTTATACACATCTTCAATATCGGGTAATTTTGCCATTAACTCGCGGTCACGTTCTGTGGGTGGAATGACATCATCATAAAAGCCTGGGATGCGAATTTTTTCATCAGGACCTTTCAAACTATTCAACGCCCAAGTTAATCGCCATGCCGCATTGGGGAAAATACTTCCGCCTAAGCCAGAATGAACATCAATGCCCAATGCAGTCACAGATAATTCAACATAACAAATTCCGCGCAAGCCAAGATATTGTACGGGTTTATCACGATGATCAACGCCGCCGAATTCCCAAATACAAGCATCGGCTTTGAGCAAATCTAAATTTTGTGTGATGAAATCATGCAAATGCACACTCGATGTTTCTTCTTCCCCTTCAATAATAAATTTGATATTGCACGGCAATTCGCCTTCTTCGGCTAAAAACGCATCAATGGTTAACAAACGCGAAGTGAGATGAGATTTATCATCACTGACTCCGCGCCCATACATTTTTCCATCACGCACTTCGGGTTTGAATGGTGGGCTATCCCACAATTCCAATGGTTCGGGTGGTTGCACATCATAATGATTATAGATAAGAATTGTTTTATCGCTTTTGCCTTTTCGTTCCCCAAACACAACGGGCGCGCCATCTGTTTCCATCACTTGAGATTTAAATCCGCGCTTCTCTAACATCTCTTTGACGAGTTGGGCGCATTCTTTGAGTCCGATTCCTTGCGCGCTGATACTTGGTTGCTCGACGTAAACTTTTAACTCCTGCAAACTTTTTTCGAGGTTCTTGTCTATATATGCATCAATTTTGTCATAGCCTGTCATGTGAGTCTCCTTGTTTATTTTTGACTTTAGACATTAGATTTTAGACTTTCAACAATCCAACATAATCTATAGTCTAAGGTCTAATGTCTATCATTCATAAAAATTCGCAATCCAATCAATTGAGTAATAACCAGCGTACGCAAACATTGCCATCTTAATTGTTTGTCCCACCCAACACGCGAGCAGAAATTGCCATAAGGGAATCTTTGCTACACCTGCCGCAATGCCTGCAATATCAAAAAATGGATTTGGAATCGCAGATAAAACCAAAATCACCCACGCGCCATATTTCTTAATCCACGGCATCAGGCGATTATAGATTTGTGTATTTTCTACTACGGCTTGACCACTAAAGCCTGCTAAATAGCCTGTGATTTCACCAATTGTTCCACCCAGACCTGCTGAAAATGCAACGCCCAATGGATTAAACACACTGCCCATTGCAAAAACAACTGCGACTCCCGGTGCCGGTAGAATCACAGTTGCATTGGCTAATAGCATTACAAGAAAAATACCAAAATACCCGTATTGAGTAAACTCTTCAACTCTATCTCGAATGCTATAAATATAGACTGTGATTCCAATCACAGCCAAAACAGCCACAATCCGCAATAGATTTGTGGTCAGATTTGATTTTGGTTTCTGGTCTAAAGTTTCAGGTCGAAGATCTGATGATTTGCTTTTCTTTTTTGATTTCGTAACTTTTTTCTTAGCACTTTCTTCTTTCTTCTTTCGACTTGCAACCTTTGACCTGCGACCTGCGACCTGACTAGCTTTCTTCAATCTTAATCCCAATAATTTTCACAGCAGGCGCATTGACGTTACCCGGGTCACGTGGCTTGATAGACATCAACACATCCAAACCTTCTACTACTTGACCAAAGACAGTATGTTTTCCATCTAAGTGAGGGGTGGGAATGTGCGTAATGAAAAATTGCGAGCCATTGGTAAATGGTCCAGCATTCGCCATAGATAAAATCCCTTGCTTATCATGTTTCAAACTCGCGTCAAATTCATCTTGAAATTTATAGCCCGGTCCGCCGCGACCTGTGCCAGTTGGGTCACCGCCTTGTGCCATAAAATTTGCAATCACACGATGAAAAATCACGCCGTCATAGTAACCTTCGCGAGAAAGGAAAACAAAATTATTTACAGTCACAGGTGTTTTATCTGCAAATAACTCAATCACCATGGTGCCGTTATCAGTTTCCATGTGGGCTTTATATTTCTTGCTTGGGTCAATCTGCATTTCGGGGGGCTTGCTCCATTGTTTAGTCATTTTTTCTCCTTGTTGAATAAATTATCAAAGTCTTTCTTCTTTCCTCTTTCGTTGAAATGAAAGAAGAAAGAGGAAAGAAAAATCACTTAAGTAAAGTTTCAATCCTCGCCACAACCATATCTAATGCCGCAATGTTATGCCCGCCTTCTGGAATAATCACATCCGCATAACGTTTAGATGGTTCTACGAATTCCAAATGCATCGGTCTCACAGTTGCTTGATATTGTTGAATCACATATTCAGTTGTTCGGCTTCGTTCAGTAATGTCACGATGCAAACGGCGAATGAGTCGAATATCGGCATCGGTATCCACGAATATTTTTACATCAAATAATTTTCGCAATTCAGGCTCAACAAAAATTAAAATCCCCTCAACTAAAATCACATTTTTGGGTTCTACGGTAAATGTTTCGCCAGTGCGTCTGTCGGTGGCAAAATCATATATAGGTACAGAAACAGGTTGAAAGTCACGTAATGAAGCGATGTGTTGAATCAGCAATTCATTATCTAAAGAGTTGGGATGATCAAAATTAATCTCTGCGCGTTGTGTGGGTGGCAATCCTGTTAAATCTTTGTAATATGAATCATGTTGAAGATACGCGATTTTGTCCGCGCCGACTCGTTTCAAAATTTCTTGTGCGACTGTGGTTTTCCCAGACCCTGACCCGCCTGCAATACCGATGACTAGTGGAATTTTTTGCATCATATTTTTTGATTATACTCGCTTCGACTCTCGCCTCAACCTGTTTCCCTGCGTCAAATTTTATTTTCGCCTCATGGTATAATCATTTTGTAAGCAAAGATTCTTTTCTTAGGAGCCTGTTTTGGCCTTCAACCCTATAAATTGGCTGTTAGGCCTTTTTTCTTTAGACATTGCCGTAGATCTAGGCACTGCCAATACATTGGTACATGTGCGTGGTAAGGGGATTGTTATTAACGAACCTTCTTGGGTCACGGTTGATAAAAAACAACGTCAGCCACTTGCCATTGGACTCGAAGCCAAAGAAATGGTTGGGCGCACACCTGCCAATGTAGTTGTTGTTCGTCCAATTCGTGATGGTGTGATTGCTGAATTTGATGTGACCCGCGTGATGTTGGAATATTTCATCGGCAAAGTTCATGAACAAAGTGTTGTGCCGTTGCCACGCCCGCGTGTGATTATTGGTCTGCCCACTGGTGTTACCGAAGTTGAAAAGCGCGCTGTGTATGATGCTGTGATGGCATCGGGAGCACGTCAAGCCATGTTAATTGAAGAACCTATCGCCGCCGCGCTTGGGGCAGGGTTGCCCATTGCAGAAATTCGCGGCTCTATGGTGGTGGATATTGGCGGTGGCACAACTGAAGTGGCAGTTATGTCTATGAGTGGTGTGGTTGCCTCACGCTCGTTAAGAGTCGCTGGTGATGAATTAGACCAAGATATTGTGCAATACTTAAGAAATAAATACAACTTGTTAGTGGGGCAGGGTGTAGCTGAACAAATCAAATGGCAAATTGGTTCAGCCTATCCATTGCAACCTGAAAAAACTATGGAAGTGCGCGGAAGAAACTT
>DDVH01000032.1:0-8718 GCA_002345215.1 Anaerolineales bacterium UBA2317
TGTTTTTTTAATCACTGATTATTTGCGCACGCGTGACCAAATGGAATTTACGCCAGAGCCAGATATGTTCCATGATATTTTTGGTCACTTGCCATTTCTCACGCAAGAATTTTATGCACGCATTGAAGATAAATTTGCGCCTGCTTATATGAAAGCCACACAAGACGAACGCGAAGTGATTAAACGTTTGGCTTGGTATAGCACAGAGTTTGGTTTGTTCGTGCAAGATAATCGCTTTGTTGTATTTGGCGCGGGCATTATTTCTGGGCGCAAAGAATTGACTCGCACGATTATGGAATTTTATCGCCTCGGCTGTGACAATGTAATTGATTATACGCGTCCGATTTTTGCTCAGTTGTATGAGCAGTTCCTCAAAAATAAAAATGATTTACATCGCATCATTGATGGCGTGAATGAATTGCATCAGGGCGGTCAAATGTCATCAGCTGATGAAGGCTGGAATGTGGTGCTTTCATTGTATAAGAAATTAAATATCAAACAAGAAGGCATGTTTGGCGGTGATGTCATCATCGCGCCGTTTGATATTGAAACGATTTCTAGAATTCCGAAAACAGTTTATGCTTTCAATCCGATGTTGTTTGTATGTGAATCTTTAGAAAAGATGGATGAACTTTTAGACTCATATCTCAAACCCATCGCGCTTCGTGTTTGACCTGAATCTGGTTGCTGAACCTCAACTGAATCAAACTCCCGAACAGTGTTTTCGGGAGTTTTTGTTTCATCAAAAATGGAATAAAATAGAGCAGGCATTTATTCATTATTTCGAAGGAGCATCCATGCCCAGCAACCTCCACTTCCAATGGCAAAACGAAATATTATTGAAGACGATTTATCCAATGCGTTTGGTCAAACTGCGCGATTTTTTGATTTACTACAAAGAAACAGATTTGTGGAAAGAATACAAAGGCAAAGATATTTCTGCATTGAAAAAAGATGTGGAAGATTATCAAGAGGGGATTGAAAATGCCAAAATTGTTGAATTTAAGAAATACAACTCACTAAAAAATTATTTTAGAACTCCTGATGTGAAAAGTTTCTTCGTCAAATACAAACCTATTGACGAAGCCGCTTTGGCTGAGATTCATAAAATCCATGCTATTTTTAAATCCTCTTGGCCCAAAGACATTCGTGGTGAGCGACCTTTTATCCTCTCACGCATTGACTCGCTCAAATTGCAAATCGGCTTTTTGAAAGACCGTGTTAAATATCTGACCAAACGTTTAGAAGCGATGGTGCCAGACCATCCCAGCCGCGCCAAAGATGAAGCTGAATTAAAACTCAAAGAAGGTTCTGCTTTGCCGATGTTGTTTGATGAAATGGAGAAACTGCGAGATTTTGAAGAAACGTACGACAAACTTGAACAGCCAAAACTGGAATGGTACAAACTCAGCAAAGGTGACCCGAATTACGAACCTTCCGAAGAGACTTATATTGTTGAAGCACACCTTAAGAATCCCGTTACCGTGAATCAAATTGTGCGGTTGAAGGTTGAGCAATATGCTAAAACTTTAGAAGGGAAAAATCAGTATCAATTGTTGGAAGAAATTCGTCAGCGATTTGAAAAAGAGCCAAAACGTTTTCCGCTTTGGTTGCAATATATGATTGTGCATTTTTCGGGCATGAGATACAAATCAGCGCATGGTTCGTGGGCAGACCCAAAAGATTTGCTGGTGCAATTACGTTTGGTTGATATTCGCAAAGAACATGCCACTTTGACTGATGTAGAAGTTGATGCAAAATGCAAAGAAAAAATTGCTCAATATGAAGGCAGTGGCGCAAATAAACCTAAGTTAGCAACTTCTACAGAAAAAAATTGGAAAGATAAAATTGCATTGCATATGCAAGGCGTCAAAGCCAATGGACCAAAAACGAAAAAGGCTGGGTTGCTGGCTTTGATGGAGGAAGAAGTCAAATATGAGATGATGTCGCTGACCACCGACCAAGCTCTGGCTAAGTTAGAAGCGATGAAAAATCAGTTTCCAAAATGGGTGTGGAAAACAATCGTTAAGTTAACATCATTGCGGGTCAATCATGTCAATGATGAAAATTGGGAAACTTATACACCGGAAGAAGAAAAAGAACGCGGTGCAGATATGGTGTATGGCAAAGTTATCAACGATTGGGTCAATAAACATATTGGCGCATGGCGTGATGAACACGGACGCACGCATGAGTTAATTGTTTCACGTGCGGTCTGTAATGAAACTGCCGAACATATTCAACATATTCGTGGACATTTACCGCCCGGCGGATTAACTGACAATGCCGCACAATATTTCAAATTGTTTAAAGAAAAAACAGCAAATGTTAAATTTGTTAGACCAACTGTCGCAAATGATTATATGCAAGGCGCAAGTATTTTTTGGTTACGTTTTGTAAACAATGAGCCAAGTCAATGGCAGGTTGCCAGAGGTGTTGAAGATGCAAACGGAGTTGGTTTGCTCCCAAAAGATTTTATTGGCAAACGTCCGCAACCCAAAAGCGGAAAAAATGCACCACCTGCTCCTGTGCCGTGGCAATATAAAATGGGCGAGCCTATCACGCGCACACGCACAACCGTTGATGCAAATAAAGTGAAATCTACACAAACTCAGTGGTTGCGTTGGATTCATGAAGCCACTGTTGTTGAAGTAGTTGAAACTGCCGATGGCACGTATGTTTATACCTTTGAAACATCATTACCGAATGATGATCGCGGTACATCATGTTTAGGCATGTTCCGCAACACATTGAGATGGCATCTCGATGATGGAACAGAAGATAATTACAATCGTTCGTTTGTGGGCTTTGTGCCAGAAGGCAAAGTTCCTGTGGAAAAGATGAAAGAAATGTTGGATTGGAATAAGATTTTAATTAAGTAATTGTGGTCTCGATACGGCGGCGATGGTCGAGTATGCGAAGCATGTATCGAGACCCGCCGCCTACTCGACCACCGTATTATGAACACTATAACTCCTATTCAAAAAATATTAATCGCAATACTAGGGCTTGGATTTTCAGGGCTATTTTGTTTAATTACATATTCAATCATTGTCGTTGCCAATGAACCCGTTATGACTCAACATCCTACCGTGACGCAACCATTTTTGGAATTAGAAACTCCGACGCTTGAAATTTTGATTTCACCCTCTGAGACAATTACGCCTCTTCCTACGGTCGAACTGATTCAGCCAACCTTAGAATTGATTCCTACTCCGATACAAACATTCAATGATTCACCACCACCTGTGGGGAAAATCGTCTTTGCTTGTTACATCCAACAAATTGACCAAATCTGCTTAATCAACTCTGATGGCAGTGGACGAAAACAATTGACTGATATGAATGCCACTGCTTTTTATCCATCACTTTCACCGGATGGGGGGACAATTTTCTTTTCATCACGTGATTCTGGCAATTATGAAATTTATTCTATCAATATCAACGGAAATAATTTTAAAAAAATAACCAATGATATCGGCGCATTATATGCTCCAGAACTTTCTCCAAACGGCGAATGGATTGTGTTCACCAAGAATGGTGATGGACTTTGGCTCATTCGTCCTGATGGTTCAGGACTCAAACGTTTAACGAATCGAGATGATATAGACCCATCATGGTCGCCAGATGGTTCGATGATTTCATTTGCATCATCCAGAGCAGGCGCACGTCAATTATTTGTGATGAATGCAGACGGCTCTAATATTCAACAAGTGACAAACCTCAACAACATGGGCGGACGTAACACCTGGTCACCGGATGGCACGAAGCTTGCTTTTTATCGTGGCGAATTTGGAAACCGAAATATCTTTGTGATTAATATAGATGGCACAGGCTTGGAAAGACTCACAGACGGTGGCGATAATTTAGGTCCATCATGGTCACCAGATGGCAATTGGATTGCATTCACATCTTTCCGTGATGGCAATAATGAAATTTATGTCATTCATCCTGATGGAACTGGATTAACTAGAATTACGAATAGTCCCATCTCCGATTGGCAACCGAGGTGGGGGAATTAAAAAAATCTCTGCAATGTATGCAGAGATTTTTGAGTAACGTATCACTAGATATTAAGGACAGGATGGAAAGTAGTAACCTGCTTCGTTAGTAGGCGGATATCCAGTTACTGCACAAGTGCCACTAAGAGGGGTATAAATATCGAAGAACATAACACTTTCATAAGCATCACTGTACTGATTGTAATATTGGATTATCTCTCCGGGGTTAGCGTCTCTTTCTTGGCAGTGAGTTCCAAAATTAGTCCACGCATTAGGGTCAGGGGGAACAAGCCAATCCCAAATGCTATAACAAACATTTGGTAATGGTACATACGTCCAAAAGCGAGCGTTGCCAAAACCAATCACCACATTATGACCACCTACTTTTTTAGTGGTATGGCAGGTAATTCTATCTCCATGTTTTTGACCACAATGAAGGGTGTAATCGTCTCCACCTTGCACCACTACAAAACCAGTGTTAAGTTCCTCTTTTGTAAACTCACCACTGACTCGAAATATAAAGGTTGGACCAGCACTATTATTTCGCACTTCTATCAATTCAAGTGCCTGACCGGCAAAAACTGTACTTGTAGTGAGTGCCAACAAGACGATTAAAGCGACTATTGAATTTAGAATTTTTCTCATAAAGCAAATCCTCTAACTACGCTGAACAGGTTGATGTCAAAGAAAGAAGCGAACAATAAAATTATACTTTAAAATTCGAGTCACAATATGCTAAATTTTTGGGACGAATTGCGTAGTGTATAATTTTAGGAATGTTTATCTTAATCAAATAAAAGAGGCAATATTCAATGAAAATAAAGTTTTTTGCTTTGATTATGCTTCATTTAACGCTTATCGCTTGCGCTTCAACTCCTACAGAAAGTATTGATACACCAACGCCACTTATTCCCACTGAACAAATTTCAATACCTATATCAGCATCTACGGTTACTCCAACTGAAATTGGTATCTCTGAACCTGTCGTTATTGAAAATTCAAATGGCTGGGTGGTTTATGATGATACAAATAACATTGTGAGTGTAAACCTTGATACAGGTGAAACAAAAGTATTAATCTCAAGAAAAGAAGTGGAAGCCATATTGATAGAGGATAAATCCTCACTTTCTTATACATACGGCTATGAAAAGCCGATAAAAATTATTATATCGCCTGATTTTACAAAAGCATTGATATCTATCTGCGCCTCTTTAGACAATAATTTCCGATGCGTTTTTGAAGACTATATCTACACAATCAGGTCTAAATCTGCGATTCGATTACAGCCAGCACCGGGGGCATATGGAGTATATTGGCAATGGTCACCTGATAGTTCAAAATTAGCAGGCGTGGCATGGACTTATGTTGGAGCGGAATATCGGCTAGAAAGGTTTTACTCGATTACTAGCAGTGGTACGGATTTAAGATCTCTAGCATTGATTACCGATAACCATTGGCAAATTGCTTGGCACCCTGGCAATTCTGCCATTCTTCCTTTGACATTTGTTCAAAATTTCCGTTCCATCTTAACAGACGCTTCCAGTGAACCGGGCATTTTTATGGCAGGGCTAGCCCAACGTGACAAAATCATGTGCATCAACTTTTCACCAGACTATAGCAAAGTTGCTTTTGTGTTGCGACATGAATTGCCCGGAAATCAGGATTCACTTTATATTGCCCGTTCAGATTTTCAAGAAATTGCATTGATTAATAGTTTTACTATAGACCCGCGCTATTCATGTCAGGTGAATTGGTCAGCAGACCAAAACTTTATTCATATAGATTATCAATATATTCAAAGAGAAGAAACAGGCTTTGAGGATTTAAGTATTCCAGTATCGGGTATTGACAAAGTAATTAATATTGTAAACAAGGTAGAAGTTACAACTCCTGCTAACGCTCAAATTTGTGGATTTAAACCAGAGCAACTTATCTATATAAATAATGAAACATCAAGCCTGGATTTATTTAACCCTACAAACGCTGAGATTATTAATCTGCCACAAAATGTTAAAGACGTTGTACAAGGTTGCCCAATTCAGTGGTTTCCAGAAGAACCTGAACCAGAAGTTTCGGAAGGAATTGCCACTGAAAATGCTTGTTACCCTAACAATAGTTATATAGATGATGATACAGACCCAGAAAATATTCCTGACGTATTTGATTTGATTGAAGCCTCATCTTCACTTGAAGGTGAGACATTAAGCGTCGTATTGAAATCCAGCAAATTCACAGAATATTTAGTGGAATATCTTAGCCCGAACGTAACAGATTTCTTAAATGGTTGGGATGTATTTATAGATGTGGATAACAACACATTAACAGGTGATTCAATTGGCGTTGAATATCGTTTTTCAGTTGCTATTAGAGCAGGAAACGAACCACAAATTGGAAGTGTCATTCTTGCTTATGACCCAGTTACAGATACATACATAAGGTCTGGGACTGTAGAAGTTCGTTTTGATACGCTTAACCAAACCCTAAATCTGAGCGGAAGTATTGCAGGCATAAATCCAAATTCACGTTTGGTCTTTTTATCCCGCCTCAAAGATTCTACAACCAGAGAAGTCACGGGAGACCGTATTTGTAATTAAGAATCATAGAAAGTAGAAAGTGGAAAGTAGTTTTGATCCCCACTCACCACTTTCCAATTCCCCTGCAACTTTTCCCACCTGACTCCTGTATTACACTTTAGACATGAATGCGCCCACAGACCGCGACCTTATTCTGCGTGCCAAACGCGGTGATAGTGAAGCGTATGGTGAAATCGTCACACGCCATCAAACCAGCGTGTTCAATGTTTGTTATCGCATTTTGCACAACCGCAGTGATGCCGAGGATTTGGCTCAAGAAACTTTTATGCGTGCTTACAATCGTCTCAACACATTTGATATCGAACGCGAATTCGCTCCGTGGATTCGACGCGTGGCGGCAAATTTGTGTCTTAACTTTTTGGAGTCACAAAAAACTTCAACACAGTTAGACGATGAACGGGATGAAGATAAAAGTCAAAGTCCAAGTGGACAGGTTGAAGTTAAAGAAAGAAGCGAAAAAATTCGTCAAGCACTTGCATCACTTCCATCCAATTATCGCCTTGTCGTCGAATTGCGTCATTATCAAGAAATGTCTTATGATGAAATTGCCAACGAATTAAAAATTCCATTGAGCGACGTGAAGAGCCATCTCTTTCGGGCGCGCAAATTGTTAGCGGAGAAACTTCATGCACCTGACTGATGAACAACTCAACGAATATGTAGATAACGAAACCAACGAACGTGAGCAAATTGAATTGCATTTGCATTTATGTGATGAATGTTCTAAAAGATTTTCTGATTTACAAAATTTATTTTTGGAATTGGATTCATTACCTGATTTGCAATTAACTCGTGACCTATCCACACGCTTCATTTCTTCGGGAGGTTTGATTCAGCAACCTCCACGTTGGCTCACGCTGACAGTTTTTGCACAAGCCGCACTCGCTTTGATTGCATTGATAATTTCAATTCCAGTTATCACAACCTATATCCCACAAATTGATACGAATTCATTAATGACTCCATTATTTGAAATTCAATCACTATGGAACACATGGCTTGATTCACTTTCGACTCTACAACTACCAACGATTCCCGAATTCCCAATTCCCATTATTGAAATGTCAAGTTTGTTACTCGCACTCGCAGGCATTTTCGTATTATGGATTTTAGGAAATGGATTGTTATTGAGAAATCAAATTCGACGATAAACGGTGGTCGAGTAGGCGGCGGGTCTCGATACGGACTTCGTCCTACTCGACCAGCGCCGCCGTATCGAGACCACATAAATAATAGGAGACCACACATGACCGAACTTTTTCGTAACATTTTCTTCGTAATCGCATTGACAATTACATTGTCGTCATATTTTCTCGTCATCAATGCCTTATTCACAAACCGCGTGAGCAAAACACAACATGTGATTAATCAAACGCCAGGTCGTTCGTTCGGTTTGGGGTTGGTCAACGCTTTATTTTTTGGTGCCATTGGAATCTTCCTATTGATATTGATTGATGGCAATTCCAATCGTGTTCCTCCCATATTGCGCGTGATTTTGCTTTTCCCAACAATTATCGTGTGGACGTTTTTAATTTCGTTGGTATCTATCGGTCTAACAAGCATGGTCAAAGTGTTGAGCGAAAGAATCTTTCCAGATTTAACTTCATGGAAGCAAATCGTCTGGGGTTCAGCAGTTTTATGTTTTGCTTGTGCCTTGCCATTGGTCGGTTGGTTTTTGTTAATTCCATGTATCTTGTTTATTGGAATCGGCGCGGCAATATTGGGAATTGTGCAAAAAAACTAAATTAGGAATCTTTCCTCTTTCTTCTTTCACTTAAGACGCGCTCGCCCCGCGTCTTTTTTTTTACTGTTCTCTATTCACTATTCTCTGCTCTCTTCTCTGCAACTTTTTCCCCACCATCCCTGTATCCCTTATATCAAACAAACGAAAGGAAATTCCTATGGCAGACATCTCCGCCATCTTCTTTCATCTCTCTTAATCATCGGGGTTGCTTTCCCTGCAATGCTCACGGCTTGGTGGCTTACTATTTCCATCACTTATTTCACGCGCACAAACTCGTGTGGAAAAAACTCCTTGGGCTACATTTTGGATGGGATTAATCACCTTGATTGCTTTCGTCGCCCCCATCATTATCCTCTTCGCGCTTCCCTTCGGACCTGCG
>DDVH01000032.1:8951-12728 GCA_002345215.1 Anaerolineales bacterium UBA2317
TGTTCGGCTGGATTTTGCTTGGTCTTTCGCTGACAATTTCTTCTATCGGTTCAGCAGGTATCGCCGCACATTTAGGCAAAAGACTTTCACTCAATAGCAATTTCTCTGCATTGAGCAGCTTCATTCGCGGAGCAGTGATTCTCGAACTCGCCGCATTCTTTCCACTCATTGGCTGGCTGTTTGTATGGATTCCGATGTTAATCATGGCTTTTGGTGCGACTGCATTCGCTTTGTTAAATTGGAATCCGAAAGAAAAATTAAACACGGAAACAAGTAGACAAGTAAAAGTGAATCCAATTACCAATCACTAATTACCATTCACTATTCACCATGACCCTTTCACGAAGAGACTTCCTCAAACTCGGCGCGCTCGTCACAGCCAGCACAGCCCTTGCATCTTGTGCGCCAGTGTATAGAAAAATCACAGGCGATTTGCCCATCACTGCCTGGACTCCATTGAATCAACTTGATTTCATGATGTTGAATCGCATCACATTTGGCGCACGAGTCGAAGAAAGAAGACGCTTCTTAGAAATTGGTTTACAAAACTATATCGAAGAACAACTCGATTTTGAATCAATAGATGATTTTGCTTGCGACCTTCAACTTTCAACCTTCAACACACTCGATAAAGATGCCAACGAACTCGAAGGAATCAGCAATCAACTCTTTGATGGTTATGATAGAGAAACTGTTCCAAACGAATTACGTCAAGCCACATTGATTCGTCAACTGTATAGCAAACGTCAACTCTATGAAGTCATGGTTGATTTTTGGAGTGATCACTTTAATATCTTCATTGAAAAAGGTGAGTGTTTTTATCTCAAAACAGTGGATGACCGCGAGGTGATTCGCAAACATGCTCTCGGCGCATTTCATGATTTAGTTTTTGCATCCGCACATTCGCCTGCGATGCTCACATATTTGGATAATCAAGTTAACGAAAAAAGTCATCCAAATGAAAATTATGCGCGTGAGTTAATGGAACTTCACACATTAGGCGTGGATGGTGGTTATAGTCAACAAGATGTGATGGAACTCGCAAGATGTTTAACAGGTTGGTCTGTCAAAAAACATTTTTGGTTAGGCGAATTTGTTTTCCGCGAAGAGCAACATGATACAGGCGTGAAAAATGTTATGGGGTTAACGATTCAACCTGAAGGTCAAAAAGAAGCGGAACGCGTGATTGAAATGCTCACATCACATCCCAGCACCGCAAAATTTATCGCCACAAAATTATGTCGTCGTTTTATTGCTGATAATCCGCCGGGAGAAATTATCGAAAAAGTTGCCAGAACTTTTTTACAAACGGATGGTGATATTAAATCTGTTTTGCGTGTTGTCTTGCTGGATGGGCTTGCATACATGCAACCAAAATATAAACGTCCATTAAATTTTGTTTTGTCTGCATCGCGCATGTTGAATGTTGAAACGGATGCGGTTGCAATCAATCGTCATTTGTTGCGCATGGGGCAGGGGCATTTCAATCATCCCACGCCTGATGGTTATTCAGATTTCAGCGAAACATGGCAAGGAAATTTAATGCCACGGTGGCAATTTGCATTTCAATTGATTCGTAATGAAATTGAAGATACAAAACATAATTTGCAAAATTTATTAGATGTTTTGTTGACTGAAAATTTGCAAGAAGATATTGATGCGATTTCATCTTTGCTATTAGGCTCGCCAATAGACCGCCTCATTCGTGATGGACTAATTGATTCTGTTACCTCAGCAGGTGCAAACCCTGAAGAAGCCTTGCAAATTATTGTTGGCAGTTTAATTGCTTCACCAGTATTTCAATGGAGATAAAAATGTTACACACCTTACCAATGATTAATAAAACTTGGATGCCACGCCTTGCATTTGCACCACAAAACACTGCACCTCGTGGTGATACATTAGTCGTTGTATTTTTACGCGGCGCGGCGGATGTATTAAATATGGTCGTGCCACATGGCGAAGATGCATATTATCAGTTACGTCCATCACTTGGAATTGCACGCCCAGATGATTCAAGTGCAAAGAAAGAAGAACGTGCTGTAGATTTAGACGGATTTTTCGGTTTGCATCCAAACATGTATCCATTGCTAGATGCATGGGCAGATGAACAACTTGCCATCATTCATGCCTGTGGTGCACCAGATGAATCACGTAGTCACTTCAAAGCCATGGAATTAATGGAACGTGGTGTAGAAGATGAACGCGGACCAGCCTCTGGTTGGATTGGCAGACATTTAGCAACATTGAATACAGGCAATTCATCACCGCTTCGTGCAGTTGGAATGGGAACAAACCCACAAAGAAGTTTGAGCGGAAGCGTGCCAGTTTCTGCCTTGCGTTCGATTGTAGATTTTCATTTGGGTGGTGACCAACAAGCACTTGCTCAAATGCGTTCTGCTTTGAATGTTGTTTATCAAAACGATGCAATGGGATTAGATACATTATCCATTATGGATACCTTAGAAAAACTTGACCCATTGACATATCAATCTAAAATTCCATATCCTGATTCTGAATTTGGTTTAGCACTCAAACAAACAGCGATGTTAATCAAAGCAGAAGTTGGACTCGAAGTCTCTGCAATAGATTTAGGTGGTTGGGACACTCATTTTGCACAAGGTTCTGTCAATGGACTCATGCCAAACTTGATGAAAGATTTAGCCGAAGGTCTCGCCGCTTTTCATGCAGATATGCAAGACCATCAGAATCAACTTACAACAGTCACCATGTCTGAATTTGGAAGACGTGCCTCTGAAAATGGAAGCCTCGGCACAGACCATGGTCATGGAAGTATGATGATGGTCTTGGGCGGCAATGTGGATGGTGGAAAAGTTCATGGCGAATGGCCTGGGATGGGAGATGGTCAATTGATTGGACCAGGCGATTTAGCAGTCACAACGGATTATCGAGATGTGTTATCCGAAGTGTTGACCAAGCGATTGAATAATCCCGCTACGAATGAAATTTTCCCTGAATATCAACCTGTGATGAGAAATGTTTTGAAATAAAAATGTAGGGACACGGCGTCGCCGTGTCTCTACAATAAATTAATTTCCACCAAAATCCACAGTGATATACCCGCCAAAATCACTATCAGCATAATACGCATATCCAACCCCAATTTGTGTAATCGTTGGATTTAACACCACTTCCCAATGACCTGCATCCGCGCGCCATTGGTCAATTGCGTTTTGAGGTGTACCAATCGCAATAATTTCATAATAATTAAATGATGTATAGCCTGCATCGGAAAGTCTATCTCCAATATAAGAACCATCTGAACCTGTGTGGTTAAGAAAATTATTACAAGCCATATCTGCACTATGTTTTTGTGCGGCAGATGTTAATTGTGCATTGACAGTTAATGAATTTAATTTTGCCGCAACGCGTGCTTGATTAATCAATGAAATGATTTGTGAAACATAACTTGAGTTTTGTGTATAAGAACAATTGCTATTTCCGCCAGAAGGTACATACGGAGTTCGTGTTGTCGAAGCAATTGGTGTTTGCGGAGTAATATTTCCAACGACGATTCTCAGCCAAAATATTTTTTCTGTTCCAATGAAAATGCTATTTCCATTTGTGTTGTGTAATGTGAAATTTCCTTGATAGGTTCCATCCGCTATAGGCGCAGTCAAAATGATTGAGACTTGCACAATGCCTTTCGGAGCAGTATCAGGTACAGGCGCGGATTGAGGCGCAGATAGTTGATCACCAGAGTCAAATTGAATGGTGTATCCAACCCAATTGCAATCTCCAACATTTTGAAATTCC
>DDVH01000019.1:0-51997 GCA_002345215.1 Anaerolineales bacterium UBA2317
CTGGCGGGAAGGGCGGGATTCGAACCCGCGACTGGTTTTACCCAGCACTCACTTAGCAGGCGAGCCCATTCAGCCACTCTGGCACCTTCCCAAGTTTTGAGTTGTTAACTTACTACCAGCGGAGGAAGTGGGATTCGAACCCACGTTGGTGTGACCCAAACATGTTTTCAAGACATGCGCCTTAAGCCACTCGGCCATCCCTCCAATATTCAAATTGCGAAAGCGATTTTACCATAACAAAAGACGAATCAGACTTATCAGACTAGTAAGACCTGTTAGACCAATCAAATCACTGCTAACTTTTTCCCGACATTCTTAAACGCTTCCAGTCCTTTATCCAAATCATCTTTTGAGTGTGATGCCGAAATCATCACGCGGATTCGGGCTTTGCCTTGTGGAACAGTTGGGAATCCGATTGCCATAGCAAACACACCTGACTCAAATAACTCGCGGCTGAATTGTTGTGCCAACTTCGCTTCACCTAACATGACGGGAGTTATGGGTGTTTCACTGACGCCTGTATCAAAGCCTAAACTTTTCATCTCTGCTTTGAAATATTTTGCATTCTCCCAAAGTTTATCTACCAATTGAGTTGAATCTTCCAACAAATCAATCGCGGCTAAACATGCGGCAGTATCTGGAATCGTCATGGCTGATGAAAATAAAAATGGTCGTCCACGCTGACGTAACCATTCAATGATGACAGATTTCCCAGCCACCATACCGCCGACCACACCAAATGCTTTTGAGAAAGTCCCTACTTCTACATCCACTTTGCCATGCAAACCAAAATGGTCAACAATGCCACGCCCACCTTTACCTAGCACACCTTCACCATGTGCATCATCCACCATTAACAAAATGTCATATTTTTTTGCAACTTCATAAATCTCTGGCAATGGAGCAACATCACCATCCATGCTAAAGACTCCATCTGTGATAATCAATGCTCTTCGATATTGACTTAAATTGGCTTTGATTTGTTCTTCTAAAGATTTCACATCGTTATGTTCGTATGCAATAATTTTCGCGCCAGATAATCTACAACCATCAATAATCGAAGCGTGATTTAATTTATCAGAAAAAATCACATCTTCTTTTCCAACCAATGCAGGAACAGTGGCTAAATTGGCAGTGAATCCACTTTGAAATGTAATCGATGATTCCACTCCTTTGAATTGTGCAATTCGTTTTTCTAATTCAACATGCAATGTGGTTGTGCCTGCAATCGAGCGAACAGCCGCAGGTCCAATCCCCAATTTGACGGTCGCATTTTTTGAAGCGGAAATTAAATCAGGATGATTGGCTAACCCCAAATAATTGTTCGAGCAAAAATTCAAAACTTTTTTTCCATCCACAATCAACCACGCACCTTGTGGCGAGCCGATCGTGCGAATGTTGTTATATAAACCTTGCGATTTTAAAATTTCAATTTCTTGTGTAATCCAATCTGTTTTAGACATATTAACTCCTGTTGGGTTCAAATTGCTTGAAATGCAATAGACTATAGCGGTGAAGCCAAAATTTAAGTAAAACTTTTAAAATCCCAAAACCATATACAATGCTGCGCCATAAATTAATAGAAGATGCTTCTGGAAAATAGCGAGTATCAATTGGAGTTTCACGAAAAGTTAAGTGATTCATCATTCCTTGTGCAATGATTTCTGTATCAAAGATAAAATCATCACTATTATCCATGAAACGTACCGTTTCTAAATATTTTTTTGAATAAGCTCGAAAGCCTGAATGAATCTCGGTGAGATAGCGTCGAAAGATAATATTTGCTAAGGCGGTTAACAAAACATTGGCATTGTATTTCCACCATGGCATGCCACCTTCAAGCGGATGCCCACCTAACATGCGTGAACCAAATACCGCATCAGCATCGCCGTCTAGAATTGGTTTCACAAGTTGTGGAATCACTTTTGCATCATATTGATGGTCTGGATGAAGCATAATGACTAAATCTGCGCCAGCGGCTAGTGCTTGGGTGTAACATGTCTTTTGATTTCCACCATATCCGCGGTTATTTGGGTGAGTAAAAACAGTCAAGCCAGCTTGCTTTGCAATCTCTGCAGTGTTGTCTTTTGAGGCGTCATCTACAAGGATAATATTTTTACGAAACTCTACAGGGATTTCATCTAATGTGCGCATGAGAGTTTTAGCAGCATTATAGGCAGGTAGAACGATGAAAATATTTTTTTGTTGGCTCATATTTTTTTTGCTTTCACAATAAATTGATATCCAAGCAAAGTTGGAAAGGATGAGGTGATAGAAGCGAATATACCATGTGTAAACTTACCTACGGATGTATTAAAAAAGTTAGAAATTAATTCTAAAGGAATGGGTGTAACATTGATTGAGTCAATATCAAGCCCGCAATTCTCAACTAAACCAATCAATGATTTGCGTGTAAAAAAGCGCAAATGTGTGCGGTCGAGAATGCCGCGCTCTGCATAGTCAAAATTCCCTGTTAATAAATGGAGGCGTACCCATATATTAGCCACGTTGGGAACAGAGATGATAAATAAACTTCCACTAGATTGCAATTCTACTAGTCGCTTCAATGCAATTTCAGGATTTGCCATGTGTTCAAGAACATCTCCCAATACAATTGCATCGTATCCTTTCAAATCTTCATTTTGCATTTCATCGAAAGAGCAATTCCATAACTTTTCGTAAAAAGGTGAAGCACTGGTTGCCCATTCTGCATTGGATTCAACACCAAAATATCGAAGAGACGAATTACCACGCCTCGCCAGCATTCCAGATGCAGTGCCCACATCAAATACTTTACTCTTTTCAGGTAATGCCTGTAAATATGAAAGTATTCGTGAATGACTTGACCAAGGGCTGGGTTTATCTTGATAAGGCGATGTTGTCATCAGTATTTTTCTTCCATTCTAAAATGATAAGAATCAAGGTAAGTATAATGGTGGGGATAATTTGATATGCCTGAGATAGTGTCGGTCCGTGAAATAATATGAACAGGCTGACCATGAGCGGGTGCATAATAATAAATAAAATAGCCAACCAAAAAAATCGGATACGGCTTTTCATTTTCAAAACCAGAGTTATACAATACCCACAAGGCAGAATTAAGAGCAATAAATTATGCATCCAACTGTATGGAATTGCAATTAAGTTAACCAAAACCGCTGAAGAAAAGAGAAAAAAGTTTCGATTCTTAAAAATTTCTTGTCCCAGCAAAACAGGCAACCAAACCCATCCAAGCCAAATCAACAATCCTAATGAAATCACAGCTGGAATCAACCATGAAGAACCAATACTCAAGAATAAACCCCAAATTGTACTTGTACGTTCGATATAAGTTGAAAGATGGCTACTAATTCCACCACCAATGATTTGGTTAGGAGTAGAAATAAATGGAAGAGAAATAATGATTAATATCAAAACAACTATGCTAAAACCAAGCCACACTTGCCACCTTCGTTGAAAAAGTGACCAAAGTAATAATAAACCAACTAAAAGAATCATCACTTGTGGTTTAACAAATGAAAGACCTAAAACAACCCCAAGCCATATCCATTTTTGACCTAAAAAAAGATGAAGTGCTAAAGCTAACATCAATAAAGAAAAAATACTCAATTGACCTAACCACATACTTGTTAGCACTGGTAGAAAGAAAATAGAAAACGTGCTGAAGAATGCTAATAAAGCAGGGGAAATATCCCAATCAAACATGTCAATCAACAATGCGAGGCTACCCGCCAACATAAACAAATTCATAATAAACCATAAGAGCATTGAAACTTCAGGTGACCAAACCACAAACGGTAACATCACAAGCACTGTCCAGATTGGGTACGGGTAATCAGCATAAACTGAACCGCTTTTCAATAATTCTTGCGCGGGGTTCCAAGCAATTAGCATAAAATCACTTGCATCCAGTTTGCTTGGATTAATGAAAACAAAAAGAATACAAGTGATTGGTAATACAATTAAGAAAATTTTAAAAATACCAAGCCCTCTAACGGGTTGAAAAAAATTATTCATCAATATATACCTCCGCTAACAACCCAAGTTCTGCCAACGCCGCTGTGATTTTTTGTATAGTGCCACTTTTGATGATAACCGCAGTGGGACTTAACAACTCGCCTAAAAATTTTCCTGCTTTCGACTTTCGCATCTCTTCTATGATTTCAGGCTTGCTGACTCGTAACACAAACAGATTCTCAACCCGTGCTTCGCTTCCATTTGTATTCCAATTCTTTAATGCTTTCACGAGAGCAGGTGGTACATTATTATTTGTATGCTTTACTAATAATGCTAATAATTGCTCTGCTTTCAATCCCTGCTCATTCGCGCGTTTCAATGATTTTGCACTGATTGAATAATTGAAGTTATCGTTTTTTTCTTCATCCCATTCACAGAATCTGGCAATCTGATAACGTGTTGCTCTTGAAAAATATCTTGAAACAGAAATTTTTCCGTTTGATGCAACTACAATCTTTCCTGTTTCTTCTTTCTTTTCAATCACAGTATTAACACGAAATGCAGTTGTTATGCCATTTTCGTCTGTGCTGGCTATATCAACTTTCCCAAGCCAATGCAAAGTTTGGATTACGTATTTAATCAATGCGCCATCTACAGAATCCCAATACGCGAAACCGCGTAAGTATTGTCCATCTGATTCGCGTTTGATAAACCACGAATCATAATCACCAGCAGGTCTTTGAAAGTCTGGAAATTTTTCTTTAATGGCTTTGACAAACGCATTCAAACTCCACCATTTGCCTTGTGAAATGTCGTTGATCAAGTTTATCAAAAATTCGCGCGTGATTTGTGGTTGATTTTTCCATTCGCCTTCACAAATAATGGTGGGGATTAAACGTAATTCGTCAAATGTGTCAGATTTAAGCCAAGCGTTATAAAGAAAATTTAATGCTTCTGTTCGCGAGGCTTCAAGAAATGTTTTGACGTTTTCGGGATGTAATGTATCTTTTTTAATAAGATTTGCTGTAGTTAATAATGTGTGCAATCCAACTTGTGGTCTCGATACGCCACTCGTTTCACTCGTGGCTACTCGACCACCGATTCTCATTTGTGCTAAATATGTAGTTGCATCATCCAAAATAAAATTATTGGCTGAGATTTCAAAACTTTTTTCTACCGGCGTGGCAGGGCGACCTAATGGTTCATTGATTTGTAAGGGCGATATATGCGTTGCCCCTACTTCTTGAATCACTTCTAACAAATCTTCGGGAATGTATGCAAATTCTTGCAAGCCTTTATCTGTTTCAAAAAAGGCTTTGGCGATTAAGGCTCGATAAAAAAGAATTTCGGATGTTGAAGTTGGTTTGAGGTGTGGACGTTCACGGTCTCGTTTGCCTGCTCCCATTTCGCGGATTTCTCCATGTTTGCGAGCAAAGACTGACCATTCTATTTTTCCATTGGTATTAATGAGTTCGGTTAATGCGGTTTTGGCTGGGGCTTGTAAAATGTCGAGGGTTTCAGAAACAGTTTCAAGGTCAAGTAAGGAGGCGCAGAGTTCTTCAAGTGCGGAATCAAAATCATTTGATTCGAGTTCTAATCCCCAAAACTCGGCGATGATTCTTAAATGTCCAATATCAGTTTTATGCAGGCTATGAAATAAATCAGGCATGTTCACTTTCCACTTTCTATTTTAAGTTAGAAAGTGGAAAGTTGCGAGTGATTAACCACCGACGACTTTTAGCGCGCCAGGCAAAATTTCAAATGAAACTTTTTTGAGGTTACTGCCAAAGGTTGTAAAAATTTCGCCATCGGCATGGATGTATAGCGGTAAATCGGATGTGAGGCTTAGTTTTTTGAATTCGCCTGTGCGGACGTTTTTGAAGCGTAAATGTGTGCCGTTCATAAATTCTGGCACGAGGCGAAACATCATCAAGCGCGAAACTTTTTGTACGGCAACATATGTCATTTTGCCATCATTATTTTTTGCATCAGGCGCGAGCATGAAGCCACCACCTTCGCGTGGACCATTGCATAGTGTTAACATCAAAATTTTTGCGTCAAAATTTTCTGTATCCGTTTCAATGTTTACTTGCATGGGATTGTGATTCATAATGATGGTTTGTATCACTGCCGTGAGATACATCATAAAACCTTTGACGATTGGTAGTTTATGTGAATGAATTGTGACAATAGAATCGAAACCAATGCCAAGTGTGTTATCAAAATATTCTTTGCGACCATGTTGTTCGTCGGTCATTAAACCAATATCAACAGGTTGAACATTTTCTGCTTTAAGTGCATGTGCTAAGGCGTGAGATGATTTTTGTGTGATGCCCATTGAATATGCAAAATCATTTCCTGAACCGATTGGTACAACACCCATAACAGGGCGTTTATGTTCAGGCACTTGCATTAATCCATTCATCACTTCATGGACCGTGCCATCACCACCCATTGCTACAACCAAATCGCAACCTTCGTCGGCGGCTTGTTTGGCGAGTTCAATGCCATGAGTCGGGTAGACTGTTCCGCTCCACGTTAAATCCCCTTGAAATTCTTGCGCAATTGGGCGTAAATCGTTGGCAGTTTTCCAAGCACGTCCCATATCTGCCATTGGATTCAGAATCAATTTCACTTTGCGTGGCATGTGCATCTCCTGAAAAGCGATTTATTCTTCGTGTTCTGTTTTTCTTAACTTGATTGGACTTAAACTTCCGGTCATCCCTTTGGCAACTGCATATTTACCACGGTGATATTTCTTAGCATGATACAAAGCCACATCTGCCGCACGGAGTAGGTCACTGGGTGTTTGGGCATGGCTTGGGTAGACAGCAATTCCAGCTGTAATGCCTAATTGAATATTCTTTTCTTCTGGATAATGAAACTTGTATTCATTCATTAAATTAATTACTTTATCAGTGACGGCTTGTGCGGCATCAATGCCTGTATTGCGCATGACCAATGTTAATTCATCGCCACCATATCTTGCTAAAAAATCAGACCCGCGCATTTTTTGAGCAAGGAAATTAAACAAAGAATATAACAATTCATCGCCAACATTGTGACCAAATGTATCGTTAACAATTTTGAAACCATCCAAATCCATCATCACCACAGCAAATTCTAAACCCATACGCGAAGCATACACAAATTCTTCTTGTAGGCGTTCATCCAAGGCGCGGCGATTCGGCAAACCAGTCACACTATCTGTATTTGCCATTTGAGTTACACGTTTGTATAAACTGGCGTTAAAAATTGCCACTGCGGCTTGGTCAGCTAACAAACTGATTAAACGAATCTCTGAACGTGAAAAATGCCCCGTTACCGAACGAGAAACATTCATCACCCCAACAATTTCATCCTTAAATTTCAGCGGAATAGAAATAATAGAACCTTGCCAATTTTTGGGTGCGTCTTTGTAAATAGGATGACTCGACATATCCTCCACCATAATTTGTTTGCCACTCTTCACAACCAAATAAGTCAACCCATTTTCTCTCGGTATCGCAAAAGCTTTATTGCGTGTTCCATCTGCATGTAATGAAGCCCCAAAATCTAATATTCCGCGCTCATACAAAAAAATATGAGCCGAGTTTGCATCTTTCACCAACCCCATGGCTTCTGTCACCACTGCATCTAACACGGTTTGAAAATCCAAACTTGAAGTCAAATTCAAACTGATGCGCTTCAAAGCATCCAACTCATTGGCTTGATGTTTCACTGTCGCCATCAACGAATGTTTTGAAATCACCTCTTGCGTAATAGACATAGCATCATCGCCATTTTTAGACGATGAACGTTCTCTTGATTCAATCAAAACTTGAATCAATCTCAAAATCGATTTTTTTTCTTCTGGGGGAATAGAAGCATCCTGCGAAATAATTTCCCAGGCTCGCGTAAACGTGCTTCCAGCTTTTTTATGAGGCGTATTCATCTCACGATTGCGCTTACTATTATACACTCGCATCATCTGTTTATGACCTTAGTTTTATCTGTGTTAAAATGAAAATTAATCAAATTCTTATAAGAGGTTTTCGTGACAGACCAAACCGCTTCACAACCTACGGGGAAACTTGCCCCTGCAACTCCACTGAATCCACGCCGACGCGCTTTAGTCATTGGCGCATCCGAAGGCATGGGCGCGGCATTAGCCCGCAAACTTGCAAAAGAGGGTTATAGTCTTGCCTTACTTAGTCGCCAAAAAGATAAATTACAGGCTTTATGTAACGAACTGAATCAAAAAGAAACCATTGCATTTTCATACCCGCATGATGTGACCAAATACAACGAAGTGCCATCCCTATTACAAAAAATCGTCGCGGATTTAGGCGGCTTAGACACAGTTATCTTTTTAGCAGGCGTTAACTTCCCACCCGGCGGAGTAGATAAATATAATTTTGAAAATGACAAGAAAATGGTTGAAGTTAACTTAATCGGCGCAATGGCATGGCTCACCCCAATTGCTGAAATGTTCCAAAATGCAAAGGCTGGTCAAATTGTAGGCATTGGCTCTGTGGCTGGTGATAGAGGACGTGTCGGCAACCCCGGTTACAACACATCCAAAGCAGGTTTTGCAACTTATTTAGAAGCATTACGAAATCGCTTAACTCGACATGGTGTGAATGTATTAACTGTTAAACCTGGTTTTGTCAAAACAGAAATGCTCAAAGCCGCACAAGGTGGCACACCATTTGCTATTGAACCCGAAAAAGCGGCGGATGATATTTACAAAGCCATGCAAAAACGAAAACAAATGATTTACACGCCATTCTTCTGGCGATATATCATGTTTATCATTCAACATATCCCATCTTTTATTTTTAGAAAGTTATCTTTTTAGATTAGACCATAGACCGTTGACAATAGACGGTAGAAAACCTATCGTCCCAAATTCATGCAAACAAAATTTACACAACTCGAAAACTTTGGTCATTCATTGCGCGCGGGAGCGTATGTGATTCAAGCCCGCACAAAAGATGATGTTCAATCTGCTTTCAAACTTGCTAAAGAAAAAAATTTAACCGTCACAGCGCGTGGTGCAGGACGAAGTTATAACGACGCATCATTAAACGGCGGCGGTATTGTGTTGGATATGTCGGCTTGGAATCTGATTCAGGAATGGAACCCACATACAGGTCAGGTAAGATGCGAGCCGGGCGTCACGCTTGAACAACTTTGGCAAAAAGTCGAGCCCGATGGTTGGTGGCCCCCCGTCGTATCAGGCACAATGAAAACAACGTTGGGCGGATGTTTATCTGCAAACATTCATGGAAAAAATAATTTTCAAATGGGACCGATTGGCGAACATGTGTTGGAGTTCACTGCCATTTTGCCGACGGGTGCAGAGATTACTTGTTCGCCAAAACTCAACGCTGATTTGTTTTATGGGATGATTAGCGGATTGGGTATGTTGGGGATTTTCACATCGGTGACGTTGCAAATGAAACGCATCTATTCTGGACTTCTAACTGTGGATGCGTTCCCCGTAAAGAATCTTCATTCACACCTTTTTGCTTTGCAAGAAAATGCACCGAAGTATGATTACATCGTCGGTTGGTTGGATACAACTGCAAATGGCTCATCACTTGGTCGCGGACAAATTCATGGCGCAAAATATTTACACGAAGGTGAAGATAAAAATTCAGCTGAGACTTTCAAATTAAAAAATCAAACCTTGCCTTCAACAATTTTCGGAGTGTTTCCTAAAAGTATTTTGCATATTTTTATGAAACCGTTTGTAAATAACTTGGGTGTATGGGGCGTTAATACAGCCAAATATATTGCTTCGTTGCGTAAACATTCATTCAAAGAATCGCATGGTGCGTTTCACTTTCTTTTAGATTATGTCCCGAATTGGGAACATTCTTTTGGGGATGGCGGATTGATTCAATATCAATCATTTTTACCAAAAGAAACCGCTGAATTTGTATGGACTCAAATTTTGAAACTTTCACATAAAAATAAATTACCCGCTTATCTCGGTGTGACCAAACGTCACAGACCTGATAAATTTTTATTGAGCCATGCCGTAGATGGTTTTTCATTGGCATTAGATTTCAAAGTAACAGACAAGAATCGTAAAAAAATGTATGCCATGTTACAAGAATTTGACAAAATCGTGGTCGCCAATGGCGGTAGATTTTATTTCGCAAAAAATTCTGAAACCACTGCTGAAACTGCAAAAATATTTTATGGTGAAGAAACTGTTGAGAAATTTAGAAAACTCAAAAAACGCTGTGACCCGCATGGCTTGTTGGAATCGGATTTATATAGAAGGATTTTTAATTCGTGATGCGTGAAACGTAAAACGTGAAGTTATGAATATTATTGTTGAAGACCTCGGCTTAATAGATTATGACTCCGCGTGGAAGTTACAAGACGAATATGCAACAGAAATTGCAGAGGGAAAACGCAAACCGACTTTGCTTTTGCTTGAACATCCGCATGTGTACACGTTTGGGCGAAAAGGTAATGCCGAAAATTTATTGTGGAATGAATCTCAATTAAAAGAAAAAGGCATTTCGACTTTTTGGGTAGATAGAGGTGGAGATGTAACCTATCACGGACCGGGTCAATTGGTGGGGTATCCGTTAATTCCACTTGTGCCTATTAGACCTGACAGGTCTGAAGAAGAGGTTTCTGATGTGGAAAATGAAAATATAAGACCTGTCAGGTCTGACTATATTGGCTATATTCGCAATTTAGAGAAAATGTTAATTGGTGTGTTGATGAGTTATGGCATTGCATCTGGTCAAATAAAAGGAAAGACGGGCGTGTGGGTACAAGCAGATGTGCATTCAAAATGTCCGCGCTGTAAGCCAGAAGATAAACAAAAGCCTGCCAAGATTGCCGCAATTGGGGTCAAGGTTGATGCGAACGGAATTTCACGTCATGGATTTGCATTGAATGTAAATCCAGACATGGAATATTGGGATGGAATCATTCCGTGTGGTTTACCCGAACCTGTTGTTTCGTTGGAAGATTTATTACCTGAACCACCTGATATGGGGGATGTGAAAGAAAAAGTTAAAGAAGCGTTTTACAAAGTATTTGAAAAATAATTTTATTCAGACACTACATAACAATCTCTACCCTTTTTCTTGGCATCATACATGGCGTTATCGGCACGATTGAGTAGTGTTTCCCATGTGTCTTTTCCAATTTTTAATTGAGCAATGCCAATACTTAATGTCACTTGAACGACATGTTCTTTCACAAGTGCTGGTTTTTCGCGCATGATTTTTCCCAAACGAGCGGCTTGTTCAGAAGCGGCATGAATATCAGAGTTAGGCAGGATAATCAAAAATTCTTCGCCACCATATCTGCCGACTACATCAGGATGACGAATGCCATCACGTAAACGATGCGCCACTTGTTGCAGAATTGAATCTCCGATGGGATGACCAAATGAATCATTGATAGATTTGAAATGGTCAACATCAATAATTGAGATAGAAAGCATGGTGTTGTAACGTTCAGCGCGTAAGACTTCATGTTGAAGTTCAGTAATGATGGCACGCCGATTAAAGATAAATGTCAACGCATCAGTTTGTGAAACTTCTTTGGCTTGGGCAATCACGCCTTCTAATTCAATATGTTTATTATGGGCTAGCTTTTTTGAAAATTCACTTTCCACCTGAAACAATTTAACTTGTTTATGTAATTTTTGAATCTGATAGGCTGAGGCAGAATCTGATGTGACAGGTTCAGCAATCAAGATGAAACGTCCGTTTGAGGCGTTGAGTAAGAAACAGTCACACAACGTAGGCGTCTCTTCATCTAATAGAAAAACTTCTTGCCAATGCATCTCAGTTAAATTTTTGGGGAAAGCATTGCGCATTATTTTTTTGAATGGCTCAAAAGCAGAATTCCAAGCGAAAAAAGAACCATCTTTTTCAACAACCGCAACGGCGGCGTTCAGATGGTCAAATATCAATTCAAATTCTTCAGCGGAAAGAACTTCTGCTAACTTACGCATGTTTGCATTGTAGCGCACTGGCGTTGTAAAATTTTCAAACCTTACAAAATTAGTAAGAATAACCTTTCAATTTCGCTAAGACTATCGCGCGCCTTTTCTGCCGAATTGTTTTTCCAACATATCCACCGATAAATGAATCATGGTCGGTCTGCCATGCGGACACGTGCGCGGATTTTGACACGCTTCTAAATCATTGAGCAAACTTTTTTGTTCTTCTGATGTTAAGACTTGACCCGCTTTGACCGCCAACCTTTTACAGACTCTACCTGCGATTTTCGCTTCAATCTCCGTTTGTAGCGGACTCTCGTCCTCTTCAAAATCTTCGACCAAAGCCTTTAACGCCATAGACGGGTCGCCACCTGAAAATAAAACTGGCATAGCACGGATTTGAAATGTGTTTGTGCCAAATTCTTCCACTTCAAAACCAAATTGATTGAGTGCAGTTAATTGCTCAGTTAACATTTTTGCGGACTGCGGAGGTAACGTCACCACTTCTGGTGATAATAAACTTTGTGACGGAATATTTTTATTCTCACGTTGCGCCATCAATTTTTCAAATAATACACGTTCATGCGCGGCGTGTTGGTCTATGAGATATAAACCATCAGGTCCTTCTGCCACAATATACGTCGCACCGATTTGACCGATGAGTCTTAACAAAGGGACATTGGTAGATAAAGATTCTTGACCGTTGACGGTGGACGATGGACGGTTTTCTACGGTCTGCGGTCTATCGTCTGCGGTCTGGTCGTGAGCAATACTCCAATCTATCCCAATCTCTCGCGGTTCAGATTGTGGCACATAACGTGAACCCCAAAGTTGCGGAGAAACTGTCGGCACGGGTGTGTAAGCCAATAATGCTTTTCTTACAGAGCGTTGCACGAAACTAAAAATTTTATCTTGGCTTCTAAAACGAACTTCCGCTTTGGTTGGATGTACATTCACATCAACATCTTCTGGAGAAATGTCTAAGAACAATGTCGTCAGCGGATAACGCCCGACCATTAACAGTGTGTGATATGCCTGTAACAACGCCGCATTCAAAGCAGAATCTTGTACCCAACGCCCGTTGATAAAAAATGTTATCTCTCTTCTATTGGAACGTGTCAATGATGTTGGGCTGATAAAACCTGATAAACGAAATGATTCTTCATCAGACATAACTTCCAACATTTGTTTGGCAACATCTACACCATACAATGCCGCCAGAATAGCACGTCTGTCACCATCACCTGCGGTTTGCAACGTGACTTGTTTTCCGTCAGTCACTTTGAATCGCACATTTGGATAAGCCAAAGCATAACGAGTCACCAACGAATCAATTGCGCGTCTTTCAGTTACATCCGTTTTCAAAAATTTCAAACGTGCCGGCACATTGTAAAAAAGATTTTCAACGCGCACCAAAGTCCCCACTGGTGCGCCAACTTTTTCAACTTTACTTGCAATGCCACCTTCAACTTTTATCCGCGCACCTTCTTTGGCTGATTCCACGCGCGAAGTCATTGTCATTTGTGAAACAGAACCAATCGAAGCCAATGCTTCACCGCGGAAACCAAGCGTCTGGATATGAAATAAATCATCGGAGCGAAACAGCTTAGAGGTGGCATGACGCGAAGCGGCTAACTCCAATTCATCCGCTGGAATGCCATGTCCATCGTCGGCAACTTCAATCAAAACTTTTCCCGCATCTTCAATTTCAACTGAGATATTTTTTGCACCAGCGTCTAAAGAATTTTCAATCAATTCTTTCACCACTGAAGCAGGTCGTTCCACCACTTCACCTGCGGCAATTTGCGAAGCAACTTCATTAGATAACAATCGAATGGGCATGGCGCGATTATAATCGCCGAATGCGATTCACAACTATTTTCTTTGACCTCGACGACACGTTGTATCCACCAAGTACAGGCTTGTGGAAAAATATAAAATCACGCATCAGTTTATACATGCACGAACGCATGAACATTCCGCAAGAAGAAGTGCAAAGTTTGCGCGAAAAATATTTTCTACAATATGGCACCACCATGCGCGGCTTGCAAGCACATCACAACATTGATACAGAAGATTTTCTTGCCTTTGTGCATGATTTGCCATTGAAAGATTATCTACCCCCGAATCCGATTCTGCGCGACGTCATCGCTTCATTACCTACGGTCAACTTGATTTTTACAAACGCCGACATTCATCACGCCCGACGCGTTTTGTCTGTGCTTGGATTAAATGATTTGTTTGAAACAGTGATAGATGTAAACTCAATTGCGCCATATTGCAAGCCCATGCCTGAATCTTTTCAAATTGCTATGCAAGCCGCAGGTGAATCTGACCCAAGCAAATGTGTGATGATTGATGACATCAACCGCACGACAAAAGCGGCAAAGGCGCAAGGATTGTTCAGCATTTTGTATAACGAATCTTTCACTGAAGGCGATGCCGACGCTCATCTGACAGATTGGGGTCAGTTAAGAGGCGTTTTGGATAATGCGTAGAGGCACGGCGACGCCGTGTCCCTACATATAGAAATCATATACAATATTCAGCAATCTTTAATCACGAAATGATAACTTTGTGCGTATATAAGCCAACTGGAGGCTATTGTGAATAATACTCTTAAAGGATTTTTGCTCGTTTTTGGTGTTGGAATTTTGATGCTCGGCTCGTTCGCTGGTGGATATGTGACTGGGAACATCGCTCCGTTTTCTGCGCCGGGCATTGTAGAAGAACTTGAACCAGTTGTTATCCCAACAACATCTCCGCAACAAGAAGCGGCAACCCCAGAAGAAATGCAGGCTCTCTTCGCCCCGTTTTGGGAAGCGTGGAATTTAGTTCATGAAAATTATGTAGACCAACCTGTGGATGATGTTGCCTTAATGCGTGGTGCTATATCTGGCATGATGGAAGCATTGGGTGATGAACATTCATCTTATATGAACCCGGAAGATTTTGAAGCCGCAAATGCCGGGCTCGAAGGTGAATATGAAGGTATCGGCGCGTATGTAGATACAACCACTGAATATTTGACCATTACAAGCCCAATCCCCGGTTCACCGGCAGAACGTGTTGGTTTATTGCCCGGTGACCAAGTAATTGCAATTGATGGCGAAGACATGACCGGCATAGATGCAGAATTAGCACGCCTCAAAGTGTTAGGTCCAGCAGGTTCAACCGTTGTATTAACGATTTTGCGTGAAGGTGAATCCGCTCCGCTTGAATTTACAATTGTGCGTGAAAAAATTACGATTGCCGCTGCATCTGGTGAAATGCTTGATAATGGAATTGCTTATGTGCAAGTGACTACTTTCGGTTCACGCACTACACCGGAATTGCTTGCTACACTTAATGATTTAATGGCGCAAAATCCGCGCGGCATTATTTTGGATTTACGCAATAATGGCGGTGGATATTTACAAACATCTGTAGAAGTGACATCACAATTTGTGAGTGAAGGTGTTGTTTTATATGAACAATATGGTGATGGTACACGTGAAACATTTAATGTTTTGCCAAATGGTCTTGCTACAGACCCGAACATTCCCATGTTGGTTTTGATTAACGAAGGTTCGGCATCGGCTTCAGAAATTGTGGCAGGTGCTTTACAAGATTTAGGTCGTGCAAAATTGGTCGGCATGGTTTCTTATGGAAAAGGCTCTGTCCAAAATTGGATTCCGCTTTCCGGTGAAAACGGAGCTGTGCGTGTGACCATTGCCAAATGGCTCACTCCAAATGAAAATACAATTCATGAGATTGGGCTTACCCCAGATTATGAAGTAGATATGACAGCCGAAGATAGACAAGCCGGCTTAGACCCACAACTTGACCGTGCCGTTGAAATTTTATTGGAAATGATTGGTCAATAACAAAGGAGAATAAAATGTTTTTTGACATCAATTACCTAATCTTCATGATTCCCGCTTTCATTTTGATGGGAATCACCTCATGGTATGTTCGTCATGCTTATAGCAAATGGAGCCGTATTCGTGCTAGTAGTGGTCTCACAGGTGTGGATGCCACACGCCGATTAATCTCTATCAATGGATTAACTGGTTTACAAATTCAAGGCACACCCGGCGAACTCACTGACCATTACGACCCACGTAATAACACGCTCTTTCTTTCAAATAGTGTTGCAAATGTTCCATCGGTAGCGGCGTTGGCAATTGCCGCACATGAATTGGGTCACGCTCAACAAGATGCCGAAGAATATTTCCCGATGCGCTTACGCGGATTTTTAGTTCCGATGGTAAACATCGGTTCAAATCTCGGCTGGATTTTGATTCTGGCAGGTTTATTACTTAACCTCACGGGTCTTGCTTGGGTTGGTGTTTTAGTTTTCTCTGGTGGTGCATTATTTGCATTAGCAACCTTGCCAGTGGAATTTGATGCATCTGCTCGGGCGAAGCGAATGTTGGCAAATAGCGGAATCATTCAAACCGAAGAAGAGATGCGTGGCGTCAACAGCGTGTTAAATGCCGCCGCGCTCACATACGTCGCAGGTTTGGTAACAGCCATCTTACAATTGCTATATTATGTTTCTTTGGTGAGTGGCAGAAGCAGAGATTAATTTTTTTGTAGGGGCGAGGTCATCTCGCCCTTGCATTTTTTAATGGGGAACATCATCGCAATTTTCCTGCAATGAATCCATCTTGACAAATTAGAACAAGTGTTCTATATTAAGGGCACTTGTTCTTTTATTGTTATAGGTTCCCAAAAGGAGAATTCCCATGAACCACAAAATCAACTTTCAACTAACATCATTCCTCAAAAACGCGTCACTCAAACGCGGCGCAATTTTGGGAGGCATCCTTTTATGTGCTTTGATTGCATTTGAAATCTCAAACTTTGGTGCCACTTCATTTGCACTTGGCGACATACTCGGTGATTTACAATTTGCCGGAATGCGTTGGGCAACTATTCTTGCGTTTGCATTTTGCGCCATAGACTTTGCCGGCATCGCCCGCATCTTCACCCCCGAACAAGGGCGCGATGAACCCGCCGAAGTATATTATCTTTTTGGCGCATGGTTACTCGCGGCAGGCTTCAACGCCATTCTCACATGGTGGGGCGTTTCAGTTGCCATTCAAAATCATAGCATTCAAGGTGGCGCATTGGTTGGTCAAGAAACCATGACAAAAGCAGTCCCCATCTTTGTAGCAAGCATGGTTTGGTTAATCCGCGTGTTATTGATTGGAACATTCTCAATTGCTGGAGATAGACTCTTCACACTTGCAGATGCGAATACTCGCTATTCAAACTATCGCAACGAACCGATGTATTCATCGCCTCAACCTCGTAACGTTCAACCTGTTTCACCCGCGACGAATTATCCACGCCCGATGCCAAAACCACGCCCCAATCCTATGCCTAATACTTATGTCAATCATCCCGAGCCGACATATCATCCAATTGGCATGAGTGCCATGGATCGCAATCAACATAGCAACACCCCTTCCGTTCGGAGGTAGTCCTTGTTCTAATACGCAAACAAGGTTTCGTTTCCTCTCCCTCATCCAACCGCTGAGACGCCCACAAGGGCGTCTCATGCGTTTAATCATTCAAATTCATCCAACGTGCTTTCACCATGAGTCAAGACATACAATCCACGTGGATGATTATCGTTATTGTCATAAATAAAATCGGTGATGATATAACTTTTTGCAAAAGCGGTTTCAAATAATTCTCTGGTAAAGAATCGCCAGTCACGTGCTAATGAGAAATCTTTACTTTTTAAGTCTATAAAATCAGCAGGGATTTCGGCGAGCAAGAGTCTATCGTCGAAGGGTGGAAGATGTTCAGGTGGCTTGACGAAGTTTCCACTTAGAGATTGAAGCGTATAAAAAGGTCGGAGTCCGCTACGGGCAACATGACTCAATTTCAATGTCGGGCGTGAGCGTTTGCTTAATCTTCTTTCAACACGGCGAGTATTAATCCACCAATCCACTTGAAAACGATCAGAGGGCAAGCCTGCATTTAATCCATCACGCATTTCGCCATATTCAGATTGACGATAGGTTGTGCAAACCGCGCCGAGTTTGGCAATGTTGAGATAGGCGTTACGACTCAATAAAGGGTCATACGTCCATGTGATGTGATCGAGACCTTGATGCCGAACCATTTGCCATTGCGCGCGTTTGAGTGCAAAACCAATACCGCTATCGCGATAATTTGGATGAATGCCCATCATGTGTGAACAATGTTTGGCACGCACATCATTGGTTAATTTTTCTAAACCTGTAAAACCAAACACGAAACCGATAATTTTTTCTTCGTCAAATGCGCCGAGGACAAGCCCGCCATTATGTACCGCTGCAATGAGCATGTGCATTGGAACAATATCCGTTTCGGATTCTCCCCAGACATCCCGTTGTAAATTTTCGATGAGGCGTAATTCTTCAGGTGTATCGAGTAAGCGAATGTTGTAATTAAGTTTTGTCATAATTGTATTTTAGACACAGAGTTCACAGAGAATTTTGAGAAAATCTTTTTAAGAATCTCTGTGCGCTATTCTTTATCTAATTCTTAATGCCGAAACTCTTTCTGTAATAGAAGACCAAAGGCGTTGATACCAACGCTTTTTGATTAAATAATCTAAGCGATAAGAAAAACGGGCAGGCATGAGACCGAAATAACGTGGCATTGAATCAACAGCCGTTGTGCGATTGACAGCGAAATAATCTAAAAACAGAGATGAGATGGGAAATCTAGGTAAGACACCTTCCAGAAAAACAGTGGTGGCTCTTAATGTAATCGGTGAAAGTGGAAGTAAATATCTTCTTCTGCGTGTTACATCCATAATAATTTCAATAATTTGTTGCAATGTAAAAAATTCATTGCCACCAATTTCATACACTTTATTGATGGTTTCATCATTTTGAATTGCCCACAATAAACAAGTGACCAAATCCTCAACCCATACTGGTTGCACAACTGTCCGCTTGCCAGATGGGACAGGGAAAATGCCGATAGAAGAGCGAATTAAATTTGATAAATTATTTGTGAAATGGTCTTCGGGTCCATACACTAATGAAGTGCGGATAATGGTGTAGGGAACTTTTCCGTTACGGATGCTTTCTTCCGCAATGCCTTTGGCTTTGAATGCTGGGTAGCCTGATGCTCTTGCCGCGCCAAGATGACTCAAATACACGAGTCTATCTACGCCTGCATCTGTTGCGGCTTCGACGAGATTTTGTGTCCCTTGAATATCGGCAGTCTGCAAATCTCCGCGTGCGCCTTGATTCTCTGCACTCGCAAAATGAAAAATCGTTTCCACATCACGCATGGCGGCGCGTAGACCACGTGTATCTGCGAGTGATACTACAGCTACTTCAACGGGTACCCCCTTTGGAAGTCTAGGAGTGCGAGGCGAAGGACGAATCAATGCCCGCAATGGATATCCGATTGTAGAAAGTTGGCGAATGAGTGCACGACCTATAAATCCAGTGGCACCAGTGACGAGAATCATAGGAAAGATTATAGCAGGTTGGGAAGTAGCGAGTTAATAAGTAACAAGAAGCGAGTAATGAGAAATACTTAAACAAAAACACGGATCGATTCTCCGTGTTTACTTGCCTACCTGTATACAATCACTGTGGGCACTGACTGCGTATTAAATAAAAAATCACCTTATATTTCAAGGGTGACTTTGTGGGCACTGAGGGACTCGAACCCCCGACCTCTTCTGTGTAAAAGAAGAGCTCTAACCAACTGAGCTAAGTGCCCGAGGGATTTGCATTATAGCATGATTCAAAAAACAAGCAAAAAGCTTTCACCACTGAGAACGCTGAGACCACAGAGTTAAATCTTTTGTTTTTCTCCGTGACCTCAGTGGTCTCTGTGGTTATGTCTTTTTAATTTATAATGAAATACATAAATAGGAGAAAACCGATGACTGAAATCAAACCACTAAACTGGGCTCCCGCTGAAGGTGTTGGCTATTCCGTCATTCGCCGTGGCGATGGCGGCATGACTTTAACTTTCACAGACCTTTCAGATGCCACCATGAAACATTGGCACGAATTTGCTTTAGAACATTTACTCGGCTCAGACCGCCGCACGCGCAATCTATATGATTTGCGTCAGGTAAAAGAATTTCCTGAACAATCCATTCGTTTTGCAGTGGACGCAAACAGTGACCCTTCCGCAAGAAACATTCGCGTGGCAGTAGTTGTAGAAAATGAAAAAGTTGCTGAGGGGATTCGCAAAGTTGCCGCGCTTGCTGAAACAGGTTTGGCATCTGCGATGAAAATTTTTACAGATATCAACGAAGCCGAAGCGTGGTTGGCTCGTCCGTTAGATCAAATTCCATAATAAAAAATGCAAATCGGGAAGTTCACATTTAATTGGGGTTCTCGCACATACATCATGGGAATCTTAAATGTGACTCCCGATTCATTTTCTGGTGATGGATTAATTACAAATGCAGATGTGATTCAATCTGCTACGCTTCAAGCCTCGGGGATGCTTGATTCTGGTGCCGACATTTTAGACATCGGGGGAGAATCTACAAGACCTGGTTCACAAGTTGTAACAGCCGATGAAGAATTAGAACGAGTGATTCCTGTCATTCATTCTATTCATAAAAAATTTCCTGATGTTTTAATTTCAATTGATACATACAAAGCGCAAGTTGCCGAAGAGGCGATTAAGTCCGGTGCGCATATCGTCAATGATGTGTGGGGATTACGTGCTGACTCAAACCTTGCAAATATCGTTGCAAAATATAATACGCCAGTGATTTTGATGCACAATCGTAGCAATCCTGCTAGTGTTGAGGTTCGTGAAAATTTAGGTAATGCTTATATTGGTAGTGAATATGATGATTTAATTGAAGACGTGAAACGTGAATTGCTTAATAGTGTCAGCATTGCGAAAAATGCTGGGATTAAAGAAAATGCTATATGGCTTGACCCAGGCATCGGCTTTGGCAAGAAGCGTGAGCATAATCTTGAATTAATCAACAGATTAGATGAAATCAAAAAATTAGGTTATCCCGTTTTGTTAGGAACATCCAGAAAATCATTTATCGGGTTTACGTTAGACTTACCGCCCGAAGAACGAATCGAAGGCACAGCATCAACGATTGCAATTGGAATCGCACGCGGCGCAGACATCATCCGTGTGCATGATGTAAAAGAAATGGCGCGCGTTGCAAAAATGACGGACGCGATTGTGAGAAATCATGAAAAGTGATTATGCAAAAGAATTATTACGAACTGGAATCATTGAAGTAAAAGCAAAACATTTTGATTCGGCGCGCAGATATTTAGACCGTGCGATTTATATGGCGCGTTCGCATGATGTGATTGCCGAAGCATGGTTTTGGATGAGTGAAGCCGTTGAAACAAAAGAAGAAAAACGTAAGGCTTTAGAAAATTGTTTATCACATGATTTACGGCATGCGCGCGCGCGCAGAGCCTTAGCAATTTTAGAGGGAAAAATTAAAGCGGATGAATTAATTAATCCTGACCAATTACCAGACGCACCTGATGGTTTAAGAAAAACAGATGCACAAAGATTTATGTGTCCGAAATGCGGAGCACGCATGTCGTTTGCACCAGATGGAAGCAATGCTTTGGTATGTGATTATTGCACAACGCAACACGCACTTGGGATTGGCGCGAAGAGTGAAGATGAAAAAGATTTTATTGTTGCGATGGCAACTATGAAAGGACATGGCAAACCGTTACAAGAACAAGCTTTTCATTGCAATGGTTGTGGCGCGGAATTTATTTTGCCGCCGGAGCAAATCTCTGCAAACTGTGTGTATTGTGATTCACCGCATGTGGTCAGCTTGGAGAAAACAAAAGATTTACTTGCACCTGATGCGATTCTTCCCTTTGCAGTTGATAACAAACATGCCACAAAATATTTAATTGATTGGGTTGAGAAAAATAACATCAAGCCAGAAAAAAAAGTGGAACTTCCACGCGGATTATATTTACCATTGTGGACATTTGATGTAGGCGGCTCGATTGAATACACCGGACAAGTTTATGAACGCCAAGAAGACATATTGGGAGGGAAACAAACTAAATTGGTGCAATTCACGAGAGATTATCCAATCTTAATGAATGACCATCCGATTCCTGCCTCGCGGAAACTTTCTTCGGTGTTCCTCGAATTGATTCCGAACTTTGACTTAAAGCAACTCAAACCATACGACCCGCGTTATTTAGCAGGCTTCCCCGCTGAAATTTATGATGTGCCAATGGCAGATGCTTCGTTAGATGCAAGAAGCCAAGCCTTTAATCATTATAAAAAAGAATTGCCTTATTTGACTGACAACGCCAACATCATTCGCACATCATCTGCAAATATTATGGTTGAGTCTTTCAAATTAAATTTACTCCCCGTTTGGATGACCGAAATCCCATTCGGCGGACGTGAGCATTTGGTGTTGATTAACGGTCAGAATGGTCAAGTGGAAAGTGATTTGGATGACGAGAAGGCGGAAGAAGGCGGTGTGTTGAGTTGGCTTGGGGATTTGTTGAAAGACTAAAAGTTTGACGTATAATATTTAGTATGAAACAAGAAACTTTGCTTCAAATTTTGAAACAAAAAAACGCCGAATTGACAAATAAATTTGGTGTCGAATCATTGTCTCTGTTTGGTTCTGTTGCAAGGAATGAAGCTACACCAACCAGTGACGTGGATTTACTTGTAGAATTTAATCGCCCTGTTGGTTATTTCGGTTTATTCGCTTTACAAGATTATCTTGAAAAATTACTCAATTGCCCTGTTGACTTAGGTACTCCTGATAGTTTGAAACCTTATATGCGTGAACGTGTGATGGGGGAATTGATTCGTGTCGCCTAGAGATTGGAAAGACCGTATTCGAGATATTCTGGATGCAATTGCTGAGATTCAGAACTTTGTACGTGGTATGGATTTTGAAGCCTTCAAAAAAGATGATAAATCTATTCGTGCAGTTGAGATGAACTTTATTATTATCGGGGAAGCTGCGAATCAAATTCCAGAAGAAATAGAAGAAAAATATTCAAACATTCCATGGAGTCTCATGCGCGCCATGAGGAATCGCCTTGTACATGTTTATTTCAATGTAGATGAAAAATTGATGTGGGATACAGTCCAAAATGATTTACCGCCATTGATAACAGAACTAGAAAAAATAATTTAAAGATTATTTTAAATTTTCTAAAACTTTATAAACAATCTCAGCAATTTTGTAAGCAAGCATAGGCGGGACAGCATTTCCAACTTGGTGATATTGTTGGGTTCGATTTCCTTCAAAAAAATAATTATCAGGAAAAGTTTGTAAGCGAGCTGCTTCTCTTACAGTTAGAGAGCGACATTGTGATGGGTCATAATGTATATAGTAATGACCATCTTTACTGATATGTGATACTACAGTAGTTGAAGGTTTACCTTTGATTTGAACTTTGAATCGATCATTAAATATGATAGATTTTTTCTTCACATTTTTATGTAAAGGTAATAATTCCTTCGGAAAATCTTCTAGTTTGGGTGAACACTTCTTTATACTGGCATAAACAGATGCAAAAAAGTATCTATGAAGGTCTTGTTTAATGTGAGCTCTTGTTTCATGATTGCAAACTCCCAATAAAGCACTGTCCAAATACCATTCTGAATAAATCTTAGGAGAAGGTTCTTTATTTACGAAAGAACCACCTCTTTCTAGTTTTACTCCAATTTTACTTGTAGCTTTTATTATTGCTTTTTTAAGAGACTTATCGTTTAACTCATTCAACCATTTCGCATCAATAATGGTTTTGATTGTGTTTTGCCAGTTTTCTTTTGTGTCTTCTCCTTTTGAAATCCCGCTTCTTAGTTTTGGCAAATCGCCAATAGCTGTTTGAATTGTGACTTGCTTTTTAGATAGTTTCAAAAGTTCTGGATTTGCCTTGTAAATATCAGACCGAATTCCGAGAATAATAATTCTGTGTCTTGATTGTGGAATACCATATTCTTCAGAACGAACTACAAAGCTTTCAGGTTTTATATCTTCTGGATTTTCAGGGCTTTCATGAGAGACAGAGAACAGTTTATACGCTAATGATGGATTGTTTCCATAAACTGCTTTTGATGGGTTTTTTAAGTCAGCAAGAATTAAATCAAAAGTATTTTCTTTTTTAGTTATAGTTCTTTGAGAAGATAATAATCCTTTAACATTCTCCATTACAAACACTGGAGGTTGATGGTCTGCTAATATTTGCAGATATTCTTTATATAATTTATGGCGATGATCTTTAGCATATTTCCAAGGATTGACTTTACGCATTCTGGAACGCCCTACTAATGAATAGGCTTGACAAGGTGGACCACCAATCAAAACCCAATTAGTTTGATTACCCAATGCTTCATTAATTCGTGTCTTTACTAAGCTTCTATTTTTTTCTGCTAACTCGATTTTCCACGCTTCATTTTGAGCAGCAGTATATTCTTTTGGATATTGGCTAAATAGTTCTTCTTTTGTTATTTCTTTTCGTAAATATTTATAATACTCAGAAGGTGCTTTTGTAAATTGACGAAAAAAAGCTCTTAATTCTAAAGTTTGATGTTCACTACTTTCTTTTTCAATGGAAAGTTTTATTTTGAATTTATGTTGATTGCCTGATTTAAAAGCAGAAAAACCCTCTCCTAAACCTCCTGGTCCAGCAAAGATATCAATAATAGGGATAAGAGAGGATGTCATATTATTCAGAATTATAGCATTCCACTTTAATAATACAGATTATAATCTTTCTCATAGTGGTTTGAATTTTCAGCTTAAAAATTGTGGAGAAAAAATGCCAGAATTTAAGAATCAAAAATTACCATTTCGACCACGTGCTCGATTATTAATGTTGCTTGGTGATCAATTAATACGCGACGCTGGTATCGCTGTGTTCGAATTAGTCAAAAATGCTTACGATGCTGATGCACCTCAAGCGACAATTATGATGACTGATCTAAATGATAAAGAAAAGGGGATAATATTGGTTGAAGATTCTGGAAGTGGGATGGATTTCGAAACAGTAACAAATGTTTGGCTTGAGCCTGGTACTGATTTTAGAGCACGTCAAAGAGAGAAATTAGAACGAACGCCAATATATGGGCGTCTTCCTCTTGGGGAAAAAGGTGTAGGAAGATTTGCTGCTCATAAGCTTGGGATGTTTGTAAGATTAATTACACGTAAAAAGAATAAACCTGAAGTTATAGTTGAAATTAACTGGGAAGAGTTTATTGAATCAAAATATCTTGAAGATGTGCCAGTAAAAGTGCGGGAACGAGAACCACAAGTTTTCACAGGTAAAAAAACTGGAACTCGGATAGAAATAGAAAAACTTAATCATACTTGGAATAGAGGGATGGTCAGAGAACTTGCAAGGGCAATAAATTCCATTTGTTCACCTTTCAATGAGGAAGGTGAATTTAAGACGGAATTTTTACTCTTGGATAATGCTGAATGGCTTGATGGAATGCTTGATATAGAAAAAGTTCTGGAATATTCATTATTCCGTGCTGAATGTGATATTAGGGAAAACCCAAAATCATCGAAGAACTTTGAACTCTCTTACAGTTATAAATTTGTGCCTTATCCATCAATGAATAAGGTTCGTGGGCGTGTGAAGAATGTAAAGGGAATTAGTTTGAAATCAGTAATTTCTGATAGTACTACTAACTTGCAGAAAATTGGGCCAATACACATTGATTTATATATATTTGACAGAGAACCAAAAGTTTTGGAACTTGGAGTTTCAGATAAAAAAGGATTAAAAGATTTCTTAGATGAAAATGGCGGTATCAGAGTTTATCGAAATGGAATTCGTGTTTATGACTATGGTGAACTTGGAAATGATTGGCTAAATCTCAGTAGTGAACGTGTAAATGTTCCAGCCAAGAGAATAAGTAATAATTTGGTAATTGGAGCAGTTTCTTTAGATATATCAAAAAGTATAGGTTTAGTTGAAAAAACAAATCGCGAAGGTTTTATGGATACTCCTGTTTTTAGGGATTTCAGGAGCATAGTTTATTATGCGGTAACGCAAATCACAGCTGAAAGAAATACAGATAAAACACGTATTCGCGATGCATACAGTAATAAAAAAATCAAGGAACCAGTTCTTGAAGATTTGTCAGAATTAAGAGAACTGGTTGAAAAGAAAAAATTAACTGAAGAATTATCCCCATATTTAAATCGTATAGAGGCAGATTTTGTCCTTATTCGAGATAGGTTTCTTACTAGTGCAAGTGCTGGTTTAAGTCTTTCTGCTGTAATTCATGAGGTTGAGAAAGGCGTTGCAGAGCTTGCCAAAGTTGTCAAAGAAGAAAAAACAAGTCCACGTGTTAAAGAATTAGCTAAACACCTCGCTGACTTAGTCGAAGGTTTCGCTGCATTAATTCGTAGATCTGGTTTGAGCCGTGAAAAGGCAAGTTCATTAATTTCTCAAGCTATATTTAATACAGAATTTAGGCTAAAAACTCACAACATAAAATTTATAACTAATATAAGTCAAGGTGATTTTGAAATAAAATGTAGTCGAAGATTAACAATTTCAACACTTATGAATCTCTTAGATAACTCTATCTGGTGGTTAGATAATAAATGGGGAAATGTGAAGGGTAAAAAGCATATCTACATTGGATTGTCAAAAGAATTTTCTGATGGATATGCAATTGTTGTAGCAGACAATGGACCAGGCTTTCTAGACCCTCCCGAATATTTAGTAGAACCCTTTATTAGTCGAAAACCTGATGGTATGGGGCTAGGATTACATTTAGCTGATCAAGTAATGAAAGCACAAGGTGGGCGATTGGTTTTTCCTGAATTTAAGGACGTTTCATTACCCAAAGATTTTGATGGAGCTGTAGTAGCATTAGTTTTTGGAGGAACTAAAAAATGAATGGACTAACAGGTGCAAGAGTTGTAATAGTAGATGATGAGGAAAAGGAAGCAATTCCTGTTATTAAGGAACTTTCCAAAAAAGGTATTCCAGTCGTTTATTTTGGAAATGTGAATGACCTACCAAATAATGGATTAATAGGTGTGAGGCTAGCAATTTTAGATATGGATTTAGTTGGTGGAGGTGTCCCTGATAAATCCAAAATTTCAACTTTGATCGGTTATTTAAAGAAAATAATTAATATCAACAACGGTCCTTATGGGGTTTTAGTTTGGACAAAACATATTGAACTTCAAGAACTCTTTGAAAGCCAAATTTTTGCTGCACATGATGTACCCAACCCAGTATTTACTATTTGTGTAGCAAAGGCTGATTGTAAAGATAGAAGGGGAAATTTTAGTTTAAGTAAGGTTTCTTCACAAATTGGTATTGCATTAAAAAGTTTTAGCCCACTTCTATTGATTCAAAAATGGGAAGAAACAGGCTTTTTTTCTACGACAGAAGTAACAAATCAACTTTCAAACTTATCTATTAAGAATTCGGCAAATCTTAGTGAATGGCGAGAAAAGTGGAAGACTGAATTTCTACAACTCTTGCATGCAATCGCAGTTGCAGAAGCAGGAAGACAACTAAGTGATAATAAAGTCTTAAGTTCTTTGTATTGGGCTATGAATCCCCTACATTCCGATAGAATGGAGAATAATGTATCAAAACTTAGTAAATCTTTGTCAAAACATTCTACAGAAATCACATCACTTAATCCCACAAATGACATATCTTCAAAAGCAAAATTAAATTCAATGTTACATTTAGCAATGACAAATGTAAATGATTTTTTTGCTGGTAACATTTATATGAGGTCAAAGTTTGGCAAATTAATTCCAACTGCTAATAAAATCCTTGATGATATTGTGGAAAACAATAATAAGAAGCAAACTATATCGATTTTAAGCCCCTTATCTAAAGTGATTGCGGTGGAAGTAAATGCAAATTGCGATCATTCACAAGACAAAGTTCGTATCGCAAGATTGCTTGTAGGCTTGGTTATTCCAGAAGATAAAATTAATAGAATCAAACGTAGAGCGAGTTTTCTATACGAATTAGGTCCATTGTTTTTAGAGACTAGAACAATTTCTGCAGGAGTTTATTACATTTATTTCAGTTCTTTGCACCTAGTAACTATTGAATTGAAACAGGCACTGAAAGCTATTCCCTTAGCAAGACTTCGAGGGCAGGCTTTTTCTGATATGCAAGCATGGTTTGCGCGCCAATCCACAAGACCAGGTATGCTTGCTTTGAAATAAATTTATTCATTAGTCACTACTAAAACTCCGAGATATTCAAAATCTCGGAGTTTTGTTTACAACAAAAATACTATACATTTAATAAAATGTGGTATTTTTGTTGTATAATATCTTTATGGCAAAATACAAAAGAATCTTCAAAGACCACAAAGGTATTTTGAGAGCATCGAAAGCTATTGAGCTTGGCGTCCCGAAGCATGTTTTGTACGAAATGGTGAAAACAGGCGAACTTGTCCGTGAGGTGCAAGGGATTTATCGCCTGAGTGAGACTGAGTCACTGGGGTATCCTGACCTTGTGCAAATCAGTTTGCGTGTGCCAAAAGCTGTGTTTTGCCTTATCTCTGCTTTGTATTTTCATGAACTGACCACACAGATTCCACATCAAATATATTTTGCTTTGCCCAGAGATGTAAAAACTCCAAAGATTCAATATCCGCCGATTCGTGTTTTTCATTTTTCACAAAAACCTTATAAAGAAGGGATTGAAGAACATGAGTTGGATGGAGTCAAGGTCAAAATATATAATCGTGAAAAAACAATTGCAGATTGTTTCAAATTCCGTGAAAAGATTGGCATGGATGTTGCACTCGAAGCCGTTAAAGATTATCTCAAACAGCCACATCCAAACATATCTTTGCTTTTGAAATATGCCAAAATTAATCGCGTCGAGAAAGTGATACGCCCGTATCTGGAGGCTTTGATATGAAAGAGCCAGTTAAAAATGTCGCCGCGTCTGTTCTAACTCGATTGAAAAATCAAAACGAAATACTTGAAAGACCATTTGCCGAAATTCTTCAATATTATGCAATGGAAAGGTTTTTATATCGGCTATCACAAACAGAATATGCTGATAAATTTATTCTCAAAGGTGGCTTGCTATTTTATGCATGGAGTCTTCCTTTGCGCCGCCCGACTCGTGATATTGATTTTCGTGGATATGTTTCTAGCAATAAGTCAATTCTTTTGAAGATTATCAAAGAGATTATTTCTATATCTGTACCCGAAGACGGGCTTATCTTTGATGCACAATCTGTTGTAATAGAAGAAACACAAATTGATGCAGATTATCAAGGCACACGCATAAAATTGATTGCTTTGTTAGAACGTTCTAAAATCCCTATTCAAATTGATATTGGTTTCTCAGATGAACTTACATCAAAAGCGGAGACTATTAAGTACCCGAATCTTCTTCCCAATCTCAAAACTACTCACATGAAAGGGTATCCAAAAGAAACTGTCGTTGCTGAAAAATTTCATGCGATGGTTCGTCATGCAGAATTAAATAGTCGTATGAAAGATTATTATGACCTTTGGTTAATTTCAGAGACGTTTGATTTTGATATTAAAGATTTACAAAAGGCAATTGAAGCCACATTCACAAAACGTGATACAGAAATTCCACTCGAACAACCATTGTCACTAACGATTGATTTTGCTCGTACTGGTCAAACACGGTGGATTAATTTCTTAGATAAAATGAATCTAGAAAATAACCAAGTTACTAATTTTGTAAACGTTGTTGAGCAGATTTGGGATTTTCTGCAAACCCCATTACAAGCATCTATTAATAAAACAAAACTAGATAAAAAATGGAAACCAAATCAAGGTTGGAAATAAACCATATATTTTGTCTTTCATCTTTCTTCTTTCCGCCACACCTGTTTCCCTGTCTACCTGTATACTTAAACTCATGCCTTCCACCCTCCCCATCCTGCGTGCCAGACGAGAACGCAGATTAAATCAACAAAATAAAAACTCAAATCGCCAGCGCGGATTTGTCCTTAGCATTGGAATCATCATCTCCATTTTATTGGGCGTGGTGATAATTCTCGGCGCGTTTGCGTATGCAGACATCACACAAGATTTACCATCCACAGAAATTTTGCCGCGTTTGTTTAATCCGCCCGATGGATTGTTGTTGCAACCCACAAGAATTTATGATCGCACAGGTTTGCAATTGTTGGCAACTTTTTCACCCAATAATTCTCCGCGCCGTTACATTCCCGTCAGTGAAACAAATCCGCAACACATTCCACAAAGTTTAATCAATGCCCTCATTGCTGTTTCAGACCCGCAGTTTAATCGTCATTCGGGTTATTCAATTGAAGGTTTTGATAATCCAGATTTGCATCCTACGATTGCACAAAAACTTGTTTATGATTTTTTGTTGTATAGCGAATCACCCACAACCAAACGCGCGATTCGTGAAAGAATTCTCGCGGCACAAATCACAGCGCAATTTGGTCGCACACAAATCATCGAGTGGTATCTCAACTCTGCAAATTTTGGCAATCATGCCTATGGTATCGAAGCCGCCGCGCAACTTTATTTTGGAAAATTTGCAAGTGACCTCACACTCGCTGAGTCCGCAATTTTGGCGGCGGTGATTGAAACGCCTGCATTGAATCCGTTGGATGCTGAAAGTGTAGCGTTGCAACGCGGGCGTGAAGTTTTATATGTGATGAATGAATTAAGACTCGCCAGCAACGAAGCGACTGCTTTAGCATTAGCAGAGATACCAGTGATTCAATCCGCGCCTCAACCTACGCCGATACTTGCTCCTGCTTTCGTCAACATGGTCTTATCCCAACTTGACTCGCAAATTCCGCGTGAACGATTAGAACGTGGTGGCATTACCATCATCACCACATTGGATTATGAATTACAAAAACAAGCTAACTGCACAACAGAAATTTATGCGATTCGTTTAGCAGGTTTGGAAGAATCAAATAATGATTGTGACTCCGCGAGATTATTACCATCACTTCCACCTGCGACAACATTTATAGATTCATCAGCGAGTGCCATCATCATTGACCCGAATACAGGTCAGGTGTTGGCATTGGTTGGGGAAACAAATCAAGGCGTAGAAACTCCGCTGACGACGAGTCACCAAGCTGGCTCGAGTCTAGATGCGTTTGTTTATTTAACAGGATTCACTCGAGGCTTGAGTCCAGCGTCACTGACGTGGGATATTCCAAACGAAAATAATTATCAAAATTTTGATGGTGAATTTCATGGACCCATGCGTTTACGAACCGCTTTATTAAATGATTATCAAGTGCCTGTGGAAATTTTGAAAAATCAAATGGGAGTTGAAAATATTTTAGATATTACGCAATCTTTTGGTATTGATGTAAATGATGATGTTTCATTAATTGATTTGGCAAGTGTGTATGGCGTGTTTGCAACTCAAGGTGTGCATTTTGGTCAGCAATTGGATAATGAATTTATGCCTGTGAGTGTGTTGCGCGTGGAAGGTGTGGATAAATCTGTGATGTTGGATTGGTCAATTCCGCAAGCGCAAACTGTGATTACACCTGCTATGTCTTATGTGATGACGCATGTTTTGAGTGATGATGTGGAACGCGCCACTGCATTTGATGTGAATAGACCTGTGGGTATAAAAGTTGGGCAAACGTTTGATGCGAAAGATGCTTGGGTAGTTGGTTACACACCATATTATGTTGTTGCCACGTGGACTGGCGTACGAAATGAAAATGATTTAATTACGCCAAGATTTCCAGCAGTGTTATGGAATGCATTGATGCAAACGGCTTCGCAAAACAAACTAGCAGATGGTTGGTCTGCGCCATTAGGTGTTTCGACAATTACAGTTTGTGACCCTTCGGGTTTATTGCCCACGCGTGAATGCCCAAATTTAGTTAGTGAAGTTTTTTTGAATGGTAGTGAACCGACTCAAGCAGATAATTTATATCGTGAGTTTTCTATCAATCGTGAAACAGGTTTATTAGCCACAGTCTTTACGCCGCCAGAATTAATTGATAACCGAATCTATTTGGTGTATCCAGATGATGCGCGAGAATGGGCACAAAGCGCAGGCTTGGATATTCCACCTACATCGTATGATGCCATTCAAGCACCGCCTGTCAATCCGAATGTCAATATTACATTCCCAGCTTTATTTGCAGATGTAAGCGGCGTTATGCAAATCATCGGCACTGCTTCTGGTGAAAATTTTGTTTCGTATCGTGTGCAAGTTGGCAAGGGATTAAATCCGCAAGAGTGGATTCAATTAGGTGGCGATAATACAACTCCAGTGGAAGGAAATATTTTGGCAGAATGGGATACGGCTGGATTAAGTGGTTTGTATTCAGTGCAATTGATTGTCGTCCGTAATGAGCAAGTGGTAGAGTCAGCAGTGATTCAGGTGACGATTGGTGAATAATGTATAATTTCGCTATTCTAGGAGAGTGAACAATGACCGATAAACTCAAAATCACAAAAACAGATGGGGAAATTCCCGTTTTACATGTTGCTGGTCACTTAGATGGCGAAACCGAAAATATGTTGGTGGCAGAAGCAACTGCATTATTTAACGCGGGCAAAAAGAATCTTATCCTTGAATTGAGTCAAGTGGATATGATTAGTAGCGCTGGCTTACGAGCTATCCATGTGATTTACAAAATGTTCACCCAACATCCAGATACTGAAAAATGGCAAAGCGAACATGTGGGTGAAACTTTCAAATCCCCATTTATGAAACTTGCTCAACCTTCATCACAAGTACATTATGTATTAAGTATGGCAGGCTTTTTGCAGAATATTTATATTTTCCCCACTTTGGAAGAGGCACTTGATTCGTTTTAAGAAGTTTGATTTCTTATGGTGTAAAACCCTGCATAGGTGTAACAAAAGGTGTTGGAGGGAATATCTCTAATCTTTTCCTACCTAAGTTTTCTAAATCTGTTTGTATCAATTTAAGCATTGGGTCTTGGATGTGATAAGTTGCTTCTGCTTGTTGTAATAAAGAAATAGCTGTTTCTTTATCGCCATTGTATAAAGCAATTTTTGCTTGTGCATAAGGTAAAAGCCCACTTCTTGACCAAGTTTGAGTCATGCCAAAATCTAAATTTTTTTCTGCATTTTCAATATCCCCAATAGTTGCGTATATTAAACCACGAAGATAGTAACGATAGCCACAAAAATTAGGAATTATTATAAAAGAATTTTCTAACGTATTGAGAGCTTCCTCATATTTTTCCAAAGAATATAAAACTTTAGCATGACTAAAACTTCTCTCACAAAAACCATTCGCTAAAAATTTTTCCATCCCAATCCTTACAGCATCTTCAGTAAATTTAACAGCAGTTTCAAAATCTTCAATACAATAATGGTATAGCCCCATTGCTAAGTGTAGTGTGGCACTTGGCTCTGTTTGAACTTCAATTTGCTTTTGTGTTTCTACGAACATTTCATCACACCGCCCTAGATTGTAGAGAACAAAGAGAACGACTCGATTTGCTAAAGGTTCAGTTGTTCCATATTTATACGAAGCCAATAAGTTTTCTAAAGCGATTTCTTCAAGCGGAATAAATTCTGCTCTGGTTTCTTGTATGGAAGCGAGATAATCATAAATACTAAATCTTGCATAATAATAATTCCCATTGGGGGAGGATGAGAGTGCAATTGCCAAATCAATATCTTCATGAGCATGATTAAGCAGTGCTTTATATTCTTCTAAATTATGTTCATGCTCCATTAATTCTAAATATGAACTCCCTCTTTGATAGTATCCCTCAGCATATTCTGGCACAAGATTTATTACTTCATCCCATTTTTGTATTGCATCAGAATAATTTTCTTGCTCCATGTCTTCTAGTGCTTCATTAATAAGAGATTTGTTTCTTTCTAATCTTTCTTCATACGAAAGAGTATCTTTATTTGAAAGAATATTGCATGCAGATAAAAAGACAACAAATAATAATCCTCGAAATAATAACTTGGATTTTTTTATGCTCATACTACACCAACCAGTTCTCTCTACTTACTCATTACTAACTGTTAAAAGCTATCTCGCCAACACCTTCGCCATGTGATAATACTCCATATTAATTCGATGTTTATTGCTAATCACATCTGCAAGTTGAATAAAATCCACACCTTTGCCTCGTAATCCAGTCATCACGCCATGCGTGCCTTCAACCAAAGCTTCCACAGCTTTGACTCCGAATCTAGAAGCTAACAAACGATCATACGCAGTCGGCGAACCGCCACGTTGAATGTGACCAAGAATCGTCATACGCGTTGTAAAGCCGACATCCATTTCATCAATTTTTACGGCTAAATCTGTGGTGCGAATTCCCGAACCTTCGGCATTCACAATAATTGCATGAGTTTTTCCGCGTTTATATGCATCTTCCACTGCCGCCGCAATTTCATCTATCGAAATTGGGGCTTCAGGAATCAAAACCACTTCTGCGCCACAAGCAATGCCGGTCATTACTGCTAAATAACCACTGTTCCGTCCCATCGTTTCAATTAAGAAAGCACGTGAATGTGATGAAGCCGTATCACGAAGTTTATCTACAGCATCCATGATGGTATTCATGGCAGTATCCGCGCCAATGGCAATGTGTGTGCCATAAATATCATTATCAATACTGGCAGGGATTCCAATCACTTTCACCCCTTTTTTTGATAATGCATTCGCACCATTCATTGACCCCTCACCGCCGATAACGATTAACGCATCCATGCCCGCTTCATTCATCTTTCGAATTGCTTCTCGTTGCCCAGCAGATTCCATAAACCTTTGGCTTCTACTCGTTAACAAAATCGTACCGCCGCGTTGTAAAATACCGCCTACGTCTCTAGCACCCATTTCATGAAACTCGCCATTGATTAAACCTTCATACCCATGTGTGACTCCAATCACATTCATGTTATTGGCTAAAGCAGTTCGTACCACTGCGCGAATAGCGGCATTCATGCCGGGTGCATCACCACCTGATGTTAATACTCCAACTGTAAATTTATCTGCCATTTTATTTCACCTAATTTGACGATAGACCATAGCATAGACCGTACTTCACTGTATACTGTCCAAAGTCTATCGTCTAATGTCTTTTATCTTTTAATTACAAACATATCAAAATCTCTTGCAACCACAGTATTCTCAAAAACAGTTTGTGCTTCTGCCAAAACATCTTTACCGCGATAACGGCGTGAGATGTGGGTCAGAATTAGTTTTTTAACCCCTGCCTTTTGGGCAAGTTCCGCACCCATTTTAGCAGTGAGATGCGAAAATTGTTTCGCCATATCTGCTTCTTCATCTAAATATGTTGATTCAATTACGACTGCATCAGCATCTTTACAAACTTCAATTAAATTATCAATCTTACCCGTATCACCGACGAGGACAAGTTTACTGCCGGGTTCCAAATCACCAAGTACCATGTCAGGTGTGATGCGTTTTCCATCAGGTAATGTAATCGCTTTTCCATTAACTAAATCACGGCGTTCAGGTCCAAATGGCACACCAAGTGCATCTGCTTTTTCAGCCAAAAACGGACGACGCGCTTTTTCTTCAAACACATAACCCAAACTATCAGGTCCGCGATGAAAAACAGGAAAAGCAGTGACTGTAAAATCTTCCGCTTCAAATATGACGCCGGGCTGAATCTCAACCAGACGCAGAGGCATTGGTGGATTCTTTCCTCTTAAAACCACTTCATACAAAAGTGTTTTGACTCTTTCAAGCGTGCCTTTGGTGCCATACACTTCAAATTCTTCAATCGCTTCCCAACGTAGAAAAGTAGAAAGCAAACCTGCCAAACCGAGAATATGATCTAAATGTCCATGAGTTAACAACACGCGCGTTAATCGTTTGAAACCTTTACCCGATTGTAAAATTTGACGTTGTGTACCTTCGCCACAATCCACTAAGAATCGAAATTCATTATGTGAAACGATGTGAGCAGACAGCCCGCGATTTGCAGACGGAGCTGATGCTGATGTGCCGAGAAAAAGAATTTCAAACAAAGTGAGTCCTTACAAAGTTTGCCACAGAGACACAGAGATAAAACTCAGAGAACTCTGTGAACTCTGTGGCTGATTCGTTTAATAATGCTATTGTACCTTAAGAAAAACAGACCATTTGTGCTATAATCATTTTTAATTGTCAATTGACAATTAAAAATTGATAATTAAAAAATGTTTTCCTTTTTCAAAAAAAAACCTTCCCCAAAAAATAAAAAAAATCACGGCAAAACTCCCCCAACCAAAAGAGGAGGCTTACCGCAAAATAAATCTGCGTCTAAGCCGCAAGCACCAATCACCCGCGAACCCACATGGTGGGAAAGTTTATCCCCCGAAAGAAAATTAGATGTCCTTGGCTATAGTTTAACAGCGGTTGGCTTAATCATTTTACTGGGTCTCATATCTGCAAATCGTTCTGTGTTTATTGGCTGGATTATCACCAAATTCTTACAACTTTTTGGATGGGGTGCATATATTCTCCCTTTTGGACTGATAGGTTTTGGCATCTGGCTTGTCATCCGCAAAATTGAGCGCATTCCGCCACTTTCTATTGAACGTATTGTTGGCAGTATGATTCTTTTTCTTTGGTTCTTAACTGTTCTTCATGCCATCATCACACCTGTTGAAACCGCTGAAGCTATTGCATTAACAGGCGCAGGTGGTGGGATTATTGGTAGTTATTTCCAAATATTTTTGTGGAGTGCATTTGGTAGTGGTGGTGCATTCATCGCATTACTGGCAGGTCTTATTATTGGAATCGCCGTCACATTAGATAAACCCGTCACAGAACTTTTCTTTTGGTTGACTCCGTTATGGATAAAGATTCGTCAACTGATGAATAAACCCATCGCGCCTCAAACTTCGGGTCTGCCTGATTCAGCAACTGCAAATGGATTCACGCCGATAGATTCTTCTGCACTTCCGCAAACACAAACTAACAGCGTGCCTGTTCAACCTGTTCAAACCCGCAGTGGAGCAACTGTCATCGAATGGAAATTACCGGATATGGTAGACATTTTAGATTCAGGTAATGCTCCATCTATGAATGATGAAATCATTAAGCAACGTGCTAGATTAATCGAAGAAACACTTGCATCCTTTGGTGCGCCTGCCCAAGTTGTTGCCATTAGTAGTGGACCTAGCATTACCCAATTTGGTGTTGAGCCGTTATTTGTCGAAACCAGAGGCGGAGTTCGCACCAGAGTCCGCGTCAGTAAAATTGCATCATTATCTGATGATTTAGCATTAGCACTCGCCGCGCCGCGAATCAGAATCCAAGCGCCGGTGCCGGGGCATAGTTATGTCGGTATCGAAGTTCCAAATGATGAAATGGCGATGGTCGCCTTGCGTGATATTTTAGAAAGTGAAGTATATAAAAATTACAAACGACCTTTAAGTTTTGCATTAGGTCGTGATGTAGCAGGTCTGCCGTCTATTGCAAGTATTGAAAACATGCCACACATGTTAATTGCAGGAACAACAGGTTCTGGTAAATCAGTGTGTGTGAATGCAATTTTGACTTGTATGTTGTTATACAACACACCAGATGATTTGCGTTTGGTTTTAGTTGACCCCAAACGCGTTGAACTCACTGGTTATAACGGCGTTCCACATTTATTGGGTCCTGTGGTTGTTGAAATGGATCGCGTCATTGGTGCATTGCAATGGATGACGCGTGAAATGGACAAGCGTTATCACATGTTTGCACAAGTAGGGTCAAGAAATATCATTGACTACAACGCCAAGATGAAATTACAAGGTCAAAAGAAATTGCCTTATCTAGTCGTAGTCATTGACGAACTCGCAGATTTGATGATGATTGCTCCAGATGAAACAGAAAAAACGATTACACGTTTGGCGCAACTTGCTCGTGCTACAGGTATTCACATGATTCTTGCAACGCAAAGACCCTCTGTGGATGTAGTGACAGGTTTAATCAAAGCCAACTTCCCAGCCCGTATTGCATTTGCAGTTGCATCGAATACAGATAGCCGCGTCATCCTTGACCAACCCGGTGCAGAAAGATTATTAGGTCGTGGTGACATGTTATATCAAGCACCCGATGCGCCAGCGCCGGTTCGTTTGCAAGGTGTCTTCGTCTCTGACCATGAGATTCATAAGTTAGTTGATTTTTGGAAAATTCAAGCAGGTGGTGGAAGTGCCTATGCAGTGGCAGGTTCTACGCCGGCAGAATCTATCCCTGAAAATGTGCCGATGAAACAAGCACCATTATGGGAAGCGACAGAAAAAGTTGAAGGTGACCCACTGTTTGACGAAGCAGTAGCAATTATCCGCAAAGAAGGACGCGCTTCAGTATCCATGTTACAAAGAAGATTAAGAATCGGCTATACACGTGCATCTCGTATTGTGGATATGATGGAAGATAAAAAGATTGTCGGTCCACCGGAAGGGGCAACACAAATGCGGCAGGTGTTGGATTACGGAAATCAACAACCAAAAATTGGAGATGATTAATGAAAGGATTGCTTAAGCAATCCTTTCATTTTTATAAATTATCTGATTGTGATTTTTAGTATAAACGCGAGTATAATCACTTTAACGATTCATTATCGGAGGAACAATGACAGATAAAAAAATCAGAGTCCTCGTTGCCAAACCTGGCTTAGATGGGCATGACCGCGGCGCAAAAGTAGTGGCGCGTGCCTTGCGTGATGCCGGCATGGAAGTGATTTATACTGGTTTACGCCAAACGCCAGAAATGATTGCCGAAGCCGCATTACAAGAAGATGTGGATGTAGTTGGGCTTTCTGTTTTATCTGGCGCACACATGGCATTGGCTCCGCGCATCATGGAGTTGCTTCGTTCAAACGGACAATCTCATGTTAAAGTTTTTATCGGCGGAATCATCCCCGATGAAGATTTAGTTCGGTTAAAAGAAATGGGTGTGACCGGCGTGTACGGTCCCGGTGCTTCCACTGATGATATTATTCGCGATATTAAAGAAACAGTCACAGGGTAATTTCACACAGAGCAAAGGCTCTGTTTTTTTGTTCTTAAGACAAAGATTCAATGACAACTTCTCAAGATATTTTGAACGGCAACCGCTTGGCATTGGCAAAGTTGCTCACAAAAATAGAAAATAATGCACCCGAAGGTCGGGATGCGTTGATTGAGTTATTTCCTCACACCGGCAAAGCACATCTTATCGGCGTCACTGGTGCACCGGGTACTGGAAAATCATCTTTGGTGAATCAACTCGCATTGCATTATCGCAAAGTAGAAGATAAAAAAATTGCAATCCTTGCCGTTGACCCATCCAGCCCATTTACCGGTGGCGCAGTTTTAGGCGACCGTGTGCGAATGCGTGATTTATCTGGTGATGAAAAAGTTTTTATTCGTTCAATGGCAACGCGCGGTTCGTTGGGCGGTTTGGCTCAATCCACTGCCAATATGACGCAAGTATTTGATGCGGCTGGTTTTGATATTGTCATCATCGAAACTGTCGGTGCGGGTCAAAGTGAAGTGGATGTTGCTCGCCTCGCACACACAACATTAGTTGTCGAAGCGCCCGGGCTTGGCGATGATATTCAAGCCATCAAAGCCGGTATTTTAGAAATTGCAGATATTCTCGTCGTCAACAAAGGTGATAGACCCGGCGTTGAAAATACAGAAAAAGCGTTAAAGTCTATGCTTGATTTGGCACACCCGACTGAAAAAATATTCCGTCATCATGGCAAGTCAATGAATGTGGATGTGCCAAAACAAAACACAAATACAAAATTATGGATTCCACCGATTCAAAGAACGATTTCTACTGAAGGCGTTGGGATTGCTGAACTTGCAGAATTAATTTCCAAACATGCAACGCATCTGCTCTCAGGGGAAGGCTGGTCTTCCCGCGTTAGAATCAGGCTTCAAGTGGAGATGGAGGCGTTGATTCAAGAGTCGTTGATGAATCGTTTTCGTCAAGACATATCCAAAGAAAAATATGATGAAGTCTTTGAAAAAGTTTTCCAAAGAAATATTTCGCCATGGGAAGCCGTCAAGATGTTAATGAATGGAAGGTTGAAATGAGTATCATTTATGGTGAGCGTGTGCGTTTGAGTGCTGTTGAACGCGAAAATTTGAAAAAATATCACGAGTGGTTAAATGATCCCGAAGTAACTCGTGGGTTGGATTTGTATTTACCGCTTTCAATGGCAGATGAAGAAAATTGGTTTGATTCGATGACCAAGCGCAACCCGAATGAGAAACCTTTTGCAATTGAAATTAAAAAAGGCAAAACTTGGAAATTGATTGGTAATTGTGGCTTTCATGGTATTGACACAAAAAATCGTTGTGGCGAAGTTGGCATTGTGATTGGCGATAAAACCGAATGGAACAAGGGCTACGGCGCAGAAGCCATGACATTATTGCAACGACATGGTTTTGAAACTTTGAATTTGAATCGTGTATATTTACGGGTGTATGCAGATAATGTAAGAGCAGTCCGTTCGTATGAACATGCAGGCTTTGTGTTAGAAGGACGTTTGCGCGAAGCCAATTATAAACATGGCAAATATGAAGATGTTTTATTGATGGGTGTGTTACGCTCAGAGTGGAATGCTCGCAAGAAAAAGAAGGAGAAATAAGTAATGCAACATGTTCATCACGACCTGAAAGTGTACGGCGGGATTAAATTATTCGGCGGCACTGGCACACGCGAATTAACTCAAAAAATTGCGGATTATCTTGGCTTGCCTGTCAGCGGGCATGAAGTGATTGAATTTCCGAATGAGAATTTATTTGTCAAATTAAAAGGCAGTGTGCGCGGACAAGATGTGTATTTGATTCAAACCACATCATCTCCAGTACACCGCAACTTGATGGAATTATTAATTACGCTTCAAACCTTGCGTTTAGATTCTGCCGCGCGTATTACAGCAGTTGTCCCATATCTATGTTATGGTCGTTCCGATAAAAAAGACCAACCGCGTGTGCCGATTACTTCACGTTTAGTCGCAGACATGATTGAAGCCGCTGGTGCTGACAGATACATGACGCTTGATCCGCATGCCGGACAAATTCAAGGCTTCTTTTCTATACCGGGAGATGTATTAACCGCCTCGCATTTATTAATTGAATATGTAAATCATAACCTTCGAGAAAGTATGCAAGACCCCGTTGTCGTCTCTGTGGATTTGGGCTTTGCTAAAAAAGGTCGCAATTATGCGGCAGATATGAACATGCCGATTGCATTTATTGAAAAACGCCGTCAAGGTAACGATGCCAAAGCCGAAGCATTAACTTTAATCGGCGAAGTAGAAAATCGTGATGTCATCATTGTAGACGATGAAGTAGATACGGGCGGCTCGATTGCACAAGCAGTCAATTTGGTCAAAAGCAAAGGCGCACGGGAGGTGTATTTAATCTTTGTGCATCCGCTTCTTTCAGCCAATGGCGCAGAACGACTCGCTTCTTTACCTATCAAACAAATTATCACAACAGATACAGCTCCGCTTTCAGAAGAAAAATTAAAACACCTCGAAGGAAAAATCACCATCCTTTCTGTAGCTTCATTATTAGGCGAAGTTATCAAACGCGCACACGAAGGGCGTTCTGTGGGTGAAATGTTCAACGAATAAAAGTTAGAATGTTTGAAGGTTTGAAAGTTGTTATAACTTTTCAACCTGGAAACTTTCTAACTTGTAAACTACAACTATGCCTGAACTTCCCGAAGTTGAAACCGTTGCACGAAGAATAGAAAAAGATATCCTTGGCAAAACCATCGTCTCTGCCGATGTGCGTTGGGCGCGAACTTTAGCAACCCCATCCGTAAAAAAATTCAAAGAGCAGATCAAAGGACAGAAGATAAAAGGCATTTCAAGGCGGGCGAAATACATCAATATCTTGCTAGAAAATTACAATCTCCTAATACATTTGAAAATGAGCGGCGATTTGACCGTGAGAAAAGGTAAAATTAAACCTGAAAAACACGACCGCCTCATTCTTGACCTCAAACTGCCCAACAGCGGAATCAGTCAACTTGCCTTCAACGACACTCGCAAATTCGGCAAAGTTTGGCTTACCAATCAACCCGAAAAATTTTTAGGTAAGTTAGGTCCAGAACCTTTAGAAAAAGATTTCACATCACAATGGTTATATGAAAATTTGCGAAAGCGAAAACGCCAAATCAAACCATTGTTATTAGATCAAACATTTTTAGCAGGCGTTGGCAACATTTATGCGGATGAGTCTTTGCACATAGCAAAAATCCACCCGCAGGCGTTGTCTAATGTTGTAACGCTGAAACAGGCTGAGGCGTTGCATGAAGCGATTGTGTCAGTTCTAAAAGAAGGAATCCGCCGTAATGGTGCATCTATTGATTGGGTCTATCGCGGTGGTGAATATCAAAATTATTTTCGCGTGTACGACCATGAAGATGAACCTTGTATGGTGTGTGGCACAAAAATAAAAAAGATCGTCCTTGGGCAACGTGGAACTCATTTTTGTCCGAAGTGCCAAAAAGTTGAAAGGAAATAATATGGAACTTAATTTCGCAATGACAACTATTCCTACAATTTTATTGTGGGTGATTGGTTTGGTTGTATTTGGCATTGGGGCATTGCTTGGTTATGTAAACATGAATATTGATGCGCGTAAAAAAATTGATGCGATGGAAACGAATGCAGAAATTATGCGCACCGAATCTGAAAGAAAACTTGCCGATGCTGAAAAGAAATTAGAAGAAGCACAATTGTTGCGTGCCAATACGCCTGGCGGTGTGGATTTTGAAAGCTTATTGCGCCTGAAAAAAGAAAATAATAAAGTAGTGGTTGAAATGGATGGGAAGATATTGAGTGGTGCATTATCACCAGATGGAAAAAAACGTTTACTTGAATTAATTTCACATGTGCGCCCGTTTATCGAAGGTGGGCAACCCGCTCAACAACCTGCTGTTAAACATGATGTAAAAACACAACCGCCTCCACCTTCTTTTACACCTGCTTCACCTGTGACAAGTGAGGTTAAGCCTGTATCTATTTTTGCAACTGGTAAACCTGCAAAAAAACTTGACCCCGAAAAAGAATTTGCATTGTTAAGCATCGTGCAACAAATTGATTCTGTATTGCAGAAAAAATTAGTAGGCACACCGCTAGAAGATAAAAAAATCTCTTTGAAAGATTCACCTCAAGGTGCTGTCGAAGTATATGTTGGCTTGCAAAAATACGAGTCAATAGACGATGTGCCAGACGAGAAAATCAGATCTATTATCCGCGCTTCCATTTCGGAATGGGAAAATAAACATATTCCGGGTTTGTAATAATTTTTGCTAAGACTCTTCTAAATTTAGAACGAGAAGCGGGAGAAGCATTAGCTTACAAACCCGTTAATTGTCTAACAATCGTAGGGTAATCGTAGGTTTTGCGTCAAGTACTTTTTGTGCAGACATGATAAATTTGCACTCGTAAGGTGATTTCTCTTCTCCTCCTTTCAAGAGAACCGCGGTCGGCGTCCGCGGTTCTTGTAATTTAAGCGGATATAATCTAAAAAATTACACATAGAGTGAGGAAGATATGCCTGTTCAAATCACAATTATCGGTTTAGGGCAAACGGGGGCATCTATTGGGTTGGCACTTGCCGCACATAAAGACCTAATTTCAGTTACCGGACATGACAAAGATTACAGCGCCGAAACACGCGCAAAAAAGATTGGCGCAGTAGATACCACCAATCACAACCTGCCAAGTTCAGTAGAACAAGCCGATTTAATCATTTTAGCCATTCCCATTCACCAAATTCGTGAAACTTTTGAATTTATCAAACAAGATATAAAAAAAGATGCTGTACTAATTGAATTATCGCCCGTTAAGGCTGAAGTTGCAAAATGGGCAAAAGAAATTTTACCCAGCCACTGCCACTATATCGGACTCGTCCCCTCAATTGGACCTAGCTACTTAGATAAGATAGAAACGCTTCAAGCCGCGCCTCAACCTGATTTATTTTCCCGAAGCATTTTCTTACTCTCAGCCCCAGCTGGGACGCCCGGCGAAGCGGTCAAATTAGCCACAGATTTTGTAGGATTACTCGGCGCCAAAACATTGTTAACAGATGCAGTCGAGTCAGATGGGTTAATATCCTCATCTTATTTATTACCTCAAATTATTTCTGCTTCCTTATTAAATGCCACGATTGGTCAACCCGGTTGGCAAGAAGCACAAAAAGTTGCCAGCCGAGCATATTTCTCCGCCTCCAATGCCTTTTCAGAACAGGATGATGCCGAGACATTAACTTCACTATCTTTTCAAAACCGTGAAAACTTAATCCGTGCAGTGGATAAAATGATTCAATCTATGCTCTCTCTGCGAGATGACCTTGAAAATAAAGACGAAGCCTCATTCAAAGAGCGATTGAAAGAAGTACAAGAAGGTCGTTCAAAATGGTTAGATGAAAGATATAAAGGCGAATGGGGAGCTATCAAAGAAGAAAAATATGAAAAAATTTCGGTAATGGAATCATTACTCGGCTCCAAATTAGGCAAACGGTTTACTCCAAAAGACAAATGACTTGTTTTTGTTACATCCTCGAATGTTCAGACGGCACCTTATACACAGGCTGGACAGTTAATATTGAAAAACGCTTGATTCAACATAACAAAGGTCTAGGCGCGAGATATACACGCACTAGATTACCCGTTAAAGTTGTATATGTTGAAGAACAGCCAGATAAAATCACTGCCTTAAAACGAGAAAGAGCCATCAAGGCTCTCCCACGTAAAAAGAAATTGGAATTATTTTTATAACTTACGCATTTTCAAGCGCGGCTAACACTTCATCACTCATTTTGACGTTGTGATACACATCTTGCACGTCATCTAATTCTTCAAGACCTTCAATCATTTTCATCACTTGCAAAGTTTCTTCTACGCCGAGTTCTATTTCTTGTTTAGCGACAAAGCTCAAACCCGCTTCAGCAGGTTGAACGTTAGATTTGTGAAGCGCATCGGCAATCGTTTTGAAGGATTCTACTGCTCCATAAATTTCAATCGTGTCGCCATGGTCGAAAACATCATCTGCGCCGGCTTCAATGCCGAGTTCAAAGGCTTTATCAAAATTCATGGCAGTAGATGGGAATGAGAAATAAGATTTTCTATCAAATTGCCAACCGACTGCGCCAGCCTCTGCCATGTTGCCGCCTTTGCTAAAAGCGTGGCGGACATCTGAAATGGTGCGATTGCGATTATCGGTGACACAAACTGCCATGATGGCTGAGCCGTTTGGACCATATCCTTCTAATACCATTTCTTCCCAATTGCCGCCTTCTTTATCTTCGCCAGTTCCTTTTTTGATGGCACGTTCGATATTATCTTTGGGCATGTTTTCGGCACGGGCTTTATCTACTGCAAGGCGTAAGCGGAAGTTTGTTTCGGGGTCGCCACCGCCATCGCGAGAGGCAATGCTGATTTCACGGGCAAGGCGTGTGAAAATTGCGCCACGTTTGGCATCTGCTGCGCCTTTTTTTCGTTTAATGGTAGACCACTTGGAATGACCAGACATACAACTTCTCCTTCAAAATACAAAATGCGTCGGGATTATACCATTTTCAATTTTTGATTTTAGATTGACGATTTTAGATTTTTACCACAGAGACCACAAAGAGCACTGAGGAAGTTTTTAAGAATCTCTGTGAACTCTGTGTTCTCAGTGGTGAAAATATTTTCCAAATTTACATTCCTTTTGCCCGTTCAGCCATTTGATTTCTCAAATCATTCGCATCTTTATCAATCGTGAAGATAGCTCCTAAATATAAGAAGAAGCATAATCCCCAAGCAATCGTGCAGATTAAGAGAATGGCGGTTTTCAAATCTATCGCATCGGCAATCACACCTGTAATAATCGGAGCAAATGCCGCGCCAGCATTTTCAATAAAATATGAAGTTGCTTGTGCAGTAGAGCGGATTTCAGGAACAGTTACATCATAAACCGTTGCAATCACATTGGGTGATGAAAGCGCCATAAAAATTGCAGTCAGGCACATAAAAATAAAGAATTGATTTTGTGCTTCGATCGGTGTGTTTAATGCGAAGTACATAAAAATTGCACCCATCAACACGCCTATGCTTGAAACGATAATTCTGCCTTTGTTGGTGCGTTTGAAAGCAAGGTCACCTAAGAATCCGCCAAGGAAATAACTGCCAGCCAGAATCAAAATTACAGGCGCCATCGTGAATAAGATTCCGTCAGCATCATAGCCACGTTCTGTTTCAAGATAGCCAAAAAAGAAATAGGTAATTACTGTCCATGGGAAAACGCCAGCAAAACCTTGTAAAAAGATAAACCACATGGTTTTCTTTTTAAAAATTTCTTTTACTTCTGCCCACGAAAATTTGAAAGTTTGCATTTCAGGCATGTTTTCAAATTCAGGTTCAGCTTTCCCACGTGGCATATCTTTAACGAAGAAGAAAATCAAAACTGCAATCACAATTCCTAAACCACCGGTGATGAAGAAAACATTTCTCCACCCGCCAATAGCAGGCGCGACCATTAATGCGAGAATTGTCCCAAGTAAATAACCAAGTGGTTGAGCAAGTTGCAAAATGCCATAAATTTTCCCGCGTAAGTTTGGACCGAAATAATCCGCTATCAGCGTGTACACACCCGGATATGAAGAATCATCTATCCCCGTAGATGCACGAGTCGCTAAAAATCCGCCAAACGTTCTTACAATTGCATTCAACCAAGTCGTCGCGCCCCAAATAAAAGATGCAATGCCTAATAACTTAGCACGTGCATAACGGTCGTATAAATATCCCCACACTGGATATAAAATTGTCGCCACAATCAATGCCCCTGAATTTACCAAACCCCATTGCGTGTTATTAATTTGAAAATCTTCACTGATTTGCACTTGCAAAGACCCAATCATCAATTTATCCGTTTGATGCAAAAGAATAAAAAAGAAAAATACAACAACCACGAACCAGCGATAGCGTGAATTTTCAGGGGACATAAAACCTCGCAACGAGAAATGAGATATAAAATCAAAAAGGCAGTCTCTGAAGAGACTGCCTTTTATTATAAATTTATTTTAGCGATTTAAGATGAACAACACGCCTGCGATTAATGCACACACACCTGCAATCACATTTCCCAATGGGAAGCCTACACCAAGTAAAGCCAACCCTGCAATAATCAAATATACACCGAGCAAAATCCATTTTAAGTTTCTCATGGTAAAAATCTCCTTTGTGGTTAAAACACAAAATTTATTTTTAGTTACAGATTTTCCTCTGAAATAATTTCACTTGCTAATTTTTTTAATTCATCCGCATTTGAAACTTTTGCAGAATCAAAATATTGTTCCAACAAATCCATCGGACTCAAACTGCTCACCACTTGCCCTTCCGCAATGCGCACACGCGCTTCACTTTGTGGGCGTTTCACCAAATGAAATTCAAATGCTGTTTCAGCATATTTTCGCAAAGCAGATTCATCAATTAACGAATCCCATTCTCTTGGATATTTAACCGTCAACCTGACAATCGCCTCAGACATTTCTTTTGGATTTGGCAATTGCTCTTTGAGGAATTTCGTTGTCTCTTCACTGGACTTCAAACTGGTTCTGCAATCTATAAATTTTCTTACGCCTGATAATTGAATCCATTCTATTTTTGTTTCTTCGCCTTTTTCAACATCCGCAATGACAAAGAATCTATCTTCTTTGATTTCACCAAAGTCCACGCGTTCAATTGAGCCGGGATAAATCACCGGAGGTTGATTGCCTTCGTTTACATCTTGCGGTTTGTGAATGTGACCCATGGCCACATAATTAAATTTTGGATTCTTTACCAAACTGCCAGATAAAACTAAATCATTCCCAAGCATGACGAGTCTTTCACCGCCATATTTTGCGCCTTCAATAGAAGCATGAGCCGTTAGCACAATTGGCAAAGATGAATCACATTCTTCTAACCAACCTTCGATTACTTCCCCAATATTATCTTCAATACGTGAGAATGCTTCTTTAGAATCAGTTTCACCGGTCACAGCCATTAATCCAGAACGAGCAATCCATGGCATAGCAATCACTTGAAGTGGCAAATTCCATAAATCTTCTGACTTTAATAAACAAGGTGAATCTAAAACTTTAATAAACGGTACTTGTAATGTTTTGAATTCTTGTAAGGCGTGAGCGCGACCAATAGCCGGAGAAATATCATGATTGCCAACCAAAAGTAAAGTTGGAATCTGCGCTTGAGATAATTTCATAATGCGTTTGCCCCATTCGCGCTGAAATGTCGGTGATGGTGAACGGTCTTTATATGCATCCCCCGCAAAGATGACCATATCCACTTTTTGTTGAATCGCTGTATCAACAATCGTATCTAATGATTTGAGAAAATCTAAAACACGCAATGGCAAACCGGAAGCAGGGTCATGCTTGCCATAGTTTGCCATGTCAATGTGGGCATCTGCAAAGTGTAATATCTTCATATTTTTTATCATAATCGCTGGTTGAGTAGCCTTGAGCGGTTTTTGCGAAAGGCGTATCGAAACCAACAGTTAATAAAATACTTTTGTTAATTTTACTTGCTTTGTAAACTATTGGTCTCGATACGTGCTTCACACTACTCGACCAACGAATTTATATTTTACGGCTGGACTCCAAGTTCTTGTAAGGCTTGCACTGCCGGAAACCAATTGGCATGGACTTGAAGCGCGGCACGATAATCTGCAATGGCTGAATTGGTATCACCAATCATGTAATAAGCACGTCCGCGCCAAAGGAGAGATTCTTCAAGAGTCGGCGTTGAAATTGTATCGTTTAATGTCGTAGTCGCTAAATTAATCACATCTTGATAGCGTGCAGAATAATAGTAAGCAAAGTATGGACCTGTTTGATACCACATCATGCGAAATGGGCGATTGCCTTCGCTTGTATCCCAAGCGGCATATAAGCGAAAGGCTTGGTCAAATGCGATGGCGGCATCGGCATATTGAAATAAAGCAACATGACTTGTGCCTTTGTTAAACCATGCGAAGAATGAATTATTCCCTTCAATTTCTTGTGTTTCGCGTTCTGCAATTTCTAGAGCATGATTCGCCGCCCACGTTTCATCTGCCCATGGACCAAGCAGATTCAATACTTCGGCTTCGCGTTCGGCAGGATATACAACTATAAATAAGTAATTAAATGAACGCCAGCCATCAATATAATCTTCGTAGGTGCTTAATAAATCTTTACCGGGTTTGAGATAAGCATCTTGGACGATAAATCCACCTCTTTCATCGTCATAACCAGTTGTGAAAAGATAATGACCAAGCCAGTCAATTTTGCCGGTGTAATCGCGTTCGTAATATCCTTTTTCAACCACGACTGGAAAGCCTGCGGCGATTAACTTTTTGATTAATTGTATGTCACCACCAAGCCGTGACAATGCACGATATTCTGTCGTTTGAAAATTGACAAAGTCTACTAATTCATACGGCATGACGTTTTTATCAGGTAAGCCACGTTCAATAAAAGTCTTTTTTGTATCAGGTGAACCGGGTTTGACGACCATGGCTACATCATCACGATCACCACCCCAGCCCCAGAAATTTAATGCCATTGTTAAATTTGCAGGTCCGCAATAATTCCAGCGATTGTGTTGGTCAACATACACGACTCCATCTAGCACAACGGATGCAGGAAGTGGTTCGGATGTAGCAGTCGGTTGAGATGTAGAAGCAGGTTTCACCGTAGGAGTTGAAGCGGGAGTTAATGTCAGCATCATTTCTGCGCGAGCAGTTCCAACTGCGGTTTCGACAGTCAATGGGTTTTGAGTTTGTTCACTTGGTTGAAATACAGCTTCGCTGGGCGGGTTGAAAAAATATACGATGCGTGTGCGTAGAAGTTCAACGCGTGTGGAGAGGCGATCGTGTACGGGCGGGAGAAAGTAAATGCCAATGATAAGCAGAATGCCGATTGGGACGTACCATTTTTTGTTGATACTTTTTAATTTATTTATTACATTATTCATAAAATGATTATATAACAAAAGACCCTAAAGATTTTCAAAATCTTTAGGGTCTTATTCAAAACTTATTTACTCTTTCACTTCACCGTCAATCACATCACCGTCTTGTGGTTGAGCAGGTCCACCTTCAGGTTGTGGTTGCTGACCTTGTCCTTGCGCGTACATTTGTTGACTGAGTGCATGGAATGTATGTTGTAACTCTTCAGTTAACTTTTTGATTTTTTCAACATCATCGCCTTGTGCGGCTTGTTTGAGTTCATTGACTTTTGTTTCAATAGAACCTTTTTCAGCGGCTGGCACTTTATCACCAAGCTCACGCAATGATTTTTCAATTTGATACGCGAGGTTATCGGCATCATTTTTAATTTGAATACTTTCACGGCGTTTTTTATCTGCGGCTTCATTTTGTTTGGCTTCTTGCACCATGCGTTCAATATCGTTTTTATTCAAATTAGTTGAAGCAGTGATAGTCACTTTTTGTTCTTTGCCAGTGGCTTTATCTTTTGCTGTTACGTTCAAAATGCCATTAGCATCAATATCAAATGTAACTTCCACTTGTGGAATGCCACGCGGAGCTGGTGGAATGCCATCGAGTCTGAATCTTCCAAGGCTCATGTTATCTTGTGCCATTGGGCGTTCACCTTGTAACACATGAATATCAACAGCGGTTTGATTATCTGCCGCAGTGGAATATGTTTCTGTTTTGCGGACAGGAATCGTGGTGTTACGTTCAATCATCACGGTCATCACACTGCCCATGGTTTCAACGCCTAAGGAAAGTGGAGTTACATCTAATAACAAGATGTCTTTAACTTCACCACCGAGTACACCACCTTGGATAGCAGCACCGATTGCAACGACTTCATCAGGATTCACACCTTTATTCGGTTCTTTACCATTGGTCAACTTGCGGACTAATTCCGCAACCATTGGCATACGAGTCGAACCACCCACTAAAACAACTTCATCCAGTTGGTCAGCAGAGTAACCAGAATCTTTTAACGCGGCTTCAAATGGTGTACGACAACGTTGTAACAAATCTTCTGTCATTTGTTCAAACTTGGCACGGCTCAATTTCAATTGCAAATGTTTGGGTCCGCTAGCATCGGCAGTGATGTATGGCAAATTAATTTCTGTTTCCATCACAGTCGAAAGTTCAATCTTTGCTTTTTCTGCGGCTTCACGTAAACGCTGTAATGCTTGACGGTCTTGGCGTAAATCAATGCCTTGGTCTTTCTTAAATTCGTCTGCCGCCCAATTGGTAATTTTTTGGTCCCAATCGTCACCACCGAGATGTGTATCACCATTAGTGGCTTTCACTTCAATCACACCTTCGCCAACTTCAAGCACCGATACATCGAACGTACCACCGCCCAAGTCGAAGACAAGAATCTTTTCATTTTTCTTTTTATCCAAGCCATACGCAAGCGCAGAAGCGGTTGGTTCGTTGATGATTCTCAAAACATCGAGTCCAGCAATCTTGCCTGCATCTTTTGTCGCCTGACGTTGACTATCATTGAAATAAGCAGGGACTGTAATTACAGCCTGTGTGACAGTTTCACCTAAATACGCTTCAGCATCGGACTTCAACTTGCTCAGCACCATTGCGCTTATTTCTTGGGGTGAATATTCTTTTCCATTGACGGGAATCTTAACGCGCACATCGCCGCTTGCTCCCTTCACCACTTGATAAGGAACCATAGCGCGTTCGGATGCAGTTTCATCAAAATGCCGACCGATGAATCTTTTAATAGAATAAATAGTGTTGTCAGGGTTAATTACTGCTTGTCTTTTTGCAGTTTGCCCGACCATGCGTTCACCATTTTTATTGAACGCCACCACAGACGGAGCAATGCGCCCGCCTTCTGCGGTTGTAATCACTGTCGGTGTACCACCTTCCATCACAGCGACCACACTGTTTGTTGTACCTAAGTCAATTCCTATAATTTTGCCCATAAGAAAACTCCTTGCTTGTCGTTATGTCATTGCGAGCCGTTGCTGGTCGAGTATGCGAAGTATGTATCGAGACCAAGACGGCGAAGCAATCTCAAAATTTATGTTCCTATCTTAAGCGAATTATGCAAGAAAATTGTTAACGAAATATAGAAATTTTATTGGCACTTATTTATTCACTGACTTGTACCCACTCAAAATTAAT
>DDVH01000019.1:52276-67593 GCA_002345215.1 Anaerolineales bacterium UBA2317
CCTAAACCATAATTTGTTACATCTACTCGTCTTACCAAATTGTTATTCACATACAGCAAAAGAGAATTATCTTGGCAATGTAAGCCAATTTCACTAGAAGGTGCAATATGCCCGCTGAACTCTGTGCTAAGAGGAATATATCTCGCAACGCCTTCTGTTAATTGCTTTCCGTATAAAAGGTTATACGTTCCATCACTGTAGATATTAAATTCATACCATCCATTTTCGTTGTAACGGCAAATTAATCCAAATGAACCTGTGGATGTGATATTGGCTTTGGTTTTAATAAATACATTGTTATAAATATGCGCGTTGTGGATGCCAATCATCCATGTATCGGGTGAGGAAATATCAATACGCAACGTATCATTTTCAAAAGTTGTGGTGGGGAGATTTATTCCGCCTGTTTGCAAAAAATCCCAGTAGGTAGAATCAGTTGTAAATTCATCAGTGAAGTATAAAGGCGGAGGCTCAGGTGTGGGTTGAGAAGTTGGGGTGAAGACTAATGTCTCAGTTGCTGTAGCAGGCGGAAGGGTAGGAAGAGGCGTTTGTGTCGAAATAAATTCTGCTGTGGGAGGTTGAGTTCCTAAATTGCAAGCGGTGATTAGGATTGAAAATCCAATTATAAAAATTTTTTTCATCCCCTTTTTATAACACAATCTAACTAATCACAAACTGGAACACCAATAAAACAGGGCCATTGGTCTATGATGAAACTTATTGTTCCTGCTGTAAATAGAAATGAAATGATAACGATAATTATTAGGTGTATGGGATGTGTAAATAAACTGCCACCTGATTGCAAAGTGCGGATAATTGGCATGCTTGCAATATAGCCTGAAATAATTGGAAACAAATAAAATGCAAAGGCGATGAATATACTTGGAACTTGAATTCCAAATACAAGAATAGATTCAGAATTTATTTCGCTAGGAATCAAACCAATAGAAGACAGCAATGAAAGTATGGCGATGAACAAGATAAGTACAGCACTAATTATCAAAGATGATTTTGGGTTTGTGAGTAATGTTTGTTTTTGTTCAAGATTTGAATTTGTGTTGTCTTGTTTTATCCATTTGTTTAGCATAATGGGTAATAAGATTAAAATAACCGTAAAGAGGTTAAACCATAAGAAGGAAAATAATGCAAATGGAAAGTCTTCGTTATAGTTTCGTCTGTTGACAATTTCCATTACGGCAAATGGGAGAATAAGAAGAAAACTAATTAATGCAGATGAAATAAATCTTTTTGTGGTTGGCATAATATCTCCTTGTAATAGATGCTCTCGAAGAATTCCTATGGATGTTTCAATAAACGTCCATAGGATGAAGTTGAATAGTGGTTGATTCGTATTTTGTTTTTCTTTATAAAGGTCATTAAATGTCTGTTGCATAGACTCGCTGAAACGCTCTCTAAATGTTCGTGGATACAATGAAAGTAGCTTGCTATAAAAAATACGAACGACACTTTTCTTTTGATTCATCAATTCCTAATCACAGTGTTGAACACCAATAAAACAAGGCCATTGGTTACTGATGAAACCTATCCAAATCCATGTGAGAAGCATTAACATCAACAGTACGATAATCAAACTGATTGGGCGAGCAAACAATGTTCTTTGCACCTGTAAAGACTGCACAATTGATGTTCGAGCAACGAGCGTGCCTATCATAGCTAGGATAAAACCTAAGATAGGAAGAACAGTGTTATAGAAATTTGGTGTGTCAGAATCTGGCTGGTTAAGAGCCTGTATAAACGGTAGTTCGATTCTGAGAATTTGCATCGCCCATATTCCTATGAATGGCAGTGCAAATGCCAGCACGATGATTTCAGAGAATATAGGGTTTGCGAGGATTTTCGTTATCATACTTCCTGACTCAGATACAGGACCTTCAGAAGCATTTCTGCGCTCTCGTAGATTTTGCACGATTGGTGCCAGAATCAAGGTAAATGCCATGCCACAGATAAACAGTATGGTAAATAATGGGATGGGAAACTCCTCGCCTGCGGCACGATAAGATTGCCTATTCACAAATTCCATGAGCAGGAATGGGACGATGAGAAGAAAGCTAACGAGTGCTGATAATCCAATGGTTTTAAGTGTAGTTTGCATAATATCTCTTTCTAAAAAATGTTCTCTGAAAATTCCGATAGCCGTTTCGAGAAATGCCCAAAATACAAAATTGAATAAATCTTTGTTGGCTCTTTGTTTTTCATTCCAAAGGTCTTGGAATGTTTGCATCATAGAGTCTGCTAATTGTTCCTTAAATTTTTTCGGATAAAGACTAATTAGTTTTTTATAAAGAAAATAAAAAAAATTTTTAGACTGCATACGTGTTTGGAAAAAGTTTTCTTTCTTGTGCCACAGTCACAATGCGTTTGTATCGCTCTAATTCTGCTTCAAGAGCTTTTCTACCCGCCCCGGTAATTTGATAATAAATCCGCCTCTCATCGTCCATAGTTGGATCTACTTTTTTATCACTTTCTTTCACCAAGCCTGAATCTAACATCCGCTTCAATGACCCGTACAATGTCCCTGCTCCCATGCTGACTTTTCCCTGTGAATCTTTTTCAACTTGTTTCATGATTCCATAGCCATGTTTTTCTTCTTTTGATAATGCCAGCAATATATGAAAGACAGCAGGTGTGAGGGGTTGAATTTGATTTTTAGTTGCCATTTGTTTTCCTTTTTCGTTAATCAAGTTTACAGGAAGCATTTACTTATTTTGGTCTTTAATCTTAAGGTATGCCTCTGTAAAACCTGCGAGGACTATCCCGATAGAAAATACCCAGAGCCAAGCATTCTCATATTCAGAGCCTTTTACTAGCAGTGCCGTACCAGCTGTTGCAATTCCCGTAATAATCCAGATGATTGTCGCCCCATGTTTTTTAAGTATTGTGTTCATCATTATATTTTCCTTTTCTATAGTTTCTTTGATAATTCCTACTATTGTGTCAGCGAAAGTCCAAAGTACAAATCCAAATAATCTATCTCCTGCTTGGTATCTCTCACAGCAGAGGTCATTGAAAGTTTGTTGCATTCCTTCTGCAAAGCGTTCATGATATGCCTTCGGGTAGAAGCGGAGTAATTTTGCGTACCACTGTCGGTAGCGTGCGCTTGCATGTTTATATGTCATAGGCGAAGATACCATAATATATCCGTAATGGATATATTTGTCAAGGATATAGTTAATTCAAAAATCCAGCGAAAGCTGGATTTTTGATTAGTGGAGATGGCGGGAATTGAACCCGCGTCCGAAAGATTCGACTCTCGAAACTCTACGAGCGTAGCCTGCTGGTTTTCGTCATCACAGGCATCTCAGCGGGCTAGTAAACCTGTGACCATCTGCTATGTCTTTCGTGCATTTAGCAGAATCATGCACGGCACATTATCTTTGTCTCGCCCGGTCCGTCACCGGATAATGAACGGTGCCGGCGGACGTGACATCCTAAGATGTCATACTGTTATGTTCACCACACTAGGCGGCGAGGGGCATAGCAGCGTATGAAGTGCTTTTGTTGGCACTTGAGTTTTTGTACTGATTTTACGAGTTCGGTACACTCTCGGCTCGCATTTCGGAACCAGCCTCTCCCGTCGAAGCCTGTCATCCCCATAAGGAGGACTATATTTTTGTCCTTATGCAACAAAGATTATAGCATGATGAAGTTAACGAAATGTAAGAACTTGTCCGTTATAATAGGTTAGATGATTCATAGAGGAAAACATGGCTGAAAGAATTTTGGTGATTGACGATGATTTAGATACCTTGCGATTAGTGGGTTTAATGTTACAGCGCCAAGGATATGAAATTATTGCCGCATCTAATGGCACTCAAGGGTTAGAAAAAGCATTTGCTGAAAAACCAAACTTAATTTTGCTTGATGTAATGATGCCAGATATGGACGGCTACGAAGTAACACGTCGCCTTAGAAAAAACCCTACTACTTCTACTATACCGATTTTGATGTTTACTGCCAAAACACAAATTGATGATAAAGTAACAGGCTTTGAAGTTGGTGCCGACGATTACCTGACCAAACCTACTCACCCTACCGAATTGCAAGCGCATGTTCGCACCCTCTTAGCGCGGACACCCACCAAGAAAACAGATGAAATTAAATTACCTGCCACAGGCCAAAAAGGATTTGTGATTGGCGTTATCTCTGTACGTGGCGGATTAGGTGTTTCTACCATTGCCACTAACATCGCGGCGGCACTTCTTACTCGCACTCAATCCGATGTCATCCTTGCACAACTCACGCCTGGGCTTGGCACATTAGGTATGGATTTGAACATTCCTAGCCAAAAAACATTAACTGAAATTTTACAAAGTACTATTTCAGAAATTACCAAAGAAAAAGTACAAACCTCGCTTGTGCCTCACAATTCAGGATTAAAACTTTTACTGGCTTCTGAAAATCCACGCGATGTAAACTTGACTTCACAAGTAAAAAACTTTGAAGCCCTCGTTGCACAACTTTCTTCACTTGCCCGCTTCATCATTCTAGACTTGGGGTCTGGTTTGCCGACCTACGCACAAAAACTACTCCCTATGTGTAATCAGCAAGTAGTTGTGTTAGAAGGTACACCTAGTGTTATTCAACATACAAAAATACTGATTGATGAAATTAAGGAATTAAACATAAAGCCTGAGTCGATTTCCATTATCTTAAACAACCGCCAAAGAAGCGAAGCACAAATGTCTACAAATAAAGTGCAAGATAAACTTAGTCACCCTATTGCCGCGACCATAACACCAGCACCAGAATTATTTTTACAAGCCACGCGTGTTCATTCACCAGCGGTCATTTCACAACCAAGCAATATGACTTCACAGCAATTCCTCAAAATTGCTGATGCAATAATCAAGCGCGAAAAGGCGCGATGAGTTCTTTTTCATCACAAACACAAACCAACATTCAATTCGCCGCGGACTTAATTCGCCAAGCCAAACATGCCGTCATCCTAACCGGCGCAGGAATCTCCACTCCCTCTGGAATCCCAGATTTCAGGTCCACCGACTCAGGCTTATGGTCGAAGGATGAACCGTTAGAAGTTGCGTCATTAAGCACCTTCCGCACCCATCCAGAAAGATTTTTTGCATGGTTTCGTCCACTAGCAAGTCAAATTTTTTATGCCAAGCCCAATCCCGCCCATCAGGCATTAGCAGAATTAGAAAAAAAAGGTTATCTCAAATCTATCGTCACCCAAAATATTGATACCCTGCACCAAAAAGCAGGCTCAAAAACTGTAATTGAAATGCACGGAACGATGCAAACTTTAACCTGCACTCAGTGTTATCATCAGGTAAACGCCAAACCATATCTTGCCCCATTTGTTGAAACAGGTGAAATTCCGCATTGCCCAAAATGTAACCAGACTTTAAAACCAGATGTAATTCTTTTTGGCGAACAATTGCCCCAAGCCGCATGGCACAAAGCGCAGACAGAAGCGCGTCAATCTGACCTCATGCTGGTTGCTGGTTCCTCATTAGAAGTTTTACCTGTGGCAGGCTTGCCCATGCAAACATTAGACCGCGGCGGACATTTAATCATCATCAACAATGCACCTACGTATATTAATGTTCGGGCTGATGTAATTTTTTCAGAAGACGTTTCTACAATTCTTCCTGCAATCACAGAGAGAGTGCTACATGGCTGAGATAAAAACCGAGAGATTAGATGGCTATCGCCGCCTCGTGGATATTGCCCGCGACCTTGCCTCCACCCTTGATTTAGATATTTTGCTCTCACGCATTGTTCATGCCGCGGCAGAAATTTGTGGTGCTGAAGCCGCCTCCATTTTGTTGTATGACGATACATCGCGTCAATTATATTTTCAAGTTTCAACCAACATGGATGAATCTACTCGGCGGGGAATTACCGTTCCATTAGATGGAAGCATTGCCGGCTGGATAGTTAATAACCGTAAACCAGTTCGTATCACCAATGCGCATGATGATTCACGTTTTTATTCCAATGTAGAAGCGATTACGGGGTTAACCACACAATCTTTGTTAGGTGTTCCATTAATTACGAAAAATAAAATTGTCGGCGTTTTAGAAGCATTAAATAAACATCGTGGCAAATTTTCAGATAATGATGAATCGATGTTACTTGTCTTAGGTGCGCAAGCCGCAGTTGCGATTGAAAATACACGCTTATTCCAACAATCAGACTTAATCTCAGAATTTGTGCATGAATTACGCACACCACTTTCTTCTTTAAGTACAGCCACATACCTTTTACTTCGCCCGGAAATGTCTCAAGAACAACGTGACCAAATTGTCACCAATATTCATAATGAAACCATGCGATTAAACGCATTGGCTTCTTCATTCCTTGATTTAGCTCGCCTTGAATCTGGTCGAGTGCAATTTCGCAAAACGATTTTCAGCCTTGCTGATTTGCTATATGAATGTAAAGATGTGATGGCTTCTAAAGCGATTGAAGATGATATCCAGTTGAGGGTTGAGTCACCAGAAGGACTTCCATTATTAGAAGCGGATAGAGATAAAATCAAACAGGTTTTACTAAATCTATTAAGCAACGCTATCAAATATAATCGCCCAAATGGAACGGTCATGCTCCGTGCGGAAGCACGTGAAACTGAAACCGCCATTTTTGTGCAAGATACCGGCATTGGTATTCCTGAAGAAGCCTTGCCACATTTGTTTGAAAAATTTTATCGTGTGCGTGAACATGAAGGTAAAACTTCTGGAACAGGGCTAGGTTTATCCATTTGCAAACAAATTATTTATGGTCACGGCGGGCGGATTGAAGTAAAAAGCAAACCCGGCGTTGGCACAGCCTTTATTTTATATTTACCGCGTTCTGGCAAAACAGTTCCGCGTGAAGAAATAATTGCTGAACCACAAAAGGCATCGAAGAAAAAGTAATTAGCCTTTAAGGGTGAATTGACTTTTTCTCTCGAAAGATTTACACTAAGCCCAGTTATTTGAAATTATTTTCGGAGGAAGAGAATGGCACAGTTTCAATTTGTGATGAGGTCTGGACCTACTCCCGGCGTAGTTTTTCCGCTGGAGGGTGAACAACTTACTATCGGGCGTGATTCATCAAATGGCGTTGCAATTAACGACGCAGAAGTTTCACGCAAACATGCTCGCCTTACATTTCAAGGCGGAAAATTTGTGATTGATGATTTAGGTTCCACTAATGGAACTTTTGTGAATGGTCAACGTTTGGCAGGACCAGTCGTGCTAAAGGCTGGAGATGTTGTGTCGCTGGGTGAACAAATTGTCCTCATGTATGATGCGATTAATTCCGATGCCGGCGCAACAGTAGCAGTATCGCGCAAAGCCGTTCAACCTGCTCCTCCTACACAATCCTATTCACCCCCTCCCGCGCCTGCATATTCTGCACCACCTCCTGCTACAGGTCAAAGAAATATGACTCCAATTTTTATCGGTGTAGGCGTATTTCTATTTGTGTGTTTATGTGCTGGATTTTTCTGGTGGGTAGATGCAACCTTCCGCTGGTGCGTGTTTTTCCCATTTTTGTCTGGATGTTAAAACGCTTCGACTCTTACGCCCTGCGACTCTCGCGGGGCGTTTTTGTTTTATCTAGTAAAATGTATTTATTATTTTGATACAATTTCAAAACGGAATCACACTATGACAGAGACAAATCAGACCAACTCTCCAACTTGGGGCGGAAATACCAAACTTGTTATTGCCCTTACTTTAACTGTATTGATTGGCGCATTAATCGTAAGTTCACAAGCAGTGATTACGCCTTTGCTCATCGCATTGGTGGTTTCTTATCTTATCTATCCTCTTGCTGTATTTTTTCAACATAGATTAAAGTTTTCTTGGGGAGCATCAGTTGGTGTTATTTATTTAATTATTCTCATCCTTTTAATTGGCTCACTTGCACTAGGTGGCGTTGGTTTAGCACAACAAATTCAAAACTTAATTACCAACGTTCAAAATGCAATTCAAAACTTACCTGAATTAATTGAAACAGTATCCGAACAAGTTTTTGAAATCGGCCCATTTTCTTTAGACCTCAGAACTTTAGACTTAAATGGAATTAGTCAACAAATATTAGGTGCCATACAACCTTTACTAAGTCAAACAGGCACACTTCTTGGCTCTGTGGCTGGAAGTGCCGCAAACTTTTTTGGCTGGACATTATTCGTATTGCTCGTCTCATATTTTGTGCTTGCAGAAAGTGGTGGCTTACGTGAACGCATGGTCACAGTAGATATTCCCGGCTACGCACAAGATATTGCCCGTCTCACCCGCGAACTTGGAAGAATTTGGAACGCCTTCTTACGCGGACAAATCATCTTATTCTTCTTAACTATTATTATCTACTCAATTGCATTAGGAGTACTTGGTGTCAATTACGCCGCTCCACTTGCAGTTTTAGCAGGCATTGCCCGTTTCGTTCCTTATGTTGGTCCTGCTGTTAATTGGGGTATCTTAGTCATTGTTGCATACTTTCAAGTCTTCAAACTATTTGGCATGGAGCCGTGGGCTTACACACTAATTGTTTTAATTGTCGCCATCATCATAGACCAAATCTTCGACAATATCTTATCCCCACGCATTATGTCTGATGCGCTCAAAGTTCACCCAGCCGCCGTCTTAGTCGCCGCCATCATCGCCGCCAATTTATTTGGTTTTCTTGGAGTCGTCGTTGCCGCGCCTTTACTCGCCACAACTTTATTGATGTGGAACTACATCATGCGAAAAATGCTAGACCTTGACCCCTTCCCCGAAAAAGAACAGACTCAAGCGCCACCTCCGCCCGGCTCACGCATCATCGTTTGGATTCGTCGCTTCTTTCGTGACCTCAGCCTGCGCCTCAAAAAGAAGACTTAATCTACGCCTAAACATTCATAAACAAACAGGAGTAATAAAATGAACAACCATAACGAACCAAAAACACAAACCCTCGCCGAAACTGAAAACTTCCTTGCTTGGAAAGCCGAAGAACCAGATGGTGAAACCACCTACCACGTCGAAATGAACAACGTCACCGTTCACTTCTTTGAAGAAGAATGGAACGAATTTTTACAATTGGTACAAAATTTGAAATAAAAGATAGAGTCTGATGTTTCATCAGACTCTATCTTATCTTCGGAGATTCATCGCATGAAAATATTGGAATTGTTAATCAGATTGGGGTTTTCACTATCCATCGCATTTGCTATTAGTTTTTCATCTGCTGTTATCTATTTTGATTACACCGAATATGAAAATACAATTGACCGTTTCATGTTGGTCACTATTCCAACACTTGCCATTAGTTTTCTTTTATTTGAAGGTTACCCAAAACTCTTAGAATGGCTAAAACAAAGAAATTTATATATCTTAACTGTATTTGGATTATTTTCACTTGCCATCGCTGCTGAAACCGTTTTGTCGGTTGGCACATCCCGTGTTTATTGGTTAGGAACATTTGCATATGCAGTTGCAATTTTTTCTTTAATGTTGCCATCTGTCCCTGCTTTAGAACGTTTGCGAAAAACACATTTTATGTGGCAATATCTTATTGGTTCCTTATTAAGTCTTATTATCCTCTACGGGTTTATTGGCTATATAAATGGTATTTTAGAAGGTAAATTTCATCTTATCGGTATCACAATTTTATTGGGCGCACCAAGTAGTATTATGGGATATTACTTAATACGCCATGTTATATGGTCATTAAAGCACAGTTTTTTACGAAACTGGCTAAATATCTTTCTAGTTTTGATTTTGCCGGTCTTTGCCGTAATTATTTTTTATATTTGTGCTCAATTTCCGAGCATGTTTACTCCCGTGTTTTTTCAAATTACAAATGAATGGTTTGATGTATACATTTCTAGTGCTTTGGTTGCTGGTGCATGGGGCATAATTCTTTTAGAACAAATCGAGATACGAGGCTACTATCAAAAATTTAGAAAAACAAAAGTATTCTTATTTATTAAAGAACACATAATAGGTATTTATGCCGGATTTATCTTTTTTGCAATTAACTTGATTATTGCACGTGCATTAAACCATACAACTTTTAGTTTCAACAGCATCATCTTTGAAGCAGATGCTGGTCCTTGGTACGCAATTCTTGGTTTGCCAGAAGGTTTTAACGTTAATCGAGCGGTGCATCCACTTGTATTAATTACTATACGTCCATTTGTCCGCTTCTTTGGGTTATTTATGGCAGAAAGTTGGTTTCTTGCGCCCTTACTTGGTATTGCCCTTGTCAGTGGCTCTGCTGTTTTAATGGCATGGATATTCATCAAACGTGCTACTGAGAATGATACCTATTCCTTAATATTTGCAATGTTGCTCGGCTCAACAGCTACTCATTTGCTTTTCGGTTCAATTACTGAAACGTATGTTTTTGGCATGGCATCTTTAGTCTTTTTTCTTTTGCTTGTGCAAGCTAATGAAAAAAGATTTTCAGTGCTTATTCCAGCTGGCTTACTTGTTTTCGGAATCACCATTACTAATATCGCTCAAAGTATGATAGTCATGTTTTTTAAGAAATTCGGTTTTTGGCGACTTGTATATTATGGTATTGTAATTCTCACATTAGGGATTACTCTTACTGCTTTTGTAAATATGTTGTTTCCGGGAAATCAATCATCATTTTGGGTGCCGGAAGATATCTTATTTGAAGCCCAGTTCTCTCGACCTGTTTATGAAAGTCCATTAGAAAGCTTAATCACCCGTGTTCAAGTAGTTAGTCGAACTGTTTTTCTCTACAACATAATTGGGCCAACACCGGTTGAAACACAAAGAGGTCAAGTTGAACCAATAATCAATTTCAAAACATATCATTATAAAGATGATATTGCGGCTTGGTATGATGGACTAGCAAACATCCCCCTTGTTTTATGGATTCTTATCCTAATAACAGCAACAATATTTTTCCTGAAAAATATTCGTTCAAACGATAACAATACGCTTCTTATCTACGGCCTACTTGGTGGCATCGCATTCAACTTTATCTTACATATGAATTATGGCACTGAATTATTTTTATACACACCCAATTGGACATTTTTACTTGTTTTCTTCGTTGCCTTATCACTAAAGGACCTTGCTACAAAAAATTGGTTTCAAATGGGGATGACAACCTTCTTAATAATGATATTTATCAATAATGTACGTTTTCTTTCAATTATTCTACACGGGTTAGCTCCATACTTAGGTGGGGGATAAATTGTTGCACCGTTTTGAATATATTGCTAAAGTCATTTTATTTGCTATTCTGCTGGCTTGGGCGTGGAGTCTGTTTCAGATGGCGAAACAATTTCCCAGACTGTTTGAAGCGGAAACGATAAGCATAGTCATTGGTCAATGGGTTGTTTTTGCTCTCGCATTTCTTATCTTGTTTGCATGGGCAAAATCCAAAAACTTTGAAATAAAGTTTATAAAAGAAAACTGGGGTGGCATATTACTTGCTTCTATTTTCTTTTCCATCTATTTTTTAATGACTTCTATTTTCAATCAACCTACTTTTGATGTAGATGACATTTTTTTTGATTCAGATGCTTTTTTATGGCGTAGACGTTTCGCTACTGAACTCGTGCGTGATTATTATTTTCGCCCAGTTCATCCCTTTGTATTAATTATCATTCGCCCGTTGGTTTCTATTTCTTCTATATTTTTTGCAGGCAATACATTGTACGGCACCTTTGCACTCAATGCTTTTGCTGGGGCATTATGTGTATTTCTAGTTTGGTATTTCATTAAACATTTTGTAAACAATTATTTGTATACTCTGTTGATTGCAACATTGTTTGGTGCCTCTGCCGCACAACTTGTGTTTAGTGCCTTAATCGAAACCTACATCTTTTTAGCCACAACCGCCCTGATTTTTCTGGTTTTAGTTTTAAAAGACAAACCCTTATTTGTATTGGTGATTACAGGCTTGGTAGCATTTGGTATCACCATTTCAAATTTCGGGCAAACTGTGATTGCTCATTTCTTCATCAAACGCAGTATTAAACAAATTATCATCTATGGATTAATTGTCGTCGCATTTATTGTTCCCTTAACTCTATTACACAATTTTATATACCCCGATTCACAACCTTATTTTTGGGACTTAACTTCCTATCAAGGTGAGGGACATAATCAGTTTCCGCCAGTACCACAACGAGCCAACTTTTTAGGGCGTGTTATGGTGTTGAATAGTATCGTCGCCCCTGAGCCTTTAATTTTACAAGAAGAAATTCCATTCCTCAAAGTTTGGATGTTCCGTGCCTCAATTAAAAAAGAACCAATGCGGCTTGCTAATTATGAAACTTTGTTACAAAATGTAACAGCTTATGCTTGGCTTGGACTTGTCATATTAGGTGGTATTCTTTTTCTGAAAAATATACACAAACAAGATAATCGATATCAAATTACTTTTATTATTATCCTGCTTTTTAATTTCGCCCTTCACATGCGCTATGGCAAAGATGTTTTTCTGTATTCCGTTAATTGGATGTATGCATTAATTCTCTTTCTTGCACTGGCATGGAAAGAATTTGCAGACAAACGCTGGTTTCAAATTACCTTACTGACTTTCATTCTTTTATTATGTATCAACAACGCGCAATTAATATTGACAATGCTTAGCACATCTGCCTTGCACATCAAATGACGAACATTCGCTTCATCATCTCGTGGCTTGTCACTGCCGCTCTTATATATCCATTGATTGGGTTTCTTAATAATTTTTATAAATCAAGCATTGAAATCGGCTTGGTTACATTTTCACTTCACACTCTTACAATCTGTTTTTTGTATTATGTGCTGGGCAAACTCAAAGCCGATTTTCAAGTACAAACATTTCAAACTAGCATTGCGTGTATTATTTTCATATCTTTGTTTATTTTTCTACTCGCACTAATAAATCAAGCAATACAATACCCCAATATTGTGGATATTTCTTTATATCAAATCGAAGCAACAGTACTTGGTTGCTTTTTTATTGCATTACTTGTTTCTCTTCCTGCTTCCTATTATTTCTTAATATGGTTACGCAAGAAAAACATTCAACAAACCCGCCTATATCAATTTCTGAATGAAAACATAAACGGATTACTCTCCTCTATTCTCTTATTCTGTGTATATATATTTTTCTGTATCATTTTCAACCAACCTCAATACGATGCGGATGACATCTTCTTTGACGCAGATGGGAATCTATACCGCACACGCTTCGGCACAGAAAACTACGCCGATTATTACTACCGACCTTTTCATCCTTACGTCTTAATCATCATCCGTCCAATCGTTTTTACGATTTCCTTATTTCTAAAAGGGGACATGCTCTTTGCGGCATATATCACCAATGCAATGGCTGGGGCATTGGGCATTTTTTTAGTTTGGTATTTCGTCAAACACCTAACAAAAAATTCTTTATACGCCTTACTCATCGCAACCATATTCGGAGCCTCATCCACACAGCTCGCTTTTGGCTCGATTATGGAAACCTATATTTTTTTATCAACAGTGGCGTTGATTTTTCTCGTTTTATTAATCAAAGACAAATCACTCCCCGCCTTAGTAATCACAGGGCTAGTTGCATTTGGAATCACCGTCTCAAACATTGCACAAACAGTCATTGCACATTTCTTCATCAAGCGTGATATAAGACAACTAATAAAATATGGCTTGATTATCCTTGCATTAATTGTGCCGCTATCACTGCTTAATAATTTTATCTACCCAAATTCACAACCTTACTTTTGGGAGTTCGCCAGTTTAGCAGGAGAAGACAAAAACTCATTCCCAGCCAACTATCAACGCGCCAATTTACTTGGGCGTGTAATGGTTTTACACAGCATCGTCTCACCCAACCCACTCATCATTGACGATGGTTTTCCATTTGTCAAAACATGGATGTTCCGCGCCGCCATAGATGGTGACCCAATGCTACTTGCCACTTACAACACAACATTCAACACATTCCTTGCCTATTTTTGGATGGGACTCATGGCGTTTGGCGGATTACTCTTCCTAAAAAACTTTTTCAAACAAGATAACTGCTTCTTTCTGACCTTCATCCTGATTCTGCTCTTCAACTTTACCCTCCACCTCGTCTACGGCATGGACGTATTCCTCTACTCCGCCAACTGGACTTATGCTCTTATTCTCTTCTTCGCCCTCGCCTGGAAAGAATTTGCAAACAAACGCTGGTTTCAAATTTTATTACTTTTATTTATTATTCTCTTACTCATCAATAACTCCCAATTGCTTTACACTATGTTGAAAACGTCAGCACCCTCCGTGCGTTTTCCTACTTACAACTTAACCCCTTAAATAAAAAGAGACGGAACATCCGTCTCTTTTTATTTAACTTACTTTTTCTTCAATTCATCACGCAAGAACAAACTCATAATAATACTTACAATGCTTATCACCAAACTGCCTAGCACTGCAGTCCAAAATCCATCTACCGTGATGCCAATGCCGAGGGCTTGACCAATTCTACTTGTGAGCAAAAGCATGGCAGTGTTTATGAAGATTGTAAAGAAACCAAGTGTGAGAATAATCAGTGGGCAAGTTAAAAACTTTAATACGGGTCGCACTGAGGCATTCAACAGACCTGAAATCAATGCCAACCACAATACGCCAGTCCAGTCGCCGCGAAACTCAATGCCTGGCACAATCAACACGGCTACATATAATGCAATTGCATTAATTGCCCAACGCAAAATAAATCTTGTCATTTGAACTCCTTTTTTTACGTCATAACATACGAAAAATATTTTATAAAGTTGCGTGCATCCAAATCAAAGTGCGGATTTGCTTGAAGCCTGCGGCTTGAATAGCAGAATCAAAATCACTGATGGGAAATTCTAAAGTGAGTTTTGGATAGTAATGAAGCAAATCTTTTCTAGCCTGAATCAAGACTGCTGTTACCGCTTCGGGGTCTGACTTTTCACCTGTTGCTACAAATAGACTTTCTCCACGCCCATGCGGAATGTAAGCCAAGGCGGTTTGCAGTTCGTTATTTTTCAGCGCAACCCACTGACGGATATTAACATCTGTAAATAATAAATACAACCAGTTAAAAAAACCAGGTCGAAGGGAGTTAAAGTTCCAGGTTTGGTGCCATGCTAAAACGTCAGGGTAGAGGCGTGTAAGCCACAGGCGTTGAGTCTGCCAAAAGTTTGGATGTCGCTTGGTGATTTGAATATCCTGATTTTTAACATCAAAATTTCCTGCAATTGTTTGCCAAGTGGTGCGGCGGGCATATTCTTTGAATCCAAGTTTTGTGTAAAGCAAAATGGCTTCAGGGTTATCGGTGCGGACGTGAAGCCAAACATCTTTGATTTTTTTTTCGCGGATATGTTGTAA
>DDVH01000019.1:67864-172122 GCA_002345215.1 Anaerolineales bacterium UBA2317
CATTGGCAATGAGATATAACTTTTTTCCGCGATGACGAAATGGCACGACGCTGATGTTGCCAACGATTTGATTATTTTCTTCCCAAATATAACCAGTGAGCGGCAGTGATGTTGAATCAGCAACGCGATTTGCCCATTTGATAAATGAATTATCGTTACCGGCTTTTCGCATGTCTTGCACATACCGTCTGCCATCGTTATCCATTGTTTCTGAAAAACATTGCTCAATTAAATCTGCAACGGCGGGTAGGTCTCTTAATATGTTAAGAGGTCGCAGATTTTCATGCTGTGTTTGCGTGGGCAAGGTGATGGATGCCATTGCTTGAATTATAGTCCTTGTTTCTTACTAGGCGTATAATTGTTTGAATTTTGTTTTGGAGGCTTCTTGAAAAATCACTCGTTGTTTACGGCATTATTAAGTTTGAAGGGCAACCCGCGCGGATGTGTTTACTTTGAACCGTTATGGGGAATTCCGTTTAACTTATATACGCCCTATGTTTCGCTTTATATGCTTGCCATTGGACTCTCTGAAAAAGAAATTGGTTTGATATTGAGCATCAGTTGGTTCTTCCAAATTTTTCTGGCATTAATCAGCGGTGCAGTGACGGATAAACTTGGGCGAAGATTGACCACTTTAATTTTTGATATTTTATCTTGGAGTGTGCCTGCTCTTATCTCTGCTTTTGCTCAAAACTTTTGGTATTTCTTAATTGCTGGAATTGTCAACAGCCTGTGGAGAATCACACTTAATTCTTGGAATTGTTTGTTGGTAGAAGATGCAGAAAAAGACCAAATTGTTGATATTTACACTTGGATTTACATCGCCAATTTATTTGTCGGGTTCATTGCACCTTTGGCAGGTGTGTTGATTGGAATATTTTCTTTTGTGCCAACCATGCGAGGTTTATATATTTTTGCGGCAGTGATGTTTACCCTTAAAGCAGTACTCACTTATTTATGGACAGAAGAAACTGCTCAGGGAAAAATTCGTTTGGTGGAGACCAAGGAACAAAATATTTTTCATATCTTAAGTGGGTACAAAGATGTTTTACGAGCTTTGATTCGCACGCCTCAAACTTTATTAACAGCAGGCATTATGCTGGTGATGAGTATTACAGTTTTGGTCAGTAATAATTTTTGGTCTATTTTTGTGACGGAAAAACTTCAAATTGCTACTGAGAACTTGGCAATTTTCCCATTTATCAAATCGGCGATTATGTTGATTTTTTATTTCACAGTCATGCCAAAGATTTCAAGAATGCATTTCAAAATGCCGATGTTGGTTGGGTTTATAGGGTATGTAGCTAGTCATTTGGTTTTGGTGACAGCACCGAGTGGAAATTATGGATTTTTAATTTTCAGTGTTTTTCTAGAGGCTTGTAGTATGGCGGCTGTTAGCCCATTGTTAGATCAAATGATTGTGTTGGCGGTAGATCCAAAAGAACGCGCCCGTATTCAATCTATTTTGTATGTGATTGTGATTCTGTTCACGTCACCATTTGGTTGGATTGCAGGAAATCTTTCGGCAATGAATAAGAATTTTCCTTTTTATTTAAATATTGGATTATTTATGATTGGGGTTGTTTTGGCTTATTTTGCTGGGAGGGTGGCAGAGAGGAAACAGGTTGTGGAAGCAGTAATTGGTAATTAGTAAATTGGTTATAATCATAAAATGACAATAAAATTCAACTCTAAATTTCTTTTCGGTTTAGTACTTTCCTTAATACTACCTATATTTTACGTCTTATGGATTGCACCAAACCTGATTCAGCCAGTCACTGATAAATTGGCTTACACCTTAATAGGTTTTGCTGTTTTATGGCTTTTAGCTTTAAGCGTTTGTCTTTATGTAATGCAAATTGAAAAACGCCCATTAACAAGCATTGGATGGGAAGCATTGTCATGGAAATCAAGTTTCCTAGCAATTGGTTTAGGTGTTTTTCTTTCTTTGTTAGTACCAGTGCTTACTTTTTTAGTAAGTTCAATCATAAAGTCATCTGATTCAGGTTCTATTACTCAAGTTGCTACAAGTTTTCCTTGGTGGTTGATTTTGTTAAGTGTAATCACCGCTGGCGTAACCGAAGAAATATTATTTAGGGGGTATTCTATAAGCCGATTAATTGAAAAAACGGGCAACAAATGGATAAGTGCCATTATTAGTTTAATATTTTTTATCTGTATTCATTCTTCAGGTTGGAACTTAGCACATATTATCGGCGTTGTTATTCCGCTTGGGGCTGTTCTGACAGGTCTATTTTTATGGAAACGAAATTTATTATTTGTGATCATTGTTCATATTATGATTGATTTGCCATTGGTGTTTATTTCTCTGGGTTCATAAAAATTAAAATCTAACATTCCTCTTACGCCATATTGATAAATTGCCAACATAGGTTTTGTTATAATCCGCTCATTGTTGTTAGACCGTTGACTTTAGACCACAGGCCGTCCTCCGTCTATTGTCCACCGTCCAACGGAGGAATAACCCCATGATGCGATTTGACAGATTTACAGAAAGAGCCCAAGAAGCCGCCCAACGTGCCGCGGAGATTATCCAACGCTATGGGCATAACCAAATTGATACTGAACACATTTTGCTGGCATTGATTGAACAGCCCGGTGGAGTGATTCCCCAAATCCTTGAAAAATTAAATGTCAGTGCCCAAGCGTTAACTGAACGATTAGATGCGACTTTACGCGCCAGCCCGAAAGCGAATATTTTTGGTGGAGGCGCCGGGCAAATTTTCATCACGCCTCGAGTCAAGCGGATAATTGATCTTGCAAACGAAGAAGCCAATCGCCTCAAAGATGAATACATTTCTACAGAGCATATCTTTTTAGCGATTCTCACTGAGCGCAATACACCTGCCGCTCGCATTTTAGAGTCTGCTGGTTTATCACGTGACCGTGTTTATGATGCGATTCAAGATTTACGTGGCGGACAAAGAGTCACAGACCCGCAAGCAGAAACAAAATATCGTACGCTTGAAAAATATTCACGTGACTTAACTCAACTTGCTCGTGAAGGAAAACTTGACCCTGTCATTGGGCGTGATAATGAAATCCTGCGTTTGATACAAATCTTATCTCGACGCACGAAGAACAACCCGGTATTAATTGGCGAAGCGGGTGTTGGTAAAACTGCCATCGTCGAAGGCTTGGCTCAAAAGATTGCTACCAATGATGTCCCTGAAATCCTATCAGGCAAAAGAGTAGTAGCGCTTGATTTAGGCGCGATGATTGCCGGATCAAGATTCAGAGGCGAGTTTGAAGAACGTCTCAAAGCTGTTATGGAAGAAGTTCAACGTGCAAAAGGCGATGTCATTTTGATGATTGACGAGTTGCACACTGTTGTTGGTGCTGGTGCCGCTCAAGGTGCAATGGATGCGAGCAATATGCTCAAACCAGCATTGGCGCGTGGTGAGTTGCAATGTATTGGTGCAACAACTTTGGATGAATTCCATAAACATATTGAAAAAGATGCCGCATTGGAAAGACGCTTCGCCCCAATTTATGTTGAAGAACCTAGCGTTGAAGATACAATCAAAATGATGTATGGCTTGCGTGACCGTTACGAAGCTCATCACAAAGTTCGTTATGCGGATGATGCTTTAGAAGCCGCCGCTCGTTTGGCTGATAGATATGTAACCGATAGACATTTACCTGATAAAGCCATTGACTTAATGGATGAAGCCGCCGCGAAACTTCGTGTGGCGTTATATTCTATGCCGCCAGATTTGAAGGCGATGAAAACTGAAGTTGATAAATTGTTAGCCGAAGAAGAACAAGCCGGTTTGAATCGTGATTATGAACGCGCGGCACAAAAGAAAGCCGAACGTTTAAGACTCGAACAAGATTACAACGCGCAACGTGATAAATGGGAAGCCGAACATCAATTAGATGAAGTCGTTGATGTAGATGATATTGCTTCTGTTGTTCATCAATGGACGGGCATCCCTGTTACACAAATGCTTGAAACAGAATCAGAAAAATTGTTGCAAATGGAAACTCGTTTGCATGAAAGAATCATTGGGCAAGAAGAAGCCATTCATGCAATTTCTGACGCGATTCGTCGTGCACGTTCTGGTCTCAAAGACCCAAGCCGACCGATTGGTTCATTTGTATTCATTGGACCTTCCGGTGTTGGTAAAACCGAATTAGCAAAAGCATTGGCTTGGTTTATGTTTGATGATGAAGATGCGTTGGTTCGCATTGATATGTCTGAATATCGTGAGCAACACACAGTTTCACGTCTCTTTGGTGCGCCGCCCGGATATGTTGGTTATGAAGAAGGCGGTCAACTCACTGAAGCTGTGCGTCGCAGACCATATCGCGTCGTTTTGTTTGATGAAATTGAAAAAGCCCATCCTGAAGTCTGGAATGCTTTGTTACAAATTTTAGATGATGGACGTTTGACAGATGGTCAGGGCAATGTCGTGGATTTTAGAAACACGGTTCTTATCATGACCTCAAACTTGGGTACTGAATATGTGAGAAAAGGTGGCACTTTAGGCTTTTTGCCTCACAAGTCTGATGATGCTGAACGAGAAGCACACAACAAAATTGAAGCCGCATTGAAAGCCTCTTTTAGACCTGAGTTCTTGAATCGCATTGATGAAATCATTATGTTCTCACCACTTTCTGTAGAACAAATGGAACAAATTGTGATTTTACAAATGAAAGAAGTACAAGACCGTTTGAACGACCACAACATCGCGGTTCAAATTACAGATGCGGCACGCGCTTGGTTAGCAAAAGAAGGTTATGACCAAACTTTTGGAGCCCGTCCATTACGCCGTGCGATTCAGAAATATGTTGAAAGTCCGCTTTCAAAAGAATTGTTAAGTGGAAAATTCAAAGACGGTGCCGAAGTGATTGTAGATGTAGACGAGAAAGAAAACAAAATCGTTTTCCAAACATCTGCACCGACCAAGAAAAAGAAAAGCAAACAAGAAGTGGATGCGTAATCTAAATCTAAACCTCCGAGGTCTCTAAGACCTCGGAGGTTTTTGTTTACGAAGCAGAATCAAGCGTCCCTTAATTTAGAAGCGGACTAATTTCCTAATCCATAATTCACTTAGTCAAGGTATCATCAAGCCATCTTTATAAAAAGGAAATAACACATGGATAACCCCTCAAATCGTTCAGGTTCAACCACTACTGGAATTATTATCGGTATATTGGCTTTGCTATGTTGTGTGTGTGTCATTGCACTTGGCGCGGCAGGATATTGGTTTTATAGTATTTTTCCCTCTGAAATTACAGACATACCTGTGTTTACAGAAACAGAACCAGCCGTACAACCAGAATTGACTCGCCCACCCGTAGAAACCATCACAAGCGAAACATTGGATACATTAAAAAATACGATTGTGCCAATCAATGACCCGCGTGCTTTGGCATGTCGTTTACAAGCGTTATGTGATATTCCTGAAGTAACAGCAACTTCGGCTGTCACCCGTGTTGTGGGTGATAAAGATAATTTTTGGGTAACGAATTTAGATAATTTAGAAAATGTCGAAGTTACAGCCACGCTTCGTTATGTCACTTCGCATGTATATTTTTGGGTACAAGATGGCGTAGACGTGAATGAAAATGAAGTTGCCGCCTTAGGCGAAGAATTTGAAAATAAAATTTACCCAACCACACGCGAATTTTTTGGTAGTGAGTGGAGCCCCGGCATTGATGGTGATGAACATATTTATATTTTATATTCACGCGGGCTTGGTTTTTCAGTTGCCGGTTATTTTTCTTCTTCTGATTCAACCCATCCATTAATTCAAGAATACTCCAATGGGCATGAAATGTTTTTATTCAATGCTGATAACACATCCATTGATGAAAGTTCTTATGGCGTGTTAGCACATGAATTTCAACACATGATTCATTGGAATTTAGATTTGAACGAAACTTCATGGTTAAACGAAGGTTCATCAGAACTTGCCGCATTCTTAAATGGTTACGACCCCGGTGGCTTTGATTGGTTATACATTCAAAACCCAGATTTGCAATTAAACGATTGGCCCAACGATGGCAATACTGGTCCGCATTATGGCGCAGGCTTTTTGTTTATGAATTATTTTCTCAATCGCTTTGGTGATGAAGCCACACAACTGCTCGTCAAAGATGTTGCCAATGGTTTAGAAAGTGTGGATGATGCTCTCATTGAAATCAACGCGACTGATTCACTTACAGGTCAACCAATTGATGCCGACGCGTTTTTTATGGATTGGGTTGTAACAAACTTTTTATTAGACCCTTCTGTTGCTGATGGTCGTTATGATTATGCAAATTACCCAAACGCAAATCGAGCCTCTGCTACAGAAACAATTTACACCTGTCCGCAAGCAGCATTGCAACGTACAGTGCATCAATACGCGGCGGATTATATTGCGATTGAATGTAGCGGCGACTTTACATTATCGTTTACCGGTTCAACCATTACGGGACTCTTGCCTGCTGACCCTTATAGCGGAGACTACGCCTTCTGGTCAAACAAAGGTGATTCATCCGACATGACCTTGACGCGCGAATTTGATTTTACAAACGTCAGCGCACCTATCGAATTATCATTCCGCACTTGGTACGATATTGAATTGGATTGGGATTATGTCTATGTGGAAGTTTCTGAAAATGGCGAAGTGTGGGAAATTTTAACCACACCTTCCGGCACCGGCACAGACCCAAGCGGCAATTCGTATGGCTGGGGTTACACCGGATTTACGGATTGGAAAGTAGAAACGATTGACCTTTCTGCTTATGCTGGAAAGAAAGTTTTTGTGCGTTTTGAATATATCACCGATGCGGCAGTCAATGGCGAGGGCTTCATGATAGATGATGTTGAGGTAACAGCAATCAACTACAAATCAGATTTTGAAGCGGATGATGGTGGCTGGGTAGCCGATGGATTTGTGCGTATCCAAAATGTGCTTCCGCAAAGATTCGGTTTGGCTCTCATTTTGACATCTGATTCGAGCGTGACGATGATTCCATTAAATGCAGACCAAACGGCTGAAATTCCGCTTTCTTTGAGTTCGGGTGATAAAGCCTATTTGGTTGTTTCTGGGTTGACGAGATTCACCCGTGAAGAGGCTTCTTATCAAATTGAAATAAAGTAATATTTTAGCCACAGAGATCACAGAGACTTTTGAGGTTTTCTCAGAAAACTCTGTGGACTCTGTGGCTAATTTTTGGGGATTTGTTATCAAATTTGCAATCTTTTCTTTTGACATCCTGACTTATAATTCCGCCCATCATGGTGGCATCTAAAAATTCTTCTAGCCGAAGGACCATTGCTGTGTTGGGCGCGCAGGTTTCGCGCTTGTGGAATGCTGAATTTATGGCAGGCGTTTTAGATTGCGCCGAAGAACATGATGTTAATGTAGTTTCTTTTTCAGGTGGGAAGCCCACTCCAATTCCATCACCTTCTGGAAATTTATCTTACGGGTTATACGACTTAATCAAGCCCGGTCAATTTGATGGGATTTTGCTTTCAGCGGATATATCTCATGGGGTTTCATTGGATGAAGTAAAAAACTTCATCAAAATTTTTGGCGATACACCAATTGCTTCATTTGCCATTCCAATAAAAAAAATTCCCACCACCATTACAGATAACAGTGGTGGAATGCGTGCCGTGATTAATCATTTGATTAAGGAACATGGATACAAACGCATTGCTTTTATCCGCGGACCTCAAGGACAAATCGAATCTGACCAACGCTTTGAAGCCTATAAAGCGGAATTAAAAGCCAACGATATTCGTTTTGATGAAAAATTAGTGATTGAAGGTGATTTTTCACCTGAAAGCGGACGTGCCGCCGTGCGAACTTTATTAGATGAACGCGGCATTCGTGTGCAAGCCATTGCTGTATCCAACGACCGTATGGCGTTTGGCGTATTAGAAGATTTGGGTCAACGTGGCATTTCGGTACCAGACTCAATTGCGGTGACGGGTTTTGATAATGTTGGTGAGTCACAATCTATGGGTGTGCCGTTAACTACAGTGCATCAATCTTTTTATGATATTGGTAAAAAATCATTTGAAGCCTTGATGAGAAAAATCAACGGCGAAGAAGTAAATGATGTCAATATTCTTCCTGTCAATTTAGTCGTGCGTTGGTCTTGTGGTTGTTTGCCCGATAGTGTGCAAAAAGCAATTGTGCTTCCACGCGAAGTAGCACATACTGGTAGGTTAGAAAACAAACGTGAAGCCGCCATCCGTGCTTTGCTTGGTGCGGCAGGCATTCCAGAAAATGACCCAGCAAAATCAAAGTATGTTGAAGTTTTTGGTAGTGCTTGGGATGAATTTCTGACGACATTACGCGAGCCAGACCGCAATACAGCTTTCTTGAAATCTGTTCAATCTATTGTTGAGGTGCTACAACAAAATGATTACGACTTCAATGCGTGGCAAAATGTTGTATCAACATTTAGAAAATATGCCTTAGGTGGAATCAACAGCAACACCACCATGTTGCGTGCTGAAAATTTATTTCAACAAGCGCGTATGTTGGTTGGCGAATTATCACAACGCGCGCAAGCCTATCGGCGTTTGCAATTTGAAAAGCAAGAAGAAATTCTCAACAACTTTAGTTTCTCTATGGCATCAGCCATGACTTTTGAAGGCATTGGACTTGCCATTTCAAAACATTTCCCCACGCTTGGTTTAGAACGTTGGTATGTGATGTTATATGGCGACGTCGGTTCGCCGGGTTCGGTCTCGACTCCACCTCCGCAAAATTATCAATTGTTATTGCAATATGATGAACACAGTTTCCAAATTCCAGATGACAGACCGCTTCTTGCTACGGGACGCTTGGTGCCGCATGGAAAAACTCCCGAAGACCGACGCTATCAAGCTGTGGTGATGCCTTTAGCATTAGCCAGCAACCGCTTCGGTTTTATGTGGGTCGAAATGGGTCCACATGATTGGGACATTTATGTTCGTTTGAAAAATTTATTATCCAGTGCGTTGTTGCGCACCATGTTGGTCGAACAGCGTGAACAAGCTCAAAAGGAAGTAGAAAGATTGTTCAGCGCCGAACAAGAACGGCGTCGCGGAGCTGAAGCGTTATCACGTTCATCACGTCATTTATCTTCATTAAATAATATCCAGAAATTGCCAGAACAAATCCTAGAACAATTGAATCAAGTTTTGCCATTTGAGCGTGGTGTTTTATTGATTGAGGATGTGAATGGCACGCCAGTTATACAAGCGCATCGTGGCATGCCAAAGAATGCAAACCTAGATGAATTTAATTTGAAAATCAACGGCGTTGATTTCTATCAAACAGTTGCAAGGCAAGGTGAGGCTGTTGTCATTGCGGATGTTCAAAGTAAAAAATGGTCTCAACCTGAATGGTTACCACAAGATAAATCTTGGTTAGGTGTGCCATTGTATTCAAAAGATAATGTGATTGGTTTGTTATTGTTAAGCCGCGCCGATGATTCATTCAGTGAAGATGATAGTTTATTGGTCAGCAACTTTTCGGCGCAGGCGGCTGTGTCGTTAGAAAATTCACGTTTATATAACGAAGTGACCAGCATGAATCAAGTGATGGAACGCATGGTTTCAAAACGTGTTGAAGAATTAAACAATGCTTACCAAACGCTTGAAAAGCACGATAAAAATAAATCGGCTTTTATTCAAGTTGCCGCACATGAATTACGCACACCTTTAACAGTTATTAAAGGCTATTTAGGCATGTTGAAATCAGACCCTGTGATTCAAAATAATCAAATCCTTTCGCCAGCCATTGACGGTGTGTTGCGTGGTACAGACCGTTTGCATCAAGTAGTAGATAGTATGTTGGATGTTGCACGCCTTGAAAATCAGACCATCAGTCCACATATTGAATCAGTCAACTTAGGTTTGATATTGAGATTGATTTTGAAAGATTATGTGGAAGATGTAAAAACACGAAACTTAAACTTAACGCTGGATGAAGCTATTAAACAAATTCCACCGCTTTCGGCAGACCCTGAACTTTTGAAAAAAGCACTTGACCATATTATTGTTAACGCAATTAAGTTCACACCAGACGGCGGTTCGATTCACATTGCTGCCAAAGTAGTGGAAGATAAAAAACGTGGGGATATGGTTGAATTAAGTGTCAAAGATACTGGCATCGGCATTGACCCTGAACATCATAAAATTATTTTTGAAAAGTTATATCAATTGGGCGAAGTACAATTACATTCATCCAGCAAAACCAACTTCAAAGGTGGTGGAGCAGGTTTGGGTTTAGCGATTGCTTCTGGAATTGTGAAAGCACTTCAAGGCACAATTTGGGTGGAAAGCGAAAAACGCGATGAAGAAACTTTCCCCGGCAGTACGTTTTTTATCAGGTTGCCCTTGGCAAAATAAACCTAAACGCCGAAGTCTTTAGACTTCGGCGTTTTTATATCTTACGTTTATGTACACGATTATTTTATTTTCTCTCGAAAATCATAAATCCCGTCATTGACTTGCCACTTTGCATTGCAATTTGAGCAAAGCAGATAATCTTTTTTATCTTGTAATTTTTCATACTCACACTCAGGGCATTTGAATAAATCCAAAACATTGAGCGGGATTTCTTTTGTTTCATTTTCTGCACTTGTTTTGGCTTTGACAAACACACTTGGTGATAATTGTATAAAAGCACCAGTGGGTTGAATCAGACCATCAAACCAGGCAAGCAGTTTAGCAGGAATGATTCGTTTTAGTAAACCAAGCCGAAAATGTGAAACCGTACGAATCTTTTCAATCGAAAAACCTAATTCTCCAAGCCAATTGCGGATGGCTTGTGGATGAAAGTCAAAGTTTAGTTTTACAAACTCCACAGGTTCAAGTGTAAAAGGACTCCAAGTTTGTCTTCTGAACAAATATCTCAAAATGGATTTGAGGTTTAATTTATTTGCAAATTCCAAAATAAAAATTGCATTGGGTTGTAACACTTTGCGGATTTGGCTTAATGCTTTAGGAGCATCTGCCATATGATGCAACACTCGAATCATAGTCGCTGAATCAAATATCCCCTTAAGAAAAGGGAGGCGATATACATCCGCTGCGACGTAAATGTATTTATCTGATTTTCCTAATCGCTCTTGTGCTTGAGCTAATTGAGTTGTGGAATAATCTAACACAACGATTCTTTCAAAGCCTGCATAGCGTGGCGTGTTACGTCCAGCACCTGCACCGAGTTCAAGCATAAGCTTTCCGCTTTTGGAAAGTAATTTTTTTAATGCAATCGCTTCGGCTTGGTCTTCGTAAGCACGCCCGCCTTGTTCCCAAAACGCTTGTTGATAATCTGAGCCTTCGTAATTACAAATGGGGGGATTGGTCATAATAGTCTGATTGGTCTAAAAGGTCTGATTGGTCTAAATGATCAATGACTAGTAAGACCATTTAGACTTTTTCGACTTGTTAGACTATCTCCCAACTGCTTTATATGTAAAACCCATTTCTTTCATTCGATTGGGTTCGTAAATATTTCGTCCATCATAAACGATGGGTGATTTCAATAATGATTTAATTTTTTCAAGATCAAGTTGTTTGAATTCATTCCAAGGTGTAACAACAACTAGCGCATCGCAACCTTCTGCCATGTTATATGGATTGTCATATATCTTAACTTTTGGCATATGAGGAGCTGCTGTTTCACGAGCTACTGGGTCATACCCACGAACGGTTGCTCCTGCTTTAATTAAACCATCAGCAATGTCAATAGATGCAGCATCACGCATATCATCTGTGTTTTCTTTGAATGCTAAGCCAAGCAATCCAACTACTTTATTTTCTAATCCATTAAGTAATTTTTCAACATGCTTAACTGCATTTGAACGACGTTCATAATTGACATCCATTACGCTGTTTAAGATTTGTGGATTCAACCCTTTTTCTTTCGCCATGAATGCTAACGCTTCAACATCTTTTGGGAAACATGAGCCACCCCAACCTAAACCGGCATCCAAAAAGTGACGTCCAATGCGAGCGTCATAGCCCATACCTGCCGCAACTTCTTTTACATCAGCACCGACACGTTCACATAAATCTGCAAGTTCATTGATGAAAGAAATTTTTGTTGCAAGAAAAGCGTTGCTGGCATACTTAATCATTTCCGCAGTGCGCAAATCGGTAATGACAATCGGTGCGCGTAACGGCAAATGCAAATGAGCAACTTTATTGGCGGCATCTTTATCCAATGAGCCGATGACTGTTCTATGTGGATTCATAAAATCTGCAATGGCTGAGCCTTCACGTAAAAATTCTGGGCAAGAGACCACAGCAAATTCAATCGGCTTGGGCTGAGCAGATTTCACAATATCAGCAACCCAGTCTCCCGTTCCGATTGGAACCGTAGATTTGTTAATCAAAACCAACGGAGCAGACATATTCTGTGCAATAGATTTTGCCGCCGTTTCCACATATTTCAAATCTGCAGAGCCATCTTCACCAGATGGCGTACCGACGGCAATGAAGGCATACTCTGCGCCATTCAAAGCTTCTTTGTATGAAGTTGTAAAATTAATTCTGCCAGCGTTTACATTTCGTTTGACCAGTTCATCCAAGCCTGGTTCATAAATTGGCATCACGCCTTTTTTGAGATTCGCAACTCGCTTTTCATCTATATCCAAAGCGGTGACTTTGTTTCCTAAATCAGCGAAACAAGCCGCTGTCACCAAGCCGACGTATCCTACGCCGACCACACAAATTTGTTTCATAGTTCCTCTTTTAATGAAAAATTTTCACTAACTCACGCGAATATTTCTATAATTATTTTACTTCGCGCAGATTAGTGAAGATTAGCGGATTTTATTTATCTCTGCACCCAACGATTAACCGTCTCAACCAATTCAAGCAAATCCATTGGCTTGGTAATAAATTCATCACAACCTGAATCCACAGCGCGTTGGCGGTCACCGGGTAAAACATGAGCGGTCAGCGCAATCAAAGGAATAGAAGAAGTCTGCTTATTTTCTTTAATCAAGCGTGTGGCAGTCCACCCATCCATCTCAGGCATAGATAAATCCATCACAATCAAATCAGGCTTTTGTTTGGTCGCGGCATGTACCCCATCACGCCCATTCACAGCCAAAAACACCTCATACCCATTCTTTTCGAGAATGAAGCGCACCAATTCATAAGTATCCATATTGTCTTCGACAATCAGGACGCGACCCTTGCTCATCTCTTAAATATACTACGTCTCACACGGCTCGGCAACACGATAAAGTACCCGAATGGGTATAATCAAAAAATGCGAATCCTTTTCGTCACAGATGCTCGCTCGCCCATTTCACAAAATTGGATTAAACACTTTATCAAGCAGGGATATGAAATCTACATCGCCTCAACCTTTGACGTGGAACTTGATTTTCCCGCGCGGCTGGAGTTTACGCCCGTAGCCTTCTCTGCCGCGAAGAAAAAGAACTCAGCCCCATCCTCCGCTTCTTCTGTAACTTTAGGTTTTCGTACTATTTTCAGGCAATGGCTTGGACCTTTAACAATTCCTTCCTCCGCAAGAAAATTACGAAAATTTATTCAAGAAGTAAAACCAGATTTAATCCATGCCATGCGGATTCCTTATGAAGGAATGTTGACCACAAAAGCATTAGTAGGGGCGAGGTCTTCTCGCCCGATACCATTCATTGTCTCCGTCTGGGGCAATGACTTTACTTTACATGCCCCATCCACACCTTTAATGAAATCTTATACAAAATTTGTTTTGCAAAATGTCACTGCTTTACACTCCGACACAAATCGAGACATAAAACTTGCGCGAGAATATGGCTTCCCCGAAGAAAAATTATCACTTGTAACACCAGGCAATGGCGGAGTAAGAAACGACATTTTTTATCCCCCCGCAGAATTGGTAAAAAATCCTATCATCATCAACCCACGCGGAGTTCGTCCTTATGTCCGTAGTGATTCTTTCTTCAAAGCGATACCGCTTGTGTTAACAAAATATCCTGAAGCAAAATTTATTTGTACTTCGATGCAAAATGAATCGCAAGCATTGAAATGGATTGAAGAATTAAATATTTCACATGCAGTGGAATTATTGCCTGCGATTGAATATCAAAAAATGGGAGACTTATTTCGTTCGGCACAAATTGTTGTTTCGCCAAGTATTCACGATGGCACACCAAATTCTTTAATTGAAGCCATGGCTTGCGGATGTTTCCCCGTCGCTGGCGATTTAGAATCTATTCGCGAGTGGATTACACATGGACAAAATGGCTTGCTATTTGATTCAAATGACCCGCAATCAATAGCCGAAGCAATTTTATTGGGCTTAGAAAGAGAAGACCTGCGACGTGATGCCGCAGGTCTCAATGCAAATTTAATTTCTGCCAAAGCAGATTATGAAGTGAATATGAAAAGGGTGGAAGAGTTTTATAAATCAATCGTGTAGGGGCGAGGCATGCCTCGCCCCTACGAAAATTAAAAATCTCTCGGCGCACGCATAGACTCTAAACGATTGCGCAATTCAATTCTGCGTGAATCGGCTGAATGACGAATATCGTCAATAAAGCCTTGCCCACGTTGGCGGAGTTGATTCCGTAAACTTTCACCCGATTCAGGTGCAAGCAATAACGCAATCACCGAGCCGACCAAAGCCCCAACAAATGTGCCAATTAAAAATCCAAACATTCTTCGCATGTGAAATTCTCCTTAGTAATGGTATGGATACAGCGAAACAATACCATGTCAAAATCTATAATAGACTCGCTGTGTCCCTACTATCAAATTCGTTTTAATAAATTTATTATAGATGAAAATTCAATTTTGTGTATAATACTCAAATCGCACATATCAAAAGAATGTGACGATAGATTTTATTCAACCAACATCATGTGCAAAGTTAGGGAGTCAGCACATTGAGAAGGACTCTACCATTTTCGGAGGGTACCATGTCTACCACAACTGTTTCTTCAACCACGTCACAACGTAAAAAAGTGACTACTCTCACGTTTCGTCAGAAAAAGGAACGTGGCGAGCCAATCACTATGTTAACTGCTTATGACTATCCCACAGCCATGGCGATAGACAAAGCAGGCATTGATTCCATTCTCGTTGGCGATTCGCTCGCGATGGTGGTCTTGGGTTATGAAAACACATTGCCTGTCACCATGGAAGAAATGCTTCATCATGCTCGTGCTGTTGCACGTGGAGCAAAAACTGCATTGTTAATTGGTGATATGCCGTTCATGTCCTATCAAGTTTCTGTAGAAGATGCTGTAAGAAATGCAGGCAGATTTTTACAACAAGCTAACATGGATGCTGTCAAACTCGAAGGTGGGCGTGAACGTGCTGATGCTGTCCGTGCGATTGTTGGTGCAGGTATTCCTGTCATGGGGCATTTAGGTCTTACACCACAATCTGTTAATCAACTTGGCGGTTTTCGCGCACAAGGCAAAACTGCTTCCGCCGCAAAACGTTTACTCGAAGATGCTCAAATTTTAGAAGAGGCTGGTGCATTCAGCATCGTGCTAGAATCTGTGCCTGCCCGTTTAGGTGAGTTGATTTCAAAGAAAATTTCTATCCCAACCATTGGCATTGGTGCGGGTTTGGGATGTGATGGTCAAGTATTGGTCACGCATGATTTGCTTGGCTTGTTTGACCGCTTTACGCCGAAGTTTGTCAAGAAATATGCAAACTTGCATGAAGTCATGAACAAAGCCTTCACCGAATATATTGATGATGTTGAAACCAAAAAATTCCCTGCTCCTGAACACACTGTTGAAATGACAGATGAAGAATGGTCTGCATTCCTCAAGGAAATAAAATGAAAGATAATATTTTATTAGTCGGTACAGGCGCGTTAGCAACTTTGTTCGCGGCACGATTAAGTGAAGCGGGTCATGCTGTATCCATGCTTGGCACATGGAAAGATGGACTACATGCTTTGCAAAAAGATGGCGCGCGAATCATTGATAACAATGGAAATGAAAAAAGTTATCAGGTTCATGCAACTGATAATCCAGATGAAGTAAAAGATTCAAAATATGCTTTGGTGTTAGTCAAGGCTTGGCAAACAGAACGCGCCGCTAAACAATTACAAACTGCACTTGCGGATGATGGCCTCGCTGTCACTTTGCAAAACGGAATCGGAAATAAAGAAACGCTTCAATCTACTTTGGGAGTTGGTCGCGTTTCCCTCGGCATTACAACTACAGGTGCGACATTGCTCGCGCCTGGACTCGTCAAAGTTGGAGGCGAAGGAATCATTTCACTGGAACAGAATCAAGCGTCCCTTAAGTTAGAAGCGATGTTGAAATCCGCAAAATTTAATTTGCAAATGGTTGATGATGCTGATTCATTAGTCTGGGGCAAGTTAGTCATCAATGCGGCGATTAATCCATTAACGGCTTTGTTACAAGTTCCAAACGGAGAATTGTTATCAAACTCAAAAGCACGAAAAATGATGGGCGCATTGGCTGAAGAGACTGCCGAAGTTGCCGAAGCCGAACATGTGCATTTGCCGTTTGAAAACCCTGTGATTGCGGCGGAAGATGTGGCGCGAAAAACTGCACAAAATAAATCATCTATGTTTCAAGATGTGTTGCGTGGCGCGCCGACAGAGATTGATGCGATTTGTGGCGCCATTATGAAACGTGGACAAAAACACGGAATCAAAACGCCGTATAACAAAGCGTGTTGGACGATGGTACGGGCGACGGTTTCGGGTCATGCGTTTAGCATGGCTTGATAATTTTGTAGGGACACAGCAAAATTATTAATTATCAAGATTAATTAATACTTCGTTGTGTCCCTACTTTTAATTTAATGTCAACATGGTAAGATACACAAAATTTTATTTGGAGGCTTACCATGCGTAAGTTTGTACTATTGTTCGTATTGGGGATATTGCTTCTTTTTCCTTTTTCTGCATCTGCTCAAACCGATGTATCTTTATATAGTGTCAATGTGCAATTATGGCCCGAATATGACCAGCCGAGTATGTTGGTGATTGTGGATTTCAAAGTTGCTCCTATGACTCCATTGCCAGTGGATTTAACGTTTCGTATTCCTACGGATGCAAATTTAATTGCGGTAGCGTATCAAGATGAAAGTGGAAATTTGCTCAATGCCAAGTTTGAAACACCAAGTGGCAATGAAAATTGGCAAACCTTCAAAATAACAATTGAGCAAAATGTGATTTATCGTTTTGAATATTATCAACCTCTGATGTTCAATGGTAGTGAAAGAAGTTTTTCTTATTCATGGAATCAAATATATGCAGTCAAAAAGTTTTCTGTGAATGTGCTAGAGCCGATGGATGTAGTCGCATTTTCGATGCAACCAGATTATGAAGTTAAGGAATCGGTCAACGGGCTTGTGGTGTATACAAGTGAAGAAGTTAAAGTAGATGCCCGTCAGCAATATAAATTAGACTTGCAATATCAGAAAACCTCATTAACGCTCACGAATCCGCAACAACAACAAGTTCAACCGACTGGTCCATTAGATGAAAGTACACCAGGACGTGTTTCGTTAAATAATTTTCTGCCGTATGTGATTGGTGGGTTTGGGATTTTGTTTGTTGTTGTTGGGGCAGTCTATTACTGGCGCATCGGACGCACTTCATCTAAGCGTGCACGCCGTCGTAGAAATGTCAATGTGGAAGAAGAGGAAAATAAGACTGGCGCATATTGCGCCAGTTGTGGAACCCGTGCCAAAACTGGAGATAAATTTTGTAGAACGTGTGGGGCGAAGTTGTGAGAATAAAAAGACCCTAAAATCTTTAGGGTCTTTTTTTATTTATTCATCTCCTGTTGGGATGTTATTTCCCAAATCAGGTAAGGCGGATTCAATTTCATCAGGGCTTTGCCCAGATTCTAACCTGTCTACCACTTCATCAAATTCGGCAGGGAGTTCTTCGCCCATTTCACTGCCCATTTTGCGCATCATACTGCCTAATTCTTTTGGGTCTTCTTCTAAACTTTCAAAGCCCGCGAATTTTTGCGCCATAGATTCCATGCGGCTTTCTTCAGATTTAGCAATGCGCACTTTCGTCATACGGCGACGTACATCTTCGCTGTCGCAGTGAGAGCAAAATACTTTTTTGTTGCCGTATTCACTAAAGGTCATAAACACGTCAAAGCGTTGGTTGCATGAATTGCAGATAAAATCATAAGTAGGCATAAATATATTTTAACTTGAATCAATTAAAGAAAAAATTAGAAAATGGCAATCAAGTTTCAAGTCAAGAAAGAAGCGGGTTTGGTACAATTGAAACATGCATCCATTTGAATTGCGTAAACAAAGCCCGTTATTGATTGTGATTTCAGGTCCATCTGGTGTGGGAAAAGATTCAATTGTGCAACGTATGATGGAACGCGGGTTTCCATTTCATTTTGTTGTAACTGCCACTACACGTGAAAAACGTGCAAATGAAATTCATGGTAAAGATTATTGGTTTGTATCAGAAGATGAATTTGCTAGCATGATTGAAAAAGATGAATTGATTGAATATGCCATTGTGTATGGTGATTACAAAGGGATTCCCAAAGCGCAAGTACGCGAAGCTTTAGCAAGTGGCAAAGATGTTGTTATGCGAGTAGATGTGCAAGGTGCTGAAAGTGTTCGTAAACTTGCGCCAGAAGCCTTGTTAATTTTTATCACATGTGAAAGCGAAGAAGAATTAGAGCATCGTTTGCGTGAACGAAAAACAGAATCGGCTGATTCGCTTTCTTTAAGAATCGCAACAGCACGCAAAGAATTACAACGTATTAATGATTTTGATTATGTCATTATCAACCGTGATTTTCATTTAGATGATACAGTGGAAAAAGTGCGTGCCATTATTGACGCTGAACATTTGAAAGTACATCATCGCAAGGTAGAGCTATGATAGAAGAAAAACACGCCTCATCCCCTGACCATGAACCTGCTTCTGAACCTCAGCAGATTCGTGTGCAGATGCCTTCTTTACCAACACTTATTACATATGGATTAATTGGAATTACTGTATTTTTTTATGTGATGCAAATGTTAAGTACTGCAATTTGGGGTTATGCAATTTATCAGATGGATTGGCTAGAATATTTTGGCGCACGAATTAATTCAGCCATTCGGGCAGGCGATTATTGGAGATTTATCACTCCTGTTTTTCTGCATGGGTCATTGGCACATATATTTTTTAATATGTATGCTTTATTTTCTATCGGTAGTTTACTAGAACGGCATTTAGGTTACACACGCTTCTTTGCTTTGTATTTTCTATCAGCATTTTCAGGGAATGTGTTTTCGTTTTTATTCACTGGTGAAAATGGATATTCTGTCGGTGCCTCTACTGCAGTGTTTGGATTAATCGGTGCTGAATTGGTTTTCTTTTATCAAAATCGAAAATTATTCGGCTCGTATGCTCGCCAAGCCATTAGTAATATTGTCTTTATCATCGGCATTAACTTATTTATTGGTTTAGCCCCAAATATTGATAATTGGGGTCATGTGGGTGGCTTGTTGGGTGGCGCCATGTTTGCATGGTTTGCTAGCCCACTTTGGGCGGTGAGTGGCATTGCCCCTGATTTGAAATTAGCAGACCAACGCGAACCGCGTGAGATTTTCACCGGCACAAGTTTTGTCCTTTTGATTTTTGGTGGCTTAGCGATTTGGGGATTATTTTTTAGGTAGTATATGAAACAAAAAATCCCATCTCACCGAGATGGGATTTTTTATTATCAAATTTTATAAATGACGATTACTGCGAGGGTCAAAGGCATCGCGTAAGCCATCACCCATTAAGTTGACGGACAAAATAGTGAGGATGATAAATGTGCTAGGGAAGACCCACATCCACCATGAACCTTTTTGCACGTAAGTTTGGGCGGCAGTGAGCATATTTCCCCAAGAGGCTGTAGGAGATTGAATCCCTAAGCCTAAGAAGGAAACGTAGGCTTCGTTAAGAATAGCACCAGCCAACCCTAGGGTGGAAGCGACAATTACAACACCCATAGTATTTGGTATCAAATGCTTGAAGAAAGTTCTCAATTTACTTGAGCCTAATGATTTAGAAACAGAAACGTAATCCATTTCCTTAAGTGAAAGAACATTCGCACGCACAATGCGGGCAAGTGCCATCCATGAAGTGAGACCAATGACACAAATAACAATTAACACACTTCCACTGACTGTTTTTCCGAAGATGTCGATAGAGTCAATATTTCTGCCAATAAATCTCCCAAGCACAATTAAAAGAAACAGTTGAGGAATGGATAACATGGCTTCTGTAAAACGCATAAGGACAGTATCTAACCAGCCGCCAAAATAACCAGCCAAACCGCCAATTAATGTTCCTAAAGTAACGGAGAGTGTTACAGCAGTTAAACCAACGAAAAGAGAAATTTGTCCGCCGTGAATGATGCGTGAAAAAATGTCACGCCCGGTATCATCTGTGCCAAACCAATGTTCTTGAGAAGGACCACTCAAACGGATTTGTAAATCTACTGCATTGGCTTCTTCTTCAGAAACAAAGAATGAACCAACAATAATAAAAAGTAGGAGGAGACTAAAGCCAACCATACCGGCAACAGCCATACGATGTCGTCGGAATCTTCTCCAAATGAGTTGCCCTGGTGTAAGGGCTTTGCCTAAATTTTCGCGACCAATAACAGGACTATCTAAAGATGCAATATCAGTTGCCATAGAATCATCTCCTTATCCAAGTTTAATACGTGGGTCAACAAAGGTATAAACAATATCTGTGAGAATGGTAAACACGACCACAGCGGTTGAGATGATTAAAAGAATCCCTAATACAACTGGATAATCACTGCGTTGTGCGTATTCCCAGAATAAACGTCCCATGCCGGGCCAAGAAAAGACAGATTCAGTGACAATCGCTCCGCCGAGTAGGAATGGAATATCTAAACCGACAATAGTAACGAGTGGTAAAGCTGCATTGCGAAGGGCATGTTTGAAAAGAACAGCACGGCCGGTTAATCCTTTTGCTCGGGCAGTGCGGATGTAATCTTGACCAAGTACTTCAAGGATGCTGGTGCGAACAAAACGCGAATAGCCAGCGGCATTCACTAATACAAGTGCTGAAACCGGCAAAATAAGGTTTTTGATGTATTCAACCGGATCACTTTTATCCCATACTGCCGCACCGGTGGGTAGGTAAGGCAACCCCCATTCTTTAAATTGCACTGCAAATATCAACAGTAACCCCAATGCACTAAAGAAAATTGGAACTGAGAAGCCGATAAATGAAAACGTTGTAATAATATTATCTGCTAAAGAGTATTGTTTTACAGCAGAAATAATGCCTAGTAACAATGCAAAGGTTATTGTAAATACCTCAGCTGTAATAGCCAGGACGAGGGTATTGGGGAGGCGGCTACCAATCATTTCGGAAACAGGCTGCCTGGCAAAGAAGGAATTTCCTAAATCGCCTTGTATTGCTAAACCAAGCCATTTGAAATATTGAACATACAAAGGCTGGTTAAGCCCCAACCGCTCTTTGAGGGCTTCTTTATCTTCAGCACTCATGCGTGGGTTTTGCGCATATTGCGCCATTGGGTCTCCTGAAAAGCGAGTCAGGAGAAAACATAAAACTGTAATAATTAAGAGGGTAAAAAGTGCTTGAAAAATACGACGCACAATATAAGACCACATGAGCACACCTCCGAACGAATTGACTTTAAGTAAGAAAGAGAGACAGGGTTTCCCCTGTCTCTCTTTTTTCGAGCACGGTACTAACTTATCTTGCTAATTATTCTGTAACATCCCAAGTTTCAGATGCCCAGTTGAGGTTGGAGTCACCACTCACAGGTCCGAATTGGAAACGTGGGGTGGAACCAAATACGTTTGCACGGGTGTACATCATGATGACGTAGTATTGTTCTGCAATGTAAGCTTGGGCTTCGTCAAGGATGGCTTTGCGTTCTGCTGTATCGACAGTTGTAAGTGAGCTGTCAATCAAATCAGAGAGGAATGGATCACACAAGTGATATTGATTGGTACCGCTTGGGTTATCAGCAGTTGGGATGTTTTCACATTTGTAGTTATCGGTGTATGGGTCTGGATAGAAACCAGTGGTGTAACCACCCATATCATAGTTACCGGTAGCTAACGGACCGCCATCAACATATTGACCGAAGAAGGTACCTGCTGGGGTGTGAATTGGAATAAATTCCACACCGATTTGAGCAAGGTCTGCTTGAGCGGCTGTAGCAATGCTGATGCGGATAGGAGCAGTAGTGGTTTCAAAGTTGAAGGACAAGCGAACTTGTTCACCATTACAATCACCAACACGGATGCCATCAGAACCGACAGTGTAACCAGCTTCATCGAGCAAAGCGGCGGCACCTTCTGGGTCATAAGCATCAGGAACGAGGTCTGTGTTCGTGTAATAGCCGACGGGCCATTGGCTTGGTGCTACGGTGGTGTAACCACTGAGCAAAGTATCTACGACTGCTTGGCGGTTAATACCAAGGGTGAGGGCTTTGCGAACACGAACATCTTTGAATGGGCAGAAGCCTTCATTGTCAGCTTTACCGCGACCAGTTTCTGGGTCACCATCTACGCGTCCCATATTGAAGAAGTAGTGTTCAAAGAGAGAGCCAGGTACCACAGTCAAAACGACATCAGGTTGGAGGGCATCGAGAGTTGCAATGTCACCTTCTGAGAAGTTTGGATACCAATCTACATCACCAGTTTGAATGGCGGCGAGAGCGGCAGCAGAATCTGCTACAAAGCGGAATTGGATGCGGTCAAGGATAGCGCGACCATGAACGAAGTTCGGGTTGGGGAGCAAGGTCATGTAGTCGCCAGGCACCCATTCAGTAATAACGAACGGACCAGAACCAACAGTGGGTTGGCGGGTGAATGGGTCAGCTTCTACAGCAGTTTTGCCTTCGAGAATGTGTTTTGGCAAAATGGCGCCGGCATTGTTAGGACCTTGTGTGAACAAAACTGGCCAAGGTGGGTAGAGTTCAGAGAAGTTGATGACAACAGTGGTTGCATCAGGAGTATCAATGCTGGCAATTTTGTCATAGCCAGTGCGGGAAGAAGGAGCATTACCTGGGTCCATTACTAATTCCCAAGTGAATTTAACATCTTCTGAAGTAAGCGGTGTGCCGTCAGACCAGAACAAGCAGTCTTTCAATTTCCAAGTAATGGTCAAACCATCAGCAGAAACACCACCATTTTCGGTAGTAGGAACTTCAACTGCTAATTCAGGGATGAAATTACCTTCATCATCCCATTCGCCTAAACCAGCTAAGGTCAATTGAGTGACCCAAATAGCGAATGACATGTTGCTGAAGTAAGGCACGACTGCATCTGGTTCTTGGTCAAATGCACCAGTTACAGACTTACCACCATCTGGGAACGCAACTGGCTCAGTGCCGGCTGGTTCACAAGCCGCGGCTTCTTCAGTAGTGGGGGCTTCCGTTGCTGCAGGTGCTTCTTCAGTAGCAGGGGCTTCGGTTGCGGCGGGGGTGCCACAAGCCGCAAGCACCATGCTCGCAAGCACTAACAACGAAAGTAGAACATAAAGCTTTTGTTTCATACGGTTCTCCTCCGAGTGAAAATAGGATTTCATTTTGCCACGCAAAATGTGACGGGATTATACTACCTAATTACAAATTTACAGGAAAAACACTTCCGCTTAACCCTACTGTAGGAGGGTCTTTTGACCACACCCCGGCTATCTTATTCCCGCACTTTTTACAATTCCCCTCCCCCGTAATTTGATAATCCAACACCGCATATCCGCGCCTCTTGACTACGGGATAACTGCATTGCGGACATTGAGTATTTTCATACTCCCCAACCTGACCGGGTAAATTGCCTGCATACACATAATGCAAACCTGCCTCACGCCCAATCTCCGCCGCACGGATTAACGTCTTCGCATCCGTATTATCGGGGTCAGTCATCTTATAATCTTTATGAAACGCAGTCACATGCCATGGAATATCTTTTGAAATGTTTGCTAAAAATTTTGCCGCATCCCATAATTCTTCATTTGAATCATTGAAACCGGGAATCGTTAACGTAACAACTTCCACCCATAGACCTTTATCGTATGCACGTTTGATTCCATCCAATGTATGTTGTAACACGCCGCCTAATTTACGATAATTTTTATCGCTCATACATTTCAAATCAACTTTATAAGCCGAAATATATGGGCTGATATATTCCATTACTTCATCAGTGTTATTTCCATTGGATACATACGCACACATCAAGCCATTTTGTTTGGCGACCTTAAAAATTTCAACCGCCCATTCACTCGTAATTAAAGGTTCATTATAAGAAGAGACAATGCAAGAAGCATTGGTTTGCTTTGCATAATCTACTAGCATCTGCGGATTCATTTCACGAATCAATTGCGCCGACACATCTGATGCAGGGTCACGCATGGCTTGAGACGTTAACCAATTCTGACAATATCCGCAGTGATAATCACAGCCTAACATGCCAAAGGTTAAAGCATTCGTGCCCGGAAAAACATGTGAAAAAGGTTTCTTTTCAATTGGGTCACTTTGTAATGCCGCCACATAACCATGTGGCACAAATAATTTTCCACCCTGATTAAACCGTACCTGACATATCCCACGCTTGCCTTCTCGAATTAAACAACGATGTCCACAGGCAAAACAACGCAGGGCATCATCAGCAAGTTTTTCATACAACTCGCCTTCAACCGTCAAACTATCTAATCGTTTTTCAAGCGAACTCATTATAATAAGCCTATGTTAACTATCGTCATTCAAGCTGGCGGGCAATCATCCCGCATGGGCGAAGATAAAGCCCTGAAACCATTTCTCGGCAAACCGTTGATTCAACGTGTGATTGAAAGACTCAATCCGATTGCCGATGAATTAATTGTAACTACGAATCGCCCAGATGAATATAGATTCCTTAATCATCGCCTCGTCTCTGACTTGATACCTGAGCGGGGCGCGTTAGGCGGACTCTACACTGCAGTATCTTCTGCAAGCCATCCTTACGTTGGCGTTGTGGCTTGCGATATGCCGTTTGTGAGTCAAATGTTTTTTGAAAGAGCAACCAAGTTGATGGTCGAAGAAGAAGCGGATGTCGTCATCCCAAGAATCAAATCAGAAGCATCATCAAAAAGCGGCGGATATGAACCGCTTCATGCGTTATATCGCAAAGAGACTTGTTTACCAGCGATTGAAGATGCCATCCAAAAAGATTTATGGAAAGTGATTGCTTGGTTTGGCAAAGTAAAAGTGCGCGATGTTTTAGATGATGAAATGAAAAGCATTGACCCATCTGGTTTATATTCTTGGAACGTGAACACACCAGATGAATTTAAAAAAGCCGAAGAGATTGCGACTAGTCAGACCAATTAGACTAGCGGACTATTAAGACCGGGCAAGGTGCGTGAGCCACCACTTTTTGACTCGTGCTTCCTAACACCAAACCTGCCAACCTACCTAAACCACGTGAACCCATCACAATCAAATCACTTTTTCTGTTATTGGCAACTTCGATGATGGCTTCGGCGGGATTCCCTTCGAGAATGCCACTGTGAACTTCGCATGGCACTTCACCGATTTCTGCAACTGCTTTTTCAAGGATGCTTTCTGCTTCACCTTTACGACTGGTGATAGCAATTTGCATATTCGGCTCGCCTAAGTAAATTGGAATGGGGTCATAAACGACTACAACTCGTAATTCTTTTGGCTTCATCACCCGCGCTAATTCAGCCACTTTCTTTGTTGCATGTAGAGCGTGTTCAGAGCCGTCCACTGCCAAGAGGATTCTTTCAAACATGGTTTCTCCTTTCTCTACGGTACAATAACTATAACATCTATATATAAGATTTTTATTTGAGGAGTTTATTCCATGTCTTTGAATGTATCTGCTATTCGTGAACAATTTCCAGCTTTAAAACGTGACGCGATATTTTTTGATAATCCCGGCGGGACTCAAATTGCTCAACACAGCCTTGACCGAATCAATAAATATTTAATTGAAAGCAATGCCAATCACGAAGGCGCATTTGAGACGAGCATCAAATCTGATGAGGTTTTAGAAGAAGCACATCAAGCCATGAAAGATTTTTATAACGCTTCTTCATCCGAAGAAATTATTTTCGGCAACAATATGACTACATTGACCTTATATATAAGCCGCTCTATTTCACGCGAGTGGAAAGAAGGCGACGAAATTGTATTAACCAGACTTGACCACGACGCGAACGTAACTCCGTGGGTGTTAGCCGCACAAGATAAAGGTGTAAAAATTAATTGGGTAGATTTTGATGTGGAAGATGGCACATTGAAATTAGATGACTTATCCAAAGCCTTAGAAAGAAAGCCAAAGTTATTGGCAGTTGGTTATGCGGCTAATTCATTAGGTACAGTGAATCCAGTTTCAAAAATTATCAAAATGGCGCATGACAATGGAACCCAAGTGTATGTAGATGCAGTGCAATATGCTCCACATGGAACGATTGACGTACAAAAACTAGATGCTGATTATTTGGTTTCATCGGCGTATAAATTTTTTGGTCCACACGTGGGCATTCTATATGGCAAAAAAGAATTGCTAGAAAAACTATTTGCATACAAAGTTCGCCCGGCTACAAATTTATTACCGGGCAAATTTGAAACCGGCACACAAAACCATGAAGGCATTGCAGGCGTGTTAGGCACAATCGAATATTTTGAATGGATTTCAAAAGAGTTTGGTGCAAAATATATTGAAGGGTTGGGAGAAGAAGGCTATGCAGGTCGCGGATTGGAATTAAAAAAAGCAATGACCGCCATTCGTGCCTATGAATACGAATTGAGTCGTGCTTTGCTTTCCACACTCGAATCGATTCCTAATCTTCAAATTTATGGTTTGACAGATGAAAAACGTTTAGAAGAACGTGTGGCGACGTTTTCATTCCGCCTCAAAGATTTGCATCCAAAAGATGTAGCAGAGAAATTAGCAAAAGAAAATATTTATGTGTGGGATGGACACTATTACGCCCTCAATGTTGTTGAACGGCTTGGTTTAGATGATAAAGGTGGCATGGTAAGAGTCGGTGCGGCGCATTACAATACGCTTGAGGAAGTAGAGAGATTAGGTGATGTGTTGAAGAAGATTGCAAAGTAAAAAATTAAGGCGAGATTATCTCGCCTTAATTTTTTACTATCATTTGCTCCGCCAAAGCAATCGCACCTAACACCCCAGACCGATTCCCTAAGCCCGGATGAACAATATACGACTCAATATCTTCAAGAATCGCTTTGGATTGAATATAGCCATTGATCAGGTCACGAGTGCGGGTTTGGATTTTAGGCAAAAGATGAGGGATAGAACCAATTCCACCCCCAAGAATGAGGCGTTGTGGAGAGAAGGTCAAGATGTAACTGCTGAGTGCTTGGGCGATGTAATCCACTTCCAAATCCCAAGCAAGATGGTCTTGTGATAATAAATTTCCAGGCATGCCCCAACGTTTTTCAATCGCAACACCAGAAGCAAGCCCTTCAAAACAATCTCCATGAAATTGACAAACACCATTGAATGGGTCTTTTTCCAAATTATGTTTTACAGCGATATGACCCATTTCTGGATGAGTCATGCCATGTAAAAGTTTTCCTTGCACATACGCACCGCCGCCAATTCCCGTACCGATGGTGAGATAAATAAATGTATGCAAACCTTGTGCTTTACCCCAACGCGATTCACCTAACGCCGCACCATTGACATCGGTATCAAACGCAATCGGAATATCGAATTCAGTTTTTAACATCCCGACTACATTTGCATTCGACCAACCCGCTTTTGTAGTTGGCAAAATATGACCATACGTTTTTGATTCAGGGTTTGGGTCTAATGGACCAAAACAAGCAAAGCCGATAGCAGATAATTTTCCCAATGATTCTTCTTGTTGTTTAAAAAATTCGATGACGTTTCGCATCGTCTCTTCGGGGAAAGTTGTTTCAATTCGCGCCTCAGCTTTTATTTTGTGTGGATTTGTTCCCACCGCGCAGACAAATTTCGTGCCTCCGCCTTCAATGCCTCCGAAGAGATGATTGTTTTTCATTTGGTCTCTGATATTTCATTCTTCGCAAGAATGTGAATTTTATTTCTGCATTTGTAACCATAAATATTCATATGGTTGAAGCGTTAACGCCTCATCTAGTACATGTGCATCGCCCGCGAACAAATCAAAATAATTCTTTTGATATTGTATTGGAAGTTTTACGCTTTGAGTAGACGAACTTAAATTATTTAAGATCAGCATGGTGTCATCTTCATATTCACGGATGTAAACGGCTACGGCTGGATTGTTTGCATCAACCCATTGCATACTACTGCTCCCGAAGGCGGCATGTTTCCTGCGTACAGCAATCATCCTTTTCATAGCATTGAATAATGAATCAGGGTCATTGATCTGGCTAGCAACATTGACGTTTTGATAACCCAACTTCCCTTTTACAAATTCAGAGGATGTTTTTCCTCTGGTAAAGCCTGCATACGGTGAATCATCCCATTGCATGGGAGTTCGCACGCCATTTCGGTCTGGTAAATCTAAATTTTCTCCCATCCCAATTTCATCACCGTAATACACAATTGGTGAGCCGGGCAACGTGAATAACAAAGAGTTTGCCAATTCAATTTTGCGGCGGTCATTATCTAATAATGGAGCAAGCCGACGACGAATGCCTAAATTACTTTTCATGCGTGGCTCTGGGGCATATTGTTCCCACATCCATTTTCTTTCTTCAGGCGTGACCATTTCTAATGTCAATTCATCATGGTTGCGTAAGAACGTACACCACTGACAATTTTCTGGAATGGCTGGCGTGCGATTCATAATCTCTTGCATGTCTTGATAGCGTCCTTTTTTCAAAGACATATAAATCCGCGGCATGATAGGGAAGTGAAAGCCCATGTGAAATTCATCGCCATCTCCAAAATATAAACGCACTTCTTCAGGGTATTGATTCGCTTCACACAACAAAATTCGTCCGGGGTAGTTTTTCTCAATGAAAGCACGTAACTTTTTTAAGTAAGCATGTGTCTCTGGTAAGTTTTCACAATTTGTGCCTTCGCGTTCAAAAAGGTAAGGAACTGCATCCGCACGAAAACCATCTATCCCCAAGTCTAGCCAGAAGCGGGCTACATTTAACATCTCCTCTTGCACTTTAGGATTGTCATAATTTAAATCTGGTTGGCTGGAGTAAAAACGATGCCAAAAATATTGCCCTGCCTTTTCATCCCATGCCCAATTGGATGTTTCAGTATCTATAAAAATAATGCGAGCATCTTTATATTTTTCGTCTGTATCACTCCACACATAATAATCACGATAGGGTGATTTTTTATCAGCACGCGAGGCTTGAAACCACGGGTGTTGGTCAGACGTATGATTCAAAACCAAATCCATAATGACGCGAATATTGCGTGCATGTGCCTTTGAAATTATTTCTTTCAAATCATCTAACGAACCATAAGCAGAATCAACATTGTAATAATCAGCAATATCATACCCATCATCATTTAATGGCGATGGATAAATTGGCATAAGCCAAATACAATCAATACCTAATGTTTGCAAGTAATCCAATTTTTCGGCAATGCCGTGTAAATCTCCGCGACCATCCCCATTACTATCTTTGAACGAACGCACAGAGATTTGATAAAAAACAGCGTTTTTGTACCACAAGTTTTGATTCATCATCTTAATTATTTCGACTCTCTTTATATTCTTGAATTGCTAATTCGATAAATACCGCCGCACTCCACCCGAAAATTGGTGCCGCAGTGGCAGGTGCTTCTCCCGTTTTGGCATTGTAGTATTCGCGTATGCCCGGCTGACTTGCAATCAAATCTAACGTTTTTGTTCTCAATTCTTTTGCTAATTCAACTTCACCAATTTTTTGTAAGGCTTCAATAAAAAAGTAATTGATGTTCGCCCACACGGGTCCACGCCACATTTTGTTTTCTGAATAGGTAGCATCATCAAAAGCAACCGTTGGTAATCCGAAACGTCCCCAAAACTTGTTTGGGTTCGTGAGATGTGCCAATATTTTTTCATTTATTTCTTTTGGTAATTTGCTTATCCAAAGCGGATACAAATTGAAAGGCGTTATCACTGGGATATGTTTTTCGTTATGCAAAGCATCAAAGATGCCTGCTTCTTCATCCCATAAATGTTCAATGATTCTTTGCGTTAATTCATCTGCTTTATTTTTCCAAAGCGTGGCTTCATCATGTTTGCCGAGTAGTTTTGCAATTTCAGCCAAGGCATTCATTTGAAGTATTAAGTAAGTATTGATATCCGGCGATTCAACCGGCATTCCAAAATCCCATAACGGACTATTATCTAAACCTGAAGAATATGGATGTGTGTATTGCACAATGCCATCGTTATCATCATCATTGTGTTTAAACCACCAAGCGTTCTCACGTTTCAATGGTTCGTAAATTTCTTTTAAAAATTCAATATCATTATCTGTTTCATAAATTTTCAATGCCGCCCACGCCATAATGGGTGGTTTGGTCACGCGTGCATGAATCGGATGATGAATCTCTGACACCACACCTTCATCAAAAATTGCATCAGGCAACATGCCATCTTCAAGTTGATTCGCTAGCATCGCACGAATTTGATTTTGTGCAAGTTTTATATCAATATGTTGAAAGGCAAGCGCATGAAGCGCACTATCCCATAACCACGCGCCAACATAAAATGCTTTGGTGGGCATCATGCTTTCATATTTCACAAAACCATTTGGGCTGACCAAATTATTCGCCATCACCCACCACGCATACGCATATTTTTCACGACGTGATTCACAAACAGGGGGAACCATATCAAACCATTTTTGCCAGCGAGTTTGGGCTTCATGTTTTGCAATAGAAAAAGGTTTTGTATTGAATGAATCATCATTGCCAATATGTAATGTCAATGCACAATCATCTTGTGACTCAATCATTAATTCAACATTCAGACCTTGCTTTTGATTTTTCATTATCTTTCCATTGCTCACTTGATAAAACGCATCACGCTTTCCATTTGACCATTTCAACGAGCGGATTTGAAAACGCATCCCGACTACGGTTTGGCTTGGTACACCAAATGACAAAGTTTTTTCATCCTGAAACACGATTTGAATCTCGCCTATGTTTGTTTCAAATCTCAACATGTCTGCTGATGAAGAAGTTTTGAAATCTAAAACATTTCCATCTTCATCAATGAACTCTAAATTTTCAATCAACGGCAGACGTTTCAAATAACTTTCAATGCCTGCTTCATAATTGATTAATCGCTCTGCCAATTTGATATATAAAGCAGGTTTATCCGCATGTTGATACACCAGTAGGCGTGAGCCTCTGTCACTAAATGGAACTTGCTTAATATCAATTTGATTTTCTAAGAGATGCAACACAGCCGCGTTCAATTAACCTTTGACCGCGCCAGCCAACATGCCGCGCACAAAATAGCGTTGTAAGGCAAAGAACACAATCATCGGCAACAACATAGAAAGGAAAGCCGAAGCAGTTAATAACTGCCAGCCTGCACCGAGGGATGTCACCATATTACTGATTTGATAGGTCATCACTGGAGTTGTGCCACCAAGGAATACCAATGCCACAAGCAAATCATTCCAAACCCACAAGAATTGGAAGATACCCAATGATGCAATTGCTGGCATGGCAAGCGGAAGCACAAGTTTATAAAAAGCCGTCCAATGGGATGCGCCATCTAAATAAGCAGATTCAAACAAGTCTCTTGGAAGCGAGCCGAGGAAGTTTCGCATCAAGTAAATTGCATACGGCATACCAAATCCAGTATGGAAGAGCCATACACCGAGGAATGTTCCATTCAAACCTAATTGAGCATACAAACGAGAGATTGGAACTAACGTCATTTGTAATGGAACCACTTGCAAGCCAACCAAGATGGCGAAGAGTAAAAAGCGTCCCTTAAAATCAAGCCAGGCAAAAGCGTAGCCTGCAAAAGCCGCGAAAAGAATCGGTAATATCGTCGCTGGAATTGTGACGAGTAAACTATTCAAAAACGCTCGCCCCATGCCGCGCGGATTCAATAAATCGCTAGCGTCACAAGCCAAATCTAATGAAGCAGTGCCAGCAGCACAATCTTGCTGATAAGTGCTAGTGCCTCGATAACCAACGAGTGCATCAATGTAATTGCTGAATGTGAAACGTGGTTGCTCATCAATGCCAGAAATGTTTCTGAGGTACACAGCAATATCTGCCGCGGCTTGCGCTTCTGGAATTTGAATATTTTGCATGTGTGGTTGACCATCAATTTCAGAGTTCAAGGCATTTAACAATTGAAGCGAACGTGGGAATTGACTTACAAGTTCTGGGTTTGTCAGGTTTGCATTTGGAAGTGCATCTCCATTTGCACCATGACATTCCGCACAGTATTGCGTGAATTCAGCAGAACCACGTGGAGGTGACATCACTGTCCACCAACCGGAAGTATTGATTGCTTGAGAAGGTCGGAGTGAAGTGACCAACAAACCAAATGTCGGCAAGACCCACACCAAAATCATAAAGATAACAATGAAGTGCGTGGGTATCTGATTGAGGATTTTGTTAATACGGTCGCGGTTCATCGCATTTCCTCCTGAGCCAGAAAACGTTTAATGTTGAAATAAATAAATGGAATAATCGCCAACACCAGCACGACTGCTACTGCCGTACCACGACCCACATTGAAGTTAATATACATTTCGGTATACATGCGGTTGGCAATTACATCTGTTCCAAAATTTCCCCCAGTCATCACATATACAATATCAAATAATTTCAAAACATTAATGACCATCGTAGTCACTACAACTGTAATGGTCGGCATAATAATTGGAACCATGATTCTCCAAAATACAGTCCATTCAGTTGCACCATCTACACGCGCGGCTTCAAGCACTTCATCCGGCACGGCTTTCAAAGCCGCCGAAAGAATCGTCATGCAAAAGCCAGTCCAAATCCATACGCCTACTACTACCAAAGCCAATGTATTAATTTGCGGAACAGATAAAAAGGCAATCGGTTGTCCACCTAATGATGTGATAATTGAATTTAGTAAACCGATTTGCACTTGTTGCGTGCCATAGTCATATACAAATTTCCAGATGATACCTGCGCCCACAAAGGAAACTGCCATTGGCATAAAGATGATGGCTTTAGCCAACGCTTCATACCTGACCCGGTCTGCTAACACCGCGAAAGCTAATCCTAAGCCGACAGTTCCGCTCACCATCAACACAATCCACTTGAGCGTATTTCCATACGAGGATTGCCAAAAAGAAGTCCAAAATGTGCTAAACGATGTCGTATCAAATTCTGCTGTTAGAGCATAACGATAATTTTCAAATACACCCCAACATGGGTTTCCTTCTACACAAGTTGTTGCGGCAGAGGCTGAGCCATCCCTATTTTTTAAACTTAAAGAAATCGTATTTATCATGGGATACACGATAAAAAAAGTCATAATCAATAAGGCGGGTAACAGATATAACCATGGTGCTAAGCCACCTTGTTTCATAATTTTTGGCACAGACTGTGAAGACATTTCAGCCTCCTTGGCAATTCCAGATTGAGGATGCTTCCTTGTTCAAGGAAGCATCCTCAAATTTATAACTTAATCAATTTACTTTAAGGCTTCGGCTTGCACTGCCGCCGCTTGGGCTAAAGCACTTGCAAGGTCAGAACCATTCACAAAGTCCACAATCGCAGTCCATTCAGCACTACCAAAACCACCAGGGATGGTATCGCCAATGTCAGGTGTGAATCCTTGTGTGGCATAGAAGGCTTCTGCTTTCTTAATTAAGGATGGGTCTGTGTAATTACCAGCCGCACCTTTGTTTGGTGAAAGGTCGAAACCAGCCGCCGCCCAATTTGCACCACCTTCTGGTGAAGAGAGGTAAGAAACAAGGGCTTGTACAGCAGGTTTATCACTAAAAGCCATCATCCAGTCTGAACCACCTTGTAAACCTTGAGCACCGGGCACAACAAAGAAGTCATAATCTGTACCGAAGACTAAATCTGGGAATTGTTTTTGAACTTCACCGCCAGCAAAACCAGATTGTTTAACCATCATGGCTTCAGCAGGGTCACTGAATGGTTTGTAAATTGCATCAAGGAATGGGGTAGAGAGAGTCCCTTGTGCGCCACCAACTGTATAGAGTGGGTCAGTTGCCCATTTGCCATACGTTTCATAGGCTTGAACGACACCGGCATCGTCATAAGGAATGGAACCGTCAATAATGCCCATTACATATTCAGGACCTTGTTGAACAAGCATAATATCTTGTAAGAAGTCTGAGCCAGTCCAACCAGTTGCATCACCAGATTCCATACCCATAGACCATGGCACATTACCATCTGCAACCATTTGTTCTACGAGTGCATCAAGTTCATCCCATGTGGTTGGAACGCTATAACCAAGTGCTTCAAAGTTTAAGGGGCTATACCAAATAATGGTTTTGATATCGGACTTAACAGGAAGACCTAACCATCTGCCATTAATTACGCCGGGGTCAATTGCGCCGGGGATGTAAGCATCTGCATTGGCGCCGAGTTCATCCATAGCAACCAATTGTTCTTGATATTGAGTCAATTGGGTAATATTCCAGAAAGCAATATCTGGTGGAGTTCCGGCTTGAACGCGAGTATCTAATAAGGCTTGGTCACGGGTTGATTCTGGGCGTAAAACAATGCCACAGGTATCAACGAGCGGTTGGAGGATTTGGTTGAGGCGTTCTTCTTCCTGACCAGACCATTGATATAACAGACTAAGTTCATCGCCGGGTTGTGTGCCCATACACATATCATCGGAAACTGGGGCTTCTTCTGTTTGAGATTCGGTTTCAGCAGGTGCTTCTGTTGCTGGGGATTGCGTGGCTGGGGTACTGCCACCACATGCTACTAAAAACAAAGAAGCAATCGTTAACAAGGCAAAAATTTGCCAGAACATCTTTTTCATTCTTCTCTCCTTGTAAGAATCTAAAGTATTTGCAATTTGCATTAAATGGGGGGACGTCAGTTTTTTCGAAGGCACCTCCTTGAGAAGTTGAAGACTGCACGAATGGACTGAATATGAAAGCGTTTTTATGAAAGCACTTTCATAAAAACAGTATAGCACATCTGATTTGAAAGTCAATACATTTTCTAAAATCAATTTTTAACTATGAGAAAAATTGCACAAATGATTATGTCGTATCGCGTTCAATTAACAACAATGGTAAGTTAATATGTTGTAAAGGTCTATCTGCTTCACTAATGCGCGCCAGTAAAATTTCGGCGGCTAATCTCCCCGATTCATCTAAATGTTGGCGCACGGTTGTTAAGTCCACATATTCTGCTGTGTCTACATCATCAAAGCCGACGATTGCTAAATCATCTGGAACTTTAATATTTAATTGTCGTGCAATTTTCATAATACCGAATGCTTGCGTATCAGACGCGGCAAAGATAGCGGTAGGCGGCTTTGGTAGATTTAATAACTCTTGCGCCGCTTGTCTTGTTTCTTTTTGCGTATACGGCGCCGACTTAACATACGCCTTCGGCAGAGATAACCCAGCCTCTTGTAAAGTTTGTTTGAATCCATTAAACCGTGAACGAACTGGATGAATCGCAAATTTTTCTGGTGGTTCAATATCACCAATAAATGCGACAGTTTTATGCCCTTTTTTAATTAAATGCTTTGCAACTAAATCTCCCCCATGTGTATCGTCAATTTGAATGCTATTGATGTCTGGATGCAGATATTCAATGAGCACTGTCCCCATGCCATTGATTGAAAGCCGTTTGGCATCTTGGTCATTAATCGCAAGCGACATGATAATTAACCCATCAATGTTTCTCATCAATGGAATAGAAGATAGATAGCCTTGTAAATGGTCCATTGAGTCAACAGGGTAGATGACCAATTCATAGTTTGCTTTTGATAATGCGGAGGCAACACCCCTTAACCTTTGTACAAATGATGGCGCAGTAAATAACGGAGTTAAGACACCAATTCGCCCAGTGCCTTGCATCGCACGTGCGCGCGCTTCCGCTTTGGGAACGAATCCCAAGCGGTCTATCGCATCCATTACTCTTTTTAGGGTTTCGGGGTTGACTTTATCAGAGGTGTTTAATACACGTGAGATGGTGGAAATACTCACGCCGGAAAGTTTGGCTACATCGTAAATTGTAGGAGTTTTTTTAGTTGGAGCCATTTTCTGAAAGCCGTATGAAAGCACTTTCAGTTTAGCACAAAAAAAATAAAAACGGAATATGGTTTATATCCACATTCCGAAAATTATTTTTTCAAAGGTAGTGGCGTATTGCCTTCGCCTTTTTTTGTCACTTCCACCCAAATGGAACTGGCTAATTCATAACCAATCAAATGGTCTTGTGGTTTCATCTGCAAACGCAATGGACCTTTGAATGGTGCACAACTAAATAAATGAAAAGGTTTGCCCGGTACCAAACCAATTTCAGCGATGTATCTTAATTTATCGGCATCATGTGTTCTTACTCGACTAATGACACAATCTGAACCTGATGGGACTCCAATCAACGCTTCATCTTTGATTTTGGGCATGATTCCGTCTTTCGAAGGAATCGGTTCTCCATGTGGGCATCTGGTGGGGTGACCAGCCAATTCATCTATTCTATCTTCGAGTTCGTCATTTACACCACGTTCAAATACATCAGATAGTTCGTGAGCAGACGCCCAATCGTATTTCATCACTTTGACTAAGAAAACTTCCGTCAAACGATGACGACGTAATGAAGGCATGGCGATTTTTTCGCCAGACTGTGTCAGCCTGACTCCTTTGTAGGGTTCGTGTACCAAGTATCCACTTTTGTTGAGGCGTTTTATCATCGTAGAAATGGCTTGAGCTGAAGCATCCACATGAGAACTTAAAAGGGAAAGCGGAACCTGTTCGTGGTCTTGTTGCAAACGATAAATTTCAGCAGCATAGCGCTGCATGGCTGGGCTTACTGTCATAAAACTTTCTAGACTCCAAAAAGTTTCAACTAGGTTGAAAACCTTTTCATGATTAATATAAATAAAATTTAATACAAATATCTAGATTATCTCTAGCGGCGAAATTATACTACGCGCTGTGAACAATACAGACCTATTTTGAGATTGTCTGTTTTTTGCAAACTATATTATTTTCAAGGAGTTTGAAGATGTTTGGTAAGCGTACGTTTTTTGTTTTGATTCTTGTGATGACAATCATCATAAGTGCGTGTGGCGGAGCAACATCAGTTTCCACAGCAGAACCAGCCTCAACCGAAGAAGTTGAAGCGTCGGATAAATTAGTTGTATATTCTGGGCGTAGTGAAAGCCTTGTTGGTCCAATCATTGCTCAGTTTAGTGAAGCCACTGGAATCGAAGTTGAAGTTCGTTATGGAAGCACTGCTGAAATTGCGGCTACTTTGCTTGAAGAAGGTGCAAATTCTCCGGCGGATGTATTTTTTGCTCAAGACCCCGGCGGATTGGGTGCAGTGACAAAAGAAGGTTTATTTGCTCCATTGCCAGAAGAGACTTTGGCGAAAGTGCCGGCTGAGTTTCGCTCACCGGATGGTTTGTGGGTAGGTGTTTCTGCGCGTGCTCGTGTGGTTGTCTACAATACTGAGTTAGTTCAGCCTGCTGAATTACCAGAAGATATTTGGGATTTCACTGACCCGAAATGGAATAATAAAATTGGTTGGGCTCCGAGCAATGGTTCATTCTTAGCGATGGTGACTGCCATGCGCGTAGTGTGGGGTGAAGAACGCACGCTTGAATGGTTACAAGGGATTCAAGCCAATAACCCGAAAGTTTTTGAAGGCAATGCACCGATTGTTGAAGCAGTTGGTAATGGTGAAGTTGAAGTTGGGTTTGTCAATCATTATTATTTGTATCGCTTCTTAACAGAACAAGGCGAAGATTTTGGTGCGCGCAATTACTTCTTGCCGGGTGGTGGTCCAGGCTCGTTGGTGATGGTTGCCGGTACAGGTCGTTTAGCAAATGGTCAAAATGAAGCCAATGCATTAAAATTTATTGACTTCATGCTCTCTACCGTAGCGCAACAATATTTTGCTAGCACTACTTATGAGTATGCACTAACCGAAGGTGTAAATTTGCAACGTGAATTAACTCCGTTAGCAGAACTTAATCGTCTTGAAATTGATATGGTAGATTTAGATGATTTAGCCGGTACAACTCAATTGTTACAAGAGGCTGGCTTGTTACCATAAACAAAAGGAACTTAACATACAAGCAACACAAGTGAAATCAGGGAGACGGAATATCCGTCTCCCTTTCCAACTCCAAGGAATGACGCCAATTTTATGGGGATTTTCTATTTTGGTTGTTATTGCGATTCTTCTTCCGATTACATATCTCATTATCAGAGTGATGGGCGCAGGCAGTGACGCTTGGCAAGGCTTACTACGTCCACAAATGTTTGAGACTATTGCTCGAACTGCATGGCTTGCTATTGCTGTAACAACTGTCTCTGCTTTTATTGCTGTTCCAATCGCTTGGCTGACCGTTCGTACAGATTTGCCGTTCAGAAAAATGTGGGCAATTTTGACTCCATTGCCGTTGGTGATTCCCAGTTATGTTGGTGGATACTTATTCGCCTCTGCCTTCGGACCGCGAGGCTTGTTGCAACAACTGTTAGAAACTCTTTTCGGGGTGACACGCTTACCGGAAATTTACGGTTTTCCGGGAGCAATGCTTGTGCTTACATTACTCAGTTATCCTTATATCTTATTAAGTACACGCGCGGCATTAAGCAAATTAGATCCTTCACTAGAAGAAGCCTCACGTAGTTTAGGCTATGGAAACTGGAGCACGTTTTGGCGGGTTACATTGCCATTGTTACGTCCAGCCTTAGGTGCAGGGAGTTTGCTCGTTGCTTTATATGTCTTACGCGATTTTGGCGTGGTTGCAATTATGCGTTATAGCACCTTTACACGCGCTATTTATGTTTCATACACTTCTTTTGACCGTTCCCAAGCCGCCTTACTTTCTCTCGTTGTCGTTTTGGTTACATTGGTATTCTTATTCATAGAAACGCGCACGTTAAGCCGTACAAAATATTTTCAAATCGGAACAGGTCAGGCTCGCCCACCAGCATTGATTCAATTAGGGTATTGGCGTTTGCCAGCCTTATTATTTTGTGTAACCGTTGTATTTGCTAGCCTTATTCTTCCATCAGGTTTATTGATATATTGGCTTATTCGTGGATTACGCGCCGGAGAAGTCATTCCATCATTAGGGTTGATTGCGTGGAATTCAATTTCAGCTTCAGCGATTGGTGCAATTGTTATCTTACTTGCCGCAATTCCTGTCGTGATTTTAATTGTACGTCGCCCAAATAAAGCCACACTTTTACTACACCGCATCACATACTCAACTTTTGCATTACCGGGCGTTGTGATTGCCTTAGCTTTGGTATTTTTTGGAGCCAACCATGCGCCGTGGCTGTATCAAACATTCCCAATGTTATTACTTGCATATGGGATTTTATTCCTGCCTCAAGCGATGGGAGCAGTTCGAACGACATTGCTACAAATATCCCCGAATGTAGAAGAAGCGGCTCGTAGTCTCGGACGTCATCCTGTTCAGGTTTTCTTCAGCGTTACCTTGCCGTTATTAAAGTCTGGTTTAATTGCAGGTGCAAGTTTAGTCTTTTTGACAATCATGAAAGAATTGCCAGCCACATTGATATTAGCTCCGATTGGATTTAAAACATTAGCCACAAGTATCTGGTCGGCAGTATCCGAAGCGTTTTTTGCGCAAGCCGCCGCGCCGGCATTGTTAATTGTATTGATGTCCTCTTTGCCAATGGCATACTTTATCTTAAATGAAAAGAATGTTGAATGATGACAGATTCGATTGCAGTCCACTGTGAAAATTTAATAAAACGATATAACGATACCCAAGCGGTGAATCAAATCAGTTTGGATGTAAAGACCGGCGAAATTTTGGCATTGTTGGGTCCAAGCGGTTGCGGAAAGACAACCACATTACGACTCATTGCTGGTTTTGAAAAACCTGATTCAGGCAGAATCATTATTGGCGAGCGCGTCGTTGCAGATTCTATAACATTCGTTCCGCCAGAAAAACGCGGCATTGGCATGGTGTTTCAAGACCATGCTTTATTTCCACATTTAACTGTATTTGATAACGTCGCATTTGGTTTGCGCGGAAAAACAAAAACTGAAATTCGTTCTATTGTTGGCGAAATGCTTCACATGGTAGGCTTGCTTTCATTTTCAAAACGCTATCCACATGAATTATCGGGCGGAGAACGTCAACGTGTGGCGTTGGCGCGTGCCTTAGCACCCAAACCAGTTTTGGTGTTAATGGATGAACCGTTTAGCAGTCTCGATGCAGATTTGAGAACAGAAGTCCGCGAACATGTGCGCCGAATTTTGAAAACGATTCAAGCCACAGTTGTTTTCGTCACACACGACCAAGAAGAAGCGTTGTACATGGGCGATAGACTCGCAGTCTTGCAAAAAGGTCACTTAGAGCAAATTGGCACGCCAGAAGAAATCTTTCACGAATCAACAACAAGGTTTGTGGCTGAATTTATAGGTGATAGTGATTTTCTAAAAGGCAAAATTGTTAAAGGCGGCATTCAAACCGAAATTGGATTAATCAAACAACTTGTAGATTTGCCACTCGCCACCCAAGTTGAAATCGCGCTTCGACCCGATGATATAGATTTTCAGATTGATGGAAGCGGAAATAGTTTAATCATCGAACGCTTCTTTCGCGGAGCGTTCAACCTGTATCGCTTACGTTTAGACTCTGGTCAAATCCTACACGCCTTTACTGAACACACTCGTATTCTTCCAGTCGGTGCGCGTGTGCAAGCACATGTCAATACAGACCATTCGTTAAATATTTTTTCTGCTTAAATTCATCAACCACGTTGAAAACTGACATCATTGAGGATTAATTCAAAGTTTATATTGATTACTAGATTTATATAGATTTGAAGCATATACTCCGCCCATTCTATTAATGGAGAGTAAAACAATATGTTTCAAACCTCAGTAAATCTCAGTCCAGATATGACCGCTGAAGAACGAGTACAAGCCATTCGTGAGGCATACAATCAAGACCGCTCACAAATGACCTTGATGTTGGCTCATCAATTACGAATTCAAGAAGTTGAAATTTTACGCGCCTTACAAGGTGACACTGCTTACGAACTCGATTCATCTCGTTGGGAAGAAATCATCCGTGCTTTTGAATCACTTGGCGATGTAACCGTGATTGTTTCCAATGGTGCCACCACTATCGAAGTCACTGGTCAATTTGGAAAATTCTTCAACAAAGATGGCTTCTTAAACATTCGCACTGATTCGTTAGATATGCACATTCGTGGTTGGGAATTGGCTTCCGTGTTTGCTTTCAAAAAACCAAGCCACTTAGACAAACACGAATCGTTATCTTTCCAGTTTTACGATAAACGCGGAAATTCCGCTTTCAAAGTGTTCCTCAATTTTGGTGGCGTGGCGCCTTCTGCTGAATTGCAACAAAAATATACTGAATTTATTGAAACTTTTAAAAAGCCAGGATAACATTTTCAGATTCTGCTCATAATTCTCTAGTCAAAAACTATATAAAACTACATTGACCTGTTCGTGTTTGAAATTAAAATCACAAGCGAACTTAATTCAACACGCAAACTGTTTACTGATTACTGACCACTGAATCCTAATACTGGTAAAAACTATGTTCATAAAACGTCTCCAAATCGCCCTCATCCACACAGCTGTCGCCATGACACTTGTTCCCATCAACAGCACATTAAATCGTGTCATGATTTTTGATTTAGGAATTTCAAAAACATTATTCACTTTACTCGCGATTTTCCCCTATCTACTTGCACCCATTCAAGTTGCCATCGGCTCATTCTCAGACCGTAACCCCATCTTCGGGTATCGCCGCACACCATATATTCTAGTAGGCTTAATTCTTTGTGTTATCGGTGTAGTGGTTTCGCCACAAGTTGCCATCCTCATTCATGATAATTTCACAGTCGGCATTATCGTCGGCATTCTCGCATTCGGTGCATGGGGTATGGGCTACAACTTATCAGCCGTTTCCTATTTTTCACTCGCCACCGAAATCTCAGGTCAAAAAGGACGTGGCGCCACAATTGCGACGATGTTCTTTGTGATGGTCTTCGGTTTGATTGCGACTGGAATCACATTGAGTCGTTTAGTCCCAGAATATGATCCTGATACCTTATCGCGGGCATTTATCATCGTCGCCGCTTCTGCTCTGATTTTAGGCTTGCTCGGCATTTTCAAACTTGAGCCTCACGCCAGCATTTCCCCTGCGGCAAAGTCTGAGTCATATACCACCAAAGAAATGGTCTCTGCCATCACTGCCAACCCAGTTGCCAAAATATTTTTCATTTACTTATTGCTCTTACTCGCCGCCATATTGAGCCAAGATGTTTTACTCGAACCATTCGGCGCACAAGCCTTTGGCATGAGTTTAGAACAAACTTCGCGTATTGTTTCCATTAGCAGTACATTCACATTAATTGCTTTTGTAGTTGCTGGTTTCATGGAAGGGCGTGTGCAGAAAAAAGTGATTGCACAAATCGGCAACATTGGCGCATTGACAGGTTTTATCATTATTATCATCAGCGGATTACTGCAAAGCCTTTCAGCATTTTATGTTGGCATTATTTTGTTAGGCTTCGGCACAGGGATATCTACCGTAGCAAACTTATCTTTGATGTTTGAATTAACTGTCCCAGAAAAAGTTGGCTTATATATAGGCGCATGGGGCTTTTCAAATGGACTTTCGCGCCTGACCGGTTTGCTTATGGCGGGTGTCGTTGCGGATGTAGCAACATATTTCACTGGTAGTGCATTAAATGGGTATTTGGTGGTATTTGGCATTGAAGCCTTGTTATTGTTAATCGCCGCAGTTTTGTTAACACGTATTGATGTTGCTAAATTCAAAAAACAAGTGGAAGAACCATCATTTACAGATAAAATAGCTATGACGGCTGAATAAATTTTTTTGTAAATAGTGAGACACAATGAACGAATGGCTTTCTTTAAGTGATGCGGCAGATATGCTGGGAGTTCATCCTAGCACGGTAAGGCTTTGGTCTGATAAAGGGATTTTGCCGGTGCATAAAACACAGGGTGGGCATCGCAGGTATAGGCGTAATGAAATATCGCTGTGGGCAGAATCAAGTTTCCCCTCAAGGTTTGATGCGAATCAAATCATGCAAGAAATTATGCGCAGTTTGCGAATCCAAATTTCAGAAGGAAGTTTGGAAGCCGAATCTTGGTATCAAAAATTAGATGAAGAGGCGCGTGCGCAATATCGTTTGAGTGGGCGTTCTATTTTTCATGGGTTGATGAATTATTTATCCAGTGAAGGGGAAGATGCGGCGACGGAAGCATACGCGATTGGGTATGAATACGCTTCACGTGCCAGACGCTACAACTTGAGTTATGTGGACGCGACGTGTGCCTTTTTATTTTTTCGTAACATTTTGGTTGAAGCAGTAATAAAAACTTGTAGTGAAGCCAAAATGCCAATGATGCAAACTTCGCAGATGTATGCCAAGATGCACACATTTACAGATGGTATTTTAGTGAGTCTGTTACAAACGTATGAAACCTTGGGGAATGCTGGTCGGTAACTGAAAATATTAACTGCATAAAAATCATACCTGCGTTGCTTGCGTCATCATTCTGGCTGGTTTATACTTGCGGATATGCCAATCCCTGAACAAATTGGACGTTACATTATCAAAACAGAACTCGGACGCGGAGGTATGGCAACGGTCTATCGTGCATACGACCCTAGTTTCGACCGTGAAGTGGCACTTAAGATTTTGCCACGCGAAATGTTACATGACCCGCAATTTCGTGCCCGTTTTGAAAGAGAAATTAAGTTAGTTGCTTCGTTAGAACACCCGGCAATTGTGCCTGTGTATGATGTGGGAGATATTGAAGGTCAGCCATTTTATGTAATGCGTTATATGACGGGTGGTTCACTTTCTGATTTAATTGCGAAAGGCAAGTTCACTACTCAAGAAACAGCCGTTATTATCGGAAAAGTTGCACAAGGGTTAGCACATGCGCACCGTAAGAACATTATCCACCGTGATTTGAAACCCGATAACATTTTGTTCGATGAAAACGGTAGCCCGTTTATTTCGGACTTTGGCATTGCCAAACTTGCTGAATCAGGTAGCAACTTGACCGGAAGCGGTGTGATTGGTACGCCTGCATATATGAGTCCAGAGCAAGCGCAAGGCAAAGACATTGACTCACGCAGTGACGTTTATGGTTTGGGTGTGATTATTTATCAAATGCTGACGGGTCATCAACCTTACAGTGCTGATACTCCGATGGGTGTGGTAGTTAAACACATCACCGAACCTGTGCCAGAAATTCTAAAAGACATGCCCGAACTGCCACCCGAAGTAGATGAATTAATCAAAACGGCAATGGCAAAAGATAAAAATCGTCGTTATGAAAATACCATTGAGCTTGCAAAAGCATTAAACAAAATTGCATTTGGTGAAGAAGGTAACTTAACTTTTAACACCAACAGTGGAGTTACATCTCGTCTTAATTCTAATAACAATACGGTTGCTCCATCTAAAAACCGCACAGGCTTAATTGTTGTTGGCGTTGTTTTAGCCGTTGCATTGATTGGCTTTTTCTTAATCCGCAATCAACTCATGCCACCCGAGCCAGTCGTCACTGCGACTATTGTAGAAACACAACCTACATTAACAACTGTGCCGATTACTGAAACATCAGCACCTGTATTTGCGCCTGCTTGTTCTGCTGATGTAACTTTTCCTGTGCCAGAAGTACGTCTAACAGACAATCGCTGTTTGCAAAGAAGGGCTTACGCTTTATTTGCAATTCCACTTGATACAACTTTTGAAGCCCTCAATCCTGAAGCCACATGCAAAGTAGAATCAACCAGTGGAACTAGACAAGTTGTTTCTTGTAGCGGACCCAATTTTCTTGAATTAGACTTTAAAGTTTGTCAACCACCTCCATTGACAAACACAGAATTGAATCAATGCTCCACAGACTCAACATTTGATTCAGCCAATCAATGTTGTGTAGCAATTCCACCGCAAGATGCGGGTTGTGTCATAACCGAAGTGCAAATGCGGGGCTGCGAGTAAAAAAACAATAAAACCACAAACGCGGATTCAAAAGAATCCGCGTTTTATTTTCAAAACAGAATGATACAATAACCAAATGGGAACTTTGTATCTCGTGGCAACCCCAATTGGCAACCTTGAAGATATGAATCCGCGTGGCGTGCGAATTTTGTATGAGGCACTTCTGATTGCCGCTGAAGATACCCGCCACACAAAAATTTTGCTCGACCATTTCAAAATCAAAACCGCATACACCAGTTATTTTGAACACAACAAAATCAACAAACTGGATTTAATCCTCGATACACTTTCACAAGGCGATGTTGCTTTGGTCTCTGATGCAGGCACACCGGCGATTAATGACCCCGGCTACGAACTCGTGAAAGCCGCGCTCGCCTCAGGCTTTGACGTTCGACCTGTTCCCGGACCCTCAGCACCGATCTCCGCTTTGACCGTCTCCGGCTTACCGACAGATTCATTTTTATATCTCGGTTATCTTCCACATAAAAAAAGTGAAAGAAAAAAATCTCTTTCAGAAATTTCTGAACAACCTTACACATTGATTTTTCTAGAATCTCCACATCGTTTAATAGATTCACTTGCAGATATTCAAGAAACATTAGGCAATCGTCAAATTTGCATTGCGCGTGAGATGACCAAAATGTACGAAGAATATTTTCGTGGAAGTGTAAGTGATGGGATTAAATATTTTGAATCCAAAGAACCACGTGGGGAATTTACACTCGTTATTGAAGGAAAGAAGAAAGAAGAAGTAGAAAAGTGGACGGAAGAAGAACTACTGAAAGCGATTAAGAAAGAATTGAAGAAAGATAAATCCGCAAAAGAGATTTCAGTTGAGTTGGCTGAATCTAGTGGTTGGAATAAGAAAGAAATTTATAATTTAATTAACTCAATAAAATGAAAAAACTACCCAAACGTCCTATTTCACATATTCTAGAAGAAGATTCCTTAAAATTTGTTAAGCGTACTTTTCCTAAAGAATGGATTGTTGAAGAAATAAAAAATGATTACGGTGTTGACCTTGAACTAGAAATAGTTGAAAATGAAGAAGTTACAGGTGCACATTTTCTCATACAGTTAAAATCTTCAAATAGCTTAGTTATTAATAAAAAGGGATTTATTTCTCACTCCTGCAAAACCAGTACTTTACAATATTTTCTTGAAAGACCCGAGTTGTTTATTTACTTGGTTTATGATTCTATAAATGATATAGGGTATTGGATTTGGATACAAGATTTTTTGAGAGCCCAACCTTCTCCAGACTGGAAAAAACAACAAACATTCACAATAAAAATCCCAAAAGATAATGTTTTGAATAACCTTTCAATTGAAAGCATAAAAAAACGTGTATTGAAAAATCATGAGAAAGGGAAATTAATAAATACAATTGAAACACTAGATCATCCAGGAATTAGATATGGGGTTGAATTTAATGAAAATACTACTGTAATAAGTGCTTATTCAAAATATCCTGGTGCTGAGTTGGATTATCCTCTTAACTTTGGTCTTACTCTAAATTTTGATGAGAGTGAAGAAGGGAAAAAAACTAAAAAGGCTTGGGAAGATGCATTTAAAAAAGGAACCAGAGCAGAAATAAAGGCACCATTTATTAAAGATTTTAAAATCCCTAAAGAACTAGATTTTGACAGCCTGCTTTTTGAAGACGAGTTTAAGCCTGACGGTCTTATAATACAGCCTTTAAAGAGGGACAGAAAGTTTCTTGCAAAAATTGAGGTTTTTAATAAGAAAGATGAACTCGTAGCAGAAGTGCCTTATATTGAGTTTAGAGAAGTACGTTATGGTAGTGACGAAGTATTAATGTCTAATGATCACCAACCAATTCCAGCAAAATTCTCTTTACTAACAAAAATTCCAGAACGAGAATGTATACTTTCCTTCCAATTAAATCATATGGGATGGAATGTTTCCCAAGTAAAAAGCATCATGGATCTTGAAAAATCCTTTGCATTAGGTGGGTGGTTGAATATAGTTCATTTAGATACTAATAGAGTATTAATGCGCTATGATTTTCCTGAAAATTTAATTTCTAAACCATTAGAAGTACATATTGAAGTTGCTAATCACTTGACATTTATTCAAAATATTCTAAAAACAGATTTTTTGTGGCCGGACAAAATATCTATTGAGGAATATCATCTATTAAAAGAGATAGTTGGTATCCTTAAAACAGGTGAAATTCTTAAAGGAAACAGTGTTAATTTTGGTTTTGATAAAATTTCAGCCCAAAATCTAGCTAAATACTTTTCAAAAAATGAGAAAATGAAATTTGTTTTTGATGGAAACCATGACAGCATAATCTTATTTGATAAGGAGATAAAACTTGGTTCAACTAGAGTCTTAATAGGATCTGCAAAACCTACTGAAACTACTATGAACAGACTTTCCTCTCTAGAAACATTAAGTCATGACGAAATAGTGAAAATTGAACTGGAAGTAGATGATCCGGGTGTTATTATTCAATATTTAGAATGGCTACCTAAAAACAAAAACGGAGAATAACAATGGCAGACGAATCAAAAAACAAAGATAAAGATGAAAAGAAAGATACCCCAAAAGATAACATTGTCACAACCAAACATTCGGTGAAAATTGGTGGCAAGACGATTAAATACACCGTCACCACTGGGACGATGGTATTGAAAGAAGAGATTGTAGATAAAGACAAAGATGCCGAGGTTGAAAAACCACGCGCGCAAATTTTCTTTGTGGCATACACCCGTGATGACGTTAAAGATAAAGCCAAACGTCCGCTCACATTTTCCTTCAATGGTGGACCCGGTTCTTCATCTGTTTGGTTACATTTAGGTGTGTTAGGTCCAAGAAGAGTTGTGTTGACCAATGAAGGCGAAATGCCCAAGCCGCCTTTCAAATTAACGGATAATGAATTTTCTGTTTTAGATGAAACCGATTTGGTTTTCATTGACCCAATGAGTACTGGTTATAGCCGCCCGGTTGAAGGTGAAAAATCCAAAGAGTGGCATACTTTTACAAAAGATATTCAATCGGTTGGTGATTTTATTCGTTTATACACAACGCGTTACAATCGTTGGCTTTCACCAAAATTTTTAGCAGGTGAATCATATGGCACAACACGCGCCGCAGGATTGTCCGGATATTTACAAGACCGTCATGGCATGATGTTAAACGGCTTGATGCTAATTTCTGTGGTGTTAGATTTCACCACCATAGATTTCAACCTCAACAATGATTTGCCGTTTATTTTGTTCGTACCTGCTTATGCGGCGACTGCTTGGTATCATAAAAAATTAAACTTCAAAGGCTCGTTGAAAGATGTGATAAAAGAAGCCGAAGCATTTGCAATGGGTGAATATGCAACTGCTTTGCTCAAAGGCGCATCGTTGACTCCAGAAGAACGTGAAAACATTGTTCAAAAACTTTCACGTTATACTGGCATTTCAGAAGAATTTATTAGACGAAGCAACTTGAGAATTGAAGATAGACATTTCTTCAAAGAATTATTACGCGACCGCGGAAAAACTGTGGGTAGATTAGATAGCCGCTTCACAGGCATTGACCGTTTAGGGGTTACTGAAACTATCGAATATGACCCTCTTTTCGCCCAAGTGAATGGACCGTATACTGCCGCGTTCAATGACTACATCCGCAGTGAATTAAAATTTGAAACGGATTCGCCTTATGAAATTTTGAGTGAAAAAGTTTGGATGAATTGGTCATATAGTTATTTCCAAAACCAATACGTCAATGTCGCCGAGACGTTACGCCAAGCCATGACGTTCAATAAATACATGAAAGTCTTTGTAGCAAATGGATATTACGATTTAGGTACACCATACTCTGCAACCGAATATACATTTGACCATCTCGGTTTGGATGAATCATTGAGAAAAAATGTCAGTATGTATTATTATGATTCAGGTCACATGATGTATATTCACATGCCATCATTGAAAGCGATGAGAAATGATTTGGCAAAATTTATCAAGGATGCGAGTTAAAATAAACTTCCGAAGTCTTAAAGACTTCGGAAGTTTGAAGGTAGGAGCATTATGTTTTACGCCACAGTTTGTATTCCAATGTTTGTATGGGTGATTGGTTTAATCTTCGCCATTGTGCGTTGGAAGCAATCACCACGAAAATCTATTCTGGTTTTAATCGGCTTGAGTATTATGTTGCTTGGCGGTTTAACGGATATTGCTCAAAACTATTTCGCAGCTCAAGCCCGACTCATGATGGATTACTTAAATCTGGCATATATTCTTTCAATTGCTGGCGTGTTTTTTTGATACACTCGGTTGGGTGTTGTGTATTATCGCAATATTTATTCCTGATAAAAAAGAAGGTGAAACAAAGTGAACTTAGACGATTTAGCATATTTCAAAAAACTTGATACGCTCAATATGCTTGGCGAAATTGATAATTTACCAAATCAATTAGGCGAAGCATGGGAGTTAGGTAAAACTCAGCCACTACTTTTTGAAAAACGAAATTATCAAAGCATTGTGATATGTGGACTCGGTGGTTCAGCCATCGGGGCAGACTTGGTTACCGCGTATGTGGCATCTACAATATCCATACCTGTGATTGTGCATCGTGATTACGGTTTGCCTGCGTTTGCCAAAGGAAAAGATGTGCTTGTCATTTGTTCATCACATTCTGGCAACACAGAAGAGACATTAAACTCGTTTGAAACTGCCGTTGCAAATGAATGTTCGATTGTGGCAATCTCCACTGGTGGTGAACTTGCAAAACTCGCAGGCGAGAAAAATATTCCAGTTTGGCGATTCAGCCATAACGGTCAGCCCCGAGCCGCTGTAGGTTTTTCATTCGGCTTGTTGTTGAGTCTATTAAGTCGAATGAATCTGATATCAAATCCAGAAGATGATTTAATCGAAGCGATTGACGCGATGAAAAAATCACAAGAGCATTTGAAAGCAGATGTATTAGCCGCAAATAATCCTGCAAAAAGATATGCGGGGCAATTGATGGGGCGTTGGGTGACGGTGATGGGTGCGGGTTTGCTTGCGCCAGTGGCACGCAGATGGAAAGGGCAAATCAATGAAGTTGCCAAAGCCGCCGCGAATTTTGAATTTTTACCAGAAGCGAATCACAACACATTGGCTGGCACAATTAATCCGCAACAGACATTGAATGCACACACCATGACATTATTTTTACGCGCCGCATCGGATAGTCGTCGTAATCGTTTGCGCTCGGATTTGACTCGTAAAACTTTTATGCTTGAAGGTTTGAATACCGATTTTGTGGATGCACGCGGAAAATCTACACTTGCTCACATGTGGACGTTGATTTTGTTTGGCGATTACATGGCGTATTATTTAGCCATGGGCTATGGTGTTGACCCAACACCTGTGGAAGCGTTAGTTAGATTCAAAGAAGAGATGTCGAAGAAGTAATAGTATTACTAAAGTGACAGTCACCTTTGAGGTGACTGTCACTTTTATTACGCAAACTGTTCTAAATTAACAGCCACCAAAGGAAACGCTTCGTTCACGAATTTTTCGAGAGCGGGACGTTTTTTCATGTGACTATAGTGTGAAGCCAAACCGTAAATTGCCCAAGTGGCAACTGTGGCGGGAATTTCTGTTGAGATTTTTGTTTTTGATTTGCTCAACCAAAACGATAGCAAATCAAAAATTTGTTTTTTGATTTGTGATTCAACCAACGACTCAAATTGTTGATGAGGTTGCGCACAGCTAGAATGAATGCCACTTAAAAATTCACACACTGCTAGAATTAAATTTCTCAAATTATCAGGGGAGTAATGACACGCATCTAACGTGCGTTTTTCAATTTCACGCCGAAACATTTGGCTAATAGAATAATCAAGCAAGGCGTATTTATCTTGAAAGTGGGAATAAAAGGTAGCCCGATTGATTTGAGCTTTATCAGTCACATCTTGCACAGAGATGCTTTCAAAATTTTTTTCAGCCAGTAAACTGCCGAAGGATTCAAGAATCAAGTTGCGGGTACGTTTGATGCGTGGGTCTAGTTTTTCTTTTTCTTTGGGGTTAATCAACATTTTCGCTCCAGTGTTGCTTATCCAACAAATCTCATGTTTTGGTGGTTGACTGTGCTAGTACGAATTGGTACATTTACAACATCTGTTGTTTAGGCAACAAATGTATATTATCAGACAGTTTCAATACCGTCAAGCAAAATCTTAAAGGAGAAATTTTTAATGGTAGCAAATGTTCAAGTTTCAGATAAATTATTTTCGGAAGTTGCTTCTGAAGAGCAAATCAAACGCACGGCACAAGCATTGGAAGCGAATGGAATCAAAACATTGATTGCAGAAAATGCCGAAGATGCCAAACGCTTATTTTTTGAATTGGTGCCTGAAGGTTCAGAAGTATTTTTAGGTTCATCCGTAACGTTGGAAACATTGGGGATTCAAAAAGAAATTGATACATCAGGTCGTTTTGATGCACTTCGCCCCAAAATGTTTGCCATGAATCGTGAAACACAAGCGCGAGAGATTCGAAAATTAGTTGGCTCGCCAGATTATGCCGCAGGCAGTGTTCATGCTGTGACTGAAGATGGGCATGTGTTGATTGCATCGAATACGGGAAGTCAACTTGGCGCGTATGCCAATAGTGCAGGCAAAGTGATTTGGATTGTCGGTGCTCAAAAATTTGTGAAGGATTTGAACGAAGGTTTGAAAAGAATTAATGAGTATGTTGTGCCACTTGAAGATGAACACATGCAAGCACTTTATAAAATCAACACAAACTTAAGTAAATTGTTGATTATCAATAAAGAAGTAAAACCAAATCGTATCACCATGATTATTGTGAAAGAAAAAATTGGTTTCTAAAAATTATTTATTTCAGGAGAAAAGAAAATGAATATCGCTTTATGGATTGTACAAGGATTATTAGCCGCGATGTATTTGATGGCGGGTCAAATGAAAGCATTTACACCTGCTAAAGTTCGTGCCAACCCACAAATGACTTGGGCGCAAGATAAAACTGATAATTACATTCGTTTTATTGGCGTTGCCGAATTGCTTGGTGCTATTGGTTTAATTGTGCCGTTGGTCACTGGTATTTTTCCGTGGCTTACTGTACTTGCCGCAATTGGTCTTGCATTAATTCAAGCATTAGCAATTTTCACTGTGCATGTGCCAAAGAAAGAATATCAAGTGATTCCTGTCAACATTGTTTTGCTCGCACTCGCTGTTTTTATCGCATTCGGACGTTTCAACTTATTTTCGTAATGGTTAGTGTGTCACTCTGAGCAATAGTGAAGAGTGACATAAATTGGATTTATAATGATTAAAGATATGCAAACGACTCAAAAAACTTTTTCGCTTCATGCTGACGTGGGAGTTGGTGCTGTCACCTTGACAGTTGCCAATCTTGAGAATCAGATTCGCTTTTATCAACAAGCCCTCGGATTAAAACTTCAATCACAAGAAGGTAACAAAGCCACCCTCGGTTCTGATAGTACAGCCTTATTGAATTTAATTGAAGAACCAAACTTGAAAAAATATCGCGGTGTGACGGGCTTATATCATTTCGCAATCTTATTCCCGAACAGAAAAGAACTTGCCATTGCCATTGCAAGATTATTTGCAATCAAATATCGCAACTCACCAACTGACCATATTATGACCAAAACAACTTATCTTGATGACCCAGAAGGCAATGGCATTGAGTTATATGCCGAATCTCCAGAAGATGGCTCATGGACATTGAAAGATGGCAAATATGAAACTCGTCGCACAGATGGCTCTTGGAGCGATGGACGCGAGCCATTAGATGTAAATGCTTTGTTTAGTCTCTTGAAAAAAGATGAAGATTTAAGTGTGCCTGTTCCGCCTGCAACAAAAATGGGACATGTCCATTTACACGTCCGTGATGTAGATGAGGCTGTGGATTTTTATCATAATGTCATTGGTTTTGATGTGATGGGTAATGTCAAAGATTTTCAAATGGCGTTTGTTTCAGCAGGTGGTTATCATCATCACGTTGGATTAAACACTTGGCAAGGCGTTGGTGCTCCACCTCCCCCAGCCGATGCAGTTGGTTTGAGATATTTCACAGTGGAATTTCCAAATCAAAAAGCATTGGATGATGCCATTGCCAATATTGATAAAGCTGGTGTTTCATATAACAAAACCGAAGAAGGCATTTTGTTGTATGACCCATCTCAAAATGGTGTGATGTTGAAGTTGAGATAACCGAACCACCGAGGTCTTGAAAACCTCGGTGGTTTTTGTTTTGTATAACCATTTTTAGTTAGGATTAATCTTAGTAAATATAATTCCAGCAACTATGAATCTTAATTTCTCTAGCACAAATACCAATCAATTGAATCCATTAGGCGATGAAGGCGCAACGGAAGTTTGTATTGCAAATATCAGCCCGAAGGAAAGAAAGAAGCGTTTGGATTTTGCAATCCGACAGGGTGTGATTGCGGTTGTGCTCTAGTCGCCTTGCTTTATTTTGATGTGCATGTGTTATGGCGATTGCCTCTGTTTTTTGTAATCGCCGCCGCAACCTCAAGTTATTTTCAGTGGCGAGACAAGACCTGAGTACTTCTTGCTCAGCGCAGTTTGCGCCACATGACTGATGAAAAAGAAAAAATTGAAGATGAAATTGTTGATGCACAAATCAAAAAGCAAGCACGAAAAGTAATCATTAAAGGAAATTTGGTAGCCTTGGGGATTATGATCCTTGTGATGTTGATACCGTAAATTTGTAGGGACACGGCGATGCCGTGTCCTTTTTATTTAAATAAATGTTGAGGTTCAAAAACCAATTACACATTAAGCAAGAAGCGGGTTTACATCAAGTTATAATTAATTTATGCATATTTTAGTCACCAATGATGACGGCGTAACTGCGCCCGGACTTTTAGCCCTTGCACAAGAGATGCGAAAACTTGGCAAGGTGACTGTCTTTGCGCCAGATAAAAATTGGTCTGCTTCGGGACATGTAAAGACGATGGAACGTCCATTGCGTGTGCGTGAGACGCTTCTTGCTGACGGGACACCTGCTTTTACATCCGACGGCGCGCCATCGGATTGTGTTGCATTGTCTTTGCTTGGATTACATCAAGAACAAATTGATTTGGTCGTTTCGGGGATTAATCCACATGCCAACATCGGGCATGACATTACATATTCAGGCACAGTCACCGCCGCGATGGAAGCCGTGATAACAGGTGTAAAAGGAATTGCTGTTTCGCTTGATTCGCCAGATGGATTCAAAGGTTTATTAGATTATTCAACTTCTGCATCTGTTGCCAGGCGTGTTGTTGAAAAAATAATTGCAGATGATTTGCCAAAAGATGTAGTGGTCAACATCAATGTGCCATATTTGAAAGAAGATGAACTCAAAGGATTTATGATTACCCGTCAGGGATTGCGTGTGTATCGTGATTTACTTGTCACGCGCAGTGACCCACGTGGCACACCTTATTATTGGATTGGTGGCGAAGCTCCCACAGGTGTTGATGAACCTGGCACAGATTTTGGGGCATTGAAAGCAGGTTATGTTTCTATCACGCCGTTGCAATTGGATTTAACGAATTACAAGTCAATGGATGTGTTGGGGAAGTGGGAATTTTGATATAGTTACTGAAAATCTGAAAAAAAGTAGTTTATAAACTATTGATTAATAATAAAATTTACTACTTCTTCTACAATCTTGTTGCTAACGTTTGTTTCTTTAAACCATAAAACATAATCTTTGACTTTTTCAATCCGTAAAACTTTTGATTGACTATTAGAAGGTTTTTCAGGTATAGAGCCTTTATAAGCAATAATACTTCTTACTTTTAAGTTGTATTTCTCTCCTATAACTCTGTAGCATAGATATCTAGCCCGTTTGACTTGGAGATAAGGATCAAAATAATTACCATCTAGTGTAAATTTCTTACTCCAGTTTTTCACTTCAATTACAAATATTCCATAAGGGGATATTACAAGATGGTCTATTTGTGCAGATGCTAGCCATTCACCATCAAAGCGTATGCTTTCTATAAGATTTATCTTAACATCATTTATTAAGCAATAATTATCAGGTAGTGTTTTTAATTTTTCAATAAGTTCTATCTCTGCTATTGCACCTGCAAAGTCAGGTGAAGTAAGCGCAGATTGTAAAATCGAAACTTTATCTCTGCTACTTTTACACTCATTTGAGACAAAATCATCAATAGAGTTTTGTGCTTTATCTAAAGCATTTTTTACAGAGATTATTTTTCTTTGAAGGATTAATGAACAATCTTTATATTGTTTCTTTAGAATTTTTATCTTAGTTTTATACTTTTTGATAATTTGGTAATTTATAAACTTTTGTATCCATCCCATTCCACTCTGAAGAATATCTAATTCCAATTGAACAGTTTCAATCTCATTAGATATTTGTTTCCTAGATGTTTGCAAATCGCCTTCAAAATTCTTTTCTAATTCTTGTAAATTCTTTTTCAGTGTCTCTATTTGTTCCTGAATTTTTTGGCTAGCTTTTGCCTCATCACTTTTCAATTCTCTTTTAGCTTGTTCTAGTAGCTTGGAAATTTCAGACGGCTTCTCAGGATAAAAACCTGCATTATTTAGGTCTTTAACAACACTTTTCCATGCTCCACTTTCCCCAATGACTTTTGCCATGACAAATCACTCCTGAAATATGTTTCTTCACCTAATCTGTGAATTATACTATTACCAATAGATATATAAATCTGTATTATCATCGGGCTATGAACTTCCTCAAAAAACTCTTCTCCTCATCCCCTCAACCTCAAAGAAACGACTTCACCTTCACAGTCAAATGCAAACGCTGTGGCGAAGAAATTCAAGGTCGCATTGACTTAGTCAACGACCTCAGCGTTGAATACGAAGACGATAACGAATTCTATTACTCTCGCAAAGTGCTCATGGGCGAAAAGCGATGTTTTCAACGCATTGAAGTCCATTTCAAATTTTCAGGGAATAAAACTTTATTAGATAAAGATATCTTCGGTGGCGAGTTCATTGATTAACCTAAAACGGTTTCAAATTTTATTTCTGATATTGCTTGCCATCTTCTTAATTGTGCAAGCAATTTTTTCTTTGCAATGGCAAATCGCACACGACGAAGCCCCATTACTGTACGAAGCCTTTCTCATGCAAAACGGCGCAGTCCCCTACAAAGATTTTTTCGACTTTCAAATGCCAGGCAGTTACATCATCTATTATCTACTTGGCACACTCAGCAACTTCGGTCCGTTTCGCATCCGCATTCTCGATGTATTAATTCTCGCCTCAATCATTTTCATCACCTATCACGCCTTAAAAAAAATAAATAAAACCTCCGCACTCATCGCTGGCATTTTATTTGGACTCAAATATTTACAAGGCGGTCCCGCTTTATCTTTACAACGTGAGTACTTGATTTTGATTTTTCTATCGTTAGCGATATTTATCGCCCTTCAAGAGAATCTTTCTTTCAATCACCGCCTCATACTTGGATTTCTATTTGGTCTTGCCGCGTCAATCAAACCTCACTCCGCCATCGGACTCATCCCCATCATTCTCTTTGACCTTGATTCCGCTTGGATTAAAAAAATATTTTATTATGCACTTGGGTTTTTGATTCTAGTTGTAGCAATTATCTTATGGCTTGCATCCACAAATGCTTTATCACCATTTTTTGACATTGCATTAAATTACTGGGGTTTATATTCACAAATCAACGGCGAGTTAGTGATTTTATCCAGCACAGAAAGATTATCTTACATTTTGAATCTCGTCTGGCGTTTCGGTGGCCATGCACTTTGGCTCATCCCTGCCACATTTGCTATTTACTTGAATCAAAACAAAAAAACATATCTGCTTGCAAGTTTAACATTATGCTATGCAATCTATCCCGCCTTCACAGGTCAATTTTTCCCATATCATTACATCCTATTTATTTACTTCATCATCCTTCTCGCATCATTATCCATTACCCATTATCCATTATCCATTACCCATTATCCATTATCCATTAATTATCTTTCCTCCATCCTCTTTCTTCTCACTCTTTTCATCACCATCCGCCCATCCCAAACATTTATTCGCCAACTCAACAACCAACCCATCGTCACCTCATCAGACCGTGCAATAGAAATCGCAAACTTTCTCGAAAAGAATCTTGAAACAGGTGATTTCGTCCAACCTCTCGATTGGACAGGCGGCACTCTGCTCGCTATGCTTGAAACTCGTGCACTGATTGCAACTGAATACGTTTTTGATTTTTATTTCTACCATCACATCTCAAACCCATATATCCAAAACTTGCGAAATGATTTTATAAATCAATTACAGGATTCTATGCCACGTTTTATTATCGAAGTCACTTCTGCTGATAAACCCTGGGTTGGCGGTGACGATACAACTCGCACCAAATTCCCCGAATTACAGAATTTCTTAGATGAAAATTATTCCATTACAATTCAAAAAGATGATTATGTCATTTACGAACTAGACGATAGACCGTAGACCATCTTCAACTTATGAAAAATCTACATCGTATTTCCATTCTTTACTTAATTTTTCCATTTCTCTTATTTTTATTCGGATGGCTTCGTTTATCTATTTCAATCCCTATTTTCTTAATCATCATTTTTACACTCTATCAATTTCTCAAACAAGATTTTCCACTTTCCACTTTCCGCTTTTCTAAAACTACTGCTTTCTGCCTTTTGCTTACTGGCTCTTGGCTCTTCCTCTCCGGCATCGGCGGCTACGCTTTCCAAAACTGGGACCATCATTGGCGCAATGCAGTGTTTCACGATTTAATCAATTTTGATTTTCCAATCTATTATTCCCAACCTGAAAGCGGACCAATAAAAATGCTGGTCTATTACGTCGGCTATTGGCTTCCTTCTGCATGGATTGGAAAACTTTTCGGTTGGCAAATTGCGAATTTATTTCTATTCTTATGGTCTTGGCTTGGAATTATTCTCATAACACTTCAACTCAGTAACTTCTTAAAAACTTCTCCAATCAAAATAACTTTATTATTTATTCTCTTTAGCGGATTAGATTCACTAGGCGTTTTATTCTTTCCACAAGAATATCCGACTTTATTTCCACCTGTAACCCATCTTGAAATCTGGTCTGGGAATTTACAGTATTCATCTTTTACAACGCAATTGTTTTGGGTATTTAATCAAGCCATGCCTGCGTGGTTGTGTATTGTGTTAATTTTGGAGTCAAGTGGCTTGCCACTTGATAAGCAGGAGCAAGTTCCTGCACATAAAATTTTTATCTGGTCTCTCTGCTTCTTCTTCGCCCCACTTGCTTCTATTGGATTATTCCCTTACGTAGTAATTGAAATTTTCAAAAATACAAACATCAAATCAATACTTAAAAATATTAATTACTCAATTCTTGCTTCATCCATAATCATTTCTCTTCTTTCTTATTTTTATTTTTCATCGAACACTGCCGCCCAAACTCGTGGACTTCAAATCATTCCATTCAAAGAATTTATATTTTTCTTTTTACTCGAAGGTGGGATTTTATGGTTGCTACTTGCTCCAATCAAATATCGTGACCCGCGTTGGATTATCACAGGCATTTTACTTATTATTATCCCTTTCATCCAAATCGGCTCAGGGCGAGATTTTGTCATGCGAGCCTCGATTGCGCCATTATTTTATTTGATGATATTAACTGGGGAAACTATTTTTTCAAAACAGACTAAACAAAAATTACTAATTCCTATTTACATATTACTTCTCATCGGCGCATTGACTCCACTGTACGAAATCAATCGCTCGATTTATAGAACCTATGAATATTATTTTATTTTAGACGAAGAACAACGCCTCACGACATTGCCCATGCCTGCTACTGAGATTCAACCTGCTGGTAGGCTTGAAGCGGAGCATCCAAATAGGTTGGTTGCAGATGAAATCGTCTCATTAGAATTTATGCAAGGTGAATTAGCAGAAAATTTTATTGCAAATGTACGGCAGACGTTGTATTATAAATATCTAGCAAAGCGTTAATAGGAAACAAAATGAATCTTCCCTCTCTCTCTGATCCTCAAAAATTTTATGCCGAAGTGTGGAATATCGTTACAAGAATCCCGCGCGGGAAAGTTGCTTCTTACGGACAAATTGCAAAAATGATTCGTCCGCCTGCTGGTGTGGATGCTGAAACATATCTTGAATATGGTGCTTTGTGGGTGAGCAATGCTGTGGCGAGTAGCCCGAATGAAGTGCCGTGGCAAAGAGTGGTCAGTTCAAAAGGTGAAATTAATGACCGCGACAAAATACAAGCCAAACGACATCAACTTTTATTGGAAGATGAAGGTGTTCCATTTGGAGTTCGTGGTCGCATTGACATGAAAAAATATGGTTGGAATGGGAAATAATATATGCCATCTTTTTCTTCACCGCCTAATCAACAAACATATTACGAAGAAGTGTGGATGATTGTCCGTAAAATTCCGCGTGGGAAAGTTGCTACATACGGACAAATTGCAAAAATGATTCCACCGCCGAATGGTGTAGATATTGAAGCCTACAAAGCATTTGCTCCGCGTTGGGTTGGTGGTGCAATGGCGAATTGCCCTGATGATGTGCCGTGGCAAAGAGTGATTAACTCGAAAGGTGAAATCAGTGAACGTGCTGGGGCTGAGAAACAACGTCAGTTGCTAGAAGGAGAAGGCGTTAAGTTTGATGCGAAAGATAAAGTTGATTTAAAGAAATTCGGTTGGAATGGATCCAATGATGATGCGCAGATTATTCAATCAAAATTATTTTAATTCTTCAATTCAACAATCAATGTATCCAAAGCCAAGTCTAATGTCACTTGGCTTGTTTTAACTTGCTCATCAATGCGTAACAATTTTCGGTAAATATTTTCTAAAGACTCAATTGAAAAACGATTTGCTTGCCCCGTTGTTTTTTCTGCTACAAACGGATGCACACCTAATGCGCGTGCCACATCATCTTTGTTGCCACGTCCATCTAAAATTTCGCGGGCTTGAATCAATAAACGAAATTGACGCACAACCATGCCCCACAATGAAAACGGGTCTTCATTTTCTAACAAGCGATGCAATAATTTTTGCGCGACTTTTCCATTACCTTGTGACAATGCATCTACAAAATCAAACACACTTTGTTGTGATGTGACAATACAAACCGCCTCAACATCTGACGTTCGAACTGCTCGCTCCCAGTTGACATACGCCAACAGTTTAGCAATTTCCATCCCCGCCTGACGTGTATCCACACCGACCATTTCAGCCAATTTGCTTGCAGCGGCTGGCTCCATTTGCCCGCCTTGATTTTTTACTTCATTCATAATCCAGCCTGTCATATCTCTTTGTTTGGGAAGAAAAAATGCTTGCGTCTTAATAGCAGAAGAATTTTTTCCAGCCCATTTGATTAACCAATGTTTCTCTACTTCTTTCGGTTCAATCAATTCATGAATGACAAGTTTTGCAGTGTCAGGAGTCTTTTCTAAAAATTCTAAAAACTTTTTTCTTGTAGCAGGATTATTAAATTTACTCGATGGATTTTCAAGCAACACCAATCTCTTTGGTGCCAGAAAAGGCATAGCATTAACTGCGTTATTCAAATCATTTTCAGTCATTGTGCGCGCTTCGAGACGAGTTGTATTCATACCCGCCGTGGTTGGGTCACCGAGATCGGACTCGAAGTCTTTTAGTTTGCGTGTGATGGCAAATTCGTCATTGCCGTGGAGGAAAAAAATATTGGGCATTTGAATTGAAAGAAGAAAGATGAAAGACGGTGGTCGAGTAGGTTGAGGCGATAGCCGAAACCGTATCGAGACCACAATTTATTTTGTAATCACTCGATGCACACCTTTGCGGACGTAGATAATATCCACAATTTGTAGATTACCAAGACGGGCTTCTGTCGTCACACGTTTTTGTAGCCACGGTCCGAGTGGTCTGCTCATGTTAAAACCTACAAGTCCCAAAATTAATGCAAATGGAATCAACATGAATCGCCAAAGGGTAGATTTAGTTCCACGAAGCGGCAACCAAGCAAACCCTGCGGAAAGAAGCGCAGTGGTTGCTAGATTCGTTCCACAACCGGGATGAATCGCTAAATCATGTTCGCCGGAGTTTAATCGCGCATGGGCTTCGGTCACACATTCCCAAACATCTTGCGTGTTTAAATTTCCGAGCAAATAAAAACCAGTTGGATTGGAATGACCTGCCATGCGCTGGTTTGGATGTTTGTGCGAAAGCAAATGAATGCTGGCATGTTCAAGCGCGTGATTGCGTCGCGTTTCGAGAATGAGTGGTAAATCAAGAATCATTTTTAATTCCTTTTACACTACTGCATAAATTTGTTCAAGCATTTTTGCAAACTCACCCGATGGACGCGGTTTGAGAATTTCTTTTCTTTCATCGCGTGTGAGTGAGTGCATGAGTAAATATTGCACAGCATATTTTCTGAACAAACGCGAGCCGTCTTCATCACCATAAAATTCAACACAACGCGCCAAATGTTTATGAATTAAATCTTGCATCATTTGTGGTGATACATCTTCGCGGTCAATGCGAGAAAAAATCCAAGGATTTGCAATCGCACCACGACCAATCATGACAGCATCTGCATTGGTATGATGTTTCATACGGTCAATATCTGCGACTCTTTTTATATCACCGCTTCCAATGACTGGAATTTTTACTGTTGACTTAACCTCAGCCACTGCATCCCAATTGGCTTGACCAGCATAGCGTTGTTCTTTGGTGCGACCATGAATTGCAATTAATGAGCCGCCTTCTTCTTCGACAATTCTTGCAATCAGTTTATAGTTTTTATTTTTATCCCAGCCCAACCGAATCTTTCCAGTGACTGGAACTTTTAAATTCTTTACAAGTTTTCTAAAAGTTCTTGCAATCGTCAATGGAGAAGGCATCATACCAACGCCTGCGCCACGGTCTGCAATTGTTTTAGCCGGGCAACCCATATTCAAATCAATAATGTCTGGATTTAATTTTTCAATTTGTAATGCCGCTTTGAGAATCAAATCTGGGTCTTCGCCATAGATTTGAAATGTCATCGGTCTTTCAGGTTCTTTGAAAAACAATCGCTTGGCAGGTTCTTTTGACTTGCTAAGAATTTTTTCTACTTTTACAAATTCGGTGTAACTCATGGCTGAGCCGAGTTCACGACAAATGGAACGGAAGGGCCAATCGGAATAGCCGTCCATTGGCGCGAGGATAGTATCCCCGTAGATGGGGATATTCTTAATAAAAAAATTAGGAACTGAATTTTTACTCATAAAACTATAAAAGTATAACAAACTTTTTTGTGATACCTTAATAGAGGGCGTAACACTCATGAATTTAATAGTTTGAAAGGAACAAAAATGAAAAGACGATTAATTCAAATATGGATACTGCTTAGTGTTTTGTTAATTGGGTGTCATAAATTAGAAAGTACAACTCAAATTACTTCTGACGGTTCAGGAAAACTTCGTACCGAAATTGGTTTTTCTGCAGAAGAAAGAGAAAACTTGGAAAAGGAAAATAATAACTCAGAAGATTTCTGTAATACTGCGGAAAGCACACCAAACATTATCGTAACTGAAGAACATCGCGATGATGAAACTTGGTGTATTACCACTGCATCTTTTAATAATTTAGATGAGTTACGTGATTTATATGAACAAAGAAATGGCATCACAATCAATAAGCTTGAAATTGTTGGTGGAACTATTTTTTATGATATTGATATTGACACACTTTCAGAAGATTCAAGTTTTTCTGCATTATCCGAGATTACATGGACAGTTATTTTTCCTGATGCCCCTATTAACCATAATGCAGATAGCGCAAATGGAAGCATCCTTACTTGGACACCTATACCTCAGACCGAGATTGTCAATATACGCGCTCAAAGCCGTATCCCTGAAGACACAATGAATTCTCCAAGTTGTCAAACAGCTTTTATAGGAGTTTTTACCATACTCGTATATCTAAAACGAAAAGACAAGAAATTAATATCTTAATAAAAACGAGCGCGGAGTATACTCCGCGCTCGTTTTTATGCTGGTTGTTTCTTCAACAACTCCAGATAATGCTTTCTAAACTTGCTCACCTTCGGTGAAATCACTGCCATACAATAGGGTTGGAATTTATTATTGACATAATATTCTTGATGATAATTTTCCGCGATATAAAAATCTTTAATCGCTTCCACTTCAGTCACAATTGGGTTATCAAAAATCTTTTGTGCAGTCAATTCCTTAATTAAATTTTCTGCAATTTCTTTTTGTTCTGGCGTGTGATAATAAATCCCTGAGCGGTATTGTGTTCCCACATCCGCGCCTTGACGATTCAAAGTGGTTGGGTCGTGTATCCCAAAAAACACATTCAAAATATCACGCACAGAAATCACATTCGGGTCAAATTTAATTTGTACCACTTCAGCATGACCCGTCAAGCCTGTGCAAACATCTTTATAAGATGGATTTGGCACATTGCCGTTTGAATAACCCGAATCTACAGACAACACACCTTTCACTTCATCATACACCGCTTCCAAACACCAAAAACATCCGCCCGCCAAAGTAATCGTTTCATAATTTGTGTTCATAATAATTTCTCCTTCTGCAAATAAGACGCAGTGTAATTGATAAATATCCTTAAGAAAAGATAATAATTCTTAAATAAAAAACATCGCCTCTCGACGACGTTTTGGCTTGTTACCGCATCCCTGATACAGTTATCAACCCGTTGACCACATTCACATTCATCAACGCCAGCCCGGGCATTTGTTCATTGATGTTTTCGGCGAGCAGTTCATTTATCCATGCCTGCATTTGACTGAGCAAAAAGTCTGGCACCACTTGCGTACCAATCTGCATTGACTCAATTTCAAAATACGGTAATTGATTCGAGTCAATGCTTATTTCACCAACAATTAATGCAGACGTAGAATTTTCACTGCCTTTCACCATACCCCAAATTTGTACTTGTCCATTGCGTAGGAATACTTGCACATCACTTAATGGTAAATCTGGATTTTCTTGTAATTCCATCACCAACCAAGAAGTGATTTGTTGTTCAGTAATCGTAATAGAAGAAAGCGAACCCGGTTGTGGCAGAGCGTTTTCGATAATGGCTTTTGCTTCCATACCTGCTTGTTCAGAGACCATAATCTCACTGCCCGGTCTTTCAGGTGCACCATCCATGCCGTTTTCGGCATTTTCTACTGCTAAACCAATCAACGCATTCACCAATTGCAAATATTGCGGATATTTCTGATTCACTTCTTCTAACGTTTGTGGGGCAATATTTTCTGCAAGTGGATTGGTTGAAATCGTTGGAGTAGCCAGCGGAAGAATTTTTGCAAGTTGAGAATTGGGATTATTCCGAGCCATGACCAAAGTGGTTGCACCAAATAAAGTGACTACAAAAACTGTAATCAAAACCCCGCGTAATTTACTTGAATACGAATTTCGATTTGTTTGGAATGGTGTTGTATTTTGCCTTTTCGGTAAAGGTAAGGTTGGGCTAGCTGAGTTAATTCTTGCTAAACCAATTTTGGCTTCATTGTTATTTGGATTAATTTTCAACACGCGTTGAAAACATTGACCCTTACGTTCTTTTTCATCTTCGATTTTTGCCATTAACATCCAAGCCGCTTCATCATTCGGGTAAGCGGAGAGGAATTCTGTCAAATATTTTTTTGCCAGTACACGGTTTCCGCGCTGGAAGGTATAGTCTGCTTGTTTAAATAATTCTTGTTTATTCATTGGGGAATTTTTACCACAGAGTTCACGGAGAACACAGAGAAAATCTTTTTAAGAATCTCAGTGAACTCTGTGCCCTCTGTGGTTAAATCTTTTACAAACTCGGTTCTGCTAACTTTTCTTGGTCTTTTTCAAGCACGATTTCGCCATCATCATTGACGTTAATATCAATCGCGTCACCATTGGCGAATTCACCAGACAGCAATTTGTCAGATAGCGGGTCTTCCACTTTTTGTTGAATCACACGGCGTAATGGACGTGCGCCAAACTCAGCATCATAGCCTTGTTCTGCAAGGGAAGATAATGCCTCAGGTGAAGCAACCAATTCAAGGTCATGTTCTTTGAGGCGTTCTGCTACTTTGGCTAATTCCAAAGAAACAATCTTTTGAATATCTTCTTTATTCAATGCGCGGAAGATGATGGTTGCATCCATACGATTGATAAACTCAGGGCGGAATGCACGTTTGAGCGATTCGTTTAATTTCTTGCGCATATCATCATAAGAAAGTTTTTCTTCGGCGGCTTCGTCACGTTTGAGTGCAAAGCCTAATGAAGTTTGTTTCTTGATGACATCCGCGCCGATGTTTGAAGTCATGACAATAATCGCATTGCGGAAATCTACTTTGCGACCTTTGGCATCACTCAAGTGACCTTCTTCCATAATTTGCAAAAGCATATTATGAACTTCGGGATGCGCTTTTTCGATTTCATCAAACACAACAATGGAATAAGGTCGGCGACGTAACGCTTCGGTTAATTGACCTGCATCTTCATAGCCGATATATCCGGGAGGCGCACCGACGAGACGTGAAGCCGTATGGCGCTCCATAAATTCAGACATATCGAGTTGAATGGCGGCATCTTCACTACCAAACATAAATTTAGCGAGTGTTTTGGTTAATTCTGTTTTGCCAACACCGGTGGGTCCCAAGAACATAAATGAACCAATTGGGCGTTTCGGGTCTTTGAGACCAGCACGTGCGCGGCGGACTGCACGAGAGATGGCGATAATCGCATCTTCTTGACCGATAATGCCCTTGCGAAGTTCATCTTCCATTTTGAGCAAGCGTTTTGATTCTTCTTCGGCAAGTTGCATAAGTGGAACGCCTGTCCACATAGATACAACTTCCGCAATATCTTCAGCGGAGACTACAGGGCTATTGGTTCTATCCCAACCAGTTCGTAGGCGTTCAATTTGCTCACTCAAATCAGATTCACGTTCTTGCCATTCGCGTAGATCTTCTTGATTGGCATCTTCTTGTGCTAAGGCACGATTTTGGCGAGCCTGACGTAATTGTGTGAATAAATCTTTGGCGTGTTTGGCGGCATGGCTTTTATACATGCGCACACGTGATGATGATTCATCAATCAAGTCAATGGCTTTGTCGGGTAAAAATCTTTCGGTCACATAACGTGAGGATAAATGCGCGGCGGCTTCGAGGGCTTCATCTGAAATCACCAAATGATGATGTTCTTCGTAAGCATTGCGAATGCCTTTGAGAATTTGAATGGTCTCTTCTTCGCTTGGTTCATCCACTTGAATCGGTTGGAAGCGACGTTCTAACGCGGCATCAGATTCAATATGTTTGCGATATTCATCTAATGTGGTTGCACCGATAACTTGTAATTCACCACGAGATAAAGCAGGTTTGAGAATATTTGCCGCATCTACAGATGAACCTGCCGCACCAGCCCCGACTAACATGTGAACTTCGTCAATAAATAAAATTGCGCCAGATTGTTTCAACTCATCAATAATTCTTTTGAGTCTTTCTTCAAACTGACCACGATACATTGTGCCGGCTACTAATGAACCTACATCTAATTGAAGTAAACGTTTGTTCATCAATGGAGCAGGAACATCACCTTCAATGATTCTTTGTGCAAGACCTTCAACGATAGCAGTTTTACCAACACCAGGCTCACCAATTAAGGCGGGATTATTTTTTGTACGACGTGCCAAAATTTGAATGACACGTTCAATTTCCATTTGACGACCAATGACAGGGTCAAGTTTTTTCTCTTCGGCTTTGGATGTTAAATCAGAAGCCAATTGGTCAACCAAAGGAGTCTTTGGATTTGCTCCACCTGAAGAACTTCTTCCCGCGGGTGTAGCAGGTGTCGGTGTAGAAGATGAAGCGGATTCGTTCAACACGCGGCGAGTCTGCCGGCGAATTTGGTCAGGCGTCACGCCTAATCTTCTTAATGCTTCCATGGCGACTGATTCAATGCGAACCAAGCCGAGCAAAATATGTTCTGTACCAATGTAGTGATGACCCAATCTGCGGGCTTCATCTACTGCATACTCAAGCACTTGTTGGGTTTCGCCAGCAAGTTCAATTCGATTCGGGTCGAAGTTAGCAGAAATGCCACTAATGCGTTGCACTACTTCGCGCACTCTGTCAGATGTCATTCCTAATTCACGCAAAACGCGCCCGGCTACGCCGCCTTCTTCGTCCATTAACCCAAGCAATAAATGCTCGGTTCCAATATTATTTTGGCGAGCGCGTTCAGCCTCTGCATGTGCCAGAGAAAGAACACGCCTTGCACGCTGTGTAAACCGTTCCATACCAGCCATAGTTTTTCTCCTAAAATACTTAATGACGATTCTACCAAAAAGCGGGAATGAACGTGTAGGAAAAAGGTTAGAGTTTCCTTACGTTTTACCTACCCAAACGGATAGCTTCGCTTCTTTCTTAGGGGAAATTTGATTCGGCATGGATACATTTTCTTACCCCAAACATTGCTATTGATATTACATCTTTCTTGCTACTAAATAAAAATCACTCAAAAAGCCTAACATCGAATGTGGCATCAGGACTTCAATTTTGAATCCTTTTTGTTTTAGATAATCAATAAATTCTTTTTCGGTAAACATATCATCATATGGGTGTTCGACAAACTTGCGTGAAATTTTCCCGAAGAATGTACTAAACGTATCAATCGAAAGTTCTTTGATAATCAACAAACCATTTGGTTCAATAATTCTATGCAATTCATCTAATGCTTTTTCCCAATCGGGAATGTGATGTATCACGCTCAAGCCGACAACAGCATCAAATTCATTATCTGCAAATCGAAATCTTGTGGCATCAGCTTGCTCTACTAAAACATTTATGTCTTTGACCTTTTCTTTTGTAATCTCAACCAGACTTTCATCATATTCTGTGGCGATTAATTCACTGGGTTTGAAATACTCATGAATTAATCGCGTTCCAATTCCATTTCCACAACCAATTTCAAGAATCTTTTTGTTTGGCGGAAGTTGCGAAATCTCTTGCAGTTTTTTGACAATCCCTCTCAAATAAACTTTCCGCCCTAAATCAAAGTTCATTATCCAGTATTCAAAGCGATTCATCTTCATAATTTTCTCGTTTTCACACACGCCGAGACGGCGCGCAAAGCATTGATTACAACCACAACGTAGCGATATTGCAAGCGTGAGTCAGAACCTTACGTGCCAGTGAGCGTTGCACATGAGATTGTGATGTTTGCTTAATGCTAAAGGCAATGTCATTGTAAAAGGTTTGACGCAGTTCCCAAGTCAGAGATGAGGCGTTGATTTGTAAGCACATCTCAAAATTATTTCTAAGCGATTGCGTTTCTAAATTTGCAGAGCCGAATAAAATATCGTTGTGATTATTCCATGCGGCTTTGGTGTGCATATATCCTTTTGTATACCGATAGACATTTCCGCCGGCGCAAACCAATTTATCAACATGTAAATAATTTGCATAATCTAGTGGGCGAAAGCGCGTGCGATGTGAAAGCAAAATATTCACTTGCACCCCATTTTTTGCTTGTGTGCATAAAGCATTCAAAATTTCTTCATCGGGTAAAAAACTCCACGTGCTGATGTAGATAAATTTATCGGCTTCTCTAATTAATTTCAGAAAGGCTTGACGAATATCATCATGTAGATGTGGCACAGTAAGATGCAAATGGTCTGAGCCAGCAATCAAGTTGGACGTATTTAAGAGGCGCAAAGATACATCTCCATTTTTAGAATAAGCATGTAAAAAATCATACAGGCGATGAAATGTGTCTGCGAAATGTCCATCCATGCGCAAGTTGACATCCACCCAAGTGATATAAAAATCTGCGATGTTGGAACCGCCAATAAATACAGTTTTATCGTCAATAGCGACGAATTTACAATGCAAGCGATTATTAATTTTTAAAGGTTTTGTTGGGCGAAAAATTTCAACTTGAATCTTATGGGAACGTAAAAGTTCAATTAATTTTATGTTTTGAAAAAAATGTTGGCGGTCATCCCATATTTCGCCAATTTCATCCACAATTAAACGCACACACACGCCAGATTTTGCTTTTTCAATTAAAACTTGTGAAATTTTTTCAGTCCATACGCCGTGTGCAAAAGATAAAAAAGACAGCGAAATGATTTTTTTCGCAGTCTTTAATTCCATTATTAAATTTTGATAATACTCCTGCACATTTGTAAAAAGCGTATGCTGATTCATTATGCGTTGTCCACCAGTGGCTGATTGCCAACAGCCACTTGCTATCTATTATCCCCATCGCCTTGAATTTTTCCTCTGGCTTGTCTATCTAACAATTTTTCGATGTTGGCTTCGGCAACTTCATCTAAAGAAAGATTCAACTCCGAACAGACTTGGGCGATATACCACAGCACATCTCCCAATTCAGCTTTGAGTGCTTCTTTTTCCGCTTCACCTATGACGCCATCTTTGTCTCTGAATATCTTCTTTATCTTGCCTGCAACCTCTCCCGCCTCATTGACCAATCCCAGAGTCGGGTAAATGACTCCATGCCCAATGACAGGATATTTTGCAGTACCGCGTGATTTTGTTTGGTAATCGTTGAAGTTCATAACAGTCCTAACTTTGCATAAATTTTTTCTTACTTTCTAAAAGTAAACTGTCTATATATGATGTCCATTTAGGACCCAAGTGTTCATTTAATAGTGGAATAAGTTCTTGGTTACTGATTAGTTCAATTCTCGGGTTCTCTTTTGAAAAAATTTGAGCATATTTTGTAAATTTACCAGATGTTACCAAAACACCTTTATTTGCCTTTTCACTAGAAACTATCCCAAGCAATCGATTAACTACTTCAACTCCTACCGTACCTCTATAACGTTTACACTCTATAAGAAGTATTTCACGTTTTGCTGGTTTGGTATGTTTTACTATAATGTCTCTTCCACCATCTTTCTGGGGAGGAGTTAGTTCAGTATCATAACCCATGCTATTATATAAACGTTCTATTAAATGCTCAAAATCTCTTGAATTCATATTTTGAAGAAATTCTATTGTTTCAGGCTTGGTTCCCGGAAGACCAATGTATTTAGCTCGGATGATTTGTGTTGCATCATTAAGTCCACGTAATCTTCCATCAGGTAACTCTTGTGCATGGGCTAATACATAAGCATTAATAGATTCGATGGCTTGATTTGGAAAATGAGGTAAAAGATCAATCACCCAAGTTATACCCTCCCAAGGTAATACATCATATCCAACTGAGTTTAAAACTAATCTTTGGTTATATTGATTTTCAAGTAAAAGTTTGAATTTTTCAGGGTCTTTCTTGTTTACATCTTTTAAGTACCCTAAATAAATTTCATCAATTCCTAGCGAACCTGATGAGATTAAGAAGTTTTTTATTAATTTTTTAATTTCTTTGTCTGTTCTATTTTGAATTGTAGAAATATATTCTTCACGATGATTATTCGTAGGAAATTCGTAAGAAAAAAAAGATTCATCTCCAGGAAGATTCGACAATAGGTCAAGCCATTCTTCCAATGATATTTTAGTCACATCAATTCTTTTAGGTTTTTTAGCCATCACTATTATTCTTTGAAAATGGAAGTTTCTTTAACTAAGAAGTTGATTCAAGAATTAAACTTTTTCGCCAACTTCTTCCACCACTCATCTTTTTCCTTCGGGACAAATGGCGTGTATAAAGTTAACCTATCAGCAATGCCTTCATATTTTTTCTTCAAATCATTTGCCAAATTTTCTTGACTCGTCATCAAACAAAACTCACTTAACATTTCATCTGTGATTAACATCGGCATTTCAAACCATTCACCTTTAGCCGCAAAGCCCGATAATTTTTCAGCAGTCTCGCCCCAGCCATGTAAATCCATGACGGCTTTGTAGGATGGCGTGCTGGCATAAAATGCAATTTGCATTCGAGCAAAGGCTTCTTCTTCAGGTGTCGTCGCCACAAATGCAGTGACTGAAACCGAAATGTCTTTTCTCTTTCTATTTTCTTTTTGTAAGCCTTCTTCAATGCCTGACAAAATCACTTCATTCAAATACTTTGCACTGTGAAATGGATGAGTATGAAAACCTTCACACATTTCACCTGCAAGTTTTGCTAACTTTGTATTTACTCCCGCAATATAAATTGGAATATTTGGATTCTCAATTGCACCCGCATTAAAAAAAGGTGACATTAAAGTTATTTTGTAATATTCACCACGAAAATTTAATTTTGTTCCGTTTTGCCAAGAATCCCAAAATGCACGGATGACTTGAATCTGCTCGCGCAGTTTTCCCGTCACTGATTCGGGCCACGTCATTCCAAATCGCCTCTCAACATGTGCTTTGACTTGAGTGCCAAGCCCAAGCATGAATCTACCATTTGATTGTGCGGCTAAGTCCCATGCGGTGTAAGCAAGGTTGGCAGGAGAACGTGCAAAGGAAACAGCAATTGCTGTCCCGAAGTTAAGAAGCGATGTATGTTCCGCAATCAAAGTACAAGGCAGAAATGGATCATGTTGAGTCTCTTGAGTCCATAATGCATCAAATCCAATTTCTTGGGTGGCTTTGGCAATGGCTGGAACATCTTTGAGTTGAACGGGAGGAAGTGCGGCATCGAGTTTCATAGTTTAAGTATACAAGTAAACAGGTATACAAGTAAATAGCAAAACAAAAGCCCCGCTTTCACGAGGCTCAACTTTTTAACATTCAAACTTTCAACCTTCAAACCTGCAACCTTCTAACTTTCTAAACTGAGAACAAACCCATACAACTCACGACTCTCTTGCAACCAAACATTTGGAACTGTGGTTCTTTTTAAGTAACGAACAATTCCATCTTTATCCACAACCAATGATGCGGTTCGTTGAAAGAGCAAGAAATATTTTTCTAATTCATACAAATGATAGACAGCACGGTCTGGGTCTGCAAGAATTGGGAAAGGAAGTTTTATACTTTCTGCATATTCTTTAGATTTATTAACATCTTCACCCAAAATCACAATCACTTCAGTATTCGCTTCACGAAACTGATCGTACATTTTTCCCAATTGAGTCACATGCGTTTTGCATTGGTAACAACTCGTTTCACGAATAAAGAAAACGATGACATTCGATTTGCCACGAAAATCTGTCAGCGAAATAGTTTGCCCATTCGTAGCAAGCAAGCTGAAGTTAGGTGCGAGCGAACCGATTTTTGCATCCAGTGAGTCAAGTTCCATAATCAAATCCTAAAAAATTAATCCTATAATTTCTTATAGGATTAATTGATAACATAATTTTTATTTAATTTCGTTAGTATTTCATTAAATTATCTTTACAGTTTTATTTTTCCAACAAATACGCCATAATCCAATTTGTGGTTGCATTCAAACCATCCATGTGAGCGCGTTCGTAATTATGTGAAGCATCAATGCCTGGTCCAATCAAACTCATGGCAACATCACCACCCGCACGCCAAAATGCTTCACCATCCGAACCATAAAATGGATACACATCGGTTTTATATGGAATATTATTTTTCTCAGCAATCGCGCGCAACTTTTTATTCAAACCTTCGTGATACGGTCCGCCACTATCTTTGATGCACAACGTGGCATGAAATTCATCCGACTCTTGACCATCACCAACCACAGCCATATCCACTGTGATTAATTCCACAACATCATCAGGGATTCCAGCGGATGCACCATGACCCACTTCTTCATAATTTGAGATGTGAAAATAAACGCTTCTTTCTGGACTTCGACCTGATTCAGCAATCGACTTAATACTCGCTACAAGATTTGCAACACAAGCTTTGTCATCAAGAAAACGTGAACGAATAAAACCATTGGTCACTTCAACACGCGGGTCAAATGCAACACAATCCCCAACATTGATTCCCAACTCACGTGTTTCTTTTGCTGAATTTGTCTTGGCATCAATGCGCACTTCCATATGAGCATCATTACGTGGTGTATTGCTCTCTCCATAAATATGACCAGAAGCCGTATCAATTAATATCGAACCGCGAATCTTGTCACCTTTAGATGTGATAATCCACACACCTTCAGTTTCGACAGTATTCCACTGCACGCCACCAATTCGGCTTAACTTCAATCTTCCATTTGATTTTATTTCTTTAACTACTGCTCCCAACGTATCCACATGAGCAGTCAACGCGACAGGAGGCAAATCATTGTTCACTTCCCATTTTGCAACCAAAGCCCCTTTACGAGTTTTAGATAATGTCAGTTGTTTATATTTGGATAATTCTTTTTCTACAAAATCAATCGCCGGGCTGGCAAATCCAGTTGGCGAGGCGATGTTGAGTAATTCAACTAGAAAGTTTGTAAAATATTTTTCATCAATTTTTGATAAGGACATAATTACTCCGTATTAAAAAAATAGCAAGTTTGAATGTTTAACTTTCTAACTTTCAAACTTGCCAACCTATAAACTTTTATAACCCTTCAAACTCCGAAATCTTATCTCGCCATTCTTGTGGAACTGGAATTGGCTTCAAACCTTCATAATCAAATGTGACCAAAACTATTTTAGCAGTCGCCGCTACTTTTCCAGTTTGCGTATTGATTAATGCTTGTTCTGTTGTAATAGATTTATTTCCTATCTTTACAGTTTTCACGCCTACATGAATTGGGTCACCATAATGGGTAGTGGAATGATACGTGATGTGAATATCAGCAATAATCACTCCCACTTCCATAAAAGACTGGTCTTTGCTGAATAATCCCAATTGCATTAAATAATAGATACGCGCCTGCTCAAAATAAGTCAGGTATTTGGCGTTGTTCACATGTCCCTGCGGATCCAAATCTCCGTAGCGGACTTCGGTTGGGTGGAAGAATTTGTAATCGCTCATGGCGGAATTATAGTCAATAAGTCTTATAGGTCAATCGGTCTAAAAGGTCTAAATAGTCAGACCTTTTAGACCAATAAGACCAGTTAGACTATTTAGACCATTCAGACTAAATTAATCACAAAACCTTGCCAAACCTGCTTTATCGTGAATCACAATCCGATTATCAGAATCAGTATCAATCAAATTTTGTTCTTTGAAAAATACCATCGTTTGATTGACTCGTTTTCTCGAAGCACCGACCAAATCCGCAATATCACTTTGAGTCAATGCAATGCGGATTTTCACATGATTATTTGATTCCTCGCCATATCTTTCTGCAAATGCCAATAACTGACGAGCCACTCTTCCATTTACATCCAATGTAGATAAAGCTTGAATCATTTGGTCAGAAAGACGTACACGTGCCGAAAGAATTTTGACTAAATTTCTTGCAATCGGGGGGAAGTTATCTAACATGTGATAGAAAGAAACTTTATCCATCCACAACATCAATGAATCTTCTAAAGTCACCACACTGGCAGAACGTCCCACACTATCAATCAGACTCATTTCACCAATCACATCGCCACTTCCAAGAATTGACAAAATCGCATCACGCCCGCCTTGTTCTGTATAAACTTTTACAGTGCCATGCAAAATCACATACACAGCTTCACCGGGTTGCTCAATCAACATCACATTTTTGCCAGATGAAAAAACTCGGCGATGTGCATGTTGTGCCACCCAATCCAATTGAGTTGGCGTTAAGCCTTCAAACAATTTAATGTCTGAAAGAATATTGCGTGTGTTATCTTTTTTTGCTTCAACCATTTTTAACATATTGTACTTCCTTTACTTCAAGACTTCCGAAGTCTGATTAAATAATTTTGAATTTGCAATTTCAATGAAAGACTTCGGAAGTCTTATCTCCAAACCTTCATACGCCGCACGTGAATCTAAAAATATTTTTTTAGCACGTTCTTCTTGCGCCGCAACCCATGCGTCAGAGTAAGATGGATCATGATGAAACAGAATCAATTGCCCCGTCTCAGCTGAAGCGGCAACTTCACCAGCCATCGTCGCCGTCGAATGTCCATATCCTTGTGTGGCAGGAAATCCATTCAAACTTCCAAAATAATGTTCTTCACGATATTGTGCATCGTGAATCAACACATCAGCATCGCGCGAAAAATTTACCAAACGTCTATCCGTTCCGATATAACCTTCAGTATCGGTTGCATACACAACAGATTTATTTTGATAACTGATTCGATACACATACACGCCACCGGGATGTGCATATGATTTATGAATGCGAATCACAACCGCTTCACTACTTGACTTTGAATTTGGTTCTGCAACTCGAACTCCATCTTCATCCCAAATAATGACTTGCGACTCGCGCAACGATTGAATATCTTTGAATGATGCCATTTCACGCAATGAAATCGGAAATGTTTCAGATGATTGATTATGTTCCAAAACATGCTTCACTGTTTCAGCCGTTCCGCCGGGACCATAAATATGCAACTTTGCTTTTGGTAAATAAGCAGGCACAAAAAATGGAAAGCCTTGTGTGTGGTCGTGATGCAAATGACTAAATAACAATAGCAATTCAATCTCACGTTTTTCTTGCATTGCTTTTTTGACCAATTCACGCCCAAGCGGAATAATGCCCGTGCCTGCATCTAAGATGATAGTTTTTTCATTAACAGTAATTTCAACACAAGCCGTATTGCCACCATACTTAATGGTGCTTTCGCCGGGCGTAGGATAACTTCCACGCACACCCCAAAATTTGATTTTGAATTCGTTATTCATCTCATACCTCCGATTCATTCTGTTGGGCGAGATAACCTCGCCCCTACAATCTTTATTATGTTGAGGATGAAACTTTCTTCAAGGAAAGTTGTCTCAAGAGAGGTGAGAAATATTTCTCTTAAGGTTGAGAAGTCTAAAAGGTCTGAAAAGTCTAACTAGTCAGACCTGTAAGACCAGTTAGACTAATAAGACCATTTCTTTTGTTAACCTTTTCTTTACCAAACTTAAAATCTAAGCATGGGTATAATTCTTTTATGCTCCCTGATTTGCAAATGCACGACCACTTGCGATTAAGAAAACCGCATCCCTGCGGCTCATACGAATGGACAGTAGTCCGCTTGGGTGCAGATATTGGGCTTGAATGTAAAGGCTGTAAACATAAAGTCATGCTCACCCGCCGTGAATTAATGAAACGCATGAAAACAAATCTTTCTGAAAAAGAACGACAATCTGCATCGAAACCCTCATCAGACTCGTAGACCACTCAGACCAATAAGACCATTCAGACTATTTAGACCTTTTTGACCACTTGGAGATATATGGAACAAACAGAACAAATCGGCTCACTGCGTATTGGATTATTTACAGACACCTATGCTCCGCAAGTAAACGGGGTTTCTATTTCTTTGCAATTAATTTCTGAGGGATTAAAGAAACGCGGACATCAAGTGACAATTTTTGCGCCAAAATTTCCCGGCTATAAAGATGACCAACCCAATGTGATGCGTTTGCCTTCATTAAAATATTTGAATAACCCGCCGATTTATGTGGCTGTGTTGGGAACGCCACGTTCTACATGGTCACTAACCAGAAAACATTTTGATGTGTTACATGCACATAGCCCATTAAGTGTTGGCTTGCTGGCATATCTCACTGCTTCTACAAAACGACTTCCTTTAATCTACACATATCATACGTCAATAACTGATTACACTCATTATTTAAAATTTATTGGCGGCACACGCTTGATTAAATATGGTGCAGGCTGGTTCAGTTCCACAACCACCAATTTAGGCGACCAAATTGTTGTGCCATCTCCAAAGTTTGAAAGATTACTAACAAAACAAAAAGTTCGCAAACCGATTCATGTCATTCCGAATGGCATTGATTTATCAAGTTTTAAAACGGCAAAAAATGCTGGGGCATTAAGAAACAGGTTGAAGGTCAGTGCTGATGCGCCGATTCTTTTAACAGTCGGAAGAATGGACCCAGAAAAACGCCTCGATTTCATCGTGGATGCATTTGTCAAAATATCAAAACAGATTCCAAACGTACAACTTGTTTTTGCTGGTGATGGTAGTGCCAGAAAAAGTTTGGAAGAAAAAGTTTCAACACTGGATGTAAAAGAAAAAATTCATTTCTTGGGCATGGTGAATAGAAATGATTTGCCTGATGTATTCCACGATGCGACAGTATTTTTATCCGCTTCAACAACTGAAGTGCATCCGATTTCTGTGATTGAAGCAATTGCTTCGGGTTTGCCTTTGGTGGCTGTGCAAGATGAAGCCTTTGAAGGCATGCTTGAAAATGATTTGAATGGATATTCAACACCTTTAGATGTAAATGCGTATGCCGAAACGATTATCAAGTTATTGCAAGATAATAAAAAAATAGAATCATTTGGAAAACATTCTGCAATCTTGAGTGAAAAATATTCAATTGAAGGGCAAGTGAAAGCGTTAGAAAAATTATATACCGAAGCCATTTTACAAAATTGGCGTGGAAATTTTATTTCACGCATGATTCCAAAAGAAATAAAAGAAATTCCACAAAGAATTAATAAGCTTTTGCCAAAAAAGAAATAAAAAATCAAGGGGTATAATTCGTCCGTTATGCCCATTTTAGATAAACACATGCTTGAATTTGTTAGCCGTAGCCCCGAACAAACGCGGCGAATTGGAATGCGCCTCGGTGCTTTCTTGCAGGCTGGCGATGTGATTTGCTTGCAAGGAAATCTCGGCGCGGGCAAAACAACGTTCACGCAAGGCATCGCGCAAGGTTGGGGTTCATTAGATTCGGTTTCCAGCCCGACGTTTATTATTGTGAATCAATATAGACGAGCAAGCGGCGACTCGATTTTTCATTTGGACACATACCGCCTCGACTCTACGGGGGAGGCTGAGCAACTCGACCTCGACAGTTATCTTAATGAAGGCGCTTTGATTATCGAATGGCCCGAACGCTTGGGAGATTTAATTCCAAAAGAAAATTTATGGATTAGCCTTGAGCATGTCGCGGAAGAACATCGTCAGATGAATTTTCACGCGCGCGGTGAAAGATATGATGAGATGCTGAATAACATTCGAGACTCTATGTTTGGAGGCAAGTAAAGAATGTTATTAGCAGTAGATACCTCTACAACGCAAGTTGGCTTGGCTTTATATAATGAAAATGAAGTGGCCGCTGAAATGATGTGGTCATCTAAACAACATCATACAAGTCAATTGGCTTCAGCAGTGTCTGATTTAATGAAGCGTTGTGATGTCACAATGGATAAAATAGAAGCCTTAGGCGTAGCCATTGGACCAGGGTCATTTACAAGTTTGCGGGTTGGATTATCTTTAGTAAAAGGAATCGCATTTGCGAGAAATATTCCAGTCATTGGAATCCCTACTTTAGATGTAATTGCATCCGCGCAGCCTTTAGATAAAAAACCTTTGATTTCTGTATTACAAGCCGGGCGCACAAGACTCGCTTTCAATGTATATAAAAGTGACAAGAAGCAGTGGCAAGCACAAGGTGAAGTCCGAAGCGGAAGTGTGGATGAGCTGCTAAGTCAAATTGAAGAGTCAACGATTGTGGCAGGTGAGTTAACATCTGAACAAAGAAAAAAAATGTCGAAGCATAAAAAAGTTTCGTTGGCATCGCCTGCAAATTGTGTAAAACGTCCAGCAGTGTTAGCAGAGTTAGCATGGACGCGTTGGCAAAAAAATCAGATAGACGATGCGGCAACACTTGCGCCAATTTATTTGCATGTGGCAGGAACGCCAATTGAATGAACTTCTTAATTCGCAAAATGATAATGAACGATTTGGAACAAGTCGTTGCGATTGACCAAGTTTCATTTTCATTGCCCTGGCCCGCACGTTCGTTTCAATTTGAATTAACGGATAACCCTGCTTCACGCTGTTGGGTTGTAGAATTAGATAAAAAAATTGTAGCAATGATTGTCTCGTGGCTAATTTTGGATGAATTGCATATTGCTACAATTGCAACACATCCTGATTTCAGGAAGCAAGGCATTGGAAAAAAATTATTAACTCATGCTTTGAAATCTGCAAGAGATGAAGGTGTGACAAGGTCTTTTTTGGAAGTGAGAGAAAGTAACGAAGCGGCGATTCGCATGTATAAAAGTTTTGGTTTTGTTGAAGACGGTCGCCGAAAAGAATATTACAAAGATAATCACGAAGATGCGATTTTGATGACATTAAATGATTTGAGTCATCTATAATTGTAGAGAAAATATGTCTGCTGAACAAACCCTCGCCCTGATTGCCAAAGAAGTTGCTGTATGTACAAAATGTGCATTGCATGAATCGCGCAAGAAGGCAGTGCCAGGTGATGGACCGGCTGATGCAGAGATTATGTTTATTGGTGAAGGTCCTGGCTTTCATGAAAATGAACAAGGCAAGCCGTTTGTGGGAGCTTCCGGGAAATTTTTAGACCAATTGCTCGCTCAAGCAGAATTGACTCGTGAAGATGTTTTTATTTGTAATGTAGTCAAATGTCGCCCGCCCTCAAACCGAGACCCACAACAAGATGAATTAGAAGCATGTGATTCATATTTACAATCTCAAATTGAGGCAATTAACCCGAGTATTATTGTGACGCTTGGCAGAATTTCGATGAGTAAGTTTTTCGGAAGTGTAAAAATTAGTGCAGTGCATGGACAAATGCAAAAAGTTGGTGAACGCTTTGTGATTCCGATGTTTCATCCAGCCGCGGCGTTACATCAGCCACAATTGAAGCCCTCTATTCTGGCGGATTTTGCAAAGCTGCCGAATCAGTTAAATGAAGCGAGAAATGCTTTAGGAAGAAAAGCTGTAAAGAAGAAAGAATTAAATTCGCAAAAAAATGAAAAGCCAAGTCAATTGAATCTATTCTAATTAGAAATTTATTGAAAGGGAATGTTATATGTCTACAAAAGAAGAACTTATTAAGAAGTTACAAGAGAAAAATGCTAAAGTTGCTATTCTTGGTTTAGGGTATGTAGGGTTACCTTTGGCAGTGGTATTTGCTGAAGCTGGTTTCCATGTTACAGGTGTAGACCCTGACCAAAGAAAGATTGATGCGATTGCTAAAGGGCAATCTTATATCCCAGATGTGGAAACTGAAGTAGTGGAGAAATTAGTCAAAGCTGGGAAGTTCACTGCTACAACAGACTTTTCTATTCTGAAAGATATGGATGCAGTCAGCATTTGCGTGCCAACCCCACTTCGAAAAACAGGCGATCCTGATATGTCTTATATTATTTCGGCAACTGAAGAGTTAGGTAAATGCATTCATAAAGGAATGGTAGTTGTTTTGGAATCTACTACATATCCGGGTACAACACGTGAATTGCTTTTGCCTAAACTTGGTGAAGAACATGACTTAAAAGTGGGTGAAGATTGGTTCCTCGCGTTTTCACCAGAACGTGTTGACCCAGGACGTGAAGATTGGACAACAATTAACACACCAAAAGTTTTAGGTGGTATTACAACAGATTGTGGCGAAGTAGCACGAGTTTGGTACGAAGGAGCAATCAATACCGTTCATTATGTTTCAACAGCAGAAGCGGCAGAGATGGCAAAATTGCTTGAAAATACATTCCGTATGATTAACATCGGCTTGGTGAACGAACTTGCGATTATGTGTGAACGCCTTGGAGTAGATGTGTGGGAAGTGATCGATGCAGCTGCAAGCAAGCCCTTTGGGTTTATGAAATTTACACCCGGACCTGGTTTAGGAGGGCACTGTATTCCAATTGACCCTTTGTATCTTTCATGGAAGATGAAATCTTTTAATTACAATGCACGTTTTATTGAACTTGCTTCTGAAATTAATACCAACATGCCTCGTTATGTAGTCAGCCGTGTAATGGAAGGTTTGAATGATAGAGCGAAGGCATTGAATGGCTCGAAAGTTTTAGTTTTAGGTGCCGCTTATAAACCTGATATTGATGATATGCGCGAGTCGCCTGCTTTAGATGTGATAGGTCTGCTTAGAAAGAAAGGTGCAAACGTTCAATATCATGATCCGTATATTCCACATATTCATCATGAATATGACGGTTGGGCAATGGACTCTGTAAAAGATTTGATGAAAGAAGTGAAAGATGCTGATGCCGTTGTCATCGTTACAAATCATAAATCCTATGATATGAAAGCCATTGTTGACTCTGCGAAATTTGTATTTGATTCACGTAATGCCACAGGAAAATTGGCAAAAGGAAATGAAAAGGTTGTAAGGTTATAAGTCATGGCAAATTATTTAGTGACAGGCGCGGCAGGTTTTATTGGGTTCCATACTTCAAATATGCTTTTAGACCAAGGGCATACCGTTGTAAGTGTGGATAATATGAACGATGCCTACGATCCACGCATGAAAGAATATCGTTTAGCAAAACTAAAAACACGTCAAGGCTTCACTTTTCATAAACATGATCTTGCAGATAAATCAGTGATTGATTTATTCAAAAACGAAAAACTAGATGGAATTATTCATTTAGCAGCACGTGCAGGCGTGAGATATAGTGTAGAAAATCCTTGGGAATTTGTTGCTTCCAACGTAACTGGCACGTTAAATATGCTTGAAGTCAGCCGTCAATTTGACTGTAAGAAATTTATTATGGCTTCTACTTCCAGTATTTATGGAGAGAATCCACAATACCCTACCCCTGAAACTGCTTCAAGCAGTGAGCCGATGCAACCGTATGCAGCTAGCAAAAAAGGGGCAGAGGCTTTGACACATTCATATCATCACTTGTTCGATATTGATGTGACCATCGTACGGTATTTCACTGTATATGGACCTGCGGGCAGACCTGACCTTGCCATTTTTCGTTTTGTGAAATGGATTATGGAAGGTGAACCGATTCGTATCAATGGTGATGGGAAGCAATCGCGTGGCTTTACTTATGTAGATGACATTGCACGTGGCACAATTGCCGCATTAAAACCAGTTGGCTATGAAGTCATTAACCTTGGTGGGCATGAAGTTATTTCGATTAATGATTTGGTGACATTGATTGAAGACTTAACAGGTAAAAAAGCGGATGTGCAATACGGACCACCTAACCTTGCAGATATGTTTATGAATCAAGCAGATGTGACCAAAGCCCGTGAATTTCTAGGCTGGAATCCGCAAGTGAATTTACGTCAAGGGATTAGTAATTTAATTGAGTGGTATAAAGCCGAACGAAGTTGGGCAAAAGATATTTTGATGCCCTAAGCATACAAACCTCCGAGCCCTTAAAGAACTCGGAGGTCTTTTTAATTCTTGTGTACAATACTAACTAATGTCTTTCCTCAATAAATTTACATCTGACCCGCTGTTTACAAAAATTATTCGTTCAAGTGGTTCGTTATTAAGCAACAACACCATTGCCTTGGGATTAAGTGTTATTCAAGGCATTATGGCGACGCGTTTGCTTGGTCCTGCTGGCTTTGGTCTCATCGGCGTTGTCATGGCGTTTGCTTCCACGGTCAATAGTATTTTTTCATTTCGGATGAGTGAATTGGTTGTGCGATATGGTGGTGAATATTTAAATAAAGATGAAAAACAAAACGCTTCAGCCTTAATCAAACTTGCTAGCTATACCGAAGCATTCGTTTCGCTTGTGGCTTTTTTGATTGTTATCCTGACAGCAAGTTTTGCAGAAAATTATTTAGCCAAAACAAGTGACGTTGCATGGATGTTCACTATTTATGCGGTTGGTTTGCTTGCAAACTTTAATACTGAAACATCCACTGGCATTTTGCAAATTACTGACAAAATCAAATTACAAGGCACGATTAATTTAATTCAAGCAATTCTGACTACAATCATTATCGCAATTGCATTTTTCTTTCAAAGTTCAATTACAACGATTTTGATTGCATATCTAATTGGAAAATCAATTCTAGGTTTGGGATTATTCATCACAGCACAAATTCAATTAAACAAAAGACTAGAGAAAAGTTGGTTTGCTACTCCGATTTCTAGTTTGAAAAATAAAAAAGAAATTTTCAATTTTGCATTTAGTTCAAACATCAGTGCAACGATTATCAAAGTTTTTCGTGAAAGTGAATTGATTTGGGTTGGACTTTTCCTTGATACAACTGCCGTTGGATATTATAAAGTTGCTTACACGATTACACATTTTCTTGCCATTCCTGCTGACCCATTGATTGCAACCACATTCCCTGAAATTAATCGCCTTGCAGTTGAAAAATCTTGGAATAAATTAAAAAGTTTTCTCAAGAAGGTCACTGCGTTTTCATTTGCATATAATATTTTTCTAGGAATCTGTTTAATTCTCTTTGGTCGTTCGATCATTTCAATTTATTCTGGTGACGAATATCTCAACGCGTATCCTGCATTGGTTGCATTAACCATTGGGCTTGTATTCAATTACATTTTGTTCTGGAATCGTCCGTTATTGCTGGCTTTAGGTTTGCCACAATTTCCAATTTATGTGACGTTGATTGTCGGGTTGATAAAACTGGCTTTGTCGTTTGTGTTGGTTGCAAGGTATGGAGTCGTTGCGGCGGGGGCATTGCTTTCGTTTTATTACATTGCGAGTGTGGGGATTATGGTTTGGCGTGGAATGAAGAAGATTAGAGAATTAGAGAATTAGAAATGAGAATTGCTTTAATTACAAACTCTCGGATTCCATCATTGACTGCCAACTCAATTCAAGCGATGAAGGTCGCTCAGGCGTTGATGCAATTGAATCATGATGTGAGGATGTTTGCGCCGAAAGAAGCAGAATCTATAACTCATGATTCACTTCTCACTCATTACGGATTACATCTTGCGCCTGAAATTGAATTTCTTCCATCTATAAAATCATTGAAGCGTTTAGATTTTATTTTCCATGCACAAAATGCGGCGAGACGATTCAATGCTGATTTAATTTATACATGGCTTCCACAATCGGCATTGATTGGGATTAAGTCTGGTTATCCTGTTGTGTTGGAAATGCACGCGGATGTTTCAGGAAAATTAGGCGTATGGTGGTTTAGTCAGTTTTGGAAAGCAGATGGAAAAAAATTGATGACGGTCACGACTCAGGCGTTGAAAAATGCTTTGGAGAATTCGACCAAGCTGAAATTAAATCCAGAAGCGGTGTTGATTGCACCGAATGGTGTCGAGTTGGAGAAATATGTCAAATTGCCGAGTCCATCTGAAGCAAGACATCAATTAAATTTGAAACAAGGATTAACTGTCGGGTTCACGGGTCATATTTATGCAGGTCGCGGTGCAGATTTGTTGTTTGAGTTGGCGAAGCAAATGCCGAAGGTCAATTTTTTGTGGGTGGGTGGCACGCCTGAGTTGGTGACGTTTTGGAAAAATAAATTGCATGAAGCCAATGTTTTGAATGTGACCATGACTGGTTTTGTGAAGCATGATGTGATTCATTTGTATCAGGCAGCGGCAGATGTTTTGTTGATGCCGTATTCGAGTTCGATTTCGGCGAGCAGTGGGCAGGATATTGCGGAAGTGATTAACCCGATGAAGATGTTTGAATATATGGCGGCGGGACGCGCGATTGTTTGTGCGGATTTGCCGTCGATTCGGGAAGTGTTGAATGAGGGGAATTGTGTGTTTGTGGAAGTGGGGAATAGTGAATTGGGAATAGTGAATTGGGAATTGGAAAGTAGAAAGTGGAAAGTGGAGATTGAGAAGTTGCTTGCGGATGAATCGTTGCGGATGAGGTTGGGAAGTCAGGCGTGGAAGGATGTTGAGCAGTTTGGTTGGGTGAAAAGGGAGGAGGGGATATTGAACAAGTTTATATAAGATTATGCTAGTCTGGGTTTGAATTGAAAATATTGTTAATTTTTTCTTTTAGTGTATTTCTATCCCATAAAACAATTGAATTAGCACGTGCAAGTTGTTGTGCAGATTCGGTAAAATGATTATTGGTAATTACCATTGCTTTATCTAATCGATAATAATTTTTTCCAGCGACTGCTTCTTGAATTGCTCGATTACCTATAGTGCCTGAATAACATTTTGTTTGAATACCAATTTTGACCCCATTTTTTAAGGCAATAACATCGATACCTTGATCTCCTGATGCCTTAGTAACTTCTGTTTCATAACCAAGCCTAGAAAATAGTTCTGCAATGAAATTTTCAAACTCTTGACCAGTCATCAAATCAATATCGTCAATTGTATATTCCCCTTCCTGTGTCAAGCGTTCTAATGCGCTATGAATACGATCTGTAGATATTTCAACTTCAAGTGTTATAGTTAGTGTACGGGGTTTACCAGTTGATGGCGAATTTATTGCATCATTAATTTGCTTTAAAAGCTCATGACCAAACTGCTCAATACTTGTCGAAATACCTTTTGACAGTGCATCAATCTCTCGGCGGATTTCTTCGTATCGTGAATCTACTGGAGTATTTTGCACAATTTGTGACCATGCAATGGCTTGATAATAAAAAACAACAATTTTTCTCGAATATTCTACAATTCCTCCTATATTTTCTGACATACTAGATATTTCATAGGTATTAGAGTTTACTAGGTCAGTTAGTTGATTTAATATGACTAAAATTTCTTTGTTTTTCTTGCTTAACCAATCTATTAAATCAGGAAGTGCAGATATCTTATCGGGTATTACAGTTTGCGCATTATGACCGCGTTGGAATAATCTATTAACTGTTTCAATTTCATCAATAATCACTTGAGCAAAGAGTCTATATTCCCACAAACGAGGTTTTTCAGTTACTATTTGAAGTGCTTTTGTAGTTAATCCTAATTTTTCTATTGTCATTAGCCTTCCCTATATATTATCTGACGGTTTAATGCTTGTACCTGTTGGAAAACTCTTCTCAGATTGGCTTAATACTGTTCCATTATTTATTACATTATCTACAGGAATAATAAATTCATTTTCAGGGCGAACAGTTAAGAAACCTTTTTGATTATGAAGACGTTGCATTGCTTTATCCCAAAGATATTGATTACTTTCAGTTTTTTCAAAATAAATATTCTGGGCTTCGAGAAAATCATTAGCATAAGCTACACGGTTTAGATAAAAAACATTTTGGTTTTTGGGATGAGGGAATAAGTGTTGTTCGCCTTGCTTGCCAGTAAAAATAAATCTTCTTTGGTTTTTGTTATTTTGCTTAATAACATAATCGTGCGCAAGACCATTACGTACACATTCGTAAATATCATCTCCTAAATAGCCATAATCAGCAGGCATAAAATCTTTCATAAATTTCACGAAATGTTGCCGATTAGTTTCTTGACCAGCATAATAGCCACTTAGGCATTCCAGCCCAATAGTTGTTAAAATAATAGTACCAACTTGTATATCAAATTGAAGAGATTTTTTTATATCACCTACTACGAATGCTGTGAAGTAATGATGAAACTCCGACCATAAGATTTTGTCATCAGGTAATTGGATTATGTCGGTCATGTTTTACACCTTATATAACATAGCAATTGAACTTTGAACTAAGTAACAAGTAGGATTATATCTAATCTTTCCCAACCATCAAAAAGAAATTCTCTCCGAATTTCTCCACACTTACTTCAAACCCTAAACTTTCTAAATTCTTCTGTAAATCTCCCAAATCATAAAACACTTTGACAATTGTGAATTCTTGTTCTCCCAGCGGACGTTTGGCATAAATCTCTTTTTCGGCAATGGCTTTGTCTGCATCGCTTGGCGCATGTTGGTCAACGAAGGCAATCGTTCCATTTTTATGAAGAGATTTTTTTACTTTGTTTAGGAAATCATCAATTGCATTTGGCGGGACGTGTGATAACCAATTTGCAAAGAAAACCATATCATATTGTTTATCAGGTTGCCAATTGAACAAATCCGCTTGTTGATAAGTAATTCGTTCATCACCACATTTTTCTCTAGCAATTTTCAACATCTCAGGTGCGGCATCCACTGCTGTGACGTGATTTCCCATTTTCAGCAGAGTTTCTGTCCACACGCCTGTGCCACATGCCAACTCAAGGATTTGGTCAAACCTGCCGAGTTTGGATAACAATGATTTACCCGCTTCGAATGTTTCAAGTCCGCTGGAGATGGATTCGTCATATTCATCCGCTCGTGCGCGGTAGTAGTTGATTTGGTCAGAGAGGATGTTTTGCATGATTCACTTTAACTTTCTTAAGAACTCACCACAAAGGACACAAAGAGCACAAAGGTTTGTTAATTAAAAGGCAAAATCCGTGTAAATCCGCGAAATTCGTGGCTAAATGCTTTAAAAACATTTTAGAAAGTTGTTATCTTCAGTAAGATATTATATGAGAATCTAAATTTTTGTGGTGGTAGAATTTTCACATGTTTTCAAAGTTAACTTCCAATCAAAAAATACTACTAATATTCGTTGTGCTTATTTTGTTGGTTGGATTATCAATTTGCATTGCCTCAGTTTTGCTCTTCGCGCCTTCATCCACAACAGAAGAATCTACACCCGAGTCATATCTCATTATTCAGTATTGTGGAACAAACCCAAAAGAATTATGTCTCTTAAACTTTGGGCGTGATAGTTATGGAAATGCCATCATCAATCTTTTTATCCCAGATGATGAATTTCCAGAATTTTATTTAAGAATCATCCGCACCACAGACGAAATGATTTACGTGTGTAACAAAAACGAAGGTTCGCCAACAGTTGTCTGCCAAGGCGATGCGCTTCTATTAGGAGAACGTGTCGAAATTTACATCACCTCTACCGAAAGTTATCAAGTCATTGCAAAAGGGATATTTCTCATCAAAGCGATTTATATCTCGCCTCAAGAAGATGATGATAACAAATCGCCTCAAACCAAAGTGCCAACTGCTTCTCCAACCTCAACATCTGTCACAACCCAAACACCGTTAAACCGCACGCCAACCCCTACACCTGAAGTTTCATATCCCAGCTACCCATAAATGAAATGATTAACATTTTGTCAGATGGTTTTTCTAGTTTTCAGAATCACTTCTGGATAATACTTTTTATTTTTCTCCCCATCATTTGGGGTCAAATTGTGATGCAAAAAATATTATCAAAGGTTTTTGTTAATAACTTTAGCGATGATGAAAACTTTGCACTATCTTTATCAGGTTGGGTATTTCCCGTTTTTGCTTGGGCAGGGATATATTTCTTAATCAATATTTTGCTTGGGGAAATAATTGCAAGCATTATTTCAATCCTTATATTTGTCATTCCATTTTTCTTTATTAAAATTAAGAGAATATCTTTAGTTGTTTTGTGTTTACTTTTATTTCTATTGATTTCTCTTTTCTTACGGCTTGCATTTTTAGAACAAACCATCTTTCCTGCTTATTTTGACTCTGCTGAACATTACCGAAATATTCAAAACATCATAAATGTTTATGAAAACAAATCATCTTCATTGTTTCAATATAATTATTATCATCTCGGCTACCATTTCTTAAGTGCCTCTTTAATTCATCTTTTTCAATTCAACGAAATAAGTTTTATGCTTATTTTCGGGCAAATGATATTAACCATTTTGCCAATTTCTTTTTTCTTCCTACTCAAACAAATTACACAATCGGATACAGTAGCCTTTTTTACCTGCCTCATCGCCGCTTTTGGATTCCACATGCCCGCCCACTTAATCAACTGGGGAAAATATCCTGCTCTCTTGAGTTTGGTCGGGATTCAATTTGTTTTTTGCTTGGGTTATATTTTCATTAAACATCCCTCTATACCCAAACAAAAACTTTATTGGCTCTTTGTTTTATCTTTATTAATCACTGCTTCAATTCATACACGTACTCTTATTGCATTTGCCTTACTCACCACTGCTTTTTTCATTTCTTATTCCATACACAAATTATCAATTCGTCCCCAATATTTTTCTTTCATATTCCTTTTTATCATTTTGGGAATTGAAATTTATTATATTGTTCAAAACCCTGCTTTGAATCCTCTTATAACTGGTTATACCCAACGCGATTTATGGGCTTTGATTCTAGTTTTATTTTTCATTCCCTTCTCTATCAAATCTTTTCCAAACTTAGTTTTTTCCCTACTTACCTCAATTTGTCTTTTTGCTTTTCTACTATTCTTTCCTGTTTCTTTTTTTCAGTACGGAACACAAACTTTGCTCGACAGACCCTTCGTGCAAATGCTTATCTACTTTCCACTTTCTATCATTGCGGGGCTAGGGTTTTCAAGCATAACTAGATTTCTACAAGAATTCCCCAAAACAAAATTGTTTATTTCTTTTGCACTAGTCAGCCTCTTACTAGTTAATGTCAAATACAATTATTCTTTCTATCCATCCGATTGTTGTAAACTTGTCAACCAAGATGATTTGTCCGCTATTACATGGATAGAACATAATCTCCCAATGGATTCCAAAATATTAATTGCCTCTAGTCGTTTATACGTCACATCGTTTGAATCTACTCAATCTCTTACAGGTGCAGATGCAGGCATTTGGATTACCCCATTCACTTCAAGATTTACCTTGCTGGATTCAGCAAATCTGACATTTGAAACATCACAGACACATTCTGAGCTTTGTGCGCAACAGATTAGTTATATTTATGTCGGCAGTATGCCGCAAAGTTTTAATAATGCTCAATTGCAAAGTCAATCAAATTGGTATCATTTAATCTTTAACCTTCCAAATGCACAAATCTATCAAATAAACTGTCAGTAGTTTTCAATTTCATGGTAAAAGTATAAATATGCAAACTGTCACTCGTAAAGATTTTTACTGGATGATTCCATCTGCACTTATTTTAGGCGCAATTTTATCGGCTGTTCAAGGTGGTCATTGGTTCATCAGCTGGCTTTCTTTTTCTTTCCTTTTTCTTCTTTCATTTTTAATTCTTACGGCATCAACTGTCTGGGCAAATGGCGGTAAACAATTGACGTGGATAGTTACTCTCGCATTCCTATTGAGATTTATAGGTGGAGTAGCAACCTTTTTAATCCTTCCTATCAATGGCTATGACGATGTTGATGACCAATCTGGTTTTGTGTATACCGATGCACGTCGACGGGATACACAAGCATGGGAACTAGCAACATCAGACCGCCCAATCTTCAATGCCTTTCAACAAAAATATGCCTATGACCAATATGGCGGATTACTTGCATTCAGCGCGTTTATTTATCGTTACTTGTCACCAGATGCACATCGAATTTTGCTTTTAGTTGTAATTTCTGCTTTGATGGGCGCACTTGGCATTCCATTTTTATGGAAATCCATGTCTTTACAATGGAATGAAAAAATCGCTTCTGCCTCTACGTGGATATTTGCTCTATACCCTGAAAGCATTTTGCTCGGCGGAAGCGCTATGCGTGAACCTTATCTACTAGCGTTTAGTGCTTTTGCATTATGGGGATTCACTGCTTGGCAAATCAACCATGATAAAAAATCATTGATTTGGCTAGCGGTCGGTATTATGGGCATGATATTAGTTTCCCCGGTGGTGGCTTTAATAACAATTGTCATCTTAGGAGGTTGGATATATTTCACTAGTGCTCACAATCGCATTTCTTGGGGAATGATTGCAATTGTTGCCCTTGTTTTTAGTTTAGGATTGTTTTTCTTATCCTCTTCATTAGAACGAGGAAATTTAACAGGAGGGTCACCATTCGTTGTTATTAATAACTTCATCCGCGAGTCATTAAAGTGGAATGTTTATCAAATGGAAGAGGATTCGGGTTGGGTACAAAAACTTTTTAATGAAATGCCAGAATGGCTTCACATACCTTTTGTAGCTGTTTATGGTGTTTTGCAACCTGTATTACCGGCGATTCTAATTGCGCCAACAACTCCAATATGGAAGGTAATCGGTATTCTTCGATCTATTGGATGGTATATGTTGCTTCCCGTTTTAATAATGTCGTGGGTAGCAGTAACAAATATTCCCGAAGAAAAGAAGCGTAAGTTTATTATCTGGCTTAATTTGATTGTTTGGAGCTGGATTTTTTTCACTGCCTTACGTGGTGGAGCAGATCAATGGGATAATCCACGTTATCGTGTTATCTTATTTTTGTGGCAAGCAATTTTGGCTGGCCATGTTTTGGTCTGGTGGCGAGAAACAAAAAGTGCTTGGTTCTTACGTGTAGTTGGCATGGAAGTTATTTTTGTATTAGTTTTTGCTCAATGGTATGCTAACCGTTATTTAAAAATTGGGGTTGAAATTTCTTTTGCTCAAATGGTGGTTTTGATTGTTGCTTTGTGGGGATTAATTGTGAGTTTGGGGATTTGGCTTGATACAAAAAAACGTTCAAAACTTCGTGTATAATTCAGCGACTGAATTTTGAATGAGGAGTTTTCATGCCCACCGCATTAATCACAGGGATTACAGGTCAAGATGGTTCATATCTTGCTGAATTGTTATTAGAAAAAGGTTATCGAGTTATCGGTGTAGCGCGCCGCTCTAGCACAGTGAACTATGAACGTATCAATCACCTTTTAGACCATATCACAGTTGTTCAAGGCGATTTGCAAGACCAAGGCTCATTGCTTGCCATGTTGGAAGAATATAAACCAACTGAGGTTTATAACTTAGCCGCCCAATCATTTGTGCCTACTTCGTGGAATCAGCCAGCCTTAACAGGTGATATTACAGCCATTGGTGTGACGCGTATGTTAGAAGCGATTCGTTTTGTAAATCCAAAAATTCGCTTTTATCAGGCATCTTCTAGTGAAATGTTTGGTAAGGTAATGGAAGTTCCACAAAGCGAAGAAACACCGTTTTATCCACGTAGCCCGTATGGTGTGGCAAAAGTATATGGTCATTGGATTACGGTCAATTACCGTGAGTCGTTTGATATTTTTGCTGTTTCAGGAATTTTGTTTAACCATGAAAGTCCGCGCCGTGGTTTGGAGTTTGTAACCAGAAAAATTTCAGACGGTGTAGCAAAAATTAAAACAGGAAAAGCAAAAGAATTGCGTTTGGGAAATTTAGAAGCCCAACGAGATTGGGGGTTTGCTGGTGATTATGTGCAAGCCATGTGGCTCATGCTTCAACAAGAGAAACCAGATAATTATGTGATTGGTACGGGTGAAACTCATTCAGTTCGAGAATTTTGTGAAATCGCATTTTCGCATGTAGGCTTAGATTACAAAGACTTCGTTGTCGTAGATGAAAAATTTTACCGGCCGGCTGAAGTAGATTTATTGATTTCAGATCCATCGAAAGCTAAAAAAGAATTGAAATGGAACCCGTCTCTTTCCTTTGATGGTCTGGTAAAAATGATGGTAGATGCAGATTTAGCTCGCTTGAAAAACAAATAATTTTTTCTCTAATGTTATGTTAAAAAGAATCGTATCACTTAAGAATAAAAAATTGCCCCCATGGTTGCCATTTGTAATAGCAGGTTTGGGGGCGATTCTCTATTTAATTCAAGCATTTATATATGCACATACCACTCCTAGCAGTTTAGATGAAGGGTCCTATTTACTCAAAGGCATATTATATCTTCGAGGAGTTTATGAACCTTTTGAACCGTACGGACCACTAACTAACAAAGCTCCTTTTTCATTTTTGATTTTCGGATTTATAGAATATCTTTTTGGGGCAGGTTTAAGAACAGGTAGATATTTTTCTATTGTGTTAGGGCTTTTTACTGTTATTGGTACATGGCTTACAACACGGCGTTGGACTGGTGATTGGCTTGCTGCAGGAACAGTATGGTTTTTTACACTAAGCCCCATGATTATTAAACTTCACACCCTTGCCGTTACTGAAGTCATCATAGCTTGTATGCTTGCTTGGATTTGCGTTCTTCTACTAGATAAAAATCGCCCTTTGTGGCAAATTATCTTAGCATCTACTATTTCTTCCATTGCTGTACTTACACGCCAAAATATGGTTATCATCTTACCTTTACTTGTCTTATATGTATTTTGGCAACACGGTAAACAAAAAGGTATTTGGTCGCTTGCTACAACAGTATTTGTATTTTTAGTGATTCACGCATATTACTGGCCTCGCATCCTTATTATTTGGACTCCCTGGCTACCTGAATCACTTACACCTTTTCTTAATTCATTCCGTTTACCAAATGAATCTGTACCAGTTTGGGATCCTAATATCGACATTTGGAATCGTCTAAACTCCTTCTTTCAAGGAATACGATATCACTTCATCCCAATTATCGGTAGCATCTTTGGCTTGATATTTTTATCGCCTCGCTCTAAGTGGAAAGATGATTCTGCTTTTCGCTCGGCAGTTTTTCTTGCTTCAACATTTTTTATCTTACTACTCATGCATGGATGGGCATCCCTTGCAAGCCAATACGAAAGCTATAGTTGTGTCTTTTGTTTTTCAAACTACCTGACCTTTTTTGACCCTCTTGGAGTTTTATTTTTTGTCATTGCTTTTAACTACGCTTGGAACCAAAATACATCTCGTACTTTATTGATTTTCCTAATATGCTTTGTTATTATTTTTGCAACAGGAATTGGGTTTTCGCTGTTTGAACAAGTTGGCAATGCACTTCTTAATTTTCCATTTCCACGTTTTAGTGAAGGCAGATTCCAACCTGGGCTAACAACCGTTTCTGATATATTGAAGTATGGATTAAATTTTGAACTCTTACAAATCAAACGTTTTATTAGTTCCTCTTTGGGATTTGCCATAGGCATACTTGTACTAGTGATTGCCTTTTTCTTTTGGCGAAAAGAGAAGAAAAAACAATTATCCATGTTTATCATCAATACCTGTTTATTAATTGGCTTTATACTTTCGCCAATTCTTCACTTAGGTGAAAGCCAAATTAATTGCAGGCAAGATATCATACTTGCACATGAAAATTTAGGAAAATATTTGAGAGAGATTATCCCGCCTAATAGCTTAGTTTATTGGGATGGGGGAAATGCTTTTACCCCAATGGTCTATGTACCTGATGTGAGGATTTTCCCACCACAGATTAATAATGGCTATACTTATCATATTGGCGGTGACCCAGATACGTTATACTATTTCAGCCACTGGAACAATGAACTTGATATACAATGGCGTAGCGAAGCCGATATATTTATTATCGAAGCAAAACGTTATGCAAATTGGAAAGATTTTCTAAATCCACAAGAATTTCGAGAATTTGCGAAACCAGCTGATTCACCGTCATGTGCTCAAGGCGCAGAATTAAGGATATTTCAACGGTTACCATGAATCTATCACTAGTTGTACCTGTTTATAACGAGCAAGACAATTTACCTCTTTTGTTTGAGGCTGTTTATCAAACGATGAATCTACTAAACAAAAAATGGGAAATCATCCTTGTAGATGATGGAAGTCGAGATCATAGTCTTTCGATCTTAAGAGAGTATGCAGAAAAAGACCCAGAGCATGTTCGTGTAATTTCATTTCGTCGTAACTTTGGTCAAACACCTGCAATTGCCGCTGGGCTAGATTATTCAAAAGGTGAAATCATTGTTCTTTTGGATGCTGATTTGCAAAACGACCCTGCTGATATTCCAATGATGCTGGCAAAACTAGATGAAGGCTACGACCTAGTCAGTGGCTGGCGTAAAAATCGAAAAGATAATGCAGTCACTCGCAATTTCCCCTCAATGATTGCAAATCGCATCATTTCATGGGCAACAGGTGTACATTTGCACGATTATGGTTGTACACTTAAAGCATATCGCCGTGAGGTTTTAGAAGGTTTTCGTTTATATGGTGAAATGCACCGTTTCATTCCTGTATTTGCAGATTCGGTTGGTGCACGAATTACAGAAGTGGTTGTGAATCACCATCCTCGTAAATTTGGAAAAACAAAATATGGATTAGAAAGAACTGTAAAAGTAATCTTGGATTTGTTTACAGTTAAATTTCTGGTTAGTTACTCATCTAAACCGATTTATCTTTTCGGTGGTACCGGCGCTGTTTTGATGATTATCAGTGCAATGATTATGTTTTATTTGCTTGTTAGAAGATTACTATTTTTTGTAAGCGTGATGGGTTCGCCTTTTTTCCAGACGAGCGTTATGTTCTTCATCCTCGGCTTTCAATCTATGTTGATGGGTTTAATTGCCGAGCTATTAGTTCGTACATACCACGAGTCTCAACGAAAGCCAACTTATCAAGTTCGTGCAACAATCAATGTGAGTCAAGATTAATGAATTGGTTGCGTGAGAATAACCAACAGGTTATTAGAATTATAGGAAGTATACTCGCTGTTGTGTTGTTAGTGTTTTTATTAAGAGGGCAAAATAGTGAGGAAATGCTTTTCGCATTAAAACGTGTCTCTTTAGGTTATTTTTTGTTAGCAGTTGTAAGTTTATTTATTTCAAGATTATTTACTACATTACGTTGGCATGTCTTACTAAAATCAGCGGGGGTAGAAATTTCATTCTTTCGTTCTTTAATATTAACCTTTACTGGTTTGTTTGCCTCAAATTTTTTACCCACTACAATTGGTGGTGATGTTGTTCGCTTGGGCGGTGCCATGCAAATGGGATACGACCGAGCAATTACACTTGCTTCCCTTATTGTAGACCGTTTGATTGGAATGGTTGGAATGTTTCTTGCTTTACCATTTGGTATTGGAACTGCCTTATCCTTTAACCCTGACAGTTTACATACCATTACAATTGCTTCGTTTCATCAAAAGATGATAGGCTTTATAAAAAATACAGTCAATGCTTTTCGTATTTGGCTTCATAAACCTTTTTCCTTAATTTCTTCTTTGTTATTTACAATAGGAAATATGGCTTTTATCTTTTTAACCCTTTATATATTGATCATTGGAATTGACCGTTTTGTCTCTTATTGGCTTATTGCTGGTATATGGAGTTTGACATATTTCATTACTTTGATTCCAGTTTCTATAAATGGTTTTGGGATTCAAGAACTTTCTATTACAGTTTTACTTGTAGAGGCAGGCGGATTATCCCATGCAGAAAGTTTGACTATTGCAGTGTTAATACGAGCGATTTTTATCATCACAAGTTTGCCGGGGGCTTTTTCTTTCCCATCTATTCTTGCAAGCATCAATAAACAAGAGACTAGTAACAACACATCTTCAAATGTATAACTATGGAAACAGTAACTACTAAAACTTTTTTTCGTATTTGGTTATGGATGATAGCAATTGTAGGGATTTGGGCAATTCCACTATCTATTCAACAAGCGGAATCCCTTGAGATTATCTTTTGGCAATCGAAACGCTTCCAAATTGTTTTCGTTTTTGCTTTGGTGTCTTTGCTGAGTTTATGGGTTGTAAATACATCCCTTTTGGATCGCTTGACCTCAAAGATAGGTGAAACTAATAAGCAATCCATACCGATTGGGATATTCTTAGTTATTTTTGGTTTTCTGTTAGTTTGGATAATGCGCTTATTTGCTTTTGGAAATATTCTGCCACAAACTGTGCCTATTGTTTGGATATTTTTATGTGCAAGTTTGATACAGACATTTGGGGTAAAACTTATAAAGCCAAAATTTCAATGGCATTTAATATTCGCCTGTGTTGTATTATTTCAAGGATTTATTTATCAAGCTTATGGTTTATTTAGAATTGTTTCTGCTGACCCATTTTCAATAGGATATTCAGAAGCTGGGCGTTTTTACTATGCATCCATGTTTTTCTCAGAATCTATCTATGGGCTTCAACTCCCATTACCATTTTTACATCCATCGCGTTATCTATTGTTATCAACACCTTTTTTGATAAATGACTCACCGCTCTGGGTACATAGATTTTGGCAAGCCTTTTTATGGTTTGCGCTTACATTTGCCGCTTCTTTCTCACTTGCAAACAGATTCAAGTTGGGAACATGGGAAAAAGCCTCAATCACTGCTTGGGCATTTTTATACTTTTTACAAGGCGCAGTATATTATCACTTACAAGTATGCGTATTGCTGATTTTTGCAGGTGTTTCTGTTAAGAATCACTGGCGCTCGTTGATATTTATTGTGTTGGCATCATTATGGGCAGGCATAAGCCGTGTTAATTGGTTTCCGATGCCCGCCATGCTCGCGATTGCAATTTACTTGCTTGAAACACCTATAAATAAGAAAGGCTGGAGATATTGGCTTATACCTTTTATTTGGGGAATTGCTGGAGTTGTATCTGCATTCATTGCTCAATTTATCTATATATCCATTTCAGGAAATACAGATATTTCAGCATTTGGTTCTAGTTTTACATCAGACTTAATTTGGAAACGTTTACTTCCTAATGAAACATATCCAATAGGAATTTTACCCGGTATTACTATTGTTTCTTTGCCGTTATGGATTGGGATTTATCAATTCATTCAAGGTAAAGTTCGAGATTTACATCCATTAAGATGGTTAGCTTTGTTTGCAATGGTGTTCATTTTATTTGTCGGCGGATTGGTTGTTAGCACAAAGATTGGTGGGGGTGGAGATTTGCACAATATGGATGCTTATATGGTCATGCTGGCATTAGTAGTCATGGCCTTCTGGGCGAATCAAGTATCCCCTGAGAATGAGGCGAAGCCTTCTTGGGGGAAGGTGAGTTGGAGCGTTGTACTGGTCGCTTTATTGATTCCACTCTGGTTTGCAATTCCCAAAATCGGTTTTTTTCATACATATGATAAGACAGTTGTAGAACAGGATATTCAGAAAATTCAAGATGTTGTTTCACGAACACTTCAAAATGGTGGCGAAGTTTTGCTTATAACCGAAAGGCAATTGCTTACGTTTAATAATATAGATGGTGTTGTGTTGATACCTCAATATGAACAAACTGAATTGATGGAGATGGCAATGTCGCGTAATCGCTTTTATTTGGAGCAATATTATGCAGATTTGTCAATTCATCGTTTTGATTTGATTGTGGCAGAAAGACAAAAGGATACGCCTAAAAAAGAAGGTTCTTTTTTAGAAGAGGATTATGCTTGGGTGCATTTTGTAGGCACACCTCTTTTGTGCTATTACGAATCTGTTGACCAAATTGCTTCCAACAATATTCACTTTTTTGTACCTCGTGCAGAAAATAAAATATGTGTTAATCCGTTTGACGAATAAAGTAAGGTTTTTTGATAATGAGAAATAAAATTAGTACAATTTTTACTAAATATGATTTTGTATTGCCTATAATTATTTTTATTCTTTTTTTATGTGCCTCTTTACCGGGGATTGAATGGGGAGCACCTGGATTATGGAATCCGGATGAGTTAGTATGGCGAGTGGAAAGCGCCTTTAATGGGGAACTAATATTTGATGAAACAGAACCAGATTTTAATTACCCCTCTTTACCAAAATATGTAATGTATGCAATCGGTACAATTGTATATGGAATTGGTTATTCACAATTTGCATTTATTGTGTCTGCAAGAATTTTTTCGGCTTTATTGGGGGCAATTAGTGGAATCCTAATTTATTATTTGGCACGAAATATTAGTGCCAGTAAATCTACTGCATTCTTAGCAGGGGTATTTTATGTGATGAGTGGTATTGTTGCAGAAAATGGAAGATATGCACATAATGATTTATATTTGCAATTATTTTCAATTCTTTGCGTGTTTTTTATAGTTCGATATCAACAAACAAAAAATCTAACTTGGTTATTTTATTCTTTTTTTGCTGTCGGGTTAGCTGCTTCCAGTAAATACACCGGTGGAAGCCTAATATTACTACCTATATGCGTATTTATTCTTTTAAGATGGAATGAAATTCGTTCAATTTGGTTTTCTATCGCTAAAAATTTGTTTTTGGGTGGTTTCATCTCATTCTTAGGTTATTCATTAGGTACACCAAAAGCTTTATTTGAACCGATTTATTATTTTTCAAAAGTAATACCTGCGTTAAGGAATTATCCACAATATGGTTTTAATTCTGGCTCACCAATTGGATTAATTGGTCAATGGTCTGTGTTTGAAGCTGCTGTTGGGGTATTTTCTTATTATTTATTTGTTATTGCATTTGTTTGGTTTGCAATTCGTTTTATTTTATGGAATTTGAAACCTAATCAAGTACACTTACTTTATGCACAACCCATTGGGGTTATGCTATTGGCAATCATAATTTTCGATTTGCCCTTCTTGATTTCAATTAACTATATCCCACGCTATTTTATTCCTTTTATACCGTTCTTGGCTATTCTAGCGGCTTTGTTTATTGCAGAGCTGTATGAAATTACTCAAAATAAAAAGCTATTGTTCACCAAAGCAATGATTAATATCTTACTGTGTATAGGTATATTTTATTCTACACTTCGTCTTGTGAGTATCTCTTTACTTTTCTTAAATGATGCTCGAGTCCCTGCTACTCAATACCTTGACACAGTTCGGGGCTTTCAAAAAAGTATTGAATATACATTATATCCACCAAATATTGAGAAGCGAAAGTTTGAACGCGCTCATAATTATCCTATTTACTTCGTAAAATATCCAACAGACATCGTGCCTGTTGGTGGACGATATGAATATAATCAAGGTGAAAAGGGATTACTTGAACGCAATACCGATTATTTCGTGATAGATAGCCTCACTTATGAACGTTTTTACACCGATTCGATTTGTCAAACCAACATAATTGAATGTGAGTTTTTCAAGAAACTACTTATGGAAGAAATTACTTCTTTTCGGTTAATTAAAAAATTTACATATAGCTTACCACCTTATCTACCGCAAGTATATGTTCGTGGGGTCAATCCAGAGATTAGAATTTACGAGCAAATTCGATAACTTATTTTATGAAGTTCCCAACAGTGTAAACTGTTCCTGCAATTGGGGGCGTACTTTTCATTTCTATTACTTTGCCATTGGAAAAAGCTTGATATGCCGCTGTTGCAATTTCTTTTTCTGTAGAAAAATGCTCATCACGAATATTATGACCTAACAGACGAAACATGAAAACCATAAATGGTTTTTCAACGGGGGTTCCATAAACCATTTGCCCGCCTGGTTTTAAGACACGCCTCACTTCTGTGTATGCTTGTTCTAACTCCTTCGGCTTGAGATGCTCCAAGATGCTAATCAATAAAACAGTATCGAAATAATTGTCTTCATAAGGCATGTTCAAAACATCCCCTTTCTTAAGAAAAAGGGGTATCCCGATTGGCTCGAAAACAGATTTAACAGCCTCAATATCAGCAGTTAGATCTAAACCATGAATTTCTTTGTAATGATCATGTAAATTTGGGAATGCAAGGCCCGTTCCAAAACCAACTTCCAATACCTTTTCTCCGCCAGTACATTGCTCTAAGGCTAACTCTACGCGACGACGATACATCCCACCAAAAATGGGCCAGTAATAATATTTAATTGGATCTAAATCATTAACGCCTTTATATTGCTTAGCTGGTAGTAATTTTAGCTTTACCATTATCTTTTCCTTAAAACATTTGTAGATATGTTATGTAGCTTTTTGATTATAATTCAATGACTTCTTAAGATAGGAATTAATAATTTTGCATAATCAGTCAATCGATACAAATAATAGAAATCAAAAATGGAAAATGCTTTTTGGATTATGGACTTTACAAGCCATAATTTCTTTGATTTGGCTTTTTCTAATTCCAACAGATGCAGAAAATGGATATTTTCTTGGTTTTACTAGCTCACGTCTTGTTTTGATTGGTATTTCATTTGTATTATTTCTGGGTTCGCTAATATTGTTTTTCTCAGAACATCTACCTCTTAGTCGTGTTTTTTATATTGAAGCATATCCTAATTTATGGGATGGAATTTATATTCTCTCCTTTCTCGTTTTATTTATATCACCCAATGTAATCTTCATATTGTATTCATTACAAGCTGGAAATCAATATTTTGCCTATGCCCAAAGATTAACTCCGTTGGCGGCTTGGTTCACCTTAGCAGCTTTCGAACTGATAATATGTATTATTTATTTTAGAAAAAAGCGTATTGCTGTATCCCTTACTGTGTTGAATCCTGCTCTGAGAAAAATTATAGTTCCTTTTTTTATTACTATAGTGGTGTCACTAATCATTTCGTTGGTTTGGATCAATACCAAAGCAGATCTAGTAATGGGCGCGCCGGGTATTCCATTATTGGAGTGGCAAGTGATTTTAGTAATTTTTCTCCTTGTTATTTTTTTATTTACATCTGCCTCAACAATTCACATTCCTGAGAAATGGCTAGCAATTGGTATTTACATTTTCACACTTGTATTATGGCTTAGCCAAGCTGTAAACCCAGCTTTTACTGCTACTCCACCTCGTGCTCCAAACTTTGAAATCTACCCATTTTCAGACCCGCAAATCTATGTTCAGTATTCGCAATCTGCATTAGTGGGCAATGGATTTCTATATCCTGATGTACCCTCTCGTCCTTTATATATAGCCTTTTTAACATGGTTTCATCTTTTAGGAAGCCAGGACTACAATAATGTAGTTTTTCTTCAATCATTAATTCTAGCTTTCTTTCCAGTGACCTTGTATTTTATTGGCAAAGAATTAGGTAGCCGCACCCTGGGTTTTGCCTTAGCAATCTTAATAGCCTTTCGTGATGTGAATGCAAATATTGCAGTGCCATTTGCAAGTAATGTTACTTATTCCAAATTGTTTCTTTCTGAGATGCCATTAGCCTTATGTATTAGTCTGGTCGTGCTTTTTACAATTCGTTGGTTAAAAAAGTATCAACAATCTTCTTGGATGCCCTTACTCATTGGTACTATGTTAGGTGCTTCCACTTTAATACGTACACAAAGCATAAGTATATTTTTAGCAATTTTGCTATTAGCGTTTTTATCGATTAAAAATCATAAACAGTTTTTTAAGAGTTCTGTTCTAATGTTTCTTGCTCTTGTTTTTGTTATTGCTCCATGGCTGATGCGAAACTATGTGGCTAGCGGAGGTTTGACCCTTGATAACACAATTTCTCAAATCATGACCATGGCGATACGTTGGAGTGGAAACCCACCAACTGATGAGGTGTTTACTAAACTTGAAAACGAGAGTGAGGCGGAGTTTTCGAGTCGAATGTCACATTTAGTGCTTGAATCTTTTAAAGAGAATCCTTTAGAGATTATAAAAACAGCGACAAATCATTTCAATAATAACGAAATGGTCAGCTTAATGATATTACCTTTAAGAGATAAAATTCAATCGCCAACAGAATTACTTATTCATCAACGAGCATTTTGGGGGATATTAAAACCGAATCAGATTTTTATATTTTCTTTTTACATATTCTTATTTGGTTTGGGGGTTGCTATTTCATTCCATCGTTTGAGGTGGGTTGGATTATTTCCGCTCATACTTGGAGTAATATATAACGCATGGTCTGCTCTTTTCTTTAGTTCTGGAGAAAGGTTTGTTGCACCTATTGATTGGGGAATATTGCTTTATCAATTGTTTGGTTTGATAGCTTTAGGGGCGTTGATACTCTCTTTTACTAAGATTTCTAATAAGGCTACTTCTTTCTGGACTTGGACTATGCAAAACCCTTCACAAACATTTAATTTTGTGGAAACGTTTTCACGTCAAAAGATAATCCTAATTTGTGTTGTTATGGTTGTGATAAGTGTATTTACTCCATTTACAGAGTTTGTCTTTCCAAAACTATACCAGCTTCCTGCTCCTGAAGCGATAACTAAAAAAATTAACACGACTTTACTTGAATCAGAAGTTGTAATTTATGGGCGTGCAATTTATCCACGCTATTATGAATCAGGAGAAGGCGAACCTTATACTGCAAAATTAGGGTATGCAGAGTCAGAAATACAGCGTTTAGTATTTTTTGTGGTAGGAACACAAAACACTTTGGTTATATTTGAATTAGATACAGTTCCTGATTTTTTTCCGCATGCTTCTGATGTTTATATGATTGGAAGTTGGGAAGAAGGATACTTTTCACCACGCTTGGTGGTTGTGTCTAAAAATGCCGAAATGAAAATTTACCAAATTCCTTAACTACACAAATTTGATTCTTCTTGCCGCAAACATAACCATCCGCAGTAAAAGCAATCCGTGTTTCCAACGTGAAATATTGGTTGTACCATACACTCGTTCGCGGTAGCGAATGGGTAAATCAATAATTTTTTTGTTTAACTTTGCAGCACCAAATATTAAATCGAAATCACCGAATGGGTCAAAGTCGCCGAAGTAAGAACGATTGGTGGCGATTTGTTCGTAATCTTTGCGCCACATGACCTTTGTTCCGCACAATGTATCTTTGATAGGCTGACCTAACAGCCATGAAAAAGTCATGCTGAAAAGTTTATTGCCAATGAAATTCAAAGTCTGCATCGCTTCTTTTTCCATCGGGTAAACAAGCCTCACACCGTTGATAAATTCTCCTGTGCCTGAAACAATGGCTTCGTAAAAACGTGGCAAATCTTCAGGTGGGACGGTTAAGTCTGCGTCTAGAATCATGAGAATATCACCAGAAGCTTTCTCGAAACCGAGTCGAATCGCGTCGGCTTTGCCAATGCCTGACTGTTGAAAGACCAAGCTGGGGGTAGATGGGTGAAGCGGAATTTCATCAAGAATGGTTTGATAGGTGTTATCTTTTGAATGTCCTTCCACAAAAATCAATTCAGTTTTTGATCCCATTTTAGGTAAGCGCTCAAAAATATTTTTGATATTACCCTCTTCATTTCGTGCGGCAACAACGACCGAAACACTGGGCTGAGGTGCAGGTGTAGGTATAGGGCGTGCCACAACAAAATTTGAAAGAGCAAAAATATTGAATGGAAAAAGTTTTACAAGATAACGATTTGCGAGACTACCTAATGGAAGTGGAAATAAAACTTCTTGTGAGTTGCGAATGGTTTCAAAACCAGATAATCGCAAAAGGTTATTAACATCTTCTACGGTTAACCAATTTTGGTTTAACAAAGGGGATGCTAAATTTAAAGTTTGAGCAATTGTTAAGGGAATTTGCCAAAGGTGGCTATAAAAATTTAAGATAATACGTGTATGTGGTTTACAAAACTTTTTGACCTGTTCCAATGCAAGTTGAACATCCCATAAATCGTTGATGGTGTCTGAAAAAATGATGATGTCAAATTCGCCTTCAAGCGTTGATAAATCATGTACGTCGAGTTGATGATATTCAATATGTGGGTTTTGTTTTTTTGCACGCCCAATCATTTCAGATGAAAAATCAATGCCGACACCGTGGGAGGGATTTAATTGAGAAATTAAATCTCCCGTACCGCATCCAATTTCAAGAATGCGTTGATTAGGACTGACAAGAAATTTGTAAATTTCTGTTAATCGTTGGTGATACCAACGTCCCATACCTTGCCACGCGTCGCGTTTGATGGCGATTTTGTCCCAATGGGAAATGCGGGTTTGTTGGTAAAGTTTACTTGTTGAGTCGAAAGGGTAGGACAAAGTCATATTTTTATTTTACTTGTTTAC
>DDVH01000062.1 GCA_002345215.1 Anaerolineales bacterium UBA2317
GCGTATGGACTTTTCAATTACAAATTTGGTGGTGAAAAGCAAATTTGGGTGGCAGGCGGAATCGGCATTACGCCATTTCTCTCGTTCTTACGAGATTTGAAAACTGATGAACTTAAGCACGATGTCCACTTTTATTACACAGTTCGGCATCCGGAAGAAGCGGTGTTTGCCGATGAAATTAATGCAATTGCCAAAGCACATCCGAATCTCAAATCGAAGATTCGTTTTTCATCTATTCATGGTTCGTTGAAGGTAGATGAAATTGTCAAAAACGCAGGCGGTGATTTGAAACAGCATCACGTTTACATGTGTGGACCATTTCCGATGATTCAAGCTTTTGAACAACAGTTTTTAGACGCAGGCGTGCCAGCAGATAATATTCATTTTGAAGAATTTAATTTTAGATAATTTTTTCACCACAAAGGGTCACGAAGTATTGTAAACAAAAAACTTCGCGTCCCTTTGTGACACTTCGTGGTAAAAGGACTTAAAATGCAAATTACATTTTCTAAACAAGAGCAAGTAACAGTTATGCACTTGATGGGTGATATTGACGCATCGAATTACACAAGTGTGATTGATAAAGCCCAAGAAGCCTACAACGATGGCGCACGTCATCTTTTACTTGACCTTGAAAAAGTTCCTTACGTCAGCAGTGCTGGATTAATGGCATTGCATACCATTGCACGCATTTTTTCTGGGCAAATGACTCAAACCAAAGACGGCGGCAGACCAGTGTTTCGTTCGTTGAATCCAAAGCAAGATACTTCGGCGAAAGACCATGTTAAATTGTTAAATCCGCAACCTGCCGTGGAGCAAGTTTTAGAAGTTGTCGGCTTGAAGCAATTTTTGGAAGTGTACAAAGATTTGGATACGGCAGTGAAATCGTTTTAGGTCTTGAATACAAAATCATAAAAAGACTCTTTGAAAAGAGTCTTTTTGTTTTTAACAAACCCTCATATTTTTTCATTATAATCATCGCGTGCAAACAATAACTTCAAACCGCCCATCACGAAATTTAATTGTCATCATTTCAATTGCTATTTTAATCATCACAGCCTCAAGCATGGTGCCTGCAAACTTTTTTTCATGGCTGTGGGATAAGCTTAATGTTTTTGCAACCGTATTTCTTGGCATCTTCGTCGAAGCCGTGCCATATCTATTACTCGGCACACTTGCCTCAGGCTTAGTCGAAGTATTCACTGACAGAGACCAAATTACCCGTTGGGTTTCGAAGCGTCCCGTTGCATCATCAATCACTGGCGCGATGATGGGCATGATTTTTCCAGTGTGTGAATGTGGCGTGGTTCCACTCACGCGCAGATTATTTAAAAAAGGATTACCGCTTTCAGCAGGGATTTCATTTCTACTTGCCGCGCCTGTGTTGAATCCGATTGTGCTATTCAGCACCGCTTCAGCCTTCGGGTGGGCTGATATGTTGTTCTGGAGATTTTTTCTTAGCCTCATCATCGCTGTGACGGTTGGTTTGGTATTTTCTGTTGAAAAAGATTCAAACAATGTTTTGAAGACCGTTTTTGATTCACACGAGCATGAGCATTCATATCAAGATAAATCTATGACAGAAAAAATTCGCCAAGCCTTCTTAATCACAGTGGATGAATTTTTTGATATGGGACGTTATCTTGTATTAGGCACAACACTCGCGGCAGGCTTGCAGACCTTTGTTTCACAATCCACTTTACTTGCCATTGGCAGTGGACCCATTCTTTCCGTGCTGATTATGTTGCTGTTAGCCGTACTGCTTTCAATCTGCTCCACAGTCGATTCATTTGTAGCGTTAGGTTTCGTTGGTACGTTTAGTTTTGGTTCGATTCTTTCATTTTTAGTGTTTGGTCCAATGGTAGATATCAAAAGTGTGATGATGTACACGCAAGTATTCAAACGACGTGCTGTCTTTTACATCGTCGCCATTCCATTTATGATGAGCTTGTTAGCTGGCTTGTTGTTTAATTATTTAGGAAAATAAACTATGACTCACCGCATGGCACGTTCATTTCAAGGATTAATTCTCTTAGGCTTGTGCATCTTCTTTGCATCCAAAGCCATAAACGGGCAACTCACTTGGTATATCAATGCTCGTTTTATTCCATTAACATTGTTTGGGATTTTATTCCTTGCTATTTTGGCACAAACAGTTTTCGCTGAAGTGCGTCGTTCACGCGCAGAAGATAGTGAAGAACATGAACATCATCACGACCATGAACATTCTCCTGCAGGTTTGTGGGTGATGTTGATTCCGTTGTTGATTGGCGTTTTGATTCCGCCCCGCCCATTGGATTCATCGGCATTTACGAGCAAAGGATTCAACACAAACGCACCATTGGTCAGTGCTGAATCATCAGCGCAATTATTTGAAACGGAATCAGAAGAAAGAAATATTTTAGATTGGCTGAAATTATTTAATTACAACGATAATGTGACACAATTTTCAGGTCAGCAAGCCTCGGTGATTGGCTTTGTGTATTTTGATGAAGCCTTAGGTGAAAATCAATTTTACGTCAGCAGATTCGTAGTCTCATGTTGTGCGGCGGATGGATTTGCAATTGCGATGCCTGTGCAATGGAATGATGTAGCAACTCTCGAACAAGATGCTTGGGTACAAGTCAAAGGCAGGATTGAAGCGATTGTGATTGATGATAGAAATGTCCCGTTGATTGTGGCTGAGTCTGTGCAAGAAGTGCCTGTGCCTGAAAGACCGTATTTGTTTCCATGAAGCAAACTATTTCATTTGATAAACTCGCTATCAGCATTTTGCTGATTTTATTGGCACTAGTATTGGTCATCATTGTTTGGGGTGAAAGTGCAGGCGTCCGCGTTGTAGCAGATGTCCCCGAAGAACGAGGCGCGAGTCCATATCAAAGAATCAAAATCACGTTTTCTGAGTCAGTCAGCACAGAAATGGCGTTTGATTTAATCACGATGAATCCTGTGCATGAAGCGTATTTGGAATGGACGAATGAGCGCACGGTATATTTTGTTCCAGTCAAGCCGTTTGAATTAAATAAAAATTATACGTTGACAGTGAGTGCTGGTGTGATTAATGCAAGTGGCGGTGAAATAAAAAATCCTCGCAGTTGGAATTTTTTTGTGCGTGAACCTTTGGTGGCATATATGTTTACGGATGCGAATCAAAGCGGCGTGTGGGCAATTGATTTGAATGGTGGTGAACCAAAACGATTGACGAGTGAAGAGATAAAAGTTTTATCTTTTGATGCGGCGCAAAATGGTGACTTTGTTGTGTTTACAACATTGAATGAAAACGGCGGCGTGGATTTGTGGAAAGTAAACCGTGATGGAAGTGATGAATCGCTTCTTCTCGACTGTGGACTTGATCGGTGCACTGTGCCATCTATTTCGCCTGATGCAAAATACATTGCTTACTCGCGTGAAGTTGCGGGACCGACTCCTGACATTCCGTATGGTTCGCCGCGTGTATGGTTATTGAATTTGGAAAATAGTTTGAATAGCCCCGTGTATGCAGACCCGCAAGTGTTGGGATATAACCCGTCATGGTCGCCTGATTCTCAAAAGTTAATTTCATTTGATGGCTTGGCAGATTTAATTAATTTATTTGATTTATCTACCAATCAACAATTTGTTTTTCCATCGAATACAGGCGGACCAGTCGTATGGTCTCCTGATTCGACAAAGTTGATGTTTACAAATATCAGACAAACAGAAGAAGGATTTCGCACGCAAGTCCGCTTGGCGGATTTGACATTAAATGACACAATCACTTTAATTGGTCAGAATGATGAGCAAGATTACGGTTATTATTCTTTGGCATGGTCATCACTTGAAGAACGCGCTGTGATGGGTTTTCGACTCAGTGAAGAGCAACCCGCACAAGTGTTGTGGATGTTTAATCCCGCCCGTTTGGATGGAATTTTGATTGCCAACGAACCTGAATATACGTATAACTCACCACAATGGGATGCGTGGGGAAGCACTTTAGTATTTCAACAATTCCGTTTGAAAGGCGTTCATGCTCCCGAAATTGGATATTGGCAAGATGGTTTTGATGCACCAAAGTTTTTGACAAATGGTATCTTGCCGCAGTGGTTGCCGTAAAATTATCATGTCATTGCGAGGAGATTTTAATTAAAACTTATCGCATTTGCTATAAACTTTTTTACTAAATACCCTACCACAATGCCAGCCAACATAGCACAAATAAAGCCAGTTGTTATGCCAAACTTATCACTGACATAAAAATTTGTAAATAACCCTGCCATTCCGCCAAGAAAACTGATTAGTAAGAATGTGGCTATAAATATCAAAACATCTTTGGCAATTTTAATCCTTGAATTTTCAGTTTGTTTATGCTTTTGAATGATGGCGTGTAAAGCAAAGGCAAGGCTTAGAAATAATATAAGCATTCCTAAAATAGTTGTAAGTGTTGGATACTGCCAAAGATAGAAAATTGTAAATAGAGAAAAAAGGATAAGAAGTATAGGAATGTATTTTTGGGGCATTTTATTAATCCTGCTTATTTAGCGTTCAATTTTGTATGTGCCATCGTTTGGGTCAATGTCAACAGTTAAAAAATATGTTCCTCCCCAATAATACCGAACTACCCATTTATCAAAAAAATATGCAATTACTATACGACATTCATTATTTGATAACTGTTGACGGAGTTCTTTACCGCCTGCTTCTTCCGCAATTTGCAATGCTTTTTCAGCAGTAATAGAACCTTGAACAGACAATGCTTCCTTAAAAGCTGTATCAGGGTCAAACAAGAAATTTTCAATCAAAGTATCGTATGAGATACGTTCATAATCTGGGATAGCAGAATAGATATGTTCTCGCAACGGGCGGATTTCTATATAAACTACTGGAAATGACTCTGGCTCGCGTTTGTAAAAAATGATAGTAGCCTTATCGAACCCTTGCATATCATCACTACATTGGTCAATTTCAAAACTTCCAGGCGCAAATATTTTCCATTCGCCATCGGCAGTTTCGCCTGTTCGGTATAAGTGATGCGCCTTTGCAATGGCAAAATAATCGGCCGAAGACCAAGCAAAACTGCCCGACGGATGTTCTGGATAGATATCTCTTTCCTCAAAATATTGAAAAACTTCGATGTTTCCTTCTTCTATTTCTGAAAGTACCGTTTCAGGATTAATCTCATAATATTCTCCTGATAAAGGAGGATTATGAAGTGGGTTCATTTGAATTGGTGTACTCATTACCACTTTCCACAAATAATATAAGAAAACGAAGGCGCATATACAGGTTATGATAATTAATAAAAAAAACAACCATTTTTGTTTTTTCATTGCCCACCTTCAGTTCCTGTCAGTGGACGATTGATGAGCTCTTCAACGCGCTCAGCTTCTAAATCTTCTGGTAACGCATAACCTTTTTCTTCCAGTTGAGAGGTTTCGTCATAAAATTCTTCAAGCATAAATTTTGTGTCATAATCTGCACCGCCTGTTCGTATGTTATTGACAAGAAATTGCCAGTCATTTGGGTTGAACCATGAGGATGAATCTAGCTTATTGTTGTAAGAAATTTGCTTGCTATCAAAGTAAGCCTCCCAATTTATTGTTCCATCTTGAATAAACCCATTAGTGGGGTTCATTACTATTTGAATATCATTCAAATCAAAGCCGGGTCCATTTTGTGCCATTGCAATCATGATATATTCATCGGTGCTTGTCAAAACAATATCGTTCTTTTCGCCTAAGTTTTCTGCCTTATCTAACACTTGTTGAATACGATTATTCATTCCCAAAACCGCCGTATCATTATCGTATGGGTTTCTACCTGGTAAGCCTAAACCATATCCACGACACTCGCCGTTTTTACAATCAAAACCTTCACCATAAGGAGTGTCTAACTCATTTCTACTTAATTGGGCATATCCTAAATGAGCATTATCGCCATCTTGAGTAGTATTTGAACCTTTACTTTGTATATTAATTGAGGCAATCATGTATGTTAACATTTCTGGAGAGTAATCAAGTCCCAATTTTTCAGCATTAGTAAGTAAGGTTTCGCCAACCGTTTTTGTAACGGACCCACCACTAGCACTTAAACCAGCAAATGGATTTTCCTCTTGCGTTACAGGCTTCAACAACGGCTTTGAACCACTAGTATTAGGTTTACTGACATACACACCCGTTTGGCTTTTATGCTCATTCATCAAATGATTAAAAGTGTTTTGACTTGCAATTTTCTTGGCTTCTTGCTTCGCTTCTTCAATCTTTGCAATACCATTCCAGCGTGCCGCAGAAACTGCAATTTGTTTTTCTTTTTCCCTATCTAACTTGGCTTGATAAGCCGCATTCAAATAATCAAGGCGAGCTTGTTCTTCTCGCTTGCGAGCATTTTTCTCCATCTGAGCGATTCTATCTAATTCTCTTTGTCTGGCTTGCTCTTCTTCACGTTTTCTTTGCCATTCCGCAAGCGTTGCCCCTACTATGGCTGTTGCCATCGCTCCCCACAGAATATCGGTATTTGTTATTGGCGTGCTGGTATTTTCATTCCCAGAAGTAAATGAAGTGAGTGTACCTGCTTGGGCAATCGTATTGGCAAAGACAGTCTCTCCACCTACATTCGTAGAGCTGGTTTCATTTGATGAGTTGCCATTATTTTCATTCCCAAACGTTAGTTCACTAGTTGGCTGGTTATCTAGTTGATTCGTTCCTTCTTCATTGGTAGTTGGAGGTGTAAATGGTGGAATGACTTGTAAGAAACTTAGTGGATTGACATTTACAATTGCAGTTCTGAAAGTCTCATTGCCTGCTTGGTCTGCGATTTTCAAAGTGATGAAATACTCACCCACAGGTGCAGAGGTTTTATCGGCAAACTTTCCATCCCACAGAATATCACTTTCTATTTTGTATCCAGAAATTTCTTCGAGCCAAACAACCTTTTTATACTTCTCATCCTCATCTTCAATGACCGTGCGATTTATCCACAAGCCACTGCCATTATCTTGGAGAGCATAATATAAAGTATCGCCTAAATCAATTTCATCGTCCATGTCTACTACTGGAGCAATTGTATCCACTTTTAGGGTGATGGATGGTGTGGTTGTGATGTTGCCAGCGTTATCTGTAATTTGGAATTGATAATTATTAATTCCATCAGTAAACTGTAATGGAGAAGTATAAAGATTAAATGACCCATTATTAAGTTTATATTCTATCGAAGCAATCCCTGAATCTACATCTGTGGCTATTGGGGTGACACTTGTTTGAGAAGTGTACCAATCGTTTTGTCCTTTTGTACCAATGGTAGAAAGACTCAAACTTGGTGTTGTAGTATCTATCTTAATTTCTTGTAATGTAGTTGTGTAAGTATTTCCAGCATTATCTATGGCACGATATTGAATAGAATGGATTCCATCGGTGAAAGTTACAGGTTGAAGGTCAAAGGTCGTCCAACCTGTATTGTTGAGGTTTATTTCAAAACTAGCAATTCCTGATGTTACATCCGATGAATTGGCATTCATGGTCACATTTGAAACATACCAATTGTTTAATCCAAGTGTACCTGTGGTGGAAATATCAATCACAGGGGTTACTGTATCTACTTTAATTTCTTGAATGGCTGTTTCGGTTACATTGCCTGCATTATCTGTAGCACGATATTGGATAGTATTGATTCCATCTGTAAATGTTGTTTCTGCATAAGTTACCCAACCTGTGTTATTGAGATTCATTTCAAATGTTGAAATGCCAGAGGTTGTATCTGTAGAAGAAGCAGATAGAATCGCTAAACTGACATACCAATTGCTTTGTCCTGAGCCTGTCGAAGGGTTTAAGCCATTTGCACCTGTAACATTTCCATTAATTTGTGGTGTGGTTGAATCTTTTTTGTAAGTGGTGGTATCTGAATCGGAAAGTCCTGTTGAAGAATCGACTCGATAAGTAATATTTCCTTGACCATCATTTAATGGAACAGAGCAAGTCTTGTTTCCTGTTGGGCAAACAAAGGGAATTCCATTAATCGTCCCACTGATGATGACTTGGGCATTTTGCGGGTCACTGGCAGTTAAATCTAAACTCAAATTGCCTTTGCACCAGCCATTATTTCCATTGCTTGTGCAAGTTAAAACATGAGAAATTGTTGGTGGCTGGGTTGGAGGAGGTAATTCTTCTTCACAATCTGCTAAACAAACATATTCTAAACAATTCTTGGGCCAGGCATCAGGGTCCCAAGCAGTGCATTTGACACAAGCAAATGGGCAAGCATCGGCACTGGAAGCAAAGAGTTTCAAAACAGGTAAAGATTGTTGTAACGGCGTTTGTTCGGCTGTATTGGGTGGAAAAGCGATGGGTACAAACCAAATGAGTGCAACAACAAGAATAGCAATAAATACTTTTATGGGGTGAAGAATATTCTCTATAAACTTTTTCATGCAACTTTCCCTCTTTGAGGTAAAAATTTTCAAACATTGTAAGGACGAATCTTTTTATGAGCAATGTCTTTTGTATACAAGTTTGTTAGGTGTGGTTTACAGAATTGTTTGGCAAGTAGTTTTATAATCAAAAATATGAAAATAAAAATTTATTTCCTGCTTACCATCATTTTTTTGATTCCTCTTCGCACAGTCCAAGCCCACCCAGCGGATTTGTTCGCACACAACATTCGCATCAACATCCATCAAAACGAATTGAAAATAGATTGGGAAATTAAGCCAGGTCCATTGTTGATTAACTTCTTATGGAGTCAAATGGACACTGACCAAAATGGCTCGCTTGATGAAAATGAATCTGAAGCGTGGGCAAATTCGTACGCTTCGTTGCTCACAGGCACACTTGAAGATAAACCTTTTCCTTTAGAACTTGAATCATTTCGATTCCCGACAGACTTAAACAAATTTCAATCAGGCGAAGAGACGATTCATTTTTATTTCTCTGCCGAATGGAATCAAAACGCGAACAACGCCCAACGTTTGGTGATTCAAAATGATATGGAAATCACCAAATCCATTAATTGGTTTTATATCACAGCAGAAGAAAATACTGCCTTTTTATTTCCATCACAAAAGAGTCATGTTCTAACCATAGACATGATACGTGATAGCAGTCTCATATCAGACCAATCACAACTCATTAAAACATGGGATAGCGGCACACCAGCCTTGCCATTGGGTCAAAGAAAAGATGTCGTCACCGAAACTGCTGAAGAGCTTGTGCCTGAGTTACAAGAAAGAAGTCCGCAAGAAATTTTGTTGGATTTAGTTCGTAATGAAGAATTATCTTTTCTATTTTATATCGCCGCATTATTTATCGCCTTAGCACTCGGCGCGTTACATGCACTCACACCGGGTCACGGCAAAACTGTCGTCGCCGCATATCTTGTCGGTTCGCGTGGCACATCATTTCATGCCATTGTGTTAGGCGCAGTCGTCACACTCACGCATACAGGTTCAGTATTTTTGCTGGGCATCTTTACACTCGCTGCATCGCAATATATTTTGCCAACCACCATTATTCCATTTCTTGAAATTCTTTCAGGTCTTTTGATTCTCGGTTTAGGATTTTATTTGTTATGGCAACGAATTCAAGTTTGGCGAAAACCATTTGCTCCCGGCGGTGAGGTTAAAAGAAATTTTTCTTTATCACCAACTTCAAATAAAAAAATATCAAGCAATATAAAAATTCAAAAAACAAATACACATCTTCATCATCATGGAGATGGCAAACTTCATTCGCACGATGTTCCCGAAACGATTACATGGCGTTCATTAATTGCACTCGGCATTAGTGGCGGTCTCGTGCCATGTCCCGATGCAATTGCGATTCTTCTCGTTGCCGTTGCTATCAATCGCATTTTTCTTGGATTAACTTTAATCCTATCTTTTAGTTTGGGATTAGCAATTGTTTTGATTGTGATTGGCTTATTGATGGTGAACAGTCGCCGCATATTTGACCGCATCGGATTCTTAGACCGCTTCGCTACTACCCTGCCAGTTGTTTCAACAGTGATAGTTTTATTCTTAGGTGCAGCATTGACGTGGGCGGCTGTCGTTCGGGCGAGAGATAATGTTGGGTTTACAGTACCAGTTCAAACGTCAATTGATGAGGCGCAAATTTTGTATCTGGTAGAAAATGAAAATCGAGTCAAAGAATTATTCATCACAGATTATGCAAATAATTCATCTCAATTGATTTCAAATGAAAACGTGGTTGAGTTTGCTGTTGCGCCGAATCAAAATGATGTTGCTTATGTGATTCAAAACAGCAATATCCAAAATGAAATTTGGTTGATGAATCTTGAAAGCCAAGAAAATAAAAGAATATCTGCTTGCGAAAACGCGACTTGTTCTGGAATGGTTTGGTCGCCCGATGGAAATAAAATTATTTACGAACACATCGGCAATGATGGCAACTTGAGCGGCTTTTCAACTTTATGGTGGATTGATATTTTAAGTGGCGAAGAAGGTCCCGTATTTCAAGAATCACAATTGCCCGGTGGTAATGCGCGTTGGTCATCGAATGGTGAATGGTTAAGTTATGCAACACCGGAAGGCATTCGTTTATATAATTTTGAAAATGGCGAAACACGTTTGATAGAAAATATTTTAGGCGGTGCAGTGATGTGGTCGCCGAACAGCAAAACAATTTTATTGCGTGACGTTGTCATTCGTCACGAACAATTTGTGACTCAATTATTTTTATATGAAATTGAAAGCGAAAAAATATACAATTTGAATCCAGATGATGCTATGGAAAATATTTTGGTGGCATGGTCTCCAAACGGAGAAATGATTGCAGTTGTCCGTAGAGATTTATCCATCCCGCGTGGTGACCAAATTTGGTTAATGAACGCCGATGGCAGTGACGCACAAATGATTACGAATGACCCCGATGTTTTACACGCCAGTTTGAATTGGTCGCCTGATGGAAAATATTTGCTCTATGAAATTTATGCTTTGGATGTTTTCCCATTTGAATCTGAATTACGAATTTTGGAAATTGAAAGTTTGGAAGTGCAAGCATTGGAAATTAAAGGGTTTAATCCGCAGTGGGTGTGGAAGTAACACAAAAGTGACAGTCACTTTTTATTGAACTTTTTATATGCCTAATTAAAAACTTGCTGGCTTAATAAAATCTGCAAAAGCTGAAAGGATTTTTGCGGTTTTGTGAAAACATTCTGCTAATTCTTCATTTGATAAAGGTTCTATGCTTGCATCTTTGCTAGCATGACGCCTGTGACTAGCATTTGCTCTACGAGTTACATAGTCAACATCATTTTTATCAATATTGAGCAATTCTCTCATCAGCTCTTCTTTTCCTTTATTCTTATTCTGTTTTGCCAATATGGCGAAGTGGTTTTCAATTGATTCTATAGATCTTGATAGAAATATAAGTGCATGCTCAGGATATTGAAGTGCTTGATGAAAATCACTTAACGCAAGGTCAAAATATGGGCTTAATTCCATGAATGACAATGCTGAAAAAGCTAATTGAATATCAGAGTCTGATATATTCTTTGTATTTGTATTTTCACTAAGCGTAAAACCAACAGACTTAAATTTATTTTCATTCCCTCCTAATGGAACTTCAACCCAATTAGCAAATTCAACTTGTAAGGAAATTTGAGTAAGTGGTGCCTGTGCGTGAATTATTCTATTAACAAATCTTAGTACTGCTTGATTAATAATTTCAAATTGTTTCGGGTCTCCCTCTGTTAATACTGCAATTCCATTATCTCGTATTAACAAATTTGTACCCCAGCGATAAAGCTTAATATCTAAGTTCTTACAAACATCAGCTGGTTTAATATTACCTATAAAAGTAAAACTAGACCAATTCCATGCAAGAAAAGATTCATTAATCCATCCCGTTAATATTTCATCAGAGACCTTAAAGTAGATAATCTGATTACCGTTATGTTCAATGACTTCTTTACCTAAAATACTTACTTTTGTACCATGAGGTATTTTTCCAACAACTTCGTTATTTAACCTATGTCTTTCACCAGCATTTTCTAAAACATGAGCATCTTCTATTACAACATCACCTAATGCAAATGAGTCGTCCCAATCTTCTCTACAATTAATCCAAGCATGCTTTGGAAGGTTTTCATAATCAGACATAAAATGTTTCTATTATTCCCAATTACTATTTACCAACTTGCTCCCCATACAATTTCCGATGCACAACACTCAATGCTCTCACCTGTTCCGCCGCGTGATATGAAGACCTCACCAGCGGATTTGACTCTACCCATTGGAAACCAATTTCTTTTCCGTAATCTCGTAATTCAGCAAATTCTTCCATGGTGTAATAACGGTCAATGGGCATGTGTTTTTTGCTGGGTTGCAAGTATTGACCAATCGTCAAAATATCTACGCCCCAACTGCGTTGGTCACGCATTACGGCTTTAACTTCATCCATCGTTTCACCGAGTCCAAGCATAATGCCTGATTTTGTCAAAACTTCAGGGTCAAGTTTTTTTGCATTCGATAAAGTTTTTGCCGCCCAATCATAATTATCTTGTGGTTGTACCGTTTTGAATAAACGTGGCACAGTTTCCACATTGTGATTCAAAATTTCAGGGCGAGCATCCATTACAATTTTCAATGCTTCAATACTGCCTTTGAAATCTGGAATCAACACTTCAACTGAACAACCATGCTGTAATTCTCGAATTCTGCGAATCACCATCGCGAAAATCGGCGCACCGCCATCTTTTCTTTCATCACGATTCACAGATGTAATCACAGCATGATTCAAATTCATTGACTTTACTGCTTGTGCAACACGTTCGGCTTCGCCCCAATCCATCAAGGTTGGTTTACCATGTTTGATGTCACAAAATGCACACGTGCGCGTACAAACATCACCGAGCATTAAAAATGTTGCCGTTCCGCTTCCCCAACATTCACCCAAATTCGGGCACATGGCTTCTTCACAAACCGTATGCAAAGATTTCGAGCGCATTAAATTTTGAATGCGTTCATAATTTTCACCAGCAGGCGCGCGCACTTTAATCCACTCGGGGCGGCGTAAGGGGCGCACATCTGTTGCGGGTATGATTCTGTCTCGGGTTGGTGTAGCAGGCATAAGGTCCTTTTGAAGCGAAGGGCGAGATGACCTCGCCCCTACGGAAATCTTATTTCTTTTTTACAATTAATCTCAATCCACGAACTTCGACGACTTCAATCAAATCGCCCTTACTGATTGATTCTGAATCTTTTAATTTGGATGCACTCCATAATTCTGATTCAACTTGCACTTGCCCCGCTTCTTTTACTGACGTTTTAGCGGTTCCTGTTTTCCCAATCAGACTCTCACTTCCAGTTTGTATCGCATTTCGTAAAGCGCGTAAAGCGAAAACTAAAACTGCGAAGAAAAGTAAACCGATGAAAATTCCTGTTCCCACAACTAATGGAACAGATACACGTTGAAACTCCGGCGTGCCGGGTGAATTAAATAAAACCAATGCACCCACAATAAATGATGCAACACCAGCAGTGGTTAACGCGCCATGCGTGGCGGCTTTGATATCTAAAATAAATAAAACAAACGCGATGATTAAGAAAATAATCCCAAACCAGTTGATGGGTAAAACACCCAAACCGTATGTTGCTAGGGTTAAACAAACTGCACCAATAAAGCCTGCAACCCAACCACCCGGTGTTGAGATTTCAATGAGGATGGCTTGCACACCAATGGCTAATAAAAGAAATGAAATGTTTGGGTCTGTGAGTAACAGCAAGAGTGCTTCAATAAAACTCATGTTCACTGCTTGCGTTTGAATATCTTCTGTTTTTAGAGTTCTTTCGCCAGTAGGCATTTGCACTGTGAAGCCATTTAATGCTTGTAAGAGGTCTTCTGTATCATCAGCAATAAAATCAATTAGATTAACTTCTAAGGCTTCATCAGCAGTGACAGCAATGGCATCATCAATCATAGACTCTGCTAATGTCAATGCTTCTTCACCACGTGGGGTTACATACGGGCGAATGGATGCTTTGATAATCTCTTTGGCTTTGGTATCTGCTGTGCTATTTAAGTTTTCACCTGTGCTGGTAATTGGGCTTGCCGCACCAATGGATGTTTCTGGAGCCATAGCAGAAGCATGACCTGCTAGTGTAATCATTGCGCCCGCACTGCCTGCAATTGCATTGCGAGGGGAAACATATACAACTACAGGGACTTCACTTGCACGCATAGCAGAAATAATTTCAAGGGTTGTATCTACTGCACCGCCCGGTGTATTTAATTCGATAATTAAGACTTCGGCATCCACTCGCTCTGCTCGTTCAATTCCGCGTTTGATGTATTCCAACATGGGCGGCATGATGGGTCCATCAGCGGTGAGGACGACGGCAGTGGAACTGTTTCCCTGTGCAAAAACAGGCGCAACGAAAGTCAGAAGCGTGAATGTAATCAGAAGAATGCGTACGGTTTTCATTGTCAAAGATTATAACCTTAATAAATTAAGCCACAGATCTATTTAAGTTTTTTCTCAAATAGCTCTGTGGCAAATCATTTGTAATATTTTAGTTAAGCGCCTTGAAGTGTTAGGTATATGGTTCTTATGCTCAACAAAATAATGACGGTTCCTACAATTATCATCAAAGTTTTTGCTGGCAACTTTTGAGCAAGCTTTGCAGCAATTGGAGCGGCAATGGCTCCACCGATTAACAATCCCAAAATAATTTGCCAGTATTCGCCAAAACCCAATGCGATGATAAACAAAATAGATTGACCCAGTGCCACAAAAAATTCTGTGAAGTTAACTGAACCAATAGTGGTCAATGGATGTTTTCCGCGCGCAACCAATGTAGAAGTGACAACAGGTCCCCAACCGCCACCACCAACGGCATCACAAAATCCGCCGATTAAACCGAGAATGCTAATGCGAGGTCCATGATATTCATCAGGTTTTTTGCGTGGAATCATAGTGAAGGCTTTATAAATAATCACACCACCCATGATTAAGAGATATACCGCGATATATGGTTTGATGATATCTCCATCAATTGAAGTTAAGACATACGCCCCAATAATTCCACCAATTACACCGGGGATAAGCAAACGACGCACAAGTTTCCAATTCACATTACCAAGTTTCCAGTGAGAAAAGCCAGAGATTCCAGTTGTCACCACTTCTGCCATGTGTACACTGGCAGATGCCGCCGCAGGCGGAATGCCTAAACTTAATAAAAATGTATTGGAACTAACGCCATACGCCATACCCAATGCGCCGTCTATCATTTGTGCTAAAAACCCCACAACAATAAACAGAATAATGTTTGTTTCCATGAAAGTGCCCTTCTCAAATTAAGAGTCCGATTTGCACGATACAGTCAATTTCGGGAAGAACACAAATGTGTTCAACAAGGTAATTATACCTGTTATGAAAAATATGACTTTAATTCAAAAGACAGCTCTTAGGCTGTCTTTTAATCTAGAATAATCCTTCGAGATATTGTTTTGTTCTTTCATGTTTTGGATTTGAGAATACTTCTTTGGCAGGACCTGCTTCAATCAATTCACCTAAGTACATAAAGATGACATAATCCGCTAGACGTTTGGCTTGGCGAAGTGTATGCGTCACAATGACTGTTGTATATTGTTTTTTTAATTCCAATAAACGGCTTTCAATATTTTGTGAAGAGATTGGGTCTAAGGCAGAAGTAGGTTCGTCACCAAGAATAATCTCAGGTTCAACTGCCAAGCCGCGCGCAAGACAGAGGCGTTGTTGTTGCCCGATAGACAAACTGGTGGCGGGTTCACTTAATCGCTTGCAGACTTCATCCCATAAGCCTGCGATTTCAAGATAATGCTTGACCCCCGTTTTATATTCTTCTCGGTTCTTTCTTAGGTGATGAATGCGCATTCCATAGGCGACATTATCATAAATTGACATAGGCAATGGCGAAGGACGTTGTGCCAACAAACCAACAACTTTGCGAACTTCGGTGACATCTACATCTTTGTTATAAATATTTTCGCCGTCTACTAATACTTCACCAGTCAGTTGAGTATTTTCTGTTAATTCAAAAAAGCGATTGAATGTTTTTAATAACGTTGTTTTGCCACAACCAGAAGGTCCCATAATGACTGTGATTTGATTTTTGGGAATTTCGATGTTGATATTTTTTAATGCAAGTTGCTTACCGTAGTAAGCATTAAGATTTTTGACTTGAATATGTGCATCCATAACTTTTTCCTTTTCTTTCGTCATTGCGAACCACGAAGTGGTGAAGCAATGACGAGAATGTCATTTAACTGTATATTTATTTAACCTTGAAGCAAGCCAACGTGAACCAAAACTGACAAGCAAAACGATGATGGTTAATATCAATGCGGCGGCGTAACCACGTTCACGCACTTCAGGGTAAGGTGAGCCGAGTTGAAAAAATACTGCCAATGGTAATGAGGCTGTTGGATTCATCAATGAAGTTGGGATTCTGTCTGTATAGCCTGCTGTAAATAAAACGGAAGCCGCATCACCAATTCCGCGACCAAATGCAAGCAAAATGCCAGTGATAATGCCGGGTAACATTTGACGTGTGACAACTCGTAATGCCACTTCAAATTTTGTGGAGCCTAACGCTAATGCGGCATGTTCCAAATCTTTTGGCATTCGGCGGATAACTTCATCCATAGCACGAGTCATAATTGGAAGTTCGACTAAGGCTAAGGCAATGATGCCTGCTAATAGTGAAGCGCGTAAGCCAAGTGAAATCATCAATGCAAAACCAAACGCGCCATACACAATAGATGGAATGCCCCATAACACATCTAAAGACAAACGGACGTAATCACCCCATTTTGAATCTTGAGCATAGGCTTGTAGATATAAAGCAATTGGCAAACTCAATATAATTGCAATTAACGTTCCGCCACTGGCTAAATAGATAGACCCAATAATGGCATTCAGAATACCGCCTTCTTTGCCCATGTAATATCCACCTTTAGGGATTTGTGTGACCATATCCCAAGTTAAGGAAGGAAGTCCGCGAGAAAGGATTGTCCATAAAATTAAACCAAGCGAGCTTGCTACGATAATTAAAGCAATTCGCATGATTGTTTTTATGAATAATTCAATCAGATGTCTTCGTTCAAAATGTTTTTTCTTAAAGTTCATTTGCGCCTCAACATTCTTTGTAAAACCAAGGTTGAGAGAATATTAAAAATTAAAATCACGACCAATAAAACGAGTGCCGCACCGAGCAGAGCGGCATCATATAGCGGAATGGACATCATTTCGCCGTAGTTGTTGGCAATCAATGCTGGGAGTGGATAAGCTGTATCAAATATAGAGGTTGGAATATTTGGAACGTTTCCTACCACCATCAAAACAGCAATTGTTTCACCTAATGCACGTGATGCTCCTAAAACAATGGCGGCGATAATGCCCGGCAAAGTTTGTGGAATGACCACATTGCGTATCGTTTGCCATTGTGTAGCACCAACACCTAAAGAAGCATGTCTTAAATCATTGGGAACTGTAGATAACACTTCAAATGTGACTGAAATAATTAAAGGAGCAATCATCACAGCTAAAACGATTCCACCAGCAAGGATTCCGAATCCAGTTGGTTGGGTAACCGAAAGTAGAGGTACAGAATCAAGTCTCCCCTCAGCAAGAGGCGCGAGCACGTCATCTACAAATGGAACGATGGAGAGTAATCCCCACACGCCATATACAACAGGTGGAATCGCGGCAAGTAAATCTAAAATTGGTTTTGCGATTGAACGTGTGCGAGCATGTGCATATTCAGCTAGATAAATTGAAACGAGCAAACAAGCAGGCACTGCAAGAATCACGCCAACAGTTGTGACCCAAATTGTGCCGAGAATAAATGGACGAAACCCAAATAAACCTTGATTGGGTCGCCATACTTCGCCAAACAATAAATCTGAAAGTTGATATTCACTTAAGATAGGGAAAGCGCGGAAGAAAAGTGCAATTGCAACAATGAGGGTTAATATGACTGGGAAAATTGTGATTCCAAAAAATATTTTTTGTGCAAAAATATTTTTCTTGGTGCGGTTTTCCTGAATTGTTTTTATTACATTAACTTGATTCATGATTTTTTGCCATAGAGTCACAGAGAACACTGAGCAGTAAAAGTTTTTCTCAATGTTCTCTGTGACTAATAATTTTTATTTCAATTTTTCTAAAGATTCAGCTTGTTGTTCAGGTGTGAGCGGCACGTAACCAGCGGCTTCGAGATATTGTTGACCATCAGTCAAAATCCATTCGATAAAGATAAGTTCTAAACCTTCTGGTTTGCCTAAGGTTGCTAAGTTTTCAAAACGTGCGGGAGGTGATGGATATGTTCCATTTGCCACTGCGCCAAAGGCATCTTCTTTGACAGTGTAAATCTCATCTGCATCAGCCACACCATTTTCATTGATATCAAGTGGTGGGATGATAATGCCTGGAACTAAATTGCCATTGCTCAAATCGAAGATACTGTTTAAGTTTCCAAAGCCAATGCCAAATGGGTCTTTGAGAACAGTATCTAACATAGCAGGTTCACCATTCACGCCAATGCCAAGCAAATCTTCTTGTGCGGCACCACCAGAATATTTAGACCATTGTTCTGCCGCACCAGCAGCATCTGAACGAGTGAAGATGTTAATTGGATCAGTATTGGTTGGGTCACCTACAACTTCACCCCAAGTGGTAATTTCACCAGTGATATAGATTTTGTTAAAAGTTTCTTGGGAAATACCTTTTTCAAGGATTTGTTGGGCAACTGGATTTTCTGTATTGATGATTGGGAAAACCGCATCTTTTGTAACAGATACCCAGAAAATACCTTGAGCCGTTTCTTCTTCTTTGATTGTTCGTGAAATCATGCCAATATCTACTGCACCAGCAATCGTATCGGTCATACCTTTGCCTGCACCACCGCCTTGCACATCAAAAGTAACGCCGGGGTGAAGTTTGCTAAATTCATCAGCCCAAACGGTCATCATTGGGTACAAAGCAAAAGCACCAGAGATGGAAAGTGTTCCACTGAGAGGTTCTTCGGTTAGAACTGTTTCAGTAGATGAAGAAACTTGCGCTTCTTCCGTCGGGACAGTTGTTTCAGCAGGGGAGGCAGTTCCACAAGCCGACACAATCACTGCCAACGTCAGTAATACAGATAATAAAGTGAAAGTTTGTTTTTTCATGGTTTAACTCCTAAGTTTATATACAAAACCTATCAGTTTAGTAGGGTTTAATGGTAAAAAAATAAGCACTTATTCTTTTTTTAAATCCTAGTAAGTCAATAGGAATTATTGATAAAATCATAATTCAGCGACTGAATTATGTCAAGGGATGAAATCTATCGTTTTGTAGGTGTTTAAGGTGAGTTACAATATACAACCGATAGGATAAATCAGAAATGAAACTTACCACCCGCAGTGAATATGGACTCCTTGCCTTAATCTACCTCGCCCGACATCAAGATGAAGGCTTCATTTCCATTGACGTGATTGCAAAAGCACAAGGCATTCCACCAAAATTTCTTGAACAACTGATGTTGGCATTAAAACGCGCCCACTTTTTACGCAGTGCCAAAGGTCAAAAAGGTGGGTATCAACTTGCCAAAAAACCGAATCAAATTTCCCTTGCGGAAGTGATTCGTCTCTTCGACGGGGCACTTGCTCCCACTGAATCCGTCAGCGAAAATTTTTATGAATCAACTCCCATCGAAAAAGAGAAGCGGCTCACCAAAGTATTCAAAGATATTCGAGACCACGTCTCGACTAAATTAGAAAAAACCACCATCGCCGATGTGGCATAGTTAATGAAATGAATGGAATAAAACATGCGAAAAACCATAATCCTTTGCCAAATTATCTTTTGTTTTTTTATTGCTGCGTGCGGCTCATCAGAAAATACAAGTGAAGTGCCACCTCCTGCCCCTATGACAGAGACTGTAGAAGCCATTGCAACTTTAGACCCTTGCCTTGCCCCTGCGCTCAACGATGAGGTTGCTAAAATCAATAAACTGATGCGCGAATTTGATGATTACTCTACTCTAGCCTCTAATACTCCACAAACACAGCTTGTTGTTATCATCCCTGAATTACAAAGAATTTTACGCGAAGCCGAAGACCAAGTTGTCCCTTCTTGCTTGCTGTCATTAAAAAAACTTCAACTTGAACATATGGAAATCGTAGTACAAACCTTGCTCGCCTTCATAGGAAATTCTGACCCAAATTTAGTAAACACTGGCATATCCCGCGCTAGAGATTTACACCAACAATATGATATTGAATTAGCTCGTTTGCTTGGCATTACCCTACAAATTTCTACTGCTCCTGCTACAACCTTAGAAACATCATCACCTCCAACATCTTCACCAACATCCATTCTTACAAACCCTGGACCAAATAAAATTAATTTATGGAGTGCCCCCAGTTTTGATGCACCTGTTTCTGGTGTGCTTGCAGTTCAAGCCACTGCCAATGCCGTAGGTAGAACCGCTGATAATCAATGGATTCAAGTTGAAATACCGGGCCAATCTGGTCAAACCGCTTGGGTAATTGCGTCAGTAGCACAATTATCAGTACCTATTGAACAACTCTTGGTTGTGACCCCTTAATTTAAAAAATGATATTGAAGATGATTAAGAAAAATCTATCTCTATGAGAAAACTATTACTCGCTATTGTGCTTGGCTTGAGTGCCATTATCATTGCCCTTAGCTTCAGCGAATTAGAAACGATTCTACTCACCTTACAAAAAGCACATCTTAGATATTTCCTATTAGCACTGGTGATTCAATCCATTTGGTTTGTAACCACTGGCAGAATGTATCAATCCATTTTTCATTTACTTGGGATACACGACAACGTCATTACTTTAACTCGCATGGCAACTGCCGCGACATTCATTAATATTGTTGCTCCCACAGGTGGAGCTGGAGGCGTTGCCTTATTTGCATCTGAAGCCCGCAGGCGTGGACATCCCACCGGCAAAGCCACAGTCGCCGCCGCGTTATTTCTTTTATTAGATCAAGCCGCCTTTTTAGTCATCCTCGCTTTAGGATTAATCATTTTATTCCGCCGCAACGATTTAGATGCAGGTGAAATTTCTGCTTCGTTATTCTTATTTACCATCGCAATAGCTTATGGATTCATTTTATATCTTGGCTATCGTTCTGCAGAAAGGCTTGGTAATTTTCTTGCAAAAATTGCGCGTGGTGTTAATAAAGTTGTAAATTTTTTCGGTAAAGAAAATTATCTTAGTGAAGCCCGCGCTCATGAATTTGCGCACGAAATTTCAGACGGCTTTTTAGGCTTAACTGAAAAACCGTCTAGCTTAATCAGACCTATCTTATGGGGGATTTTAGATAAAGGCTTATTAATGCTAATTTTGATTTGCTCATTTCTATCCTTTCAAGTCCCATTTTCAGCAGGCACCATCATTGCAGGTTTTTCACTCGCCTATCTTTTCTTAATCGTTTCACCTACTCCATCTGGCATCGGCATTGTTGAAGGCATTATGCCCATTGCATTAACTTCATTAAACGTCAATTGGAGTCAAGCAGTCGTCATCACACTAATTTATCGTGCTGTTACATTTTGGTTTCCGCTTGCAGTTGGTGCTTGGGCATTCCGCACGTTACATATAGGCGAAATCAAACAAACCTCTTGAACACAATTCAAACTCTCTTAGATTTTTGGAAAGGGGATGAACAAACCGCGCCGAATTTTCCTGCATGGAAGACGACTCCGCCACGCCAAGCACAAACGCTTCCAATCCCTGACCTGATACCTGCTCCGCTTCGAGAAGCATTATCTTCACTGGGAATTAATTCTCTTTACTACCACCAACATTCCGCATGGACTCATGTTCATGAAAATAAAAATATTATCCTCTCCACCAGCACTGCCAGTGGAAAAACACTAGCTTACAACTTACCTGTTTTAGCAAAAATTATTGAAGAGCCAGAATCACGAGCCTTATATTTATTCCCAACCAAAGCTTTAGCACAAGATCAGTTATCTAATCTCCAAGCTCTTCAATCGTCAATCGAAAATTGTAAATCGGCAATTTACGATGGCGATACACCCCAACCTCAACGTTCTACGATTCGCAAAAATGCAAACATCGTTTTATCCAATCCTGATATGTTGCATACAGGCATTCTTCCACATCACGCCAACTGGATTGAATTTTTCTCAAACCTAAAATTCATCGTCATTGACGAAGCCCATACATACCGAGGAGTTTTCGGCTCACACGTTGCTAATGTGATTCGCAGACTCAAACGCGTAGCAAAATTTTATGGAGCAAATCCGCAATTTATTCTTGCATCTGCAACGATTGGTAACCCAAAAGAATTAGCAGAAAAATTAATCGAAGAACCCGTTGAACTCATTGACAATGATGGCTCATCCAAAGGTGAACGTCATTTCATTATTTACAATCCGCCTGTAACGGATGCAAGTTTGGGATTAAGAAAAAGTAGTCTGCTCGAAAGTGTGAGATTGGGTATTGATTTACTAAAACATGATATTCAATCCGTTATCTTCGGGCGAACTAGAAGAACAGTTGAAATTGTATTAACTAATCTCCAATCATTAATTTCTATTTACAAATTACCAATTACGAATAACCAAATTCGCGGATACAGAAGTGGTTATCTCCCAACGCAACGAAGAGAAATTGAACAAGGTTTGCGAGATGGAAGTGTCAAAACTGTTGTGGCAACGACTGCACTTGAACTCGGCATTGACATCGGCGGACTTGGTGCAGCAATTTTAGTTGGCTACCCAGGCACTATAGCAAGTGCTAGGCAACAATCAGGTAGAGCAGGTCGTGGAGATGACCCAGCCGTTTCGATTCTCGTTGCATCGCCAAATCCATTAGACCAATTCCTTGCCCATCATCCTGAATATTTTTTTGGTCGTTCACCTGAAATGGCATTGTTGAATCCGAATCACTTATTGATTTTATTAGAGCATCTTCGCTGTGCTATTTTTGAATTACCATTTCAAAAAGGTGATACTTTTGGAAGTATCTCTGATGAATTGTTGGAAGAATATCTTAACTTTTTGGTTTCAAATCAAGAAAGCCATTTTTCCAACGAAAAATATTATTGGATGAAAGACCAATATCCCGCCACCAATATTTCGTTGAGGTCTGCTTCGCCACAAAGTTTTGTTTTAACTTCAACCGATTCAGATAACAGACCTATCACCATCGGAACCGTAGATGGCGAATCTGCTCATTGGATGATTCATCCAGGGGCGATTTATATGCACGAAGCACAACAATATTTCGTGCAAGAATTAAATCTTGAAAATCATAACGCTCAGCTTGTGCCAGTTGGTTTGGATTATTACACTGAAGCGCAACAACGCTCTGAGATTCAAGTGCTATCTACAAATGAAAATCAAAATATCAAAGGT
>DDVH01000051.1:0-6580 GCA_002345215.1 Anaerolineales bacterium UBA2317
ATATTACATCCAATACATTCGCGGATATCATCATGTCTTCCTTCTTTAATTTTGTTTGGCAGAAACGGGTCTGCGATGCTTGGTCTTGCCGCGCCGATAATATCCATGATGCCACGTTCAATTGCAGAGACCATCGAATCAGGAGATGTGTATCTTCCCACACCAACAACGGGTTTGGTAGTTAACTTTTTTACAAAAGAAATATATTTTTCTTGATGACCTTCTTTTCCAAAACGAGATGGAACCGAATCATTTGCCCAATTGCTTAAGTTCACATCCCACAAATCAGGAAGTTCTGCGAGCATGGAAACAATTTCTTTTGCTTCACCATCATGTTGCATGCCTTCATCACCGAGTAATTCATCCACTGCAAAGCGAACAGCAACTGCACATTTGTCACCGACTGCTTCTTTTGTATCTTCAATTAATTCGCGAAGAAATCGCACGCGATTTTCAAGTGACCCACCATATTCATCAGTTCTATCATTGTATTTTGACAAAAGATGAAAAGCCAATGTCATATTGTGTGCGGCATAACAATAGATAATGTCAAAGCCCGCACGCTTCGCGCGAATTGCAGCATTACGATGCCATTTTCTAACTTGTTTCAAATCATCTTTCGTCGCCGCACGTGCTTGACCAGGTTCGTAGCCTCCGCCACCAGTTATCCCCATAGAACGAGGCGCGAATGCTGAAGCACGCGAATATAAATTTGCCGCATCGTGGCTGTTATAAGTCAATTCAATTCCAGCTAATGAACCATGTTTATGAACGGCTTCGGTCATTAGTTGCCATGTAGGAATATCATCATCGCTCCAAATCCGCCCTTCAAAATATGGAGATAAATCACTGGTGTAATGAATTTCCGTTTCTTCTGTACAAACCACTCCCCACCCACCTTCTGCTTTCATACCTCGCATCTTCGCCATGCCTTGTGGATTTCGATATCCAAACCCGTTGCAATGTGGCACTTGATAAAAACGATTCGGCGCAGTGACAGGTCCAATTTTGATAGGTTGAAAAAGAATGTCATAACGAGAGGTCATAAAAATTCCTTATAAAAAATAAAGACCTGACAGGTTTTAAGAAACCTGTCAGGTCTAAATCATAAATTAACATTCTGGTAATTGCGGAAACAAACTATAAGAAAATTCATCAATCAAAGCTTGTGATTCAATCGGCATCACTATCATCATCGAAATCACACGTGTGTCTGTATCGTTGACTACCCAATAATGCACATCATACTCAAAGCCTTGGTCAACGGTAATAAACTGATACAAACGCACGCCACTATCCAATCGGCATTCATCTACATATTCATAACTTTGATAATTACCAAAAACAATCACCCAGTTATCTACACTAAAAAAATAATCAAGGTCTAATTCTTCATAACCGCAGGGGAAAATCAATGCTTCTAAAAATGCAATCGAAGTCAACCTTTCGCTATACCACGTCACTGAAACTTTATCTACACCAACTGTATACGTCCGCTCCCAATCTTGTGTGTCAAATAATTTTCCAGTGAAAGAAAGTGCACGGTCAACATCATCTTGTGTGGGTTCAGGGGATATGCACGTCGCTGGGTCTACTTCTTCGGTGATAACTTCTTGCGTTAAATTTTCTATTTGTGTTGGGGATGAAAAAAGCGGCTCAGGCGAAGGGGGAAGTTGCGCGGGCAGGTCAGCAGTAGGCGAGTCTGATGCGTTGTTTCCGCCGCAGGCAGTGATCAAAAAAAGAATCATGAGTCCAAGCAAAAGTCTTTTCATATAAAACCTCAACAAACTTTTATTGATGAGTATAGCACGTCAAATAAAAATTGCCTGACATTCATCAGACAATTTTACTTTTACTTAGCTTTTAATTCCCATAAACATTTTCACTTGAATTTCAGACCGAAAAACAACTTGCCCTTTGGTGTTTGTAATATCTTGTTTAATTTTTTCAATGCCAGCCTGATATTGTTCTTCATTCAATAAAGCCAATTGAGAGGTAGCATCATGTTTGAGGAATGGGTCTTTTAGCACTGCTTCTCCAACATGCAAATTTTGAATATGCTCAACAATATTTGCTGAAATATTTTTAAACCCACTCGCATTCATCATTTTCAAAATAGCCGTACCTGATGGATAACGTCGCAAATCAGTATCATAGACCTTATCAAAATAATTATAAATATACCAATAATGAGAGCCATCTGCATGTGGGTCGTGCCCAATCACGGCGAGCACGCCATTTGGTTTTAGCAAACGATAGGCTTCTTGTATAAAGGCTTGATGATTTCCAAAGTGATGGATTGCATCAACACAATAGATAAAATCGAACGCTTCTTTCTTAAGGGGTAAATTGGTTGCTGTTCCTCGAATTAATTTCAACGGGGCGGCTTGACCTTTCGCCTGCGTCAACATTCCCATTGAATAATCAAGTCCGTATACATGTTTTGTAAGTGGAGAAAGCAAATTTAACCAGTAACCTGTGCCACTCCCCACTTCTAAAATAGTTTTTGCATTAATTTGTTTCGCTAACTCAAATAATGCTTGACCACGTTCCCAATGTTGAGGTTTTGAATAGCGTTGGTTATATCGTTGTGCAATTTTGTCGTAGTTGAGATAATCCTTTTTCATAGTAAAAAATTGGACTACCTAACTTGTTGTTAACTTACGAACTTACAATTTCCTTAACTCGCCCTACTTGACCATTGGTAAGCCGAACTTTAATACCGTATGGATGATTGGGAGATTTCGTCAAAATATCTTTGACGATGCCTTGCGTCAATTTCCCAGTACGTTGGTCTTGTTTTAATACAATCAAGACCATCATGCCAGGCTTAATGTGGGAGCGGGTTTGTCCGTTCATTTTATGAGTTGATAAATGTGGAAATAGTTTGGAGAATAACTTCCATAAACTGCCACTGATGATACGCTAACAGGATTAAGAAGACAAGCATCCCCGTTTGAAAGAAGCGGTTGTTGGCAAATGGAGCAAGTCCAAATGCAACAAAAAATATCAGTGCGTATGCCCAATCGGCTGAGTATAAAAATAATTCTTGCCCATAGAAAAAATGTATTCCAAAATTAAAAGCAAGACAGAGCATGAAGGTTAGCATTGCATCTGCTTTTCTTGTACGGATTAAATTCCAAACAAATACAACGCCTGCTACACCCAACATTATTAACCAAATTCCAACTAGAATTTGTGCAAGTCCATCATATTGGGCCTGGTGAAATGTCCCCGTTGAAATTTTGTAAAAACGAAATTCGGGGATGACGCTTCCCACTTCTTCTGTGAGGATGAAGACTTGAGGAGCAATGACGGTGTAGAGCAAAACTGTTCTGGCTAAATACATATTTCTTCCAATAAATCGCCATTCAGGGACTTCAAACGTTTCTGCAAAAAATTTTTGTTCATTTTGTATATCAGGTGTAAGAAAAAACACTTTACTAGCAGGGTACATGACTGTATGTAGAAAAGTAAGTAATAGAGAAATAGCAATCACCCAGCCTGTAAAGTAAATCGTTTCTTTTATTTTTGGACGAGCTATAAAAAAAGCAATGAGATTTTGAACAAAATTTGTAAGTGTGATACCAAAGGTGATGGCACCTGCAAAAACCAAAGTGACTATGGATTTATCGTCTCGTTGAAGGAAGAGAAGAAATAAAATTAATGCAAATGCTGAAAATATATAGGTGTCAATTACACTTCCAAAAAAAAGATGTGATGTACTTAATCCAAGTAATGTTGCGATTAAGCTTGCATAAACTCTACTTCCAAATTGGCGTTTGATGTAAAGCCACGCCAAAAACACACATCCACTACCGACTAGACAGTTAAACAGAATTGCTGAAAGCGGAGGATTATTGGTAAATAAATTCAGGAATCTTCCAAATGGCTGGAAGATAAAATAAGTGAAGGGATGCGGTCCGCGCATTTCAAATTCTTTGACATCATCAAAAGAAATGCGCCTCATCCAAGAGGCTACATCGGCATCAAATAAATTATCTACTTGACCTACACCGAAATTATTTAACGTTGAACCATAATAAAAATAAATAAAAAAGAATACAAAGCCGAGAATAATACCCGGCAAGTTATCTACCCAAGTGTTGACCTCAAGTTTGAAGCGAAAATTCCAGTTTATATTTAATTTATTGGCATTTATCCAACTGAAATAAATAATCCATGTAAGCGAACAAGTTAATAGAAAGACAAGAATAAACTGGTCAACTGCTGTATGCGTCTCCAGATTTAAAAATAAAGAGTTAAAGAGATAAGATAGCAATAATGAAATGGCTAAGACAAAAACAAAACCCAATACTTTTTTCATTTTTTAAGTTCATTCAAAAACACAGTCACATCCAAATCGCCTGGTGACGAGCCGTAACTAGTCAACAACGCCGCGGCTTCACTACGGTGTTGTGTACCATGATTCACCAAATGATAAAAACAATGCCAAAGGATCCGGTCACGCTGTACACCTTCAGTAGTTGTATATTTCAGGTGACTTTCCATATCTTCATCTTTGAGTTTGCTCAGATAGGCATGCATTAATTTTTCTTCTTCTTGAAATTTCTTTTCAAGTGATTCAAATGTTGGGAAGTCATCAGCGATTAAATCTTCATCTTCGGTGACTCTTTGTGTCTCAAACAAAACCCGCCACAAACGTTCTCCATCTACAATATGAAGTAACGTACCGCGTAATCCGCCGTAAGGAAAATCTCCAGAAGCAAGGAATTGTTCTTGGGTAACATTTTTACATGCAGAAAGAATTTTTTTGTTACCCCAGTAGTTGTATTCAAATAGAAAGTGAATGTCTTGAATGTTCATTATGAAAGTAATCCTCTCGCAAAAGATAACACCGCTTGCACATCATTGAAATTCGTTACCATGCCCACAGAAATTCTCACCGCACCCGTAGATTTTCCGTCAAAGCATAAACGAAAATCATCAATTGTCATTTTGTCGTGATGGTCAGGTGAAGTGAAGCATACATCCAATTCCACGCGCGAGATGCCGAGGGCAATTTCACCTGCACCAGGATTACAAAAGCAACCTGTTCGCAAAGAAATATTTACTTTATTGGCTTCACTCTCAATAAAGCGATGGTCAAAGGCTTTGCCGTTTTTGTCATAAAAATTAACGGTGACTGCTCCGCCTCTGTCCTCAGTGGTTTTTGGTCCAAACAAACGGACGAGAGGTTCACCTGTGCTATGTTTCATTGCAGTTAAATTATCTAAGAGCCACCCTGTTAATGTTTTGACTCTTTCACTGATGACATCATAGCCAATTGATTCGATATGTTTAAGTCCAATTTCAATGGCAGGGATATTTAAATAATCCAATGTGCCATCTTCAAATGCTGGTGCGCCATCAGCGAGATAATATTTATCGCCCTGCACCGATGCGACTGTAATCGTCCCGCCTGCAAACCAGGGACGATGTAATTTTGCCAAAGCAGATTTTCTGGCAATCAATGCACCGAGTCCAGTGGGATAGCCAAAGATTTTATAAAATGAAATTGGAACAAAATCTGGTTTGACTTTGCTTAAATCCAATTTACTGGTTGGGACAAACGCCGCCGCATCCAGTAAAACATCCCAACCGTGTGAATGAGCAAGTTCTATCCACTCTAATGGATGTTTGACAGAAGAAAAGTTTGATTGCGCGGGATATGCAAAAAGATTATGACCATTTTGAGATGGTTTACTCAATTCGAGGTTAAGTTGTGAAGCGTCTACTCGCATATCTGGCAACATGACGGGGATATAAGTCACATCACCGCCACGCGCATGTGCAAATTCGCGAATCCCATTGACTGAATTATGATTATCAAAAGTCAAAAGATAACGACCATTTGCAAACGGATACGACTCACCCACAAGTTTTAACGCGCCGCTAGCATTGGGCGTGAAGATAGCAAGATATTCATCAGGGTCTGCGTTGAAAAATTTTAAAATATATTCACGCGCACCTTCAACCAGATGCGTTGCGGCAATAGATGTTGGGTTGGTTGAATGTGGATTTCCAAAAATATTTTCACTTAAAAGTTTTTGATGCTTCTTGATTTGCGACTCAGCATAAATACCTCCGCCCGTGTAATCGAGATAAATATGTTCAGCCGAATCAAGGCGGGCATAATCTTTTTTACGAAGTGAATCTATTGACTCAGTTTGTTTGAAAGTGGGATATTGTTCAAGAAAAGTTTGAAATTCGTTTGAGGGCATGGCACGCTCCTTAGTTCAATTTAACCACAAAATTATGTTTATAATTGAATCCGTAAACATATCATCATAACCGAGGTGACTCAATGAAAATGGTGACACGCAACTTGAGGTTTTATTTTGTAGCAGTTGGTTTGTTGGCATTATGGGTTGGTGTGTGGGGATATTTTATTCCAACAAAAGTAGACCAAGCCATTCCATGGTTGGTGCCACCGTTACATGCTAGGTTTTTAGGGGCAATGTATTTATCTGGCACAGCGTTTATGATTGCTGGAATTTTTTCACAAAAATATTTTGAGGTAAAAATTATGGTTCCGATGATTGCCATTTGGACGGGCATGTTATTCATCGTATCACTT
>DDVH01000051.1:6670-46527 GCA_002345215.1 Anaerolineales bacterium UBA2317
CAAGTGTGCCATGTTCAACTGCAGACGCGCCCGTTTTTCCTCTTTCTGATTCGCCTCGATGAAGAGCTCGCCGCCCAGGCGCAGGGCGCGGGGTGTTCATGCGGCGGCGTGCTTCATCGTNNGGCATGTTATTCATCGTATCACTTTTTTATTTAGGCGAATTTGATTACAGCCGCACACAAGTTTGGATTTGGTTTGGGGCTTATTTTATTTATCCTGCCATTGCCATTTGGGTAGCATGGACTCATCGAAACTTGAACGAAAAAGGAAACGGCTCATCCATTCTAAATTGGATGAAAACATATGTATTGATTCAAGGTATCTTCGTCACATTGTTAGCCCTGTTGCTTTTATTTTTTCCAGCGATGATGGTGAATAACTGGCCCTGGAAAATTACTCCATTGTTAGCACAAATTTATTCCGCGCCATTTCTTTCGTATGGAATCGGAAGTTTATTAATTAGTCGCATGGAAAGATGGGATGAAGTGCGCGTCGTTCTCATCGGGACATTTGTTTTTGCCTTCGGAGTCTTTATCGCTTCATTGATTCATCGTGACTTGTTTTCGTTTGCAAACATCTCTGCTTGGGTTTGGTTTGGTGGATTCGCAATAGCGAGTGCAATGCTGGGGTGGATGACTCAAGTATCCGTTAAAGATAGAAGCGCGAAGTCATGATGAAAAATCCAACTCGTTTTTATACAGCCTTGGTCGGAATCTTTTTGTTGTTGCAAGGCACATCTACACTTTTGTTTCGTTTGATTCCTTCTTTGAACGAAGCCTTTCCGCAATTGCTTGCAGTGACACAAATGGTGCCCATTCATTCTAGTTTGCACATCATTACAGGATTAATTGCGTTGTGGATTCTTTTCAAAAGCGGTGAAGTGGGTACATTGTGGTTCACAATTGGTTTTACAATTTTTTATACAGGCTTGGCATTATATGGTTTCATCACACATTCGCCAACCATGTTTCATTTACAACCATTCGACCATCCATTTCATTTGTTGATTGGTGTGCTTGGTCTGATTGCATTAGGAATTCATTTTTATAACAAAAGGAAAATTTCATGATGACTTCAAAAGGTTTGCGCATTTATTTTCCATTACGCGCTTGGTTGTTTGTAGAAGTTTTATTTGGTGTTGCCGCTGTATTAGCCATTGCCGTTGCACCTGCTGAAACCGAAACAAATTTTGCATGGCACATCACACCCACTGTTATGGCTTCATTGCTTGGCGCGTTTTATATTACATCGGCTCCATTATTTTTATTGCCTTTGCTTGCCAAACGGTGGGAAATGATTCGCGTGATGATTTTGCCCGCCGCATTATTTTGCACAGTTCAACTTGCGGCAACATTTTTGCATTGGGATAAATTTTCAGTAGGCACGTTTCCGTTTTATGTTTGGTTTGCAAGTTATCTTTTGCCACCTCCAATTTTTGTGGTATTGTATCTTTGGCATCAAAAAAGAAAACAAGATGCAACCTCAAATATGGAAGACCCAATCCCTGCATGGTTACGTTTGGCTTTATTAATTCTCGGTGGCGGATTAACTTTAATTGCAGTCATCACATTTTTTATTCCCAACTTTTTGATTCCAATTTTTCCGTGGCAACTTACTCCATTAACGGCTCGCTCTTTAAGTGGATGGTTAATCGCTGTTGGAACTTTGATGCTTTCGATGCGCATTGAAAATAATAAGACGAGAACGCGTCTTGCTACCCCCATGCTGATTCTGATTCTCCCCAGCATTCTCTTACAATTGACTCGCTTCTCGTCCGAAGTCAATTGGGCTAGCCCCACTTTATGGATTGGTTTCATCCTCTTTGCATTGACTGGCTTGTGCGGAATTTATCTCGCCATCGGCAATTGGCGTGAATCATTAAGCTGACATGCACAAGTACAATAAATTTTTCATCTTCGAGAATTTAGATAAAGTCCGCAAGATTTCGCTTGGGAAATTTTGGGGCGTGGACATTGTCATCACCTCCCTTGTTTGGCTTGGACCCTTTTTATTTTTCGCACTTCATTTTGTGGTTAATTTGCTTAACCTCGGGCTAAGTTTAGAGCAACGATTAAGTCAATCTTTATACTTCACCATAGCCGTAGAAATCACTACAATGATTCATGCTCTTGGTCACATCATCAGCGGAAAAATAGTTAAAAGCCCAATGGACGAATTACTCATCACAGCCCTGCGTGATGTCAACCGCTACCATGGTGACCAAAGTCAAATCAAAAACACAACTCATCTTGGTCGTGCTTTGGGTGGACCTGTTATGAACATAATCGTTGGAGTGGTTTGCATTTTTCTTGCGTCATCCATCCCCACTGGATTTTGGTCAAACTTAAACGCCAGTATGATTTCAGTAAATTTATTTTTTGGGATTGGTGGATTTTTACCAATTCCTTCTGTTGATGGTGTAGTGATTTGGCGCGAAATAAAAAATCTTATTTCAAAAAAGTAGGGGCAGGGTTTCCCTGCCCAATTAAATGATAAGGACGAGAGAACCTCGCCCCTACCAAAATTACGCCTTTACTAGGTTACTTAACTTTCCTAACCCTTCAATTTCCACTTCCACCATATCCCCATTTTTTAATTCCCCTACACCAGCAGGTGTACCCGTAAAAATTAAATCACCAGGTTCCAATGTCATCACAGATGAAATGTAAGCGATCAATGTCCCTACATTGAAAACCATATCTCGTGTAGATGCCATCTGCCGCATTTGACCATTCACACGACAAGTGACAACCGCATCGGATGGGTCAAAATCTGTATCAATCCATGGACCAAATGAACAAAACGTATCAAAGCCTTTGGCACGCGTCCATTGACCATCACTCTTTTGCAAATCTCTCGCGGTCACGTCATTGCCAATGGTGTAACCAAAAATATATTCCTTTGCATTTTCAGCCGTGACATTTTTTGCGCGTTTGCCAATCACAACCACCAATTCACCCTCATGTTCCACTTGTTTGGATTGGACTGGCAAAATAATTGAATCGCCATTTGAAATAATAGATGATGGCGGTTTGAAAAAAATCAACGGGACTTTTGGAACTTCATTACCCAACTCTTTGGCATGTTCAACATAATTCCGCCCCACACATACAATTTTGCTTGGTTCGCAAGGCGCAAGCAGTTTCAACTCTTTGACAGGGTTTTTTGCTTCACGGCGACGATATTCGCTGAAAATGTTTCCCTGTATTTCACCGATTTTATCTTCGAGCATCCAACCATACACAATTTGATTTTCACTATTTTGATAACGGATAATTCGCATTTGTTTTCCTTCTATATTCGGTGGTCGAGTAGCCTTGAGCGATTTTTGCGAAAGGCGTATCGAGACCACATATTTGATAAAAATTTTTTAGTAATTTGTGGTTTCGATACGCCACTCGTTACACTCGTGGCTACTCAACCACCGGGTTTCATTTTCCTTTATATTCCATAATATTCAATCTATCTACATCCAACAGCATTTCGCCAACTGACTTTCCTAAAGTAGGATGAATCAGTTCAGGCGCAAGGTCATGTAGAGGAACAAGAACGAATGCCCTCTGGTGAAGACGCGGATGTGGAATCTGCAAAGGCGGAGAGTCAATCACCACATCATCATAAAATAAAATATCAATATCAATCAAACGTGGACCATTTTGAAAAGTAGGTTCACGACCAAGCACAACTTCGAGGCGTTTCAAATGCTCAAGCAAATCTTGTGGTTCAAGATATGTTTCAGCCATCACTACTTGATTCAAAAACGCGGGTTGGTCTGCATAGCCCCATGGTGGCGTTTCATACACAGGTGATTTCTTTTTCACATCCAATTGTGGCGTGAAATTTGAAATGGCATTTTTGATATTTGCCAAACGATTTCCTAAATTACTTCCGAGCGCGAGGTAAACAACATGTTCCATCATAATTTTTCCTTACAGATTATGTTCATCAAAATGTTCAACAACATCTGCCGCAAACCAATGCTGAACTGTTTGATTGTCAAACAAATTTTCGGGTAGGTTTTTAACAAATTGAATCATTTCAGTTTGTTTTTGTTCGAAAATATTTCGCACTTCATCGCCACTTTTACTTCTAAATTGTTCCACAGCTTGTTTATTGAAATTATCTATATCTTCTGTAGTTGGTTCTTTAACTTCAAATGTAGGGTTGTTCTTTATATTTTCAATCACCTTCATGGTTTCATCCCACCAGCGGATGATGTGCGCCAAAATATCTTCAAATCGTTCAAAGCCTTCTTTTTTCAAATATTCATTTTTATCTTCAAGCGCATCGAATTTTTCAATCAAAGTTGGATATTCATTTTCAAGTGTATCTAGCACTAAAAATTTATCGCATACTACCAAATGCTCACGAGCATGATGAATAAAGACTGCATTAATCCAGATTTTTACACGGCGATTATCAAACACAGATTCATCAATAGATTTCAATGCTTCTACATATTTCAGGCGCGATGTTTCAAACAAATTCAAAAATTCTTTTTCATCCCAATCTTTATATTTCGCAACTGCATCGGCATTGAACACATCAAAATCATATTTCTTGCGTTCAAATTCGCGGTTCTCTGCAATTGCCAAAATAATGCTCATGCCTTCATCCCACCACGCCAAAATATGCGCGAGCATGTCACGAAATTGTGCATAACCATGTGCATTGACTCGCTTCAAGCCTTCATCTTTTGGCAAACGATTAAATCGTTCAACGTATGTTTTCCATTCGTTTTCTAAAAATGCAATGCCGCGTTTTTTGTAACTCATAAATCCTCCGATTCAATTAATTCAAAAACTTCTGCATCTTTCAATGCTTGATGTAAATCTGCGCTTTTGATGATGATGGCTGTGTTGCGGACTCCTGAACCCGTGGAAACGATTTCTTCTTTCAGCACATTCGCTTCAATGATAACCCGTACTTGGTTCTTCAACCCAAACGGACTCACAGTCCCGACTCTGTATCCCGTCACTTCCAAAACTTCTTCCTCAGTTGCAGTTGAAATTCGTGAACGACCTAACACCTTCCGCAATATCTTCCACGAAATTGGTTTTGGACCTGCCACCAAAACTAAAGCAAATTCATTTTCTCGCACCCGAAACAAAATAGATTTCACTACCTGCCCCACTCTTTGGTTTCTCTCCTGAACGGCTTGCTCATAAGACTCAACCGAGCCTTCATGCTGAAAAGTTGTATGCGGAATATTTAGTTTATCAAGCGCAATGCTAGCGGGGGGTGTTTCCATATCCCCTATTTTACTAAACTTATTATTTCGTCTTATCCTTATACTCACACAACTTATTAATTGGGCATTGTGGGCATAATGGCTTACGCGCATTACAGACTTCACGTCCAAGACGAATCAAATTCAAATGAGCGGCGTAATATGTTTCAGGTGGAAACACTGATTCAAGATGTGGATGTGCTTGTTCCACGCTCATTTTTTCAGGGCGTAAACCAATTCTTCCAGTCACACGATAAACATGTGTATCCACTGGAAAGGCTGGCATATTCAATGAAAAGCATAAAACAATCGCGGCTGTTTTCGGACCGACCCCATTAAATTTCGTCAGCCAATTTCTTGCATCTTCAATTGACATGTCTTTTAGAAAATCTAAATTCAACGAACCACGTTCTTCTGTAATTGCTTTTAGCACTTGCTGAATGCGCGGACCTTTTTGATTCGCCAAGCCAGCAGGTTTAATGGCTTCAATTACATCTTTTGTTTTTGCATCACGTACCGATTCCCATGAAGGGAATTTTGCACGCAAGGCATCAAACGCTCGGTCACGATTTATATCATTTGTATTTTGTGACAAGATGGTTGAAACCAATTCATCAATAGCAGGCAAGGGATTACGCCAAATGGGTTCGCCAAATGCTTTTAATAAAGTTTCATGAATTTTTATTGCACGAGCTTGAAGATTTTTCATAATTCAAACACAGGCTTTGCCTCACCAGTTACCAAACCTGCATAATTTTTCAAAACTTTTTCTGGACCAAAATTTTCCAAAGACTTCAATTGTTTTTCATTCAATACATTTAACTGACGCAAAATTTCAAGCGTCACAGCTGGGCGAACACGTGAGATAGATGTGAGTTCATCCGTAATTCCAGATTTATCTCCATCCACAACTTTGAACGCAATTCCTACGCCTCTTTCATTAATTATGCTTGGTTGCACACCTACAATTTGGAATCCTTCTGCACCGCGTTTTGTAACAACCTTTCCATTACTTGCTTTCATTAATTCACAATCAAATTCGCCAAAATTACTAATCATTTCAGGGTGAGCCAGCATAGCAGAAGTTATTTTTTTACAAGCATTTGCACGTGATGTGTTTAATTCAAATGGGTCAACAAAACGAGCCATGCCGAGTGCGGCATTATACAATGGCATAGCAAAGTTAATCGCGGAACATCCATCTACACCGAGTTCGATTTTGTTTTTATCTATCAGGCACATTTCTGAAATGGTATTCAAAATATCAACTTGAATGGGATGTTCCATATCAAGGTAATCATCCAAAGAAAGTCCGCGCATTTTGGCGAAGGCTAACATCATGGTGTGTTTGCCAGAACAATTGTTGAAGTTTGGAGTTGGCTTGATATCTTGCTTAATGACTTCTTTTAATTTTTTTGCATCAGCGGGAAGATGTGGACCACATTGTAGATGCTGTTCTTGAATCCCAACTTTCACTTGAAGCGAATGTATCAGGTCAAGATGCAGTTGTCCCGTCTCGTGTGAGGCGCATGAAATCGCAAGTTCAGATTCAGTAAATCCAAAATGTTCTACTCCTCCTTTTTCAACAAATGGTAATGCTTGAAAAGGTTTTGCGGATGAACGCAAAAAAGCGACCGTGTACGGGTCGCCATAAGAATAAAGTAATTTTCCAGCTGAATCTACAACTGCGATGGAGCCAAAGTGCTGGGATTCGATAATGTTTCCGCGGATGAGATTAAGAAGCGGCTGATGCGCGTTCATTAATCCTCACTGGATTGATTTGTGGGGTGATATTGGCGCGCGTTGTAATGAAGCAAGCCATAACGCAGGCGTTGTGCAAATTGTTTTTGACGCGCGGCTGGTGCTTTGAACCAAGTAAGCATGGATGTTACTAACTTTTCAACGGTAGCGGGGTTTGGTTTTTTTGTAGTGATTTTATTTAATTTATCGCTAACGTGTTTAAGAAAATCATATTGATTTTTTATGATTGTATTTGTTACGATGCCACCACGACTGCTGATGAATGTATAACCTTTGTACGTTGAATCTAAAAGTTCATTGAGTGACTCAAGCCATGCTTTTAGATTTGAGCCTGCTAAAAATGGCGGCTGATTTTTCATGACGGTATCACCAACAAATAAAATCTTTTCTTCTGGCAAATGCACCCAAATAGAACCATGTGATGGACCGGGATGATGTTCTAACAAAACGGGTGAATTGCCCCAATGCAATGACATTTGGTCTGAAAAAGAAATTTCGGGCAATGCCCAACGTACACTACCTAAACCGGGAATTGATTCCCAATCGGCGCCTGTTTCTTCGCCTTGTGCTTTGAAAGTGCTAGGGCGTGTGCGAAAAATATTAGCAGTTTTTTCATGGGCAATCACAATGCAATCCATAGCGCGGGCGCCAAGTGTTCGATCTGGATGAGCATCCATGTTAACTAAGACACGGTCTATGCCGCCACCGAGACTCATTAAGGAAGCACGCCAAGTGCGAGCATCTTCGGGGGATGGCGGTGAGTCAATTTGAATTAATCCACGTGGTGTGACGATAACGCCTAATGTTACGCCTGGAAATTGGTCGTCAATATAAATATTTTGTGTTACTTCTTGCATGTTGCTCCGATTCAAAATTTACGATTTTGGATTTACTATTTACGAGACTTGTTTACTTTTTATCTGGTTTGAAGGTTAAACGTCCAGTGACACGTTTGAGTTGACCCGTTGTATGCTTCTTAGAGACAGGTAATGTTAACCAAAAGGTTGTACCTTTATCTACTTCACTTTCAACCCAAATTTCACCGCCATGCCCGTTGACTGCTAACTTACAAAATGCTAAGCCAACACCTAATCCACCGGCTCTGTTTTTACCACGCAAACGTGTGAATTTTTCAAAGATGCGGTCTTGGTCTGCAGTGGGAATTCCAGTGCCGGTATCTTTAACCCAGAATTTTACAAAGGCACCATCGGTTGTAGTTTGTGCACCAACTTCAATATGCCCATTGACTGGCGTGAATTTAATAGCATTCTCTACTAAATTCACGAACACGCGATAAATCATATCTTGGTCTACCCAAATTAACGGGAGAACACCTGTAGCTTTATTTTGGATATTTTGTTGGCGAGCATTGGCACTTGGGGCAACATCATGTAATGACTCGCGCACTAAGTCCACTGGGTTAATTGAGTTTTGGTCTACAATTTGTTGACCCGACTCTAAGCGATTAATATCTAATAATGAATTTACCAAACGTTGAATACGTCCGGTAGAATTTTTCGCAATGGTTAACATAGAAGTTAACGTATCATCTTCTGTTGGCATTAAACTACTCATCATCTCTAGACTAGAGACAATGTTCCCTAGAGGTGAGCGCAAGTCATGAAAAATCATTGAGGTCATATCATCACGCAAGGCATCTAATTCTTTGCGTGCCGAAATGTCTTTCATAATCCATTGAATACCATCTGTGCTGTCATATTCTACGCGGCGAGCATAGACTTCAATTGGCAGTGATGTACCATCTTGGCGCAAGATACCTGACTCGTATTGACAGCCTTTGCCGTTTTTGAGCGTTTCAAAATTCAAACCTGTTTTATTCCAATTCACTTCATGTAATTGGTCAATGGTAATTTGATGTAATTCTACTAGCGAATATCCACTTAATTTGACTGCTTCACGATTTGCTTCTAACACTTTGCCATTCCAGTCAGTAATCAAAATCATATCCACACTGTCTTCAAACAATTGACGATAATGTTGATGTGCTTTTTGTAAGCGTTCAAACAGTGCGGCATTTTCAATCGTTGAGCCCGCCAAACTTCCTAAACCAGACATGACTACTAATGCATCAGGGTCAAATGTACCAGTGGTTGGATTAATAGCTTCTAACACGCCAATGACTTTTCCGTGCGCTTGAATTGGCGCAATGGCTAATGCGCGCATGTCGAGTCCATTCAATTTATCTTCTTCAGTGAAGCGTGAGTCTAGGCGTGTATTCGGGATAATTAATCCATATTTGTCTTTGACGACAACCCCTGCTAGTGCTTGCCCTGCGCGGATGCGTTGCCCAGTAATACTACCGGAGTTATTACCCGCGGCGGCATGGAACACAAGGTCGTCTTTATTGTCGAGTAAAGCCAAAGCAACTGTTTCCACCTGCAGAGCCTGCATGGTCTGAGTCAAGATGCGACGTAACACATCAGGCATTTCTAACGAGGTATTAATCGCCGCCGCACCTTCTGCCAATGCGGAATAAATCCGCGCGGTGCGTTGTGTTTCTGTATACAAACGTGCATTCAAAACCGCAATACTGGCTTGGTCTGCAATCGCTTGCATTAAATTCATGTGTTCTTCATTAAATGAGTTGGGAACAGGATGAACTAAAGTTAAAACGCCGACTAGTTTATCGCGTGCAACCAATGGCACACAAATAGCCGACTTTGGTCCACTTTTGTCTGCGGCATCATCTGCACGGCGTAGCCAACGGTCATCTCTGCTGGTATCTGGCACCAATGCTGGTTGACGATTTTGCACAACCCAACCCGCCAGCCCTTTTTCGACCGTTTCTCTTAATTGTTGTGTTGTATGGTCGTGGAACTGCCTGCCATACACAATGGTGGCATCTACTGGTTTGCCATTATCGTCCATTACCACAATACTGCCACGTTCACCGCCGACATATTGCAATGCCGCAAACAACAAACGTTGTAAAACCGTTCGAAGGTCTAGTGCAGTGGCAACTTCACGACTGACTCTCACGAGCAGTTCAAGAAGGGGACGTGTGCGGCTTTCAGTCATCATTTTTACCCATTTAGATAATTCCGCAACAAGTATAGCCCCTTTGGTACAATTAATCCATGCCCCTAAATGTCCTAAAGATCAAAGCCTTGTGCTTTGACGTAGATGGTACGCTCAGCGACAGTGATAACGTATATACCCAAAGATTTACTAAGTTTTTTCCTCGATTTTTATTCAAAGACCCGCATCATTCTGCCCGCCGTTTGGTGATGTGGATGGAATCTCCGGGCAACGCCTTACTCAGTGTAGCGGATAGGCTTCATCTTGACGTCTACATGGTTGCCCTTATCAACTTTTTTTCTCAACACAAACATTATTCTGCCAAAGAATTTCTACTCGTGCCCGGCGTAGATGACATGCTCAAACAATTACATGGGCGTTATCCGATGGCAATCATCAGTGCCAGAGATGAAAAAACGAACATGAAATTCCTAGAAAAGTTTGATTTGGTCAAATATTTTGATGTCATCGTCACAGGTTTATCTGCCAAATACACAAAACCCTATCCAGACCCTATCTTTCTCGCGGCAGAAAAGATGAACGTCGCCCCAGAACATTGTCTAATGATTGGTGATACAACTGTAGATATTCGTGCTGGCAAATCCGCTGGTGCGCAAACGGTCGGTGTGTTGTGCGGATTTGGCGAAGAATATGAATTACGAAAAATGGGTGCAGACGAAATTTTGGAAGATACAACGAAGTTGTTGAAAATATTGTAGGGGCGAGGTAATTTGTGTATTATGAAAGCAGGTAAATTTGGAGGAATACTATGGCTGATAAAGAACCTGAAAATAATGTTAGCTTTTTTGAACTAATCAAAAAGATATGGTCGCCTATAGCAGGTGTTTTAGGCGCAATTCTACTATTACTTAATTTCTATCAAATATGGTTAGGAAACCAAGCATTACTTACCTATATATTTGCAGGTATCGGACTATCTCTTCTCATTGTCGCATTAGTTTTTATTGTAATTAGAACCGAAATAATCACTTATGGGAGTTATCGCATATATGCTGATAATCCTCGTAAAGAAAAAATTCCGTATTACCCATCATATTTACGAAAAATCGCAATCGGCGGATTAGTCCTTATATCTTTGGCAACTATTGTTGGTGTTTTCTCACTTATTCAACATCGTAAAGCACAAGAAAATAAATTAATTGTACTTATTGCCGAATTTGAAGGACCCGAAGAAGTTTATGGCTTACGCAATGAAATTATAGAAAATCTAAATGATGATTTTTTAAGTGATGAAAATGTTGAAATCATTTCAATTGATGAAATTATTACCGTATCAAAAGGAAGCGAGTATGCTGGTGAGCTTGGAAAAGATTATTTAGCGGACATTGTGATTTGGGGTTGGTATCGCCCGACGGAAAACCCAAATGTCAACATTCACATTGAAAATCTTTCTCCTAGCCAATTGTTGTCATTAAAAGAAAGTGATGTTTTTCAACCCACTACAACAATATCGGAAATGGAGTCTTTTTCTTTTCAACAAAAAGTAGGTGATGAAACCAGTGCATTGATTTCATTTCTGGCTGGTATTCTTGAATATGAATCTGAAAATTACGAAATAGCAATAATTTATTTTGATGAATCATTAACAAATTTGCCTGAATCTCCTTTATTATTTGAAAACTTATTTGAAATTTATTTTTATCGAGGAAATTCATACTCATCATTAAACAAACCCGAGTTTGCAATTCAAGATTATAACAAGGCATTTCAATTCAACCAACAAAATGAGCACCTATACTACAACCGTGGGAATGCTTACGGAGATTTAGGTGAATATGAACGTGCCATCCAAGATTACGACCAAGCTATCCAGATAAATCCAGATTTTACATATGCTTACGGCAATCGTGGAAATACTTATTCTGACTTAGGTGAATACGAACTTGCTATTCAAAATTATGATCTATTGATACAGATCGATCCACAAGATCCATTGGCATACTATAATCAAGGGAATGCCTATATGGACTTAGGCAAAAATGAACTAGCTATCCAAAGTTACACTGAATCTATCAAGATCCATCCACAATTTATTCAGGCTTACTATAATCGCGGTAATGCTTTTTTAGGCTTAGACGAACATGAACTTGCGATTAATGATTTTAATCAAGTTGTCAAAATCAATCCACAACACTTTAGCGCTTACAATAATCGTGGTAATGCTTATCAAAAATTAGGCGAATTCGAACTGGCTATTCAAAGTTACAATCAAGCCATTGAAATCAATCCACAAGATGCAGATTATTACTTCAACCGTGGGGGTGTTTATGCTGATTTAGATGAATATGAACTTGCCATTCAAGATTATGACCAAGCCATTCAAATCAATCCACAATTTGCAGATGCTTATGGCAATCGAGGATATGCTTACAGCCTTTTAGGTGAGTATGAAAACGCTATTCAAGATTATGACCAAGCCATTCAAATCAATCCGCAACTTGCAGAGGCTTATAGCAATCGCGGATATGCTTACAGCCTTTTAGGCGAGTATGAGCTTGCGATTCAGGATTACAACCAAGCTATCCAAATCACTCCAGAACTTGCAGAGGTTTACATCAACCGCGGAAATTATTATGTTGGCTTAGGTGAATATGAACTTGCTATCCAAGATTATGACCAAGCCATCCAACTCAATCCTCAATATCTAGGAGCTTATAACAATCGTGGCAGTGCCTACAGTGTTTTAGGTGAATATGAACTTGCTATCCAAGATTATGATCAAGCCATCCAACTCAATCCTCAATATCTAGAAGCTTATATCAATCGTGGGATTGTATATAGCAAATTAGGTGAATATGAACTTGCAATTCAAGATTTTAACCAAGCGGTTCAAATCAATCCGCAAGATGCGTTGGCTTACTACTACCGTGGAGTTGCATATCAAAAATTAGGAAAAAACGCGGAAGCAGAAGCCGATTTTGCGAAGTATAAAGAACTTACAGGACAAGAGGCACCCTAAATAATTAGACCTCGGAGGTTTTGAAAACCTCCGAGGTCTTTTTTTATGCAGTTACTGCTTCTTCAACTTCTTCTTGCTTTTTGAACTGACTCATATACAAATCGTAATAAAAACCTTTCTTTTCGAGCAGTTCTTCATGTTTTCCACGCTCAATAATTTGACCCGCTTTCAAAACGAGAATTTGATCTGCATTACGAATCGTGGATAAACGATGTGCAATCACAAATGATGTGCGACCTGCAAGTAATTGGTCAAATGCTTTTTGAATGAGGCGTTCTGTACGAGTATCAACGGATGAAGTGGCTTCATCTAAAATAAGAATTCTCGGGTCTGCAAGCGCTGCGCGTGCAATGGACAATAATTGTCTTTGCCCCTGTGATAATCCAGAACCACGTTCACCTAAAACAGTTTGATATTTTTCTGGTAATCTTTCAATAAATGAATCGGCATTAGCAAGTTTAATGGCCGCCATTACTTCTTCATCAGTTGCATCAGGTTTTCCGAAGCGGACATTTTCCATCACAGTTGTGCTGAACAAGAACGTATCTTGAAGCACTATGCCAACTTGTTTGCGAATCGATTCGGCTTTTACATCTCTTACATCCACGCCATCAATTTTGACAGAACCTTCACTGACATCATAGAAGCGGGGAAGCAAATTAATAATAGTTGTTTTTCCTGCACCCGTTGGACCAACGATTGCAAAAGTTTGCCCAGGTTGTGCTGTGAAAGAAACACCTTTCAAAACAGGCACGCCATCTTCATATTCATGAGATACATTCTCAAATTCAACTAAGCCTTTGATTTCTTTCATTTCTTTGGCAGTGGCTTTATCTGCAATGGCAGGTTGTTCATCTAAAATGCTGAAGATTCTTTCACCACCTGCAATCGCGTTTTGGATATTTGTCCACAAAACGGCAATTTGTTGAATCGGTTGGTTGAAGCGTTGCACATATTGAAGAAATGTCACAACCAAACCAAGCGTGACTACGGTTCCCATAAATTCGCCGCCGCTTAGTAAAATCCAACCACCTACACCAACAACGACTGCTAAAGCAACATACGATAGTGCTTCAAGTGCTGGGGCTAGTGCAGAGGTAAATGAAACTGCGCGGACATTTGCATCTCGATTTGCGGCGTTGACTTCTTTAAATTGTTCAATGTTTTCATCAGCACGATTGAAGGCTTGTACTTCTCTTACTGCTGAAATTGATTCTTGTAACTCCGCATTGACTGAGCCAATTTCTTCTCTCGCCACACGGAATGCTTTACGAGCTTGCATGGAGAAATAATAAGTGACATAAAACATCACAGGTGCAATCACCAAAGAAAGCAACGCAAACGGCAAACTATCTGTAATCATGCTATAAGCAGTCCACACGATTAACAAGATTCCGCTAAATACTTGAACGAGAGCAAATGAAAAAGCTTGTTCAATGGCAGATGTATCATTGGTGATGCGACTCATTAAGTCACCTGCTTCGTGCTCGGCGTAGTAACTCAATGAAAGTTTATGCAAGTGATTGAATAAATCTATTTTCAATTCACGAAGCACATGTTGACCTGTCCATGACATGACGAAGAACAAAGTACCTGTAAGTAAAGCACCTACAATGAATAAGCCAATCATTATCAGAATCAAACGCCATAAGCCTGCAATGCGTTCATCTGCTGTGGCAGTGGCTGGGTCAATGATTGGAAAATCATTGAGTTGATATAAAGTAGAAATAATTTTGGGTGTGCCAGTTAAGGTTGCAGGGTCAGAGAAAAGCCAACAAGATGAAGTCACTGCTTGGGTTTCAGTATCCGCTGTCCCTGAGAATGAAGCGAAGGCACTGACTCCGTTGGGAACGAGAAAACAATCAGTAGCTTGTCCTGTTAATCGTGGAGATGTTACTTGAGTCCATGTTGAAACTACAATTAATATCAGCGCGATAAGTAAGACATACCAAAATTTTCCGAAGTAGTTACCAAAGCGCGCGAGGGTGTTCCACACGTTTTGTGGTTTGAGTGTTTCTTGTTTGAGCAAATCCATGCGCATCATTGGGCACCGCCTTTTTCATGAACAAGAATCTGTGAGTTATAAATTTCTGCGTAAATCGGGCTATCTTCCATAAGTTCTTTATGCTTTCCTTCAGCAACCACTTTGCCTTTATCGAGTACAAGAATTTTGTCTGCATTCATAACAGTGCTGATGCGTTGCGCGATGACAAACGAGGTGCGACCTTTCATCAAAACATCCAAGGCACTTTGAAGCGCGGCTTCGGTTGCGAGATCAACAGATGATGTGGAATCATCAAGAATTAAAATTTTTGGATTCAATAACAAAGCACGCGCGATAGCGACGCGTTGTTTTTGTCCACCAGATAATGTGGTGCCGCGTTCACCAACATGCGTATTATATTTTTCAGGGAATGATGAAATAAAATCATGCGCTTGCGCGGCTTTTGCGGCGGCGATAATTTCTTCATCGCTTGCATCAGTTTTACCGAAAGCAATGTTTTCGCGAATCGTTCCGCTGAATAAAGTTGTCTCTTGCAAAACGATACCGATTTGTGAACGAAGCGAATCCAGCGTGACATCACGAAGTTCATTTCCATCAATTGTGATTTGACCTTCAGTAGGGTCATAAAAACGTGGAAGCAAATTGATGATGGTTGTTTTACCTGAACCTGTTGCGCCGAGCAACGCAATCGTTTCACCAGATTTTGCTTCAAATGAAACATTGGATAACACCGCTTCACCACCACCGAAATATCTAAAGGTGACATTATCAAATTTCACATCACCTTTTACTTGTGGAAGTTTGACTGCATTTGGTTTATCGGTGATGTCAGATTTTGCATCAATGATTTCAAAAATTCTGGTAGCAGATGCGGAGGCTTGACCCAATTGTGTGATGATGAACCCAAGTTGTGCAATTGGAATAAATAAATAAAGTAAATACAAAGAAAATTCTTGCCATTCACCCAAACTCAATGCGCCTGCAATAATTTCTTTGCCACCGACATTTAAGATAGCGACTTGTCCCATATTTGCCACCATGAAAATCAATGGGAACAAAAATGTAAACAAGCGTGCCACAACGATTGATTGTTGCATGGCATCATCAGCAGAATCTTTGAATCTTTTTTGTTGTTCACGTTCGCGTGTAAAAGCTTTGATAACTTTTATCCCTGCTAAATTTTCTTGCAACACAGTATTCAACGCCGAAAGTTTTTGTTGCACTTTCATAAATAAGGGTTGTGCCAAACCGCCGAATACTAAAAACAAAACCAATGCAACTGGCAAAATGGGTAATGATGTAAAGGCAAGTTTTACATTGGTTGAAAATAAAATAATCAATGTACCAGTTAACAAAATTATCGAACCAACCAATTGCACAAGTCCTTGACCAATGAACAAGCGAACTTTTTCCACATCATCTGTGGCGCGAATCATCAATTGACCCGTTTGATTTTTATCGTGATATGAAAATGACAAACGTTGAATTTTTGCATACAAATCATTTCGCAAATCATACGCAACTGCTTGCGAATTTTTTTCAGCCCAATAGGCTTGTAAAAATGCGAAGACTCCACGCAAGATTGCAAAGATGACAATAAAAATAATCGCGTTGATTAATGTCTGTGGGGCAGATGAAACATCCGCTTCTAACTGGACTTTGAGTTGATCAAGCGTCAGAGCAGAATCTTTGCCTGTGGCTTCGAGAATCTGCGGCAAGGCGGCTCCGACAAATTGTGCGGGAATTTTATCTAAGGCATCTAGAATTTGATTTGCAATATATCCACTGGTAACTGCATCAATAATATTCCGCACCATACGTGGAACAGCCAATTGTGAAAGTGTAGCAATAACGAGAAATAAATAGGGAAGTGCCGCATTCCATTTGTAATTAAACAAGTAACGAATGGCGCGTCCGATGGCATTGCGTGCCTTTGGGTCTTGCGTGCGACGTTGAGTCGCTCTACGAAATTGAGTTGCTTGCATAAAGTTCCTTTGAAAAAAGATTTAAGAGAACAGATGATTAGAGAATAGTAAAAGATTATGTGAAAGGTATCAGAAAAGTATGGAGATTTTATGGTGAGAATCAGTAAAATGTCGCGAATTTACTGTTCTCTGTTCTCTACTCTCTTGATTCTAGTTTTTTCGCCATTTCGGTCAAAATACTTAATCCTTCATGCACTTTTGATTTTTCATCTGTAGAAAGTTTTTTCACCAATTCATCTAACCAACGATAACGCTCAACAACTCCAGCATTGATTAAATCTTCGCCTTTTTTGGTGAGTTGTAAAACTTTGGCACGACGGTCATTTGGGTCTTCGGCGCGTTCAATATATTCACTTTGCACAAGTTTTTCTGCCAATTGACTCGCCGCCGCGTTGGAAATCTCAAAGCGTTCACTGATTTGTGACATGCCACACGGACCTTTATGATGCAATTGCATCAAGATACTAAATTGTGGCATGGATAGTCCAGTTGATTTCGCAAACTGACTCCATCCACGCATAGAACGGTGCATGAAAATATCCATCCACTCGCGTAGAGACTGATTGATTTGTTTAGACATAGTTAAGTTACCTTTTTAGTTAAGCGGGCTTAACTTTATGCCTGAGTTAAGTTTTTGTCAAGTGGGATTAATTAAAAGTATGTAAGAAAAAAAGACGTTGAGCTATAAAGTTCTTTTATAAGATTGTTCAATTAAGTAGGCTACAGCATCTAATTCAGACAAATCGGAAAGTTTTGTTTCCGAAGTTCCAGTACCATGATGTCCTATTTTAGATACATCTTTACTTAATTTATTTGGGTCATCTATTTCCGCATGAGGAATATCTAGCCATATTTTTAAGCTATTTGATTGAATTTGGACTTCACAAAAATTCTTTCCATGTTTGTAACTCAAATAAAGTTTATTTGGCTTTTCTATAATATCACCATCAGCATTAAGGGCAAAGATTCTTTCTCTTAATGCTTCAAACAATGACTTTACATCTTTGGATTTTTCATCCAAATGATATTCCAAGGTATATATAATTTCTTCGACTGGTTCTTCTTCTATTTTCTCAAACTTCTCTTTTTTCAATATTTTCTGATTTGTTGTTGCAAAAATAGAATCTAAAAACAGAAAATCACTTCCATATCTTCTATACGTCCACAACTGAATATTAGCACCAATTCTATTAACCGCATACTTATCATATTCTGAAAAGCTTTCGGCTACTAAAATTAATCTTGGGCTTGACCAATCTATCTCAATATCTTTTCCCAATTTTTCTTGAGCTGCAAGTGTAAAATCACCTTTATGGTCAACTAGCCAATCTAAATAAAACAAACCTTGATTAATTACATTATCTTTACCAATTTTTTTGTATTCAACAATTACAGGAGTTCCATCTTGATCAACTCCTAAAGTGTCAATTCGTCCACGTTGTCTATCACCCGTTGTAAATTCTGAGGCTACATAACGTACACCCAATAATTCTTCTAAGTTTTCTTCAAACAAACTTTGAAGCTCTTTTTCATTCTTAAATGAAGATGGCTTAACTTGTTGTGCTTTTTGTGATTTTATTTGGTAAAGTGGCATAGTCGTAATCTCTTTGTTTAATTATATCCTGTAAAACAAAAAGAACTCGGAGGTCTGTAAGACCTCCGAGTTCTAGAATTTTTTATTACACCTTCGCGCGTTCGCGGACTTTTTCTTTTGCATCTCTACGAGATTTTATCAGTGAGGCAACGATTGATATGGTCAACACACTGGCAACTACAGCCAACGAAACGCCTACTGGGATTTTATACAAATCTATAATGACCATTTTTACGCCGATAAATGTTAACACAACGGCTAAACCAAGTTTGAGATATTCAAATTGGTGCATCACATTGGCAAGCAAGAAGTATAAAGCTCGCAAACCTAAAATGGCACACACATTTGAGGTGTAGACAATGAATGGGTCACGCGTGACTGCAAAAATCGCGGGGATAGAGTCTACGGCAAAGACCAAGTCGGTGCTTTCAACAACAAGTAGAACCAAGAAAAGAGGCGTGGCGAAAAGCCGTCCAGCACGGCGGATGAAGAATTTGTCATCCTGATAGTTTTCGGTAACGGGTACAAATCTTCTAAAAAATTTCACAACTGGGTTTTCATCAGGTTTCAATTCTTCATCTTGTTGGCGAGCCATGCGAATACCCGTGAAAATTAAGAAGGCACCGAAGACATAAATAATCCAGTGGAAGGTTTCAAGCAACACACTGCCCACTAAAATTAATGTACCACGCATGATGAGCGCGCCGAGAATACCCCAAAACAAAACGCGATGTTGATATTGGTCTGGTACTGCGAAATAAGAGAAAATTAAAATAAAGACGAAGATATTATCTACGCTTAAAGATTTTTCAATTAAATACCCAGTTAAAAATGCCAATGCCGCTTCGCCATTTGTGTAACTGCTGTTCGGCACCATTATGTCCCAATATAAATAAATGACTAAGTTAAATAATAGGGAAAGCGTAATCCATACAATGCTCCAAATGAGTGCTTCTTTCATTGAAACTGCATGAGCCTTGCGGTGAAAGACTCCTAAGTCTAACGCTAGCAAGAACAACACAAATATATTAAAACCCACCCACAACCAAATTGATTCTTCCATAACCATAAAATATTACTCCTTAAAATTTTGGTGGGGCAATAAAAAAACGAGACCCCACGACAGGTATCGTGGTAGTCTCGCCAGTAGTGTTTGTTACACATACAGTCAGCCGAGAGTGTTTACTCTGTATTGACGACTTGACTGACCCTTTCGGGTGGCTACTCCCTACAGTAGAACTCTACGATAATACTCTTGTATAAGTTGCTTGTCAATTACAAAAATGATAAGAGATTTATAAGATGAAACGCTTCATACCTAAGGGATACTTGATTCTGTTTCCTTCATCTTTTTCTTAACTTTTACTAAGGAGTTCCCGTGCAACCACCTGCTCTTAATGGGTCAAAGGGTAAGCCGAATGCTTCATATACTGGAATACCATCCCATTCTGTTGGAATTGGCAAACCTAATGCAAATGCGACTGTGGCGGCAGTATCCATTGTATATACTTGTGTAGCAAGTTCATTTCTCACGATAAGCGGACCACTGATAATCCATGGGATGGTTAAATCTTCAGGCAAATCGCTTCCGTGAGTCGTATCATGTCCGCCATGGTCTGAGGTGACGATGATTAATGTATCGTCATATAAATTACGGCTTTTCATTACATCAAATATCAAGCCTAATGATTTATCGTCTAGTCTATACGCCAACAATTGCTCATTAGACATCCAGCCATCGGCGTGACCTGCTAAGTCACCATCAGGAAAATGCAAAAACATTAAATCAAAGCCTTTGCGGATTTCTTCAATTGCCATGGTTTCAAGTGAAATTATGTCATTAACTTTATCTGTGCTATCTACAAAACCGAAAAAGTCAGTACTGCTAGGTTCTGTCACTTGGCGAAGTTTTTCTTTACCAGCCACCATGACAGTTCTTAATCCAGCATTATTTGCTAAATCAAAAATATCAGTTCCTAATGCGTAACCATTTTCAGGTACATATTCATTCCAACGCACAATATGTTTTGCGGGGCATGTTCCGACTAACATAGAAGTATGAGAAGGCAATGTAAGGCTTGGCACAATGGTTTGAGCATTTAATGTGTAAGCACCATTTTGCATTAATGACATCACAGTAGTCATCTCTGCGGCTTGAATAGCATCCGGGCGTAAACCATCAAATGAGACTATTAACACACGCGCGACGTTGAGGGCTGGTGTAGACGTAGCACTTGGAAGTGGCGTCTGTGTAAATGGTGAAGGTGTGTGACTCGGTGTAAGAGTCGGTGTAGGGAGTGAAGCAGGTTGAAGGGTAGGGAGAGAAGCGGAAGTTCCTCCGCAGGCTTGCAAGAAGAGTGCAAGCAATATCAATTGTTTGAGAAAGCGAATCATGTTTTGCAAGGGTAACCATCATGTGTTTTGAGTGGATCTTCACCAAAAATTTCGTAAACGGGAATGCCGTCCCAATCAGGTTGAAGCGGAAAGCCCAAAGCATACGCGGCAGTGACGGCGGTATCAAATGTGTATAACTGACGTTCAATTTCGGTTTGCACCACGCCTGGACCATATGCAATCCATGTGATGCGATAATCTTCAATCAGCAAGCCAATGTGATTTCTATCATGCCCGCCATGGTCTGATGAAATGATAAATAAAGTTGTATCAAATAAATTATTTTCTTTGAGCGTTTTTATCATTTCGCCTAAGACGGCATCGCCTTCGCGCAATACTTTCATATATTCGCCAGACATCCAACCATATTTATGTCCGCGATTATCACCGCCAGCAAAGTGAACAAACATCAATCCAAAATCTTCTTCCAGATATGGAAGCACAGTTCTTTGAATAGCAGGTTCACCATACGCAATTTCAAATACATCGGTTGTTTCAGGTTCTGCCATTTGACGCATCTTATCTTTGCTGACAATCATAATAGTTTTCATACCGGCTTCATGCGCAAGTTGAAAAATATCTGTGCCTTTGGCATAGCCCATGTATTGAAAAAATTTATTGTAAATGACGCCATGGTCTTCCATACAATAACCTGTCAACATAGAAGCATGGCTCGGTGATGTGGCAGGATAATCAATCGTTCTTGTATTTAATGGAGAATGTGCGCCATTATCACGCAAATCAATTAAGTTTGGCATGGGCGCAAGGTCAATTGCATCAGGTCGCAGACCATCAAAACTAATAATAATCACTCGTTCAATATCTGCTTTGGATGGAATTGGTGTTAATGTAATCGTAGCAGTAGGCGCAGGTGTTTTTGTAATTGTGGCTGTTGGTGCAATGGTTTGAATTTCTACTGCAATGTTATTTGCTAAGACTGCTGATGTTTCACTTGCTATAACAATGTCCCCATTAGGATTTGGCGTAGGTGTGTAAGCAACTCCCCACACGGTTGATGCGGGGCTACATCCAATGATTAATATAAAGATAAACGATAAAGAAAAAAAACGTTTCACAGGATTTATTTCAACATCGGCATTTTGATTTTATGACGCTTCGCGGCTTCGATTGCAATTTGATACCCCGCGTCAGCATGGCGGACTACGCCCATGCCTGGGTCAGTGGTCAAAACCCTTTCCAATCGTTTCGCGGCTTCAGGGGTTCCATCTGCAACAATCACTTGACCGGCATGTTGTGAATAGCCCATACCCACGCCACCGCCATGATGAAAAGAAACCCAAGTCGCACCACCAACCGCATTAATCATCGCATTCAAAATCGCCCAATCAGAAATTGCATCGGAGCCATCAAGCATTGATTCAGTTTCACGATTTGGTGAAGCGACTGAACCTGAATCTAAATGGTCACGCCCAATTACAATTGGGGCTTTCACTTTTCCGCTGGCGACCAATTCATTAAACATCAAACCTGCTTTGGCGCGTTCACCATATCCGAGCCAACAAATGCGTGAAGGCAAACCTTGAAATGGAACTTTTTCTTTCGCCATTTTCAACCAGCGATGCAAATGTGCATCTTCGGGGAACAATTCCATAATGGCTTTATCGGTTGTGTAAATATCTTCTTTATCGCCAGAGAGTGCAACCCATCGAAATGGTCCCTTACCTTCACAAAACAAAGGACGAATATACGCAGGCACAAACCCTGGAAATTCAAACGCATCACTCACGCCATTATTAAATGCTTGTTGACGAATATTATTTCCATAATCAAATACTTCTGCACCAGCACGCTGAAAATTCAACATCGCCTGCACATGCTTAGACATTGAATCCATCGCCATCTTTTTATATTTTTCTGGATTTGATTTTCGCATTTCATCTGCCGCTGTGACAGTTAATCCGCTTGGCACATAAAACAACGCTTCATGCGCTGACGTTTGATCTGTGACTACATCGGGAATCACGCCACGCTGAAAGAGTTCGGTGTACACATCTGCGGCGTTACCAATCAAACCAATTGAAATCGCATTGCCTTTGGATTTATTTTCTTCAACCAAGGTCATCGCTTCTTCTAACGTATCAACGACTAAATCAACATATCCAATGGCTCTTCTTCTTTCAGCTCGTTCTTTATCTACTTCGACGATTAATCCTACGCCCTCATTCATCGTAATTGATAAAGGTTGTGCACCACCCATTCCGCCAAGTCCAGCCGTCAAAACAAATTTACCTTTTAACGAACCCCAACCTTTTAATTTTGCTAATGCACCAAAAGTTTCATATGTGCCTTGCAAAATTCCTTGTGTGCCGATGTAAATCCATGAACCCGCTGTCATCTGACCATACATGATGAGTCCTTTTTTATCTAACTCATCAAATTTTTCCCATGTTGCCCAATGAGGAACGAGATTTGAATTAGCAATTAAAACTTTGGGGGCATCTTTATGACTTTTGAAAACAACCACTGGTTTTCCTGATTGCACCAATAAAGTTTCATCTTCTTCTAAAATTTTCAGTGATTCCAAAATCGCATCAAATGATTCCCAATTGCGTGCGGCTTTTCCACGCCCACCATACACGACTAAATCTTCTGGCTTTTCTGCTACTTCAGGATCTAAATTATTTTGAATCATGCGATATGCGGCTTCACTGAGCCAATTTTTGCAAGTCAGTTGTGTGCCGTGAGGTGAACGGATTACGCGAGATGATGACATAAATAATTCCTCTTAATCAATAAGGGTAATCGTTTCTAAAATTTCATCAAACAATGGCTCAATGGTGTTTTGCCATTTTTCATCAGTAGAAAGTGTTAGAGCCAACGTACCAACTGATAAATCAATGACAATTTGTTTTTGAAATAAAACCACATCGACGTTTTCCAATGTAGTAACAGATGCGTTAGATGTAATCACACCAATCCTTATTCCATTTTCTAGGTTTGTAATTTCAGTAGTTAACACTTCTGACCCTGATAACATTTCTGGATATGAATTAGCAAGTTCCACAATATCTGTTTCATCTTCTAAAGAAAAATCTTCATTCTCTTCCCATAATACATTGATATTGTTTATAAAACCACTAGCCATTCGTTCTTCATCAAAGTCAAGTATATACAAACGCACACGACTAGGGTCTTGTTTTTGGAGACTATCTAAATAACGTTGGACGACTGGATTACTAGCTTCTGGTAAAAGCCATGCTTCTAAATATTCTTGTTGATTGATTCTTAATGGTATCAATTCACTTGAAATTGAGAATTGATATTTCCCAAGACCATCAATAAAAGTAAAAGTACCATCTTCGTTTTTTGCTAATGAGCTACCGGATGAATCAGGTTGCAGGGTAGGAGTTGCTGTAGGTTCAATGGTTGCAGTGGGCAATGGAGGCTCTGTTGGCACGGCTTGTTGAGTCATTTCAAGTGCGGCGGAAACTGTAAGGGCAACCATACTTTCAAGTCGCGTATCAGGCGTCGGCGCGGATTGAGGCGCATCAGTTGAAAGCCCGGGCACAACACATGCCATTGTCAAAAACATCAAAGCGGAAAAAAATCTAAATATTGGTTTCATCGCATTATCCTTAAATAAAAAAACCTCTCAGTATTATATCCGAGAGGTTTAGAATTTAATCAGTGAGTGTGAGATTGCCCGCACCCATATCAATGATGATGGTAAGCGTGTGACCTTCGCCGTCTTGTTCATACACGCTTCCTCTTTGACTCCAACCTGAATCAGCATTGACGTTTAATGCGCCACCTTCAACAGTGACAATCGCATTGGTGCCTTCTGGAACAATTACAATGACATTGCTCAAACCAGATGAAATTGTGACAGTTGCATCGCGTTGAAGTTCACCAGAAAAATCTAAAGTGTAATCACCTGCACCCGATGAAAAATCGAGAATGCTAAAGTTGGCATTGGCAAGCCCAGTGAGTTTGACATTGCTTGCACCGGTTGAATAAGTGAATTGAGTCATTTCTACTTTGTTTAATTCAGAGAAAGATAACTCTACATCTGCGGCACCGTCATTGATATCAAGATTGGTTAATGAGAGCCCGCCGAGTTCAAACCTGCCTTGATACGCACCCGAATCAATGCGTAAGTTCATTGGTTCAGTACCAAGTTTGAAATCCCAAGTATTTTCGATATCGTCATTGAATGATGGCAAACGGTTGAAATTGCTATCACCCATTTTTATTTCGATATTATTTTCCTCAGTAACAATTTCTGGCTCAAATTCTGCGTAGTTGTAGGTGGCAGTACCATCTACAAGGTCACTTGCGCCGGGGGCAAGGATTAATTCACCTGCTCCGAAAGAAAGTTTGAGGTTTACTTCTTCTGAATCAGGATATGGGACGTTAATGTCTTTTGTTTCGGTTGGAATTGGCTCGGATTGTCTAGGTAAGTTAATGTCGAATCCACAAGCCATGCTTACGATTGCAAGCACTAAAAATGCTGAGATAATTTTTTTGTTCATTTTATTGCTCCTGACACTCTATACGCCCCGATTTAAAAAAAGTTGTAAATTTATCCCCTACTGTAGTATTGAATTTCTGACGATGGACAATAGACCGTAGACCATTTTATCGTCCATCGTCTATGGTCTATCGTCTCAAAGCCTCTTCCACTTCATCCAAATGTTCGTTTCTATGCAAAGCACGGACGACGAGTCTTTTGTTATGCTCATACATTTCTTCTAATAAATCTTTTGGAAATTTTTCTAGTTGACTATCCAACTCTTGGGCGGATTCAATCGCGAGTTTAATCGCCTCTTTCGCAGGGACAACTGCCCACAGTGGCAGAGACAAGTCATTGACTACAGTTTCGACTTCCACAACGGACAATTTTCCATTCTTTGCAGTTTCTTCCAATGTGGCTAACACGCGCCTATCCCAAAACGCCAAGTGGACAAAAGCAATCGCCACCGTCCAATGTTCGCCAACGCGGGTTTGCATTTGTTCATCATTAAGGTTGGCGGCTAGATTTTTGATCCGATTTGTGGATTCGCGATTCAGTTGGTTGTAGTTTGGGTCAAGGGGCACCTTAATCTCCTTAATCTATTGGTTTAATTCTTATATTTAAATTTTTTGCGCGCTCAAACAAAGCACTTTTAAGTCTTTCATCACCATCGTCTGAAAATAAGTCTACCCATTGATACTTTAATAGCGAATTAGGAACTTCGCAATCTTCTAATCTCGCTGGAATCATAAATATTGTTCCTTCTGGTTTTTCGTCCGCAATATCTATAGCAGTTTTTAATTCTTTTTGAACAAATCCTTCTTTTGTAACAGATTTGTTAGATAAACAAACAATAACTAGATGGGACTCCTTAATTGCACCTTGAATTTTAGTCTCCCAATTTTGACCTGGCAATATATCTTTTTTATTAAACCAAACTTTTACACCATAATTTGATAACTTTTTATAAAGAACTTCTGCTTTGTCACTATCTTCAGAACAATAACAAAGAAAAACTCGAAGTTCAATTGGCTCTTTAGCATTAATTAATTTCGCCTCATAAAGGGTTTTAAATAAATCCACATTCTTAACTGCCCAATGTGTTCTATTCATTTCACCACTATCAATATCCAAAGCGGATGAAAGTTTATCTAAGTCTTCAGCTCGAATTGAGGGATAATAAAAATCAATATCGAATTCAATTTGTACTGAGCCTCTAGTGACACTTATATTATTTATCCATCCAATACGAGCATCGAGTTGACGAAATTTTTCATATGTGAACAACGATGGAAAGCTCAATAATTCTTTTTTTGTTAATGAATTAAGTATCTTATATTTTTCAAAAATATGACTGCTAGTATATTCAAATACTCTTTTGCTCTCAAATGTAACATAACTTCTATTCCACCTCTCTAGTTCTGCAGTTACAAATAAATTATACATATATACCTTTGTTAACTAGCATTCTTAATAATCAACTCCCCCAACATCTTCCTTGTTGACTCAGCAACTTCTTCAATTGCCTTGTTAAATGCTTCCTCATTAACTTTTGACGGCTTGCGATATCCACTCACTTTACGAATGTATTGCAATGCCGCTTCTTGAATCTCTTGCTCCGTGACGGGATGGTCCATATTTCGTAAGGGTTTAATACTTCTGCACATAATTTACCTCTTTTTTGTAGGGGCGACTGGCCAGTCGCCCCTACTGATAACTGACAACTGATTACTGTTCTCTGTTCTCTACTCTCTTAACTCTTCTTCAACGCCGCATCCAAAGCCTGATCCAAAGACCTGACTTCAATAATCTCAATTCCTTTGGGATATTCTTCACCCTTACGAATTGCTTTGGGAACGATAGCAGTTTTGAATCCCAACTTTTGTGCTTCTCTTAATCGCGCCACCATTTGACCCGGCATACGCAACTCACCTGCCAAACCAATTTCACCAATGAAAACAACATCTGCTTTAACAGGCAGGTCTTTCCATGATGATGCAATTGCGGCGGCGATGGCTAAATCTGCGGCAGGTTCGTCAATTTGAATCCCACCGACCACGTTTACAAAAACATCTTGTTCTGCAAGTTTTAATCCAACTCGACGAGTTAATACGGCTGTAATTAATAACAAACGATTAAAGTCCACCCCATTCGGTGTGCGACGTGCATTTCCAAATTGAGTCGGTGATGTTAGACCTTGAATTTCAACCAAGATAGGTCGTGTGCCTTCCATTGTCACTGCAATGGATGAGCCTGCGGCATTGACTAATCTTTCTGCTAAAAATGCTTCGGATGGATTCGTCACTTCGGTTAATCCGCCTTCTCGCATTTCAAACACGCCAACTTCAGATGTTGCGCCAAAACGATTCTTCACAGAACGCAACAAACGATAGGCTTGAAAACGGTCGCCTTCTAAATATAAAACTGTATCCACAATATGTTCCAACACACGCGGACCCGCAATATTGCCTTCTTTGGTCACATGCCCAATCATAAACACTGAAACGCCCGATGATTTTGCTAACTCGCGTAATTGCGATGAACATTCACGCACCTGAGTCACCGAACCCGCAGACGAATCTAATTGGGATAAATAAACTGTTTGGATGGAGTCAACAATTAACAGGTCAGGTTGTGAGGCGCCTACATGATTCAAAATTACTTCGAGATTCGTTTCAGTCACCAACAATAAATTATCTGGTAAGGGCACAGCGGAATTTTTTGAAGTCTTTGATAAAGAATCATCTTGCTGTGCCCCTACATTTTTCAAACGCATCGCACGCATTTTGATTTGCCGTTCAGATTCCTCACCCGACACATACAAAACTTTTTGCGTCTTCGCCATCTCCATTGCCATTTGCAACATCAAAGTGGATTTGCCAATGCCCGGATCACCACCCACCAAAACGATGGAACCCGGCACGATGCCGCCGCCGAGGACGCGTGCAAATTCGCCAATCGCCAAATGGACTCTTTCTTCCGCTTCACCCCCGACTTTTGAAATGGGTTGCGGCTCTGAACGTCCGGTCAAGCCTCGAACATTGACCGCATTTTTCTTCGCTGCAGATTCATCATGAATCACTTCTTCTATCATGCTGTCAAACGCGCCACATTGCGGACACTTGCCCATATAACTTGCCGAGACTCTTCCACATTGTTGACAGACAAAGCGTGTATGTGTTTTTGTTTTTGCCATATTCATCCTCTTGTGTCATTCTGAGCCACGCTCTTGCTCTTTGTGGCGAAGAATCTCTGAGATTATCTTCGAGACCCTTCGTTTCACTCAGGGTGACATAAGGCAGTATATCAGAATTTTTGTTCTATTCCCATCTCTGCTATACTATTTATAAAATAAGGACGGCAAACGATGAAAAAACTTTTTTCTATTTCGTTTTTATTCATTTTTATAATAAGTTGCCAAAGCCAAGCAATTATTCCCTCAACAACTATTACTTTAACCAATACACCTGAATCTACTTCAACACCAACACAATCACCAACCTTAATTCCTACTGCAACTCAAACATTATCTGTAGAATTTCCCGATTGGGTAAAAAATCCAGACACACAAATTTTATTAGTCCCTGTTGGAACTCAAGATAAAGGTTATGAAAACTTGGCATTGTTCAATGCTGAAACAGGTGAGAGATTTGATATTCCATTTACAGAAGAAGTGGGAGGCTATGTTTGGATGCCTGATGGTTCTGATTTTCTCTTTTTGACTGAAAAAGAATTTCTTCTTTTTTCAATAAAGGGTGGAACTATTAGTCGTGTTTCTATCTCAAAAGAATCCCTTAATTTTTATTATCACAATCTTTACCCTACTCCTTTGCAGGTTACCTCATCAAATTTTACAGACTCTGATTTCTTAATTATTTCTCCTTGGTTTGTATTATCAGCAAACAAAAGGTTCTTTGAATATCAAGAAGAATATAGCAATAAATATACTAGTATCTTTGATATTTCAAAAAATCAAGTCATCAATATCTCAGACCCAGAAGATGAATATTTTGATTTGTTTTCAGAGTTTTCCCCAGATTCAAAGTTTTTAGCTATTGTAGAAGTTGACCAAGAGCCACAGATGTATTACAGCTTTGACATCAGACCTACATTTATATTAAAAATTTATGATGTTCTCACTCAAGAAATAGTTGTTTCATATCAAAATATAACTTCTCCCAAATGGTCACCTGATGGAACAAAGTTTTTATTTCAAGAATGGAAGGATACAGATTATTACTGGATTGCTGAACCGCCACCCTGTATATTTGATACTATTTCAGGAGAAACTGAATGCTATGAAGTTAATGGCTACATCGCAGATCTTTTTTGGTCACCCAATCAAGCAATGATAAGTTTTATTTATTTTAACGATCAAGGTAAAGGTTTTTGTAATATTAAATTACACACAAAAGAAAAGAATTGTGTTATAGAAAAGCTAGATATCGAAGAACAAATGCCTATTAATTACCTATGGTCACCTGACAGCAACTTTATTGTTTTCATTTATGACACAGCATGTCCCTACTGTGATTATATTGATAATCCAAAATTAGGTATTGCAAATATTCAAACAGGTGAATATTTTTCATTAGGTGATGATTTGACTTATTCTCAACTAGGTCTTTGGAGACCATCCCCTAATCAATAATTTTCTATAGGAGAAGCCATGAACTTAATTTCCATCATTCTTATTATTATCGTTGCCCTTTTACATTTCTTTTTTCTCTACCTTGAAATGTTTCTGTGGGACAAACCACGCGGCATGAAAACTTTCCGCATGACGGAAGAGCAAGCTAAGTCATCCAAAACATTGGCGATGAATCAAGGTTTATATAATGGCTTTCTCGCGGCTGGATTAATCTGGAGTTTGTTTACCGATGACTCAGTGAAAATATTTTTCTTAGTTTGTGTCATCATCGCTGGAATTTTCGGCGCGTTGACTGTGAGTAAGAGAATCTTTTATATTCAGTCAGTGCCTGCGATTTTGGGATTGATTGCCGTGTTGGTATCTTAAAAACGTAGGGGCGAGGCATGCCTCGCCCCTACGTTTTTTTATTTAACAATATTCACAAAATCTGCAAACAGACCATACGCCGTTTCAACAGGTCCGCCCAACATGCCGGGCTTTTCGGATAATGTAATTGAATAATCCAAAATCACATCGGTTCTAAAAGTCACACCTGTACTTGAATTCATCATTCCATACAAAGGTGATGATGAATCTACCAATTGTGGTGAAACGCTGGCAACAATTTTTCCATCCACTTTTTCAGCCGAACAAACCAATTTATATCTTTTATTTTCACTTTTTGCTTTAGCAATCATCTCAGATGTAATGCCGCGAATCCCAATTGGATTAATTTCTTGCGGCGTGAGTGGCGTATCCCATAACACAGTCACCAATGCACAAACTTTAATCGCCGCATCCCAGCCATCCACATCATTCGTCGGGTCAGTTTCTGCCACTCCAATGGATTGACAATATTTCACAGCATCTTGATACGACTCGTCATTTTCCATGCGTGACAAAATGATATTTGTTGTGGCATTGAAGATTCCTTTAAAGGATTCCAAATCCGCTAGTGGAAACGCTTCACGCATCACGCTGAAAACTGGTGCTCCACCCAAAACAGTGGACTCAAACCGAAATTTTTTTCCTTTTGATTCTGCAAGTTGAGTTAATTCTCTATATCCATGCACTACTGGACCTTTATTAGCAGTTATCGCATGCATTCCTAACTTCAACGCCGCGCGGATGTGATCCAATGCTGGTTGACCAGTTTGCGTGTTGACAGGTGAATTTTCAAACATCACGTCTGCTTGTGAGTGTTCAATTACAGATAATGAATCTTGCACATTGAAAGAAGAAAGAGGAAAGATATCTTTTCCGCTTTCAACGAGTTCTAATGCTTTTTGAATATCAAGTCCATTTGGGTTGACTGCAAATCCATGACGACCTGTGGAAATTCCTGTAAATGAAAATGTGACGTCATGTTTTGATTTGAGCAAATCTTTTTTACGAATCAATAATTTTGCTAATGAGCGTGCCACATTTCCAAAACCGATGAGTGCTAAGTTGTAGTGCATAGATTCTCCATTTGTTGTAGGGGCGAGGCATGCCTCGCCCCTACGGGTTTTATATTGGTGGATACGGATATGCCCTTCGTCCTTGCAGAGGATAAGGGAATATTTTTGTCTTACATAATTTTTCTGCGCGTCGAATCAAAGCGCGGATTTCTTTCGGACTGAGATAAGGTTGAAGAACATCAGACCAAGTTGAGGTCAGAGAAAGAGGCGCGAGTAATTCATCTGGAATATTTTCGCCAGCAAAATCCCAAAGTACAGTTCTTAATTTATCTTCTTCGTGAAAACAGATTCCATGATCAATTGCAAAAAGTTTTTGTGTATCATCTTCAAAAAAAACATGACCACCTTTGCGGTCGGCATTGTTGGCAAGTAAATCAAAAAAAACAACGGGGCGAAGTTTTTCTTTATCCTCTTCGCTGAAATTGAAATAATGATAATCAATATCGTATTCGATAAATTGTTGTAATGAACCCGCGCCATGCGGACCATCATCACGATAGACTGTAAATGGAACAATATGCAAATTTAAAATTTCACTTAATTGATACGCGGCGACTTCACGCAATGAAAGTGTATTTTCAGGAAAATCCCAAAGCGGTTGCTCGCCTTTACTTGGTTTGTAAACAGCAGGGTAAGTTTTGTTTTCGTAAGTGACATCTACAAGAAAAGTGTAATTTGACCCAAGCATAAATTGCCCCTTGAGTTTGTAATCACCTTTTGTTAATGCTGTTTGGATGGAATTCATTTCAGTTTGAATGTTGGAAGGTTTGAAAGTTAAAAAGTTTGAAGGTTTTAACTTGCCAACTTTACAACTTGTAAACTTTTTAACTCAACGCATGTGCCCGTTTTTCTTCGGACAAAAATGTCCTTCAGGTTCCATCGGCTGACCACATTGCGGACAAATCGGTCTGCCACGTGAAGTTACATCTTGTCCCCAACGAGCGAGGCGACGCATTTGTGTTCTGGTTGCCCAAAAACGAACTTGTGCGGCGGTTTCAGGTTCAGCTTCTTCGGTTAATAATTCTTTTGTAAAAACTACAACAAGGTCGCGGTCTTTATCATATCCAAGCCCAATTTCGCCTGCACGATACAACGGGTCAACTGGTGGATGAATGCGCATGGCATCTTCAACATAATCACCAGACGCTTCTTCTAAATCTGGGTTTTGTTGACTCAACTGACCTAAAAATTGTTCAACGCCAACGGCTAACGAAATCAATTGTGCTTTTTCAATAATAATCGTAATCGTGCGCGTATCTTGATACGCTTGCAAATAAAACACACGCTGACCTGGCTTCCCAATCGCATCAGCAGTAATGTGGTCACATGGGTCTACATCAATTTCAAAACGGGGCATATTGTTACCTTTCAAGTATTATAATTCAAACATCTCATCAAAGGAGTTGCTATGTACGATAAGAAAAAACTTGAAGAATTAAAGAAACAACTTTCCACGTGGGAAGAGACGTCACTCAAAAAAGCGTTAAATCAATTGCCAGAACGAGCCGATGAATTTATCACCACATCATCTGAACCGATTAATCGACTTTATACGCCTCTTGATGTTGCTGATTCTGATTACGCTTCAGACTTAGGTCTACCTGGTGACTACCCTTATACACGTGGTGTACACCCGACTCTTCATCGCTCCAAGTTGTGGACGATGCGCATGTTTGCAGGTTTCGGCACAGCAGAAGAGACAAACGCACGCTTCAAATACTTACTTGAACAGGGTCAAACAGGTTTGAGCATTGCTTTTGACCTAGCCACATTGATGGGTTATGACACAGACCAACCCGAAGCATTGGGTGAATTTGGAAAATGTGGCGTTGCAATTTCTTCATTGAAAGATATGGAAATTTTATTAGATGGAATTCCATTGGATAAAGTTTCATCAAGCATGACGATTAACTCACCTGCCGCAATTATTTGGGCAATGTATTTATGTGCGGCAGAAAAACAAGGCGTGAGGCTTGACCAATTACGTGGCACATTACAAAACGATATATTGAAAGAGTTTATTGCACAAAAAGAATTTATCTTCCCACCTGAACCTTCGATGCGACTCGTTGTGGACACAATGGAATTTGGTTCAAAACATGTTCCGCAATGGAATACGATTTCAATTTCAGGTTATCACATCCGTGAAGCGGGTTCCACTGCCGCGCAAGAATTAGCATTCACGTTAGCCGATGGTATGGAATATGTGCGTTGGGGAATCGCACGCGGCATGGATGTAGATGAATTTGCTCCACGTTTATCTTTCTTCTTCAATGCGCATAACGATTTCTTTGAAGAGATTGCAAAATACCGAGCCGCTCGCAGAATTTGGGCGCGTGAAATGCGCGATACATTCAAAGCGAAAAATCCGCGTTCGTGGCTGATGAGATTCCATACTCAAACTGCGGGTGTTTCGTTAACGGCTCAACAACCTGAAAATAATGTTGTCAGAGTCGCCATTCAAGCACTTGCCGCTGTATTAGGCGGAACACAATCTTTACATACAAATTCATTAGATGAAGCCTTAGCACTTCCCTCTGAACATTCAGTGACAATTGCTTTACGTACACAACAAATCATTGCAGAGGAATCAGGTGTTGCGAATACTGTGGATCCGCTTGGGGGTAGTTACTTTGTGGAAGCGCAAACAAATCGAATTGAGAAAGATGCGTATGCGTACTTCCAAAGGATTCAAGATTTAGGTGGCGTTATCCCCGCTATTGAAAAAGGATTCATGCAAAGCGAAATTTCTGATGCGGCATATCGTTATCAAAGAGAAACGGATGAAGGTATTCGTAAGATTGTCGGTGTGAATGCGTATGCAGAAAAGAAACCGTTAAGTATTCCAATTTTACAAATGGACCCGAATGGTTTTACTCGTCAAGTAAAACGGATTCAAGAGGTGAAAAAGAATCGCGATAGCGGACGAGTAGGTCAAACTTTAGATGCGTTACGAATCGCATGTGAAGGTACTGAAAATACAATGCCTTACATCATGGATTGTGTGCGTGCCTATTGCACGCTTGGCGAAATGGTTGGTGTGATGACGAAGGTGTTTGGAAAGTACGAAGAACCGACGATGATTTAACAATTTACAATTGACGATTTTTGATTTACGATAAACGTGGAAGCAGTTAACTGTTTTCCACGTTTTTGTTTCTACGGATTGCTAACAACTTCTTTATTCGGTCATATTTTTCGCGTGTCAATGGATATGACCATGCTAATAAAATTGTGCCAGATACAATAGCCGCGCCAATAAATGTCACCATTAGACGAATCATCAATAAAGCCGCATCAGGTTGCGTAAATTGAGTCACACCTTCGGGCGGAGTTTGATATCCAGACCAGCCTAAAATTTGCAAAGTCACAAATATCACACCTGCACCTGTCAGTTTACGAATCAACGTGCGAATGCCGTAATACACACCTTCTTGTCGGCGATGTGTTTTCAATTCATCCCACTCAATCACATCGGGCAAAATTGAGTCGGGCAAAATATACGCTGCCGAAACACCAATCCCTGCAAACGCCGCCAACCATAACAAATGATTCATATCGCCGGGTTGAACTGTAAAAATCAAAATTTCAGCAATCACCCAAGCAATCATCCCAATAATATACGCTTTGATTTTATTAAATCGCTTTGCCATCCATAACCAAAACGGGATAAACAAAATACAGACCGACATCAACACGCCAAAAAATGCAGACTCAAGTGCTAAGTCAATGCCGAAAAAGTTTACGCTAGCAAGCAAGTCGCCACCTGCCACCCAATATAAAAGGAAGAAAGGAAACGAGATGGCAATCATATCCACTGCTGACCAGTTGAACATGTAAATCCCCGCCGCATATCGAAAGGGGATATTTGCCCAAGCCATCTTCAAACTTTCTTTTAATGGAAGCGACTCTTCTTCACGCGAAGCAAATTTCTCACGCACAAATAATCCAATCAAAAAAAGTGGAAGCGAACCAATTGCTCCAAACACAGCGCCAGCCGTGATAAACCCTTGTTGCTGACTTCCCCCATTTAAAATCACGGCATCCACAATCATTGGGGCAGTGACTACTACTGCCATTGCTGAAAATAATTGAAAGAAAGAACGAAAACTTGAAAGCGAAGTTCTTTCGTCATAATCTTGTGTGAGTTCTGGCGTTAAAGAAAGATACGGCACTGCTACCAAAGTAGTTAAAGTATCTGAAATCATAAACGCCAAAGTGACATATATTAACAAACCAATTTGGCTTTCCCAATTTGGTGCTGACCATAACATCACAAAACTTAAACCAAATGGAAATGCAAACCATAACAAAAATGGTCTTCTCCGCCCAAGTTTAGATTTAACTCGGTCACTCAATGTACCAATCACTGGGTCATTAATTGCATCCCAAATAATGCCAACCAAAGCACCTAACGAAGCAAGGCGTGGTTCTATACCAACAACATCAGTCAAGTAAATAGCATAAAAAATGGAGCGCATCATGCCAATGCCTGCAATGCCTAAATCACCAGAGCCATATAAAAATTTCAACCAATAAGGGAGATGTTTTTTCATAAAGTGTGTAAGTGTAGCATGAGTATAACCCTAACAAAAATAATAAGTCACATTACCAAAATGAAAGCCGAAATTTACACCTTTGGGTATATACTTTGGGCAGAAATCCGATAATAGCAAACCCGGTGAAAACCGGCGACGCAAAGCTAAAGGACCTAAGGTTGCGAAAGCAACTATGGTTGCCAAGCCGCCGAAGATAACATCACACTCTCAAAATCACTGTCTTTCTGCGGGCTTGGCTCATGTCAAGCCTGTTTTATTTTTAACGTTGAATCTTAACACTGAAGCGGAATCGTTCCGATAACGGCAAATCCGGTGAAAACCGGCGACGCAAAGCTATGGGTCTAAAACCGAAAACGGTCATGACTGCCAAGCCACCGAAAACGAGCCTCCAAATTACTGGATGCTCATATTCAAGGAGTTTTGTATGGCATCCAGAATCAAAAATCAAATCATCTTCATCGCGCTTGTAAGCATTTTTCTTCGCGCACTTGTACCAACTACACCAGTTCTCGCCAAAGAATCAGAAAACAATGTCATCCCCAGCATGGCATCATTTATTGAAAGCCTCAAAAATGGTGATGCTTCTGCACTGCGCGGAATTTATGTACGTGGCGTAATGGCTTATGAAATCAAGCAACAACCGAGTGGCTACCCCGGCTACGTTTCATCTGAAGCAAATACAATCACACAATTTAGAATGGCAAACCAATTCGGCAACATCGGTTTGCTCGCACACAACTACTTAGCCGGTGCAGATTTTTCAGCACTCAAAGCAGGTGATGTCATCACCCTTGTGTATGGTGATGGTCACACCCAAAACTTTTACGTAGAAGAAGTTTTACAATACCAAGCCACCAGCCCACTCAGCCCGTATAGCAACTTCATAGACCTAAACACACAAGAATTTTTAACCGCCGAAGGTCTCTTCAACAAAGTCTATCGCGGCGACTTTCACGTCACCTTACAAACCTGCATCGAAAAAGATGGCGACCTTAGTTGGGGCAGGCTGTTCATAATTGCTAAACCCATCAGTGAAAAATATATAGATGCGATGCCACAAATTAAGATTTGGTAAAACACCACTCAAGCCGCCGTTTTCGGCGGCTTTTATTTTGTATTTAGGATGATGCGATAAAATATTCTGCATGGCATCCCTTGCAGATAAATTAAAGTCACTGGGCGTAAAGACGGCGAATACAATCTCGCCTCCTGCTACGGGGAAACCTGCTTCCATATCCATAGACTCAATACTTCGGGGAGACATTGTCACCAACGCCTTAGGCGAAACCTTCATTGCCGAACAAATCTTTGACGAAACATATTTGCATGGCAAAGTTCCTTCACATTCTCAATTTCCGCTTTCAATCATTTCTCAATTAACAAAAGACCCAAGAATTTTAGAATTACCCATTACCAAATTCGCATTTTTAGATACAGAAACATCCGGCGTAAGTGGTGGAACTGGAACATACGCTTTCTTAGTAGGTATAGCAAGATTCATTGATGGAAAATTTGTCCTCAAACAATTCTTCATGCGTGACCCTGCTGAAGAACCAGCCATGCTTGAGGCTTTGATTCATTTTCTTGCGCCATGCGAAGGCTTGGTGACGTTTAACGGAAAATCATTTGATGCGCCATTATTAGTCACGCGCTATTCATTACATAGAATCCCTGTTCCGTTTAAGAATTATGCCCATATAGATTTACTTCCATTAGCCCGCAGATTATGGCGAGATAGATTGCCTTCACGCGCTTTGAAGTATCTTGAAGAGCATGTTTTAGGCTTTACACGTTCATCGGATGAAGTGCCGGGCTATGAAATTCCTTGGCTATATTTTGATTATTTAAGAACGGGCGATGCAAGTCCATTGGCTGGCGTGTTTTATCACAACGCTATGGATGTTGTCGCAATGGCGGCATTGTTGGGTCATGTCAGTGAGTTGTTGGATAACCCATACAATGGACGTGTTGAACATGGTTTAGATTTTATTGCCTTAGGAAAATTGTTTGAGGATTTGAATCATTGGGACGAAGCAGCAAGACTGTATGAGCGTGGACTCGAGTTGGGGTTGGCTGAATCAGATTTCCCCGTAGCGGTGAAGCGTTTGTCTATCTTACAAAAACGGCGCGGAGATTTGAATCAGGCTGTCAGGTTGTGGCAAGAGGCGGCACAGAAGAATCATGTGTATGCGCAAATTGAATTATCAAAATATTATGAGCATAAATTGCGTGATGTAAAAAGTGCTTTGGAGTGGGCGAATGCGGCACGAAATGAAGTTGAAAAGGCAGATTTGCCAGAGTACATTCGCAAACATTGGCTAAGTGAAATTGACCATCGCCTGACACGGCTACAAAGAAAAGCCGGTTTATAATTGAAGCACAGATAGGAGAATGCCATGTTGAACATTGATGTTTCTAAAGAAAATGAAGTTGCTGTTATTAAAGTAAGCGGCGAACTGGATGGGCAGACGTATCAGGATTTGATTGCGAAAGCGCAGGAAGTTTATAACAGTGATTCGAAAAAAATGTTATTGGATTTAAGCGAATTAAATTATATTTCCAGTGCTGGGTTGGTGGCGTTGCATTTTATGGCGTTGCTTTCAAAGGGTGAAAAATTACCTGATACAGAACAAGGTTGGTCAGCATTGAAATCGGTTGACCGTACGCGTGAGGGTGGCGTGCAGAAAAATGTAAAGTTGTTGAATCCACGCCCGGAAGTGTTGAATGTGCTAGAGATGGTTGGTTTTTCTACGTTCTTTGAAATTTTTACCGATAAACAAAAAGCACTTGCTTCTTTTTAATGTAGAGACACGGCGATGCCGTGTCTCTACCTATAATAGGTGACTCACATGAAACGAAACAACCTCGGCAACATCATTTTTATTGCATTGGTGATTGTAACAATATTGGTTTGGATTCTTTTACCACCGCAACCAACCGATGTTGAAAATTACACACGCTATCACGTTGGTATGATTATCGGTTCGTTGATGATTGTCTTGATGTCGTTTTCATTATTTTTATCTACCCGCCCGCGTTGGGCAGAGCCTTTCTTTGGTGGCTTAGATAAAATGTATCAGACTCATCGTCGCACTTCAACTTCGGCATTTTTGTTATTGTTTGTGCATATCTTCATTGTGCCAATTAATATCCCTGGTTTTGGGCTTGGAAATTATTTAGGCATTACTGCCTTTTTAGGGCTTGTAGCCATCATCTTGCCGACGCTTGCTCCACGTATTCCTTTCTTAAGTAAATTAACTGGGCAAACGTATGAAGGTTGGAAAAGGTTACATGGCTTTATTGGTATCTTTTTCATTTTAGGATATGTACATTCCATTACGGTCAATGCGCCTTCTACGCCTGCGATTAACTGGAATCAAATTTTTGTATTTCTCGGCATTGGTTCATATCTTTATACCGAAGTGTTTGGAAGGTTTTTCAAGAAATATGTTCCATATACAGTAGAAGCAGTGAAACATCCGAATGGTTCAACGACCGAAGTAACTTTACGCGCTAAAGGGGAGCCGATTAAGCATGTTCATGCTGGTCAGTTTATGTTTGTAAGATTTTCAGGCGATAAGATTTTGAGCGAATCGCATCCATTTACAATTTCAAGTGCGCCACATGAAGGCGTGATTCGCCTCACGATTAAGGCATCAGGCGATTACACGCGTCATCTTTTTGATAACCTCAAAGAGGGTTCAGATGCAATCATTGAAGGTGCGTATGGACTTTTCAATTACAAA
>DDVH01000041.1:0-29474 GCA_002345215.1 Anaerolineales bacterium UBA2317
CGAAACAAAACTGTCGCGGCTTTTCGTTCTGCTTCATTTAAATATTTATTACGGCTAGACATTGCCAAGCCATCATCTTCTCTCAAAGTCGGGCAAACTACAATTTCAATTGGGAAGTTCAAATCCGCCGTCATGCGTCGAATCACAGCCACTTGTTGCGCATCTTTTTGTCCAAAATAGGCTTTGTGCGGTTGTGTGGCGTTGAATAATTTGGATACAATCGTCGTCACGCCCTTGAAGTGACCGGGTCTCCTTGCGCCTTCAAGAGGATTTGTCAACGCTTCAACCTCGACCCAAGTCTGGTAGCCGGGTGGATACATTGTCTCAGCCGATGGATTCCAAACGATGTCTACGCCTAAAGGCTTGAGTAGTTCCAAATCTCTCTCTAAGTCTCGAGGATATTTGGAGAGGTCTTCGTTTGCTCCAAATTGCGTCGGGTTGACGAAGATGGTGACGATGACATGGTCATTTTCTTCTTTTGCTCTTGAAACAAGAGAGAGATGACCGAGGTGTAAGTATCCCATTGTAGGTACAAGACCAACTTTCCCCGTAAGAGAGAGGCGTTTCGTTCTTAGGTCAAGAAGGGAAGAGAGAAGGTTCATTTGTCTATACAATATCCTTTTTGAGGGCTTGACAGGCTAGAAATTTTGTTCTACACTCTTATTACATTATACAAAAGGAGACTCAAATGGCTTACGCACACACTAACTCAAAAGGTACTACCTACTATTTACATTCCAATGGCAAGATGTTTTTCTTCTCGAAGGAAGTAAAAGCGGGCGCACTCGACGCCGTACCTGCTGGCTACAACGTAGTCGAAATGAAGACAGGTATGCTCGTTTTGAAGAAAATTCAAGCAGAAACTCCAAAACCTGCTGAATCTAATTCATAAAGTATAACTTGGTAATTTGGAGTTAGCCAGTTTGCTGGCACTCCATACATATATTGTTCTTTTAGATTAAAAAAGGAGACTAATTATGACACATACACAATCATCTAAAAGTTATGAAATGAAAGGGGTGCTCTCATGCCAACTCTAAATCGCGTGCAATTGATTGGGCGTTTGGGGAAGGACCCTGAGAGCAAGTTCACTCCCACTGGCAAGAAGGTCTGCCACTTTAGCCTTGCGGTGAGCAATCGCTGGAAAGACAAAAGCGGCGAGACAAAAGAAGTCACTGAATGGGTCAACATTGAGGCTTGGGGGCGGCTTGGAGAAGTTTGTCAGGAATATCTCAAAAAGGGAAGTTTGGTTTTCGTGGAAGGTCGTTTGAAGACCGATAAATACGAATCCAATGGCGAGACGAAGTATTTTACAAAAGTCGTTGCGCAAACCCTGCAATTCTTAGACAAACGTGAAAAAGAAGAGCCGATGATGGTTGAAGAAGACCCCGGTGATTATGATGTGGAATAGTTGATAGTTGTCAGTAGACAGTTATCAGCAAGTGGGTGTGAAGAGTAAAAATTGAATAGAAAAAGAGCATCCATAACGGATGCTCTTTTGTTTTAAATCATTTCTACCATTTGATTTGATTGTTTCATTAACCATACATAGCCATCTTCTAAACCGGGTTGGGCAGGTTGGGCGTTTGCATAATCTTTTGCGTTTGAACCCACCAAACGATATTGTGTGCCTTCTGCAAGATGAAGCATGGAAACAACTGTTAAATCGTGATTTGGTTTTTCCATGCCTTGCATGGTTAAAGTCCAAACATGATTTTCAGCGGCTTTGGTTAATTCGGTTGGACTTCCGCGAAATAAAATTTGACCTTTGGCTAGGATTGCTAAATCACGACAGGTTTGCCCAATATCTTCAACAATATGTGTAGATAATAAAACGACTCTATCAGTTGCGAGGTTTACTAGCAAGTTACGAAAACGGATTCTTTCTTCAGGGTCTAAGCCTGCTGTTGGTTCATCTACAATAAGTAATTTCGGGTTATTGACCAAGGCTTGTGCAATGCCAACGCGGCGTTTCATGCCACCAGAAAAACCTTTGATTTTACGATTCGATTCTTTTGCTAGCCCAACCATCTCCAACACTTCATGCACACGCTGATTACGCTTCCGCGAATCATCTATGCCTTTGAGAATCGCCATGTAATCTACAAATTGTATGGCAGTGAGTTCGGTATACATACCTAATTCTTGTGGCAAATATCCAAGCATACTTTTGATTTGATGCTTGCCAGATTCAGTGGTTAAGTCAAAGCCATTGATTTTCACAAAACCACTGCTAGGGTTAACAATGCCAGCCAAAATCCGCATGAAGGTTGTTTTGCCTGCTCCGTTTGGACCCAACAAACCAAACATGCCAGAATTGATTCTTAAATCTATGCCATTTAATGCGTTAATGGTTTTGTTTCCAACTCCATAAGTTTTTGTAAGACCTTTTATTTCAATCATTGTAAATTCCTTTCTAGATGTATCTTTCTTGTCTATGGAGTAATATCCATGAGCATAAAAAGAAAATGAGAGAAAGAGCTAAGAGTGCAATTTGATTTGCGTGTAAGTCTGGATGTTCGGGATTTGTGATTCCCATGAAGATATAAAAATATTTCCAGTTATTAATCGCCATGCCATCGCGGATGATGATTTGGATAATCCACACAATGCCAACGAAAAAAGCACCAATCATTGTTTGTGCTCCTACAATAGAGCCGAATGTTCCGAGTGCAATTAATGTAATTGTGGGAATAACCCAAGAAAGGTGTAAATCAAGTACAGTGCCGATAGAAGAAAAATCTACGTCAATACTTTTTGCAAAGATATAAAAACTAAAGGCACATACAGCTTGAATGAAAAATATCATCAAGGTGCGTTCAATGATGATTTGTGCGGCTCGAATCGGTGTAGCAAAACGCAATTCCAAAGCTGGGTCATCTAAAATGGCATACGCCGCCATCACCCCACCAATGAGAGGGACTGCTGTTCCTAAATAGGCAAGCGACATATCTGTTGATTGCGAAGGTTCATTAATGATTAAGATGACGATGACAAATAACATCCAAAATGCAATCGGAAACCAAAGTTGGTCGAGGCGATAGGTCAATAATGTATATTTGAGTGAAAAATGTTTCATCAGATTTCCTATGCGCGACGGACTTGATGTTCTAAATAAAATTTCAAGGTAAGAATCACGGCGAGGATTGAAAGACCAAGTGTAATTAAGCTAAGAGTCGCATCGGTTGAAGTATATAGAGGCGTCGAGCCAGCGAATCCGCCAAAAAAACCATCTAATACCAACATTCCGCCGGGTGTGAGATATGTTCCGCTTAATGTTGGGAACTCGTCGCGGTTGAGATAATTTCCCCAAAACCAATACCCTGTAAAAAGGATTTGATAAACTCGCAAAGGCATAATCAATGGGCAAGCCAATGAAAAGGCTGTCACGAATGCAATCGCTGGTAATGTCATGCTGAAAAATGCAAGTGACATTGTGTATAACAATGAAAGCGGAGCTGTGCCTTGCAGAATTAATACACTCGTGGTGATTAATATCCAAATCAGAATCGGGAGTAGAAATGCGAAAGTCACTCCGAGATATTTTGCAAGAATGTAAACCATCACGCGCAATGGTGTACTTAATTGCAACTCACGCACGCCCAAGCGAAAATCTCTTTGCATACGGTCTGCGGCAAGAATGCCCGCCGCCACAGGTAAAAATAAATTAAATGTAAAACCCATGCGCCCGGCAAATTGCAAAACATCATTTTCTGTAAGCACAATTTTTGAAGCTGTTGGTGATTGCCAAAAAACAGAAAGTGTATAGAACACAAACAAAAGACCATACGCAATCCATAAGCCTGGGCGACGAATTGACATATTGAACTCATGGCGTAAGACACCGAAAAAACGAGACATTATTCCTCCAAAATTTTTATAACGTGCCAGATTTACGCCACAACACCTGTGGCTGATTAGCAGACCATAAAGCAAAGCCCATCAATACAAAAGCGAGCACAAACATCAAGTTTGGGTTTTGCCAAAATTGAGCAATGGCATTCATCCATGCAACTGATGAACCAAACCATTCAGCCATCACCTTCATGGGGATGTATTGAGAAGCCCACAATGTATAAGCAATGAATAACGCATTACCGGTGCCAACCCATAAAGAAAGCAGAAGTGCAAAAGCAGATAAGAAAAGCATCGGAGCCGCCCAACCTAAAACCACTTCAAAAAATAACTCTGCTGGCATGATGAATAACAAAATCATCCCTGCCCCACCTGCTAATAAAAAGTTATAACCAGAAACCAATGTGAGGCGTGCTAATAAAATTTTCCATGCAGAAGTTGGTGTTGAAAGAGTCAATTCAAGTGCAGAATCATGTTCACGACCATAAACAATCGAGACTGTTCCCGCGGCAATCATTGGTGCAAAGAAATACATCACATCGGCGCGATTTACTAAAATCGCCATTGTTACAAACATCATCATCAATACTGCTGAACCAAGCCATAATTCTTGATGAATTAACAAAAGTTGTGTGCGTAATAGTTGAATCATATTGCGAAGTGCACGCGTCAATTTTGATGGACGATGAATTAATTCAAGCGAAGAATCTGCCAAATGAGCAGGAACAAGTATGCGCGAGTCTGAAGCGATGATTTCATCAGCAACTATGTTCCACAATTTCAAATCTGCTTGGCAAGTATCACAATCTGCAAGATGTTTTTCAAAATCAACTTTTTCTTTTTCATCCAGTTGATTGGCAACATATAAAATTATTTGTTCTTCGTGATTCATAAATTCTCCTGCGTGCGCGTTAGCACACCGCGCAAATGTGTGCGGGCATAACTCAAACGACTTTTTACAGTGCCAAGCGGAAGTTTCAAAACTTGTGCAACTTCATTCAATGACAAGCCTTGATAAAAAACTAATTCCAACACCATGCGATGTTCTGATGAAAGACTTTGTAAGCCTTCTTGAATCCATCGCTTCGTTTCTTGACTTTGAGCCTGTTCCTCCAGCGTTGGCTGATTCTCAGGGATGTTTTCTTGTGCTGTTTCATTCAAAGATTCTGTTTTGTTACGAATCATTTTTAATGCAGTGTGATGAACGATGCCTAATAACCAAGTGATTAATCGGCTTTCACCACGAAAGTTTTTTGCGGTTTTCCAAACAGTGACGAGTGTATGTTGAACAACATCTTCGGCAGTGGCAGGCTCGTTTGTGATTCGCAACGCGTACGCATACAACCGATGACCATACTGCGCATATAACTCACGCACAGCACCATCATCGCCTTCATTAATTCGCCGAAGCAAAAATAAATCTTTATCTCTTTCTGTCATTTGTTTCTGCGAGGTACGGCTCCATATCAATTGATTTATATTTTGCATTGTATCTGCTTCTCGATAGTACGTACCGTAAGCAGGCAAAAAGGTTCAAAATTCGTTTATGAGAAGACCTCAGTGGTTATGGTAGTGAATATAAAAACACTCATCTAATATTGGATGAGTGTTTTGTTTAACCATATGTTTACCTGTTATTCATTTATTCTTTTTCGAATTGAATTAAGATAAATATACGGCGACATTGTCTAATCAAATACTTTAAGGAAATCCCACTTGTTAACATGAATAACATGAGGTATGATTTGAATGTCGTCGCTCGACCTTAACCCATTCATATAAAGAGGAGAAACTATGAATAAACGTTACATGTTCGTTTTGCTGACTCTCATTGTGACATCCGCAATGATTCTCAGCGCCTGTGCACCTGCTGCACCAGCTACTGAGGCTATGACTGAAGCCCCTACCGAAGTCATGACCGAAGAACCAACTCCTGAGCCAACTGAAGCGGCTCCTGCTATTGGTTCACCGGAACACCCAATCAAAGTATTGTTTGTTCCTTCTGTGGATGCCAACGTCATCGTCACTGGTGGTGAAGTAATGGCAGAAGCCTTGAACGAAGCCACTGGTTTAACTTTTGAAGTGGTTGTACCAACTTCCTATGCCGCCACCATTGAAGAAATGTGTGCTTCGCCCGATGACACCATGGCTTTCATCCCCGCTTTTGGTTATGTTCTCGCCAATGATCTTTGTGGCGTAGATGTTTCCTTCAAGGCTGTACGCCGTGGTTGGGGTGTGTATTGGACAATGATTGTTGTTGCCCGCGATAGTGAAATCAACTCTATTGAAGACCTTGATGGCTTAAGGTTTGCCTTCCCTGACGCAGGTTCTACTTCTGGTTACCTTGTTCCTAAAGTTATGCTCAACGAAGCTGGGGTTGTTCCAGGTGAAGAACTTGAAGCTGGTGGTCACCCACAAGCTGTCCGCGCCGTATATACTGGTGAAGCTGATTTTGCCGCCGCATTCTACAGCCCATGGGCAGCTCCTGAAGGAGCAGATGCTTGGGCACTCGGTGATGACCCAGAAGTTCCAGTTGACATAAACAACTGCGCACTCAACGAAGATGCCAGCCAATTACTTTGCGAAGGCTATCGCGTCCTTGATGCTCGCGCTAACATCCGCGAAGAATTCCCAGACGTTGTCAGCAAAGTTCGCATCTTAACCTTATCTCCAGATATTCCAAACGATACCTTATCCTTCGGTCCAGAATTCCCGGCTGAATTACGTGCTCAAATCGAACAAGCACTTTCAGCCTTTGCTGAAACCGAAGCATGGGGAACTTCCCTTGGAAGTGAAGACTTCTATGGATGGTCTGGTATTGATGTAGCGACAGATGCAGAATACGACTTCATCCGCAAATTAGTCGTTGAATCCGGCACCACCCTCGAATCATTGAGATAACATCTCACAATAAAATTAGAGCAGGGAAAATTCCCTGCTCTAATTTTATTAATATAACTATTTTGCTTTTATAATAGGGGTAAATAATTCTGCTTTCTTGATTATTTAAAAAATAAATAGATTGCGAGAAACAAACCATGCTCCAAGTAAAAAACCTCACAAAAGTATATGATGGAGGGGTAAAAGCACTAGATAACATTTCATTTGAAGTCCCCAAAGGTCAATTCCTAGCGGTAATTGGACTAAGCGGCTCAGGCAAATCCACGCTATTAAGATGCATTAACCGCCTCATCGAAACTAGCGCAGGAGAAATCATATGGGATGGAGAAAACATCACTGCCGCCACGCCAGAAGAAATGCGTCGCATCAGACGTAAAATCGGCATGGTCTTTCAACACTTCAACTTGGTACACCGTTCCAAAGTGATTACCAACGTCTTAGGCGGTAGGCTTGGTTATGTAAACCCCGCTTGGAGTTTAATTAATCGTTTCCCCAAAGAAGATATAGAAAAAGCCACCAAACAACTGGAACGTGTTGGCATTGCCGATAAAGCAGACCATCGAGCCGATGAATTAAGTGGCGGTCAACAACAACGCGTCGGCATTGCACGTGCCCTCATGCAAGACCCCAACATGATTCTGGCAGATGAACCCGTTGCAAGTTTAGACCCCGTGCTGGCACATAGCATTATGAAACATTTAGAAGAAATTAACAAAAATGATGGAGTCACTGTTTTATGCAGTTTGCACTTTTTAGATTTAGTGCATAAATATGCCGACCGCGTAATTGCATTAAATCAAGGCAAAATCGTATTTGAAGGCTTACCCAATGAAATTGATGACCAAAAATTCAAAGACATTTACGGGCGTGATGCAGAAAGGGTGGGATAAATGAAAGACAATAAAAATTCATCTCCACTTCGTTCATTAGGTATTGGGTTAGCAGTTTTAGCCGTATTAGTTATATATGCTTATGGATTTGAAGTGACCAAAGTAAACCTAGAAGAACTGCGCAGTGAACAAAGGCAAAGCAGTCTTATACGAGTCACACGCGCTTTATTTCAACCTGATTTTCTTGAATACGAACAAGAATCGCAAATTGTAAACGGCATAGTTTATGTCACCTGCCCAACAGATGGCTCCATACCACAAGTTGAAGTGCAAGAAACAACACAACCTTATTTGACGGTTTCACCTGTATGCGCAGAAGCTGGTGAAGTTGTTACAGTGGAAGGGTTTAATTTTGCACCCAATGCCAAAGGACCTGTACGCTTTGTTCCAGGCAATGACCCTACCAATCTAGTGGAACTCGGTAACGATGTTGGGCAAGCAAATGCCGAAGGGTATTTTAAGGTTGAGGTGAAGCTACCAAACCGTCCTAGTGATGAGGCGCAATATATCCGCGCAACAATCCGAAAAAATATCGGCACACCACAATTCACGCAAACGGCAAAAGATACGTGGGACAAAATTATCGAAACAGTTTTCTTAGCCTTATTAGCCACAACATTTGGAACAATTTTAGCAATTCCTTTGAGTTTTATGGCGGCTCGCAACTTGATGAAACCTGTTCGCAGTCCCTTAGCAAGTATTTCACTTTCAACACTAGGTTGGCCCCTCGGCATTGCCATTGGTGTTTATGTAGTAAATTTGATTAATAACTTTACAGCACCAATTTCAACAAACTTCTTAATCAACATCCTGAGTGTGATTCTTGTGCCAATCCTTGTGTCGTTTGGAGTCCGTTGGGCTTTGCCACAAGATGATACATCTGTGCCTTCAAGTTCCATTCGCTTCACACGTCTGGGAGTCTTGTTGATTGTTACCCTCATCAGTTTATTTGGCTTGTATCAATTTGCCGGCTTGGGAACAAACCTAGGCTTATCAATAGAATCTGCTTTGAGTTCATTTGGGTTTTTAGGAAGTTTTCTTGTTCAAGTAAGTGATATTTTGCGCATCACAATTCCGGTGATTGGTGCCTTAGCCGCAGGTGGCGTGTTGAGCAATTTCCTCGGGAAAGTTGGTCAACGTGCTAGTGAAAGATTAAGCATTGGCCCAGTGAAAATATTAAATATCATTTCATCTGCCTTAGCCGGTGGAACGATAATGGGTTTGATTGGATGGCTAATTGAGTGGTTATATCAAATTGGCAGACCCGAATTAACTTTCTGGGGACCAGTAATTGTTGGCGCAATGCTTGGAATCATATTAGCACTTTTCACCAAACCAAAAGATACATTGCCCATTGGTTTGGTGATTTACACCATCACCCGCACAATTTTGAATACACTTCGTTCTGTAGAAGCATTGGTAATGGCGATTGTGTTCGTGATTGCAGTAGGTATTGGTCCATTTGCCGGTGTGATTGCACTTGGTTTGCATACCATTGTAAGTTTAGCAAAATTGTATTCAGAACAAGTAGAGAGCATTCAACCCGGTCCATTAGAAGCAATTACTGCTACAGGTGCGAATCGCTTACAGACAATTATCTATGCAGTGGTACCACAAATTATTCCGCCTTATATTTCTTACACCATGTATCGTTGGGATATTAACGTGCGCATGTCCACGATTATTGGTTTTGTCGGTGGTGGTGGTATCGGTTTCTTGTTACAACAAAACATTAACTTGTTGAACTATCGTGCCGCCAGCGCACAGATGATTGCAATTGCGATTGTCGTTTCAATTATGGATTACATCAGTTCGGTATTGCGAGAAAAGGCTGTATAAAAGAAAAAAGACTGGCTTTTGAAGCCAGTCTTTTTTTCTTTAAGGATTATCTTTTTGCATTTGCATTTTATACTTTTTTACAGCATTCCAACCCACTAACATTTTTTCTTTTTCATCCCACAAACGGAAGTATAAAGATTTCAAACTGTCTTTGAACGTCAGCGGCTCAATTTGGAAGATGGGATTTTCATTGTGACATTCTTCTAATTTGTAATTCGGAATCTTGGGACTCAAATGGTGAATGTGATGAAAGCCAATGTTGCCAGTAAACCATTGGAAAATTTTTGGCAATTTATAAAATGAACTACCATCCATACCTGCTTTGAAGAATTCCCAATCTCGATGTCTTTCCCAATATGTGGGTTCAAAGTTATGTTGTACATAAAATAACCACACGCCAGTGCCACATGCCATGAGCAAAATTGGAATTTCAACCAACAAATAGGCTTGCCAGCCGATGTGGTAAATCGTCCAGCCGACAAAACCTAACAAAGCAATATTCGTCCATATCACACTATTTTTTTCGCGTTTACCAGCCACATCTTTTTCCCAAAAGCGATGCGTGAAAACAAATACAATCAACGCGCCAACTGTAAAAAGAATTAATGGATTACGCATAATGCGATAGCCAATTTTTTTATACCATGGAGCGGCGATATATTCTTCGACTGTCATTGTGTACACATCACCGATACCGCGTCTATCTAAATCTCCGGCGGTGGCGTGATGAATCGCATGAGAATGTTTCCAATGAAAGTAGGGAGTCCACACTGCTACCCCTAGTAATAAGCCTAAACGGTTATTCGCAAGTTGACTTTTAAAGAAAGAACCGTGGCAACAATCATGAAAGATGATGAACATGCGTACCATGAATCCTGCCGCGGGAATGGTCAGTAAAAATGTCAACCAATATCCAATTTCAAGACTACGATATGCAAGATACCATAATAAAAAAAACGGAATGACTGAATTAAATACTTGCCATAGACTGCGCCATGTATCTGGGTGGGCATATTGTGAGACGATGCTTTGCCATTTTATTTTTCCGATGCTCATTTTGTTTCTCCTTTTATACAATCGTAGGGGCGAGGCATACCTCGCCCCTACATAAAATTATTTTGTCCCAATCATACTCTTATATTCTAAAAATGTCGTGATTCCGTTAATCCAATGTGCTACGCCGTCAATACGAATCGACGGGTCTTCACAAGTGCTAAAGATTCCGCCTTCATATTTTTCATATATGTTATAAGAAATTTCAAAGCCACAATTGCTATCTGGAATTTGCCTTGCGGATACAAATGTAATAAACGTATTGATTTCACGTTCAAGCCAAGCATGCTCAACATCTGATAAATAAAATGCTTGTGCAATAGATGCGAGCGCTTCTATTTTTGTTGCTGTAGAAATACTAGAATTAATCGGGTTCAATGAACGAACTTGACCAGCAATAATCACATTCGCAATTTCAGTAGTATACGCAATATCTTCTTGACTCAATTCATCCAAACGAGCAAACATTGAAAACGCATACGCATGTGCATAATCTTCGCTGACAGGTTGCGTAATCATAAAATCATTGATTTCATGGGCTTGTTCTAACCAAAAAACATTTTCGGTCATTTCATAGAGTTGTAGTAAAGCGTATAAACTTTCACCGTTAAAAGTTGTGATGAAATAATCCGCATCAGCCGTGCCGCTAAAATGCGGGTCAAATGAATGATAAAAGCCACCTTCAGGCTTTCGCATGGAGACAATGAAATACCCCGAATCAATGGCTATGGAAATTAAATTTTTTTCTTCGAGTGTGAAATCACCAGTGGCTTGCCAGCGTTTATAAATTACATCTATTGTAGATGTCGCCCCACCTAATGGACAAATTCCATTTGCATAAAAACAAGTGCCTGTAAAATGCTCAGGGTTACTGATTAAATTTTCAAGGTAATGATTTAGTGCCAAATCTGCTGAGGTGCAATATTTTGAATCAACAGAAACTCTACAAATCGTATAGAGCGCGCCAACTCCAGCCATCAAACGAATATCAGAAGATGCGTATGCTCTATCATCATTCAAAATATTCACTTGATATGCCAATTCCCCATTCGGCAATTGCTGGCGGATTAAGTAATCACCAGAAGTGATAATCGAATTTTTCAGTGGGCTATTTTCAATTGAAATAATTTCAGGTGTTCGGATTGGAAATGTAGTTGGTATAGGTGTTGATGTAGCAGGAATTTGGACTTGCGTGGGATTTTGATTCGCACAGGCAGATAATCCGATGAATAAAATCAAAGACAAAGATTTAACCACAGAGAACACAAAGACCACAGAGTTTTTTTCTTGCTTTCTCTGTGAACTCTGTGGTCTCGGTGGTGAAAAAAATTTTTTACTCTCTTTTTTAGGCATTTGCTAATTTTGCCATTAAGTCTTGCAATGTCAATTCTGCTAAAGAAGAAACTGTCAAATCACCTTGCACATTCATTTGCTTGGTTAATCCATTTGGAACAGCCACAACGAAGATTCCAGCCCGGCGTGATGCTAAAACTCCGTTTGGGGAATCTTCAAACACAATCGCTTCATGACTCTTAACCTCTAGTTGCTCTAGCACCTTCAAATAAATATCTGGGTGAGGCTTTGTTTTTCCTTTTTCAACGTCATCCTGACAAATGATGAAATCAAATAAATCATAAATGCCGAGGCGTTTGGTATGTGAATCAACCCATGAATGTGGAGAACTGGAACCAATTGCCACTTTAAGTCCACTAGATTTGGCAGAGTGAATCAAATTCATGACGCCGGGCAAAATATCACTGGCATGGATAATCGCATCCGATTCTTGGCGGTAACGAAGATTCGAGGAAGCAGAATCAACTTTCCCCGCAGAAAGAAGCGTGAGATGTTCCGCTGCATTAAATGTCGAAATGCCATATCCGCCCACAGTTTTTTCCCACTCATGCACGGGCAATTCAAATCCATATTCTTTATAAATATTTTGCCAAACAGTTACTTCGGGGGTTTCGGTATCAAGAATCAAACCATCGAAATCAAAAATCAATGCTTTCAACATTTACGGAAATCGCCTCACAAATTCTGAAATCGCTTCCCAAATTTTCAAATCACTAGCATCGTTATAAATTAAATCTAAAATATCTTTTACAGAAGCACGCATAGCACGATATTCACGTTGGGCATCGGTATCCGAATTAAAAAATCTGGTATGGTCCATCCAACCAAAAATATTTAACGAAACCGAAACAAATTCTTTACTGCGTTTCAAAGTAATGCGAGCAAGGTCGGTATATTGTTCATCAAACAAAATCATACCGCCATCATTCACAGCGCCAATTGTTTTTCCAAAATTAAACTGAGACCAATTACTCATCTACTTCCATCCTACTCATGCTTGAAGGTTGCACACCCGCATTGGATGGAATCACTTTGGCAGGTTTGCCATCTTTTACAAAGCGTGCTAAATGTTTCACCATCACCGCTTGCCGTTGTGATGCTTTCGCGCCTAAATCTTCTAAGGCAGGTTCTAACCACGTTTGATATGAGCGTACATTCAAATATATTTTTCGATTGCCACGATTTTGAAAATTCGCCAACAACGAAATAATTTTTTCTTCCACCTCATCTTCATCAGGATGAATCAACGGCGTAATCACAATGCCATACATACCCGAAGTAATGTTTGCATAACCTTTCATTTCTTGATGCACAAAACCAACGGCACGATTCGGTGCTGGTTCAACAGGATGTAACAACTGCGGCACAATATGATAATGCAGACTTTGAATTGCAGGCAAATTGACAGATTGCACACGCCTCCAACTCACGGGGATACCTGCTCTTGCTATCTCAACCTGAGTCACATCCCACAGCCTTTGCCAAGCATAGACAGAGAAGCCTGACATTCTTAACGCCGGAAAGACCTGATTGGTTTCGTCAATTTCAGCCAAAATGTGAAATGCTTTCCATTCACCTGCTTGTTTGGTGAGATGCTCAATTAATTCAGGTAATTGTGGGTCATTCAAATGTGATGATGGTGCCAAATACAATAGTTTTGCAAACGTCTCGCCGCGTGTGTGGATAATTCCGCCTAATAATGTTGTCTCTCCGCCATTTGAAATTGCTGCATACAAATGCCGTGCCGGATTGATATATGCCAACAATCCCATCGCCCCCAGCGGATGTCCGCGCGTTAATGCACGCGCACTATCCAAAGTTAAAACGTCATTTCGATAGCGTGCAATCGTTGGGAGGTCCAAAAAATCCAGAGAACGGACAGACATGCCGTTAATTATAAATGAGTGTGGAAATCCACACTCATTTATTGTTAAGATGCTAGGGAAATGAAATATTCGTGAAATCTTGTATCATCCGTTAACTCAGGATGAAACGAAGTTGCCAACAAATGACCTTCTTGAGCCGCCACGATGCGACCATCCTCTAATTTGGAAAGTACTTTTGCTTTTCCACTCACTGACTCAATAATCGGCGCACGGATAAAAACTGCATGATATGGATATTCTGCGCCAGTGGCTTTATATAACTCGTCAATTTCTAAATCGGTTTCAAACGAATCAACCTGACGACCAAATGCATTTCTTTGCACTTTGATATTCATCAAACCTAGCAAAGGCTGGTCACGACCAATATCTTTTGAAAGAAAAATTGCGCCAGCACATGTTCCCCAAATAGCTTTTGACTTTCCAAATTCTTGTAATGGCTTCATCAAATCATAAGCAACAGCAAGTTTGCCAATCGTTGTAGATTCACCGCCGGGCATAATCAAGCCATCTAATCCATCCAAATGTTTTGGCAAACGAACTTCTGCTGTCTCCACGCCGATTTTTTTCAGCATGGTGATATGTTCTGCAAAATCGCCTTGCAAGGCGAGGACTCCAATTTTCATTGTTCAATACCGGTAGGGGCACGATATATCGTGCCCCTACAATAATTATTTACCAACCACGAACCGCAAGTTTTTCCGCTTCTGGCATTTGAGCGGCATTACGTCCAACCATTGCTTCGCCAAGATTCTTACTTACTTCTGCCAAAATAGAAGCATCTTGATAATGCGTCACTGATTTAACAATCGCGGCGGCACGTTTGGCAGGGTCACCAGATTTGAAAATACCAGAACCCACAAAAACACCATCCACACCGAGTTGCATCATCAAAGCTGCATCTGCTGGAGTTGCCACGCCACCCGCCGCAAAATTAACCACAGGCATACGTCCTAAAGTTTTTACTTCTTTGATTAATTCATAAGGCGCGCCATTATTTTTTGCAAACGTCATCAACTCTTCATCATCCATATTTTGGATTTGTTTAATGGCACCAATCACAGAACGAGCATGACGAACCGCTTCAACTACGTCGCCTGTACCTGCTTCACCCTTCGTGCGAATCATTGCCGCGCCTTCACCGATTCTGCGAAGAGCTTCGCCGATGTTTCTACATCCACACACAAACGGCACTTTGAAATTATGTTTCAAGATGTGATGTTCTTCATCGGCTGGAGTTAACACTTCAGATTCATCAATGTAGTCAACGCCGATAGATTCAAGAATCTGTGCTTCCACGAAATGACCAATGCGACATTTTGCCATCACAGGAATTGTGACTGCATCCATAATCTTCAAAATCATATCGGGGTCTGACATTCTCGCCACGCCGCCATCAGCCCGAATGTCAGCAGGGACGCGTTCTAACGCCATCACTGCACACGCGCCGGCATCTTCCGCAATTTTGGCTTGTTCAGCATTCACCACATCCATGATGACGCCGCCTTTCAACATTTGAGCCAAGCCTTTTTTCTCAGTCCATGTTCCAGTTTTTGCTTCCATAATTTTTACTCCTAATAAAACTTTTTATGTATTGCTAATTTTAGACTGAAATTGGACTACGTTAAGAGCCAATAAATCTGATTAAATACCCGTCCAATTTTTCTAAAGAATCTCATTTTTTGAGAATTGCCTCTTTTTTTAAAGCCTGCCTGATGATATATTCACCATGCCAATATGATTTTGGAGAGAAAAAATGCGCATCCCACTTGACCGTGAAAGTGATACGCCGCTTTATGAGCAGATTGGAAACTATCTGCGAAATGCGATTCTTTCTGGCAAGCTGACAGCAGATACACGTTTACCAGCGTATCGTCAACTTGCAAATGATTTGGGAGTCAACCGCGCCACAATTGAAAATGCTTATTCATTATTAGAAGCCGAGGGTTTGGTATTTTCTCGTATGGGAAGTGGCACGTATATTTTGCCACACTCTTTGATTCCAAAAGCTTCAAAAAACAATATAGATTCATCTTTGCCTTTGTGGCAACAAAATTTTCGGTTTCAAGAATCAAATACAAATTTAGATTCTATTGATGAAATGTTGCAAAATGCGGGGCATCCAAACCCGATAAGTTTTGCAAGCGGTATCAGTGACACACGTCAATTCCCATCGGAAGAGTTTCGCAAAATTTTACAGACTGTCATGCGCCGTGACCAAATCGCCGCATTGGAATATGGCGAACGCAGTGGATATGCTCCACTCCGAGAGGGCATCGTTCATATTCTGGCAAGTCAGGGGTTGCAAACAAATTCAGAAAGTATTTTGATTACTGCTGGTTCACAACAAGCCATATTTTTGGTTGCACAAGTTTTGCTAAAACCAAACGACATTATCTTAGTTGAAAACCCGACCTACTCTGTTGCCATAGATTTATTCCGTGCTTTGGGTTTTCAAATCATCGGTATTCCAATGGATAGTCAAGGAATGCAAGTTGAAAAACTTGAAAAGCTTTTGCAACAACATCATCCGAAATTAATTTACACGATTCCTAATTTTCATAACCCAACAGGAACTTGCTTGAGTAGTCCACGCCGCCGTGAGTTAATTCTATTAGCAGAAAAATATAACGTGCCAATTTTGGAAGATGATTTCGTTGGAGATTTACGTTATGAAGGTCATGCTCAACCTTCGCTCAAAGCCTTAGATTCAAATGGACAAGTCATTTACGTTGGCACTTTTTCTAAGATGCTTATGCCTGGCTTGCGAGTCGGATTCATTGTGGCGGATGGACCTGTTTATGACAGTTTGCTCAACTTCAAACGCCTCAGTGACTTAGCGACATCGACTCTGATTCAACGGGCATTAGATGCCTATGTGACAGTTGGAAGATACCAAACTTACTTACATCGTTCTAGTCAAATCTTTCGCAAACGCCGAGATGTAATGGTAGAAGCAATTAAAAAATATTTACCATCCAAAGTTTCGTTTGATATTCCCAGCGGCGGATTGTTTATTTGGTTGCGACTGCCCGAAAAAATGTATGCAGATGAATTATTGCCTTTGGCTTGTAAAGAAGGTGTTTCGTTTGTGCCCGGCAATTTTTTCTTTATTGATGATAAAGACGGCAGAGAATGGCTTCGGCTTAATTTTGCATCTCAACCTGTGGAAGATATTGAAGAGGGAATCAAAAGGTTGGGGAAAGCAATAAGGCAAAATAAAATACTGAAATAAAAGCGTTCAATTGAACGCTTTTTTATTTAACTTGACAAAAAATCTTTAAGTGCTACAATTCATACAATGATACAATTAGTACAATTTACAGAGGCATATGGTTAACAAAAAACTTACCCTTCAACTTGATTTCTATTCGCACATTCCTATTTACACACAGATAGTGGAACAAGTACAAAGTCAACTTGTGAATGGAATTCTAAAACCAGGCGACCAGTTGCCAACAGTACGAGCATTGGCTGAAGAATTGAGAGTTAACTTCAATACCATTGCACGGGCATATCGTATGTTGGATGAAGCACGAATCATTTCTACGCAACAAGGTCGAGGCACATACATCACTGAAGTGCCATCACAAAAAGTGACAGAAAAGTTGAAGCGTGAATCACTGATTGCGTTGACGGAAAGATTTATCAACGAAGCAGAACGGTTAGGATTTTCAGCGCATGATATAAGTCAAATGGTTAGAGACAGGTTGAAAGTCAAAAAAGAAGCGAAAGATTTATAAAAAAGGAGAATGTCAAAATGAATCTAAGAAGTTTAAAATCAATCAGCAAAAAACAAAATGACCAACACATTCCGCCAATTGCAGGCACATTGTTTGGTGTGTTGCTTTTGATTGCAGTGTTAGGCGCTGTGATTGGTGATGGAAAATATTCAGACGCAATTCTTGGCACATGGGTTTCTATGTGGACCATCATCGCCACATATATTTTGTTTGCGTTGAAAGTTGCATCTCAATGGGAAAAAGCAATTGTGTTGCGACTCGGAAAATTCACTGGTTTGAAAGGACCAGGTTTGTTTTGGATTGTTCCGATTGTAGATACGATTGCCACATGGATTGATCATCGTGTGATGGTTTCACCATTCGCCGCACAAAAAACTTTGACAAAAGACACAGTGCCAGTGGATGTGGATGCTGTTTTGTTTTGGGTTGTGTGGGATGCAGAAAAAGCCGCGTTGGAAGTTGAAGATTATCGCGCCGCAGTAGATTGGGCGGCACAAACTGCATTGCGTGACATTATCGGCAAAAAAATGTTGGCAGATATTTTGATTGGTCGTAGTTCGATTGACCAAGAATTACAAGCCGTGATTGATGAACGCACAACACCTTGGGGTGTGACAGTTCAATCAGTTGAAATTCGAGATATTGTTATTCCGCAAGATTTGGAAGATGCGATGTCTCGTCAAGCGCAAGCCGAGCGTGAACGTCAGGCACGTGTGATTTTAGGTGAATCTGAAAAGCAAATTGCGGCATCATTTGCTGAGGCTTCACAAGCATATATCAACAATCCAACCGCTTTGCACTTACGCGCGATGAATATGTTGTTTGAAGGTTTGAAAGAAAAAGGCGCGTTGGTGATTGTGCCCAGCTCCGCGGTGGATACAATGAATCTTGGCGGTGTCAGTGGTATGGTTTCGATGGCACAAAATAATTTGCCAAAGGAATAACTGTTTCACATGAAACATAAAGAAAGGAAAATAAAATGAAAACAAAAACCACAATTATTCTTGTTCTAACACTCATCGCAATTGGACTCATAGCAGGCTTACTGTTATGGAATCAATTGCCTGAGCAAATGGCATCCCATTGGAATGTCAACGATGAAGCCGATGGTTTCACCTCAAAATTCTGGGGCGTGTTCTTAATGCCTTTAGTCACGCTAGGAATGTTCGGCTTGTTTATCGTACTTCCAAACATTGACCCACTAAAAGCAAACATCGAACAATTCCGCGGTGCATTCAACTTATTCATCGTGTTGATTATCGGTTTCATGTTGTATGTTCATGCCATCACACTCGTCTGGAATCTTGGTTATCAAAACTTTAGATTCAGCATGGCATTGCTACCTGCTTTCGGCGCGCTGTTTTTCTTCATTGGCTACATGCTCAAACAAGCCAAACGGAATTTCTTCATCGGCATTCGGACTCCGTGGACTCTTTCGAGTGATTCAGTTTGGGATAAAACGCATCAACTTGGGGGCAACCTGTTCATGCTTGTGGGAGCCTTAGCTTTCATTGGAAGTTTCTTCGGCGGGCTGACAGCCTTCTGGTTGTTCTTTATGCCATTGATGGTTTCAGTTTTGTTCTTGGTGATTTACTCATACGTCTTATATCGTAATGAAACCAAAGTATAATAAAGATAAGGACACGGCAATGCCGTGTCCTTATCCAATGTTTCACATGAAACATATAGGAGAAATACGATGTCAAACGAATTTGAAAAATGGGAATATCGCGCAGAAACCTTTGGCAAATTTTGGTCTGGTTTCAAAATAGAAGAAGTGCAAGAAACCTTGAATCACTGGGGTGAAGAAGGCTGGGAAGTTGTCAGTGCAACTGTTTTTGAAAATCACAATAACATTCATGTGATTGCCAAACGTCCACTCACCCGCGAAACAATACGTAAACGTTCTATGCCTCAAATGAATTACGGATAATGTTTCACATGAAACATGGAGAATGAAATGACAAAACCTTTTAACTGGAAACTATTTTTGATTTTATGGCTAGCAGGCACATTTGGTGTAATGGCTGTTATTCCATATACATTAACTTTGCAAAGTGACATGCTACAAAATTTGGAATTACCCATTCCATTGCCTGCTTTACTTGCCATTCAAATTGTGCAAGGTTCAATCATATTGGGCATCTTAACTGCATTGGGTTTATTACTTGCAAATCGGATTGGGCTTGGCGCACCAATAATCGAAGCATGGTTGAATAAAGAATCTATCAGTGACAAAATAAAAAACATTTTGCCAATCAGCATCATCTTAGGTTTGATTGCAGGTGTATTGATCATTGTTTTAGATGTGTATGTGTTTCAACCTTTGTTGATAAAAGATTTAGGTGAATCAATAAACACAATGTCAGAAAATATCAAGCCACCAGCTTGGCAAGGATTCTTAGCATCGTTTTATGGTGGCATTGGTGAAGAACTTCAATTGCGTTTGTTTTTTATGTCACTGCTGGCATGGATTGGTTCATTCATTGTCAAACCTGTAAATGGCAAAGCAAACACAACTGTATTATGGACTGCAAACATTCTTGCCGCAATTGCATTTGGATTAGGTCATTTACCAACAGCGGCAATGATATTCCCAGCAATGACTGCATTGGTTGTGATTCGAATCATCTTATTGAATTCACTAGGCGGAATCATTTTCGGATGGTTGTATCAAACACGCGGAATTGAATCAGCAATGATTGCACATTTTTCTGCCGACATTGTTTTGCATGTTTTGTTTGCCATATAAGGATGTTGAAGTTAAATAAACTGATGGGGAAGCAGAATCAAATATAAGTCAAAAAAGAAGCGAAAAGTCAATTAGAACAAATGTTCTGAAACATATTCAACAAAAAAGTCATGTGATGAACATGACTTTTTTATTTTTATCCTAAGTGCATTGGCATAATCACATGCAAGAAATTATCATCACCCACTGGTTTGATAACGCCCGGCGCATTTGCCGCAGATGTTTCAAGCGCGACGTTTGGTGTTCTGATAACTTCAAGTGCTTCGCGTAAAAATTTAACATTGAACGCAATCAACACACTGCCACCATCAACAGTTGCTTCAACGATAGTTTCATTTTTTCCAGTTTCTTCGGACGTGGCAGAAATTTCAACTTCGCTGGGTTGCATATCACCTTTTGATTCTTTGATATCAAGGCGAGCAACGTTTGAACCTTCCCGTGCAAAAATTTCGGCTTGTTTGCAGGCTTTGAGCAAAGTGGATGTGGCGACCAATGTGCGTGATTTGTAATTGCGCGGAATGATTTGATGATAATCGGGGAATGTGCCATCAATTAATTGTGAAACAACTTCTACATCTTTCACACGGAATAAAACTTGTCCACGACTTTTTGGCACAACCATATAAATTGGTTCTTCAGGGTCAGAAGCAACACGTGCCAATTCATTTAATGCACGCGCTGGAATAATAATGTTGATTGGGTTAGAAACTTTTTGTGAAAGTTGTGCTTTGCGAACCGACAAACGAAAACCATCTGCCGCCGCCATTGTGACATTATCTTTTTCGACATTCATCAATACGCCCATCAAAACAGGTCGGGCTTCATCGGTTGAAGCGGCAAAAGCCACTTGATGAATCATCTCTTTGAAATCAGCAACATTGAGTTGAATTGCATCTTTCATTTCAGGTGTTGGCAAAGGCGGAAATTCTTGCGCATCAATACATTTAATATCATTATTTGAAGTGCCACTCTTGACATGCAGGTTTTGAGTTTTTATGTCTAAATTTAATTGCACTTGGTCTCCGGGCAAAGTGTTCACCAAATCTGAAAGTGTGCGTGATGGAACAGTGGTTGAACCGTTTTCATCAATGCGGGCTGGAATCCAACATGTAATCCCCAATTCCAAATTGGTGGCAGAAAGCCGTAAACGACCTTCATCGGTTGCAATTAAGATGTTTGATAAAACAGGTAAAGTAGTACGCGGCGAAACTGCACGCGAAACAATGCTTAACCCACGCGCTAAATTTTCTTGTAAGACAGTTACTTTCATAATTCGCCTCGAAATAATTTTTTTGAAAGTATATCATTAAGTATCATGTCATTGCGAGGCGAAGCCGAAGCAATCGATAAATAAAAACGCCGCCGAGGACGGCGGCGTTAGCAAATTAAAATCCCGTCACCATTGAAACCCCAAACAGCAACAACATCGTCAGTAATTGACATGCAAACAACGCGGCAAACACATACGCCACATACGTCCAAACGGATGTCATTCGTTTTGCAGATTGCGGGCGGACTTCTTGCCCTTCAGCCATTGATTTAGCAACATCAGCCACTTGCTCGTAATCATTCATCCAAAACACGCCCGCCGCTTCATCACTGACTATCAACTTGTTTCCGCCAAATGACCTTATCCAAGCCTCAACATTTTCTGGTGTGTTTACTGCTAAAGAACCCGGCAAAACAATCACATCGGCTTTTATATCATTTGGAATCTTTTCATTTGCATTGATAACTTTTACTGGAAGTTTAGGCGCACGTTTTGTAAACATCGCTTTGACTGTTTCGCCAAAACTTCCGTTATGGTCAAAGACCAGCACTTGATAATTCGCTTGTTTTTCTTCCAGTACATCGGCTTTTGATTCAGTATCTTTTCGTAAAGCAGAGAAATGATACCAAGCCAAAATCACAAACAATATCAAGACTTGTAAAGAGTTGAGAACTGAATCAAGCACATTGCTTGTTCCACCTCCCAAAGCAGAATCAATGAGTCTGAATACCAAATTGCCAGCCGCAATCATGCCGCCAATGACAGAGGCAAATAAAACTAAATACAAATAAAACTTGCGAATCACAGAGCGGCGAGCATGTTCTCCTGAATCGTCAATTTGTAAGGCTTGAGCTTGCATCGGTCGCCAAGTCATTAACCACAATGGCAAGCCGACAACCAATGAAGCAATTGCACTTGATATAGATGAAGCGAAGTTTCCAATCCCAAAGAATGTATTGGATGTGAGCATGTCAATGATTGTGGAGAGTAATGAAGTCACACCGAAGAAAGTGGCGGCTAAACCTACAAAGGAAAGCAAATAATAGAATAATCTTTGCTTGCCAGCCCGGCGCGGAAGATTTTCATCAAATGCAAATTGTTGACCTAACCATTTTCCGTAGTATGCCCAAACCACTGCAAAGGGCAAACCTAATGAAATCGGTCCACCAATTTCATGTAAAAATTTTGTACCTTCAGTTGATTCGCCAAGAATCTGCAACAGGATTTTGTAAATCAAATTTCCGCTGGCAGAGAGGACGATAATCACACTACCTAATGTGAGCAGATACAAAACGCCGAGGCGTAGATAAGAGTCTCGTTCAGCAGAATCAGGTAGAACGTCTTGTAAGATGCGCCAAGAGAAATACCAAATCGGTGTGCCAATCACAAGCAAAGCAATCGCATTGATGATGGTTTCACGTCCGATTTCTCCAAGCACATTCGACGGTAATGTGAATGCAAAATTCAAGGCTTGTTGTGTGCCATAGATTGTCATCAGCAAACCATAGAGCATCCAAATGAAGCGATACAAACGGCGAATTTCTGCAAAGTTTTCTGGTTCTGAAAGTGTTTTCCAATTTTCTTTTAAGATGTTCCAAAAATATGCGGCGATGAGTAGATTGATAACGATGGCGATTAAATTATCTGACCATGTTTGTGTTCCACCGACCAATGCGCGATACTCATATAAGTTTGCCGATGATAAAAGTGTGCGATTGATAAACGCTAAAAAATTTTGTATGGCTGGTAAAAAGGTAGCCAGTAACATGCCATACAAAAAGATTGCGCGTATAGTTGCACTATTTTCTTCATCATCCTTTTTAGAAATGTTTTGTGCCCACAGCCAATGGAATAGAAAAATCGGCACGCCCACAAGAATCAAAGCCAAGGCTTGTGCTAAAGAAGTTGTGCCTGATGTGATTTCATTTTGATTTACGATAGAACGAAGCAAGCCAATAATGCCCCACAACACCACTTCAACACTGATAAAAGCAATGGCATAAAAATAAAGTCTTCTAATTGTTTTCATAAATAAAGTCTCCCGTCATTGCGAGGCGAAGCCGAAGCAATCTCAAGTTTAAGAATGAGATTGCTTTGCCATCTTGGTCTCGATACACACTTCGCACACTCGACCAGCGATGGCTCGCAATGACATGATATTACGGTTTAAAAGGTTCTTGATACCAGTTGTAATCCCAAAAGTTATAAGGCATATAACTTAACTTCCATTCGCCGTTTTGCTTCACCAAGTTTGCGCGGTCTGGGTTTCCATAACGGCTAGAGAATGGGTCGTTGTAAGAATAATACATTAAGAGATTCACTGTTGCATCGTTACCAATGGTTTCAACTTCGCCAATTTCCACACCTACATTTTCAGGGTAAACCATCCCGTTCAAAAACGATTGACGAAATTCTTCTTCAGTTGGTTTGTTATTTAACTCTGCTAAATAACTATATGCTTTTTCATAATCCTTATTCAAAGTCGCCAACACATAATTATGAACAACGCCTTCGGGTGTTGAATCAGAAACGTACTCGCGGGTATCTTGTCGCGTGAAAAACAGCACCAACGCCAGCACAATCAACGCGCCAATACCAATCAGAATACCTGTCAAAAATTTATCTTGTTTCATAGAACTGCCTCCGTAGGTTAACTTTACTCCAAAATTGACTTGATTTTCTGACCAAAAGTTCCTTTGCCAACCCAAACCCCATCAACTAAACAACTAAATTGTAAGGTTTACTATATGAATTATTCATACTTGATAATTTATAATCCACAAAATTTGAAAGGAGCAACTTACATGTTAAAACAAACCCGTATTTCTCTTTTTGCACTTATTACTTTACTGATCTTATTAGCAAATTTGATTTTTCCCACCTCTGCACTGGCAGATGATGAAACCCCGACTCCTGCCGCCACAGAAGAAACAACTCTCCCCGAAGAAACTGAAGCGGATACAGAATCTCAAGACTCTATTGATGAATCTGTGGAAGACACACAATCCCAAGACCCTACAGAAGATACGCCGCCTCAAGAACCTACGAGTGAACCTGCTCCTGTTTCAGAGACATTAGAACAACTCCCCGAAAATACTGACCTGATCATCTTAGATGAAAATGGCGAACTTCTGCCACTCGTCACTGAAGAAGCGGAAGAAGCCATCATCATTGGTGACCCTGTTTGGTGTCCATCTAGTCTTTCTGCTCCAACTCCCAATGCAAATGGATGTACGACTTCTTATGCAAGTTTTCAAGATTTGATAACTTATTTGGATGCCAATGAGCAGGCTATGGATGGCACGATTTGGATTGAGTCTACTTATGACAGCAGTGTGAATGATGCCACGGCTTCTGGCTTTGTTTTTAATGGTGGTTCATTTACTACGATGAGCAATTATGCGCTTACCATTCAAGGCGGTTGGAATGGCGTGAGCGGAAGTTCAAGTATTGGCTCGGCTTCAATATTCAGTGGTGATTATTTAGTCGTCACAAATTGGAATGCAAATGTGACTATTAATGATATTGCTATGGATGGCACATCTGGCAGTCATGGAATAACCGTTATTACAAATGGGGCTGTTAATCTTTCAGATGTTTCCGTGCAAAATAGCGCCTTAAGCGGTGTTTATATTGATAATCGCGGTGGCACTGAAGATGTAACGATTTCTGGGACAAATAATTTTAGTGACAATAATAATATGGGATTATTGGTGTATTCAAGAGGAGATATTTTTGTAAGTGGTGTAACTGCCAGTAGTAACAACTTAGAAAGCGGTGCTTTCTTAGATACTGCCTCTGGAAGTGGTAATGTTTCTGTTTCTAATAGCACCTTTAATGGAAACGGCAGTAATACTGATGCTCATGGAATATGGGTTCAATCCAATGGGAATGTAACTCTTAACTATATCACTGCCAATAACAATTATTATGCTGGTGCTTCGGTAGGGAATTACAATACAGATAATTTTATCGGTGGGAATGTATTTATTTCCAATAGTATATTTAATCAAAACGGACTTGTCGCTGACTGGGATGGTTTAGGTGTATTTGCACTTGGAGATGTTGAGATTAACAATGTCACTGCCAATGAAAATGGATATGTTGGCATTTGGGTTGGTGATTCAGATAACGGCACTCCAAACGGAGGAAGCGTTCATATACAAAATAGTACAACAAATGATAATGACTACAATGGAATTTCTGTAGACACAACTGGTGAAATTTTACTTAAGAATGTAATTTCAAATAATAATATTGGTAATGATGGCGTCAGTTTATATAATTCAAATGGTACAAGTGAAATCATCATAATCAACAGCCAATTCAACAGCAACGGTGATGATGGTGTTGATGCTTACTCAGCAGGGAGTATCACATTAAATAATGTAATCGCAAACGGTAATTTAGATGATGGGGCTGACTTAGAAAATTGTGGCTGTGCAGGTACTGTTGGATTTAATATATTCGGTAGTACATTTAACAATAATGGATATGCTGGTCTAACATTTTTCACAGATGGAAGTGTTAATATTGAAAACACGACCGCGAATAACAACGGGGTAGGCGGTATTGGTGGCGATGCATTTGGTGATATTACAGTGACAAATTCTATTCTTAGTGGTAATCAATATGGGTTAGGGTTTGCAACGATTGGTGATGTTAATATCAAGTGTAGCATTGTAACTAACAATAGCATTGAGGGTGTTGGAGTATTGGCAAATAACTTAAACTTAATTGGCTCTGATATATCAAATAATGGTATTGATTCTTTCAATCTAAGTGGTCCTGTCAATGTATTTCATTACAACTGTACTCCATCAGGTGGTAATTCCAACAAACCAAACGGCGGCACAGGCTTGTCATTAAATATTGTGCAAGGCAACAATGCAGATTTAGATTGTGACCTTTACTCTGGCACAGTTTTGATTTTGCCTAATGGAAATAAAGTCACCTTCGAGTGTCCAATTGGTGATTCCGCAACTTTGAGTCCAGTATTAGCAGATCGCTTACCAAATGCACTACCTGAAAATGTGGAATACGTTTCAGGTTTTGTAGCAACAACAAGTCCAGATGGAAGCGATGTGGCATTAGATGGTTTAGTAGTAGTTAGTTTCATTATCCCTGATGATATGCAAGGTGAAGATTTTGCTATCTTATATTGGGATGGCACTGAATGGCTTGATTTAGATACTGCTACTTTTGATGATGGCAGAAAAGTTTTCAACGGTGGTTATGTCACCGAAGATGATTATTTTGAAGCCCTAACTAATTTCAGTGGAAACTTTGTATTAGTGACAAAGTAGAAAATAAACTCACTCTTCAAAACCCCTGTCAAAATTTGACAGGGGTTTTTGTTATACTTGACTTATCTTTTTTAAGGAGTTCCCCAAATGACTACATCTATACCTCACTGGGATTTGACGAATGTGTATCCCTCGCTTGATTCAAAGCAATTTAAAAATGCGATGAAGCAATATAAAACCATGTTAGAAGATATGGAAGTGTTTTTGAACAAAGCCAGCAAAGCAGATTCAAAAGCTGATGCCAAAAAACTTGGCAAATTACTCGGAGAAGCTATAGACCGCTTCAATAAAATCTATGAGCTTTCTGGCACGCTCAACCCTTACATTTATTCTTTTGTTTCCACTGATTCGCGTAATAAAGAAGCAAAACGAATTGAATCAGAGTATGAGCAAATTGCCGTCAAAGCCAATATTCTCAATACAAAATTTTTAGCATGGGCTGGCAAGTTAGGCAAACCTGCTATCAAAAAATCAGCGAAGACAAATGCTTCCGCAGGTGAGCATGTATTTGCGTTGAATGAAGCGGCGGAGCAATCCAAATATCTAATGAGTGAAGCGGAAGAAATCCTCGCCGCAGAATTAACGTTGAGCGGTGGCAATGCTTTCGGCAAATTACAAGGCGTGGTCACATCTCAAATGACGGTTGATTTTGAATTGGATGGCAAGACTCAAAAATTGCCGATGCCTGCTTTGATTAATTTGCGTTCACATCCAGATGAAGCCACACGCAAACGCGGTTATGAAGCCGAAAACAAAGCCTGGGAAAGTGTGCAAGAAACTTTAGCCGCGGCAATGAATGGAGTTAAAGGTGAGACTTTAACTTTAGATAAAAAACGCGGACGTGAAGATGCTGTGCACGCCTCAATTGATTTTGCCCGCATAGACCGCCCCACACTTGACGCCATGCTGGGTGCTATGAAGGATTCATTCCCTATGTTTGAGAAATATTTCAAGCACAAAGCCAAATTGCTTGGGAAAGAAAAATTAGCATGGTGGGATTTGTTTGCTCCGATGGGTAAGACCGATAAAGTGTATTCATGGAAAGAAGCCTGTGATTTTATTGTAAATAACTTCAATAAATTTTCACCTGAATTGGGTACATTTGCAAAACGTGCCTTTGATAATAATTGGGTAGATGCAGAACAACGCGAAGGAAAACGCGGCGGTGCATTTTGTATGGGCTTAGACGGTGTGAAAGAAAGCCGTATTTTGATGAACTTCGATGGTTCATTTGACCAAGTAAGTACATTGGCGCATGAACTCGGACATGCTTTTCATAATGAATGTGCGTATCAAGCCAACAAGACTCCCATTCAACAAAACACGCCGATGACGTTAGCTGAAACCGCTTCGATTATGTGTGAAACAATTGTCACCGAAGCGGCACTCGAACAAACCAAAGACCCTCAAGAAGTGTTGGCGATTTTGGAAGCACAAATGAATAATGCCTCACAAGTGGTTGTTGATATTTACTCACGCTATTTGTTTGAAAAAGAAGTCTTTGAAAAACGCGCGCAAGCCGAACTTTCAGCTGATGATTTGAACGACATTATGGAACGCGCTCAAAAAGCAACATACGGCGCAGGCTTAGACGAAAAGTATTTACAAAAATATATGTGGACGTGGAAACCACATTACTATTCCAGCGGATTCTCTTTCTATAATTACCCGTATGCGTTTGGGTTGTTATTTGCTACAGGTTTGTATGCAATTTATCAACAACGCGGCGCAGAATTTGTATCGGCTTATAAAAACTTGTTAGCCTCCACAGGTGAAGCCCGTGCCGCTGATTTAGCAGATAAATTCGGCATCAACATCCGCACCAAAAAGTTCTGGGCAGATAGTTTGGCAATTATCGGAAAGCGTGCTGAAAGATATTGTCAGTTGTAAATAATTTAAAACCTCCGAGGTCTTAAAGACCTCGGAGGTTTGCTTGTAAAAAAGGAGACAAATGAAAAAAAAGAAAATCTTATTTGTATTTTCTATTCTTCTATTGGCAACTTTAGCGTGCAATGCTATTTTGCCATCGAATGATGTATCAACATTACCAACTGCACCATTTAATCCTGAAGTACAAAGTGATGTACCACGCACAGAAAATGATGTTCCGCGAATCTCACTCAGTGATGCAAAAGCGGCTGTGGAATCAGGTCAAGCCATCCTCGTAGATGTGCGAAGTGCTCAATCGTATGCTGACCTACATGCCACAGATGCAATTTCTATTCCGTTAGATGTATTTGAAACAAATATTAGCAGTGTCCCACTTCAAAAAACAGATTGGATAATCACCTACTGTACCTGACCGAACGAACATACGAGTGCCCGTGCGGCATTCTTATTGTTACAAAATGGTTATGAAAATGTGCAAGCATTATTAGGCGGGTTTGAAGCATGGATTAATGCAGGGTACCCAACAGACCCTTAAAAAGAAACTTCCGAAGTCTTAAAGACTTCGGAAGTTTCTTTTATTTACGAAAATGCTTGTATTCCCGTTTGTGCCCTGCCCAAAATCAAGGCATGGACATCATGCGTGCCCTCATAGGTATTGACTGCTTCCAAATTCATCATGTGACGTATGACATGAAATTCATCAGAGACGCCATTGCCGCCGTGCATATCTCTTGAGACT
>DDVH01000041.1:29656-37365 GCA_002345215.1 Anaerolineales bacterium UBA2317
CATATTGGCTAATTTCAATTGAATAATTTGATTTGCGGCAAGCGGACTGACCAAATTGTGGACGGTCTAATGTGTATTGACGCGCGGCATGCCAGCAACATTCTGCCGCACCCAATGCGCCCCATGAAATTCCATAACGCGCTTTATTCAAACATCCAAACGGACCTTTCAAGCCAGCAACATTTGGTAAATAATTTTCGTCAGGCACAAAGACTTCGTTCATCACAATTTCACCAGTAGCACTAGCACGCAAACTAAACTTGCCTTCAATCTTTGGCGCAGATAAACCTTTCATTCCTTTTTCTAAAATGAAGCCACGAATTTCACCGTCTAGTTTTGCCCACACAACAAACACATCTGCAATGGGCGAATTCGTAATCCACATTTTGTTGCCCTGCAAAATATATCCGCCATCAACTTTTTTGGCGCGCGTTTCCATACTGCCGGGGTCAGAGCCATGATTCGGTTCAGTGAGTCCAAAACAACCAATCCATTTTCCGCTGGCTAAATTCGGTAAATATTTTTTGCGTTGTTCTTCTGTTCCATACGTATAAATTGGATACATCACCAACGAACTTTGCACGCTCATGGCGGAACGATAACCACTATCGACTCTTTCGACTTCACGGGCGATTAAGCCATACGAAACATGATTCAAACCCGCGCCTCCATATTCTTCGGGGATAGTTGAGCCTAACAACCCGAGGCTTCCCATTTCGTCCATAATTTCGCGGTGGAAAATTTCTTTGCGATTGGCTTCGAGAACACGCGGCATTAACTTATCCTGACAGTACTTCCGCGCAGTGTCACGAATCATGCGTTCTTCATCTGTCAGTTGGTCGTTGAGTAAAAAGGGGTCATCCCATTTGAAAGTCATAAAACCTCGTTTTTAGAGAGTAGAGAATAGAGAGCAGTGAACAGTTTTCAGTAATCAGTTTAATGATTGTATCAAAATGTTTGAGATAAGATAATGAATCAGAAAGCAGAATCAATTTTCCCCTTAAGAGAGAAGCGAAAATAAAAAGAGGATTCGTTGAATCCTCTTTTCTGTTCTCTACTCTCTGTTCTCTTAACTACGCATTACCAGTTAGCCAGCCACGCAATTCCATAGCAGTGACCACGCGGTCAATTGCGACCATGTATGCGGCATCACGTGTGTAAACTTTTTCTTCCAAACTGCGATTCAAGACAGCATTGAATGCGGCGGTCATTTTGACATCAAGACGGCGAAGCACGGCATCTTTTTCCCAATAATAATTGGCATCGTTTTGGACTTGTTCAAAATAAGAAACGGTGACGCCACCAGCATTACACAGAAAATCTGGAATAACAAAAACTTTATTTTTCTTGAAGACTTCATCGGCTTCTGGTGTGGTGGGACCATTTGCACCTTCGGCAACAAGTTTTAGATTCTTTGAAACTTTCTTAACAGTATCACCTGTGATTTGACCCTCTAACGCGGCAGGGATTAATACATTCACATCCGATTCAAGCCATTTACCACCATCGGTTACTTCATAACCTGAATCTAATGCTTTTTGTTTATCCACTGTTCCATATTGGTCAACAATAGACATCAAGAAGCGTGGGTCAATGCCACCTTTTTTGCTGTAGGTATATGCTTTTTTATCGTGGCGGTCATAACAAGAAACACAAGCAACTGTGCCGCCAAGAATTTCAACAAAACCAATTGCGGCATATTGAGATACATTTCCAAAACCTTGTAAAGCGGCGACAGAATTTTTCGGGTCGAGATTAATGTGTTTCATGGCTTCACGCACTGTATAAATCACGCCATACCCTGTTGCTTCTGTACGCCCTAATGAACCACCACCACCGACAGGTTTGCCAGTGAAAACACCCGGTGTGTATTGACCAACGAGTCTTGAATATTCATCCATCATCCAACCCATCATTTGAGAGGTTGTTCCAACATCTGGCGCGGGTACATCATTGCGTGGACCGATATTTTTCCACATGGCTTGCACCCAACCACGACACAACGATTCTTTTTCATTTGTAGATAATGTAGATGGATCTACAACCACGCCGCCTTTGCCACCACCTAATGGAATATCTGCGACGGCACACTTCCACGTCATCCATGTGGCTAATGCACGAACAGTATCTAAAGTTTCATCAGCCGCAAAACGAATCCCGCCTTTGTTCGGTCCGCGTGCATCGTTATGTTGCACACGAAAACCCTGAAATACTTTTAACGAGCCATCATCCATCCGCACTGGAATACGGAAAGAATATTCACGTTGGGGCCAACGTAAAATTTCTGCAATTTCGTTATCAAGTTGCAGTAACTTTGCAACTGTATCAAACTGGATTTGTGCCATATCAAACGCATTGATTTTTTTTACCATACACTTTCTCCTCAGTGATTTAGAAAAAAATAAGCGGGCATTCCGCTAGGGGGTGCCCGCTTTCAAAAATATCTTATGAAGCACACTGGTTACAACACTGCCCGTGAGTCATCATTGCTCAAACTTTACCATGAGATTTGTTAACAAGTCAATATGACTTTTGACATACCAAGCCACAGAGAACACTGTGACCTTTGAGAAAGCCTTTTAAAACTCTCTATGACCTCTGTGGTTAATCTTTATACAAATTTTGGTTTACGCTTTTCAAAAAAGGCTTTCACCCCTTCTTGATGACCAAGCGATTTCCCTGCTTCTTCTTGCAGGATGCCTTCGTTGGCTAAGACTTGTTCCAAATTCGGGAAAACGGCTTGGTTAAAGGCTTGCTTCCCCAATGCAAACGCCTCTCGCGGACCTTCAACCAACTCTGCCGCCTTCTGCTTTATCAACCCTTGATAATTAAACCCGCCTACCAGATTCACCATCCGCCATTCATACGCCAATTGCGCCGAAATCTTTTGATTGGAATAAAAATATTCTTGTGCTCTGGCAAGCCCAATATAATGCGGAAGAAATAACGAAACACCAGAATCAGGTGCGAGACCTATGCCACTAAAACCTACAACAAAATATGCAGATGATTTTGCGATTCTTAAATCACATGCCAACGCGATTCCAAATGCCGCGCCGGCACACGCTCCGTTGACGGCAGCAATCACTGGTTTACCCATTTTGCGGATTTGTAAAATTAACGGGTTATAGGTTTTATCTAAATGTTCGCGGTATGAAATTGATTCAGCTTGCTTCATTTCTTTGATATCTTGCCCAGCACTGAATGCATTGCCAGAACCAGTAATCACCACACACTTTACTTGTGAATCATTTTCAGCATCCACAAGTGCTTTGTATAAGGCTTGAGTCATTTCCATGTTGAAGGCGTTGGCGCGTTCAGGGCGAGATAATGTTAGCGTGACAGAACCATGTTGAAGCGTAGAAAGAAGCGTTGTCATATTTTCTCCTAGATTCTAATCATAAATCATTTCGCTGTATCCCTATTAGTTCTTAAAAACAAACAGTCACCTTAAAGGTGACTGTCGTTCAAATCATCGTCAAATTGGTCATCATCGCCGCTGTCGGTTTCGTATTCAACGGCTTCGCCATCTAAATACACCCACAACAACAATACCTGACCTTCTTGCGTTTCTACATTTCTTGCCGCAAGAATCGGTGCGGTTTGTTCGAGTCCCATTTCGTTGCGATAATGCAAGTGAATTGTGTTTTTGTTATGCCATGCGTTGTAACAACGTTCGACAAGTGCGTTGCCATTAAATGTTCGCAAGCGCGTTAACGCTGGCACGGATAAATGTGGGCTTTCGTTCAGCCCCATTGCCCAACCATCATTGACGTGCTCAAAGATTGGGGGTGGTCCTTCAATAATTGTAATTTTTTCGTCCATAATTTTTACCTTATGGGCAAGAATCCTACCACAAGTATGTAGGGAAAACCTTTCAGAATCTTATTAGAATTTTGTTGATATTTAATCTTTGCAGAGAAGCATATAATTGGGGAATGTCTAAACTTACACCTAAAATCATCCTTGAAGGCACACGCCTGACATTCAAAACTGATATTGCTTTTGCACTGAATGAACATCCGCGCATTGTAGGTCCGCGAAAATATAAATATCATTCGCCTCTCATTTCTGGAGAGTGGTGCGCCTTTACAAACTTTCCGTGGGGGCGCGGATTAATCAACTTTGAACCACACGAAGAATCATTGGCAATGGAAACGTATGAAACGTGGGTAAAGTTATTTGAATTGCAAAAATATTATTCATGGATTGTTGACCGCTTTCATTTATCTACAAGAATGTATCAGTTAAGAACGTATAAAAAAGATTATGATTTCCGTTGGTTAGAAGAAAGATTATTGCCGTTGAATTTTCGGCTGGTGTTATTAACCCGTTCTCCAGAATCTTTTGAAGCCGCACGAGCCGAAAGACTCAAAGTATCTGGTAATCCATCACAATATGATGATTTGAATCTCTTCATCGAAGAACAAAAGTTGATTAATCAGCTCGCTGACGAATCGCTTCTGCCTATGCTAAAAGTTGATATTTCAGACAATAACATTTTCCTCGCTGTTGAAAAAATTGCAGATTGGATGGAGTCCAGCGGCGGGTTGTACATGAAATAATCCGCTTTGTTTTTGCAATACTTTGTATCTTGCATTCAATCTTAGCAATTAGGTATACTAGAGCCTACTTATGCCTCCAGAAAAAATTGGACGTTACGAAATCAAATCCGAATTAGGACGTGGCGGTTTTGCTACGGTTTACCTTGCTTACGATCCGCGCTTTGAACGCGAAGTAGCGATTAAGTTTTTACCACCCGAACTGATTCACGCCGACCCACAATTCCGTGCCCGTTTTGAACGTGAAACAAAAATCATTGCGAAATTAGAACATCCAGCCATTGTGCCAGTCTATGATGTGGGAGAAGAAAACCATCAGCCATATTTTGTCATGCGTCATATGGGCGGTGGCTCACTCTCAGACAAAATAAAAACCAAAACGTTTACCATTCAAGAAGCTGTTAAATTACTGGAGCAAATTGCACCGGGTTTAGACGAAGCACACTCTAAAGACATTGTTCATCGAGATTTAAAACCCGCCAATATTTTATTCACGAGCACAGGTTTGCCTCTCATTTCTGATTTTGGGATTGCAAAATTTTCACAAGGTGAAGGCAGTAACGTCACAGGTAGTGCCATTATCGGTACGCCTGCATATATGGCACCTGAACAAGCCTCCGGTGAAGGCGTGGATGGACGCACCGATATTTATGCACTCGGCGTCATCTTATATGAAATGGTGACAGGCAAACAACCTTATCAAGCCGATACACCTTTGGGCTTGGCAATTAAACACGTCACTGAACCTGTGCCGCGTATTTTAGAAGCGAATCCAAATTTGCCAGTGTGGATGGAAAAAGTCATATCTACTGCGATGGCAAAAGATAAAGATGACCGCTTCTCGACTGCGGTCGAACTGGTCGAAACTATCAAAGCGTTTCTTCGGGGAGAATCTCCGCCGGAGCGACAATCACCTGCTACATTAAAGGTTTCACCTTATAACAAAACGACTCTTTCAAAGAAGCCACTTGAGTCTACACAGCCTGTCCAAAAGAAGAGAAGTGTATTACCTATACTTTTCATTGTAGGTTTGTTGGGAGTCATCTTTTTAGGCGGTGGATACTTTGTACTCAGCAGTGGCATGTTGACATCCAATAACGAAGCGACGATTCCGTCACCGACCACTGCATCACAAGTTGAATCTCCTGTGCCGATAATTATCGAAGTCACTGCCACACCTGCTGAAGATGGTGAAGTATCTGCAACAGCTGAACCAACACAAGCAACTTCATCATTGCCTGTGATTGGTGGCGCCGACAAAATTGCGTTTGTGAAGAGTGGTGATATTTGGATCATGAATGTAGATGGCTCTGAATTGCAAGCCGTCACGAATGATGGTGTGCCAAAATTTAATTTGCAATGGCTACCAGATGGCAACACCATTCTTTACATGACCGGCAAAACAGTCAAAACAGTTGATATTGAAACGTTGCGCGAAGAAGTGATTATGAGTTATCAATCGGCTGAATTTTTTGATTCATTTCAAGTTTCGCCCGATGGCACACAAGCCGCGTTTGCAATCAACCGTGAATTATTTGTAGTGCAGTATGATGTTGCAAAGTTAGTCACAGTGACAAACCGAAATCATTTATTGGAATTGGATGGTTGTATTTTTTACAACGAATTGGCAGTGACAGGCGCGTTATGGTCTGACGATGGCGCACGCTTGGCGATTAAATATCTTGCCAACAAAGACAGTGTGCGTGTGGATACGATTCGCATCATTGATATTTCGCAATGCGATAAATCTGAACCGATTCGTTTGGATGAATTTCCGCTTGGGCGTTTTGCTTTCAATGATGTCATTGAAAATTTTTCATGGGATGGCGATTTGCTTTTCTTTATGAATAGCCCCAAACGCAACGGCGGTTTTGGTGATTTGCTTTTTTACAATTCATTCACGCATAAATTTGAATACTTCGCACCATACGAAGGCAATTGTTGTTATCGTGATGCTTCGTTTAGCCCCGATGGTACACATGTTATTTTCGCATTTCAAGATATTCGTTTAGCAACCGAAAGCCCCATCAATTTATATTATTTACCTATTGATGCACTTTCAACGCAACGCAAACTCGAACCACTTCCATTACCGGATAAGTTCTTCAACCTGCGTAACGATGCTCCCGTGCCAGCGTTAAGACCTGCTAAATAAATTTCACAATCTTTTTTACCAAACTTGGTCCCGTATAAATCAAACCTGAATAAATTTGAATCAACGTCGCCCCGGCATCGAGGCGGCGTTTTGCATCATCAGGAGTCATAATTCCGCCGACACTCACAATTGGAATTTTTCCATCGATTCTTTTTACCGTTTGATGAAGAACCGCTTCACTCTTCGGGGAAAGCGGTTTGCCACTTAGTCCACCTGATTCACTCCTCAGGCTTGATTTGACTCCATCACGCGATACAGTTGTATTCGTGATAATGATTCCATCCATCTTAGAGTCAATAATCACATCAATCGCATCATTTAATTCTGATTCAGTTAAATCAGGTGCGAGTTTAACGAGAATCGGTAATTTCTTTTCGTATTGTTTTTCTTCCAATTTTCTTTGCTCATCAATTTGATATAACAAATTTGACAATGCTTCTTTGCCTTGTAAATTTCTCAAACCCACTGTATTTGGCGAACTGATGTTAATTGTCAAATAATCTGCATATTCTGAAAGCAATTGCATCAGAGATAAATAATCCAATACGGCTTCTTCATTCGGTGTAGATTTATTCTTTCCGAGATTCACGCCTAAAATCAAACCTGAATTTCGCCAACGTGAAAGCAACAAACGAGAAAAAGGAGTCGCTTTTTCAATTGGCTTTAATTTTTTTCGTAAATAATCTGCACCATAACCGGGGAATCCCATGCGGTTGATAATGGCTTCGTCTTCAATTAAACGAAATACGCGTGGTTTTGGATTGCCCTCTTGAGGCAATGGAGTCACTGTTCCAATTTCTACGTGACTAAAACCCAACATATTAAGTCCATTAATCGCGATGCCGTTTTTGTCATATCCCGCCGCTAGACCCACCGGGTTCTTAAATGTGAATCCAAAAGCTTCGACAGGTTTGGCTTTTGCTTTATAGATTTGTTTTAACAATACATTGGAAAGCGAGAAATTTCCCGTCAACTGTAACAGGCGTAGAGAA
>DDVH01000001.1:0-12017 GCA_002345215.1 Anaerolineales bacterium UBA2317
TGTCGCCATGCTGACGTGAATGATGTTTACATCTGCCCCACAGATTTGCATGTCTTTTAATTTTGTATAGGTTCGGTTTGAATTGGGAAAGCGTGTTTCCATCACTTCGCGCGGACAAACACCGTAATACAAATCATCTTTGGTTTGCATAGCCGTTTGCACAAGCCAATCTACCATTTCGCTTTTGACAGTCGGAATATCAGATGAGGCAATCAAAACATATTCACCATCTTTATTTAATTCAAGAGATTTATTAACCCCCGCCACAATATTGGCTAACATCCGTCCTTGATTTGGAATATAGTGAATCGGTTTCTTGCACGTTAAGTTATCTTTTTCATCCAGACCAATCACAATCACTTGGTCAACTTCTTTTGCGTCGCCCAGTGCGTCTAACACCCATTGCACCATTGGCTTGCCAGCCACATCAATTAAGGCTTTGGATTTTCCTTGCGAATATTCATATAACTTATCGCCCGGTTCCGGAATCCCGCCAGCAGTCACAATTGCGTTCATAAATTAGTTCAACTCCTGCAATTGTGGTTCAAAGCCAAGTTTGGCAATCATTTCTTTTAATTCATCATAACTTAATGCACGCCCTTTACCTGCCAATGCCACCAATGCCGCTTCCATCATGTTGGTTCCAAACGAGCGACCTTCTAAAACAGGTGTAGTGGTGACGAGATATTTCACACCGGCTTTTTTGAATTGTTCAACATCTTCAGGCGTGGTGGTATTCGTCACAATCACTTTCCCATTCAAATCATCTGGCATGAAGCGTTTGATGTAATGGCAATCACCAGCAATGACCGTTGCCCAAGCATAGTATTTACCAAATTTTGGCGTGCGTTTTTCTTGCTTTTCACCGGTGGGATAAATCCATTCAAAAGGTAAACGCCCGGCAATTGGCATAAACAAAGCCGCCACAGTTTTTAATTGACTCAATGTTTTTACAGCAACCGGAATATCCAAACCAAACATTAAGTCACCAAATAAGGTTTCATAACCAGCATCTACAAAAGATTTGGAAAGTCCCCAGCGGTCAACGCCTAATGTCACTAAAACTTTACGACCTTTGGAATTAATATAATCACCAATTTTTTTATCTAAAAATTCTGCGGCTTTATTTTCAAGCGTATTTTTTAACCCACCACCATCTACCACCGGAGTTTTCTTTATATATTTAATCATCGGCCTAACAGAAAAAAGTGGATAGGCTTTTCCATCCGCAACCACTTCCAAATCTGCACCACCTACTCCAAACGCATCTGCTTTACCGTCTAACTCTTGAAATTTCAACGCGGCAGCTTCCATGTCGCCATCTGTGCCAATGCGTTCAATCCGAATGGTTTCGCCCAATAAATTCACTTCTACTGATTTGTTGCGTTTTGATGACCCAATGCTGACGCTGACTGCATGTTTCATAGTGCATTCTCCAAAGATGAGATTTTTTCTATTATAGTACGGAATTAAGACTCAGGTTCATCAGACGTAGATTCGGCAGGCGGAAGCGAAAAATAAAAAGTTGACCCAAACCCCGCTTCGCTCTTGACCCAAATCCTGCCGCCGTGAAATTCGACAATTCTCTTCACCAAAGCAAGCCCTACGCCCGTGCCTTCTGAATCAATATCTAACTTGTTAAATAAGCCAAATATTCTTTCATGGTGCTCTGAGGCAATGCCCATGCCATTATCTTTCACGAAAAATAAATGATAACTATTTTCAGCCTTTCCTTCATATCCAATTTCAATTTCAGGAGATTTCTGGTCTCCTATATATTTTGCGGCGTTATCTATTAAGTTTTGCAACACTTCTATCATACGGGGCTGGTCTACAAAAACGATTGGCATGTTTTCTTGCACTTGCACAGAAACATTTTTTTCGTGAATCCGTCCTTGCACATTTTCAAGTGCCACACGCACGAGACTCTCGAATGAAACTTCTTTCATCTCGTTTAAGACCCGCCCAATACGCGAAAGTTCAAGCAAATCTTTTAAGAGCTGATTCATTCTATCGGTTGCTTTTTTCACTCTTTGTAAATCACGCTGAAACGATGCAATATCACCACCCAATACACTTTTTTCCATAAACCCAAGGAATCCCCGAATGGTCACCAATGGCGAACGCAAATCATGTGAAACCGTATAACTGAAGCGTTCCAATTCAGCATTCTTCACTTCCATTTCATGAATCAAACGTTGCCGTTCAATCAATTCTTTTTGCAATTGTTCAAGCAAACGTGACTTTTCAGAAGTAATCACCACTTGCACCGCAATCGTTTCTAACAAACGGATTTGCTCTTCGGTATAAGCATCCACTTGCTTTGCCTGAACAGACATGACACCCACCACTTTATCTCGCGATAATAATGGAATACCAAGATAAGAACGCATTCCTACATCCCGCACAATCACAATTTGATGTTCTTTTCTTGTTTGAGGGTCATTAATATCAGGCAGATACAAAGTTTTATTCGTAGAAATCACTTCCCACGTAAGCCCAGGATTATTCTTCAAACTACGAGGAGCTAATCTTAAATCTTCATCATCATTCAAAAACAAAGAGTAATGAAACAAATCTTTTTCTTCATCATAAAAGCCGATATGAAAAGCATCAATGATGATAACCTTCTTCAGTTCTGTTACAAACGCGCGTAACTCTTGATATAAATTTTCCCCACTAGAAAGTGCCAAACTGATTTTATATAGCAACATCAACTCATTGGAACTTTTTATTGAAATCAGCTCTGCATGTTTTTGTTCGGTAACATCGCGCGTAGAACCGTAAATGCCTGCTAAACGATTATGCACTTCATCCCAAATCGGGTAGGCATAGCCATTTACCCAACGCACATTTCCATCTTTACGAATAATTCTTAATTCTGTAAATACTTTTTTGTTTTGTGCTAGCTGCCGATTATCTTCAGCATCACGTTCCACATCATCTGGATGAAGCATTAACTCCCAAGTATTTCCACGAACAAACTCTTCGCGTGTGTAGCCTGTAATTTCTTCAAAGGCTCCTTCTATCCAAGCATCCCGAATTTTCCCATTTTCATCAAAATAAATGATAAACACATAGTCAGACATAACCGATGTGATTAAGCGGTAGCGTTCTACGTTGGCTTCCAATTCTTTCAGCCGTTTATCACGCAAGATGATTGAGTTTATGAAACTTGAAAATTTTTTCCACATCAGATATTTTGACGAATCAACTTTCTGACTCTACTGGCAGGGTGAAATAGAAGGTTGCCCCTTTACCCGCTTCACTCTTGACCCAAATCCTGCCGCCATGAAGTTCAACAATTCTCTTCACCAAAGCAAGACCCACGCCTGTCCCTTCAGAATCTGCGTCCAATTTATTGAACAAGCCGAAAATCCGTTCGTGATGCGTTTCATCAATGCCTATGCCGTTGTCGCGGACGAAGAAAATCGGTTTCTCCTCTTCATATCCATCTTGCCCAATCTCAATCAAAGGTTTGGGATGAAAGCGTGCAAACTTAGCGGCATTATCAATTAAGTTTTGTAGCACTTCAACAATACGTGGGCGGTCTACATAAACGCTGGGCATATTTTCTTGCACGCGCAACTGAATATTATTGGCTTGTAAACGACCTTGCACAATATCTATAGCATCTTGCACAATTTCATTGAAAGAATTTTTTTGAGATTGGTTGACCAAACGCCCAACGCGAGAAAGATTAAGCAATTCATTTAATAATGATTGCATTTTATTGGTGGCATCAGAGATACGTTGAATGTCACTGCGTAAACGATTGACATTGCCGCTCACTGAGTCTTGTTCTAAAAAGCCGAGGAATCCCTTAATGGTAATGAGTGGGGATTTTAGATCATGTGAAACCGTGTACGTGAAGCGTTCAAGTTCAGCATTTTTGACTTCCAGTTCTTCAATCAATCTTTTTCTTTCGATTAATTCATTTTGCAGTTCGCTGAATAGACGAGCATTTTCGATTGCAATTGCTACTTGATTGGCATACGTAAGTGCAAGTTCTGCATCGCTTTTCTTAAATTGACCAACTTCATGTCCATCTAAAGCAATGATGCCAATTAGTTTCCCTTTGACTCGTAGGGGGATTGCCATCCATCCATGAATTTTTCTTTGCTTCTCTTCTGTAAAGACATTCGTGCTGACTTGCACATCATCAATCAAAACGTAAGGTGCGTCACCATATAATAAATCATTTGCGGGTTCATCTGCAGTAATTGCAAACCTCACCCCAATATACTCTGATTTTGGTTCTAAGCCACGCGTACTCACAATTTCTAACATGTTTTCATCTAATAATTGTACAGAAGCACTGTTATATGGAATTACTTTTTCTAATTGTTCTAGAATTCTATCTATGGCTTCTGATTTATCTAAAGTCTCTACAACAATGGATACACTTTCACGCAATGTTTCAGACTCAGCATTTTTGTTTTCTAGTTCTGCAATTAGTTTTTCACGTTCTGTTTCAACCCATTTGCGTTGACTGATATCACGTACCATGACAATGGCAGTTTCATCTGTCACTGCAGAGATGCGTGCCTCAAAGAAGCGAGTTTCGCCTTCGTGTTTTAATTCATATTCAAAAGCGTGTAATTGTTCTGTGGCAATCGCACGTTCCAAAGAAAACAATGTTTGTTTAACAATATGTGCTGGGAATAATTGGCGGATGCTTTTGCCAATAAATTCAGAAGGTGGTACTAAAGGTGTAATCTCTGTGGAAGCAACATAATCTAAAAATACGCCATCTTTTGAAATTTCAAAAATCATATCGGGCATGGATTCGAGAATAGCGCGTGTTCTGGATTCAGCGTTTCGCAAGGCTTCTTGAATTTGTCGTTGTTCGGTGACGTCATAAAACATAGATAAAACACAAGTTTGTTCTTTGAGTTCAATCAATTCGTAGAATGCAATCACTGAACGAGGTTGATGGGTTTTGTATGCTAGGAATTCATAATTGGGGTTGGTTAAAGAACGTTTTACTTTAATATCTTCTACAAATAATTTACGGTCTTCTAAAGATTCCCACATATCTAACTCTTCGGCAGTTTTGCCAAGAGATTCTTCAAACGAATATTCAGTTAAGTTCCAATACGCTTGGTTAGCATCTACAAGGCGACCTTCTTCTAACGTTGTGATGCAAATTGCTACAGGACTGGCTTGAAATACTAGACGGAATCTTTCTTCACTTTCTTGCAAGGCGCGTTCGGCTTGGCGTAATTCGGTCACATCATAAAACATAGATACAACGCAAAGCTGGTCTTTGAGGTTAATCAGTTCGTAATAGGCTAATGATTTTCTTCCTGTAGGGTAAGTGACTTCTACATTTGAAAGTGAACCTTTTTCTTTAATTTCTTTTACAAAATTAGTACGGTCTTGTGGGTTTATCCATAAATCAAATTCTAAAACTGAATGCCCAAGAGCTTTTTCGGGTGAAAGCCCGGTAATTTGCCAAAAGGCTTCGTTGGCTTCTAAGAAAATACCTTCTTCTAAAGTGATAATAGAAATAGCAACTTTATTATTGTTAAATACTTTTCTAAAGCGTTCATCACTGGCGCGTAATTCTGTTTCGATTATTTTTCTTTCGATGATTTCAGTTTGGGCTTCTTGATATAAACGGGCGTTATCAATGGCAACGGAAGTCAGTGCGGCGAATTTTTCCAATAGAGTTAATTGTTCTTGAGTAAATTTTTTCTGTTGCCCAGTGTGTGCCGCAACAATGACGCCAATTACTTTCTCCTCAGACTTAAGCGGTGCACAGATAATACTTTCAAAACCCAAGCCTTCTACTTCTACAATTCTGCCAGACCATTGACTGTAGTTATCAATCAGCATGCTTTTACCACTTACCCAGACTGTTCCTGTAATACCATAGTTTCTGACTGTTTGAATTTCATTAAATTGTGTAAATAGACCTTTCCCTATTTTTTGTATCAAGGCTGATTCATCAGGTAAAACTAAATGTAAAGCTACTTCTTCTGTATCAAGCAAGTCACTGGCTCGGGCGATGATTAATTCGAGGAGTGGATTTAGTTCGAGGCGGTTGACCAAGCTCAATGTCGTTTCGTGAAGCGTAGTTAAATAATCTGCTTGTAATTGCAGTTTTTCTTCGGCTAATTTTCTTTCTAAGATTTCGTTTTGGCTTTCTTGATACAAACGGGCGTTATCAATAGCGACAGATACCAGTGCGGCTAAACGTTCTAATAATAAAATTTGTTCAGAGGTAAATTCATTCCGTTTTTCTATATTGGCAACTGTTAACACACCTATCACTTTGTTATCAGATTTAAGAGGTGCCCCTAACACGGCTTTGAAGCCAACATATTCTGCTTCAAGGTCTCTGCCTTCCCATGTGTTGTAATCTTGCGAAACGATAACTTTGTCATCTTGCCATACTTTCCCAATTAATCCTTGTCCTTTTGGCGTGACTTCGCCATTGTAATTTGCAAAGATTCCTAAACCCACTTCTTGTCGTAGAGTTGATTCATCAGGCAAGACAATATCTACTGCTACATGGGGTGTGTCAAAAAGTTCGCTTGTGCGGGTCAGAATCAACTCGAAGAGTGGATTCAATTCGAGGCGATTGACCAAGCCCAAGGTTGTTTCGTGAAGCGCGGTTAAATAATCTGCCTGACGTTGTAGTTTTGCTTCGGCACGTAATCGCTCTTTTAATTCGACATTTGATTCCGCTAATGAGCGATTCATGTTGTAAACGAGGTAATAAATTAATGTGCTGGTGACTAAGAATACAGCCGTTAAATCACGGGCATAATGAAATGGTGGGTCTAGATTAAATTCATGCGAGCCAATATGATGTCGATACGCAAAATACCAAATAGTAACAATGCTAAAAAAGCCCACCGCCACACCTTCACGCCAACCTAACATGAGTGCGGCAAGCAAAATAATAGCGAGGTGGGCAATCAATGCCACATCCCAAAGACCATCCGCTTGTGCGGCTTGATACGTTAGTGTTAACCAGATTAATGTAACTGCAAAACGCCCCGCAAAATGTACTTGCCCGAGGCGAATCATAATTTGCATAAAACCAACAATGATGACAATCAATGGAAATGTAAAAGATGCTGAACCCCCTACCCATGTATTCGTAAAGATGCGATTAAAAATAAGCACGAGCATGATGCTTATTACAAACCAACCAAACCCATTCAAAATTCTCGCAAGGCGAGTTTTTTCAGGGTCTTCAAAAATGGGTGCGACAAAAAAACGACGAACTTTGTTTTGCATTATTTTGATTATAGTACAAGGAAGGGAGTAAAATGGAGAAAAAAACTTGGAGATTCCATGACAGAACAGAAGTTTCGAAAAGAAAAAGATTCGCTCGGCGAATTAAACGTCCCAGCCAATGCTTTGTATGGTGTGCAAACGCAACGCGCTGTAGAGAACTTTCCCATTAGCGGATTAAAACCATGGCGGGCATTTATTTGGTCCATTGCGGCGGTGAAACGCGCGGCGGCATTGGTCAATTATGATTTGGGATTGTTCAACGATAGAGAAGTAGATGGAAAACGCTTCACTGCTAAGGGGCTAGTTAATTCTATTTCCCAAGCCGCTACTGAAGTGATGCAGGGTGATTGGGATTCGCAATTTGTGGTTGAGCCATTTCAAGCAGGTGCAGGCACAAGCCATAATATGAATTCCAATGAAGTGATTGCGAATCGTGCCACACAAATTTTAGGCGGTGAACTTGGAAAATATTATGTGCATCCCAATGATCATGTCAACATGGCGCAATCAACCAATGACGTGATTCCTACATCCATTCGTTTGGGTGCTTTATGGCGTGTGGATGAACTAATTACGGCACTCAAAAATTTACAAACTGCTTTAGAAAATAAAGCAAAAGAATTTGATGATGTCATTAAATCTGGGCGAACTCATTTGCAAGATGCTGTGCCTGTAAGATTAGGTCAGGAATTTGGTGCGTATGCCAAAGCCGTTGAAAGAGATATAGAACGAATCAAAAGGTCTGCTGAAGGTTTAAGAAGACTAGGTATTGGTGGCACTGCCGTTGGTTCTGGATTAAATGCCCATCCTGATTATCATAAAAATATGGTCAAAAAGTTATCTGAAATTACAGGCTTGCAATTATATGAATCAGATAATTTATTTGAATCGATGCAATCTATGGCTGATGCGGCAGATTTTTCTGCATCCGTGCGAACTACGGCTATGACTCTCGTTCGCATTGCAAATGATTTTCGCCTCTTATCTTCTGGACCTTCAACTGGTTTAGATGAAATTCGTTTGCCTGCCGTTCAACCCGGTTCTTCAATTATGCCCGGCAAAGTGAATCCAGTTTTGGCAGAGATGTTAGACCAAGCTATGTTTCACGTCATCGGTTGTGACACAACGGTTTCTCTCGCAGCACAAGCCGGTCAATTGGAATTAAATGTGATGATGCCTATCATTGCACATAATCTTTTTGAAATGATGCAAGTGATGATTGGTTCAGTCAATGCGTTTACGGATAGAGCAGTGAAAGGTGTCACAGCCAATCGCGAAAAAGCGGCTGGCTGGTTAGAGAAAAATGCTATTGTAGTGACGGCATTGAATCCAGTCATTGGTTATGCTCAAGGTGCGGCATTAGTAAAAGAAGCATTGGCATTAAATGCTTCGATTAAAGAATTAGCAATTCAAAAAGCAAAAGCCGGTGACTTGAAACATCGTGATGAAGATAGAAATGTAAATGTCGAAGAGATTGAATCCGCTTTGGGTGATTTGGGCAAGTTGACCGATGGCGGAATCGTGGGCGGCGTCTCAGGTGGCGGATAAAATAAATAAAAGTAAGGGCGAAACGGCCGTTCGCCCTTACTTTTTGATTTGACTTCTCATCACAAACCTGTTGACTCCCCCAAAACGATACTTATAATCTTCATCCCCACGCATGAAATCGAATTCGTAGCGATTATTATCACAACACCACTGGATTGTATGAGCAAGTAAAACCCAGCCCGGTGATAAATCTCTGTGTGCTTGACTGACGCCAGAGTTGTAACCCCATAATTTATTTTGATAATCAAAATTCAAAGAAGCGGCAGTTTTGACTCCGTCAATTTCTAAAAATCCAAGCCACAGATAATTATTTTTATAAGCCTCATGTAAAACAGATGTCATTTGCTCCCGCATGGCGGGGTGTAAAAACTCCGCTTTGTTTGGGTCTTGAATCATTAATTCAAAAAAAGTATTGATTTCTTTTTCAATATCAGCATCTTGACCAATTAAATTAAATTTGACATTTAATTCAGATTCAGCCGCGCGGCGCATTTTTCGTCGAATTTCGTGACGTTGTTTTTTTTCTATGCGAGATAAATAATCTTCAAAACTTCCGTTCAATGCGATTCTAGGAGTCGGGCGATACACTTCTTCACGATGCATCCAGCCGCGTTTGTTGGCTTCTTCTTTGAGGGCAAGTAATGTCGGAGAATCGTCAGGGAGGTTATACCAGTCCAGTTTTGACCATGTATCCCCGAAGGAAGAGGCGAGAAAATCAAGTAAACCTGAAATGAATTTTGCATGATCATCTTTTTTGACAATCACATCTAAATAATCTGAAATTTCAATACTGCCATTTAGCAAAATCGCAGGTTCATTTTCATATTCGGCAATAAAAAGCGGCGCAATGCCAATTAACTGATTATTTTCATGTGCGGTAATTAGCAACAGCTTTGCATCTTTCCATTCGCCACCGCCTTTGTGCTCCCACCATGTTTTTTGATATTCATATCTTAAAAAAGGTGTATCTTGAATTGATTCTTTTAATAAAGTATTCCATTCGTTTGAGTCAATTTGTGAGAAATCGTTGAGAAGTGTATAGTTCATATGTTAAATTTTACCAGTTGTCTATTAGCCACAGAGTTCATTGAGAAGGTTTGAGAAAAAACTCATAAATCTCTGTGTTCTCTGTGGCAAAATGTTTTAATTAGTTATCACAAGTTATAATGAAGCGAAATCAGGTCACAATCTTACATGCCACTTGACATTAACCTTTCACCACTTTATCGCATCGGCGGGCAAGAGGATGCCAACATGCCAGGTGTGCTGGCACTCAACCCGCCCAAAAACGCCGCACGCGGACGCGAAACAGACCGCTTAATTGTTTATCTATTGTTAGCGGGGAATTCCACTTTTACAACAACTGAATATAAAAAAATAGCCGAAGATGCCGCCCAAGTTTATTATCAAACACCACGCGCAACCACCAGCGCGTTAAAAGCGTCGGCAGATTTTGTAAATAAAACTTTGCTCGAAAAAAATATGTCCACCAGTGCCAGCGGAAAATATGCACTTGGATATTTATTACTGGCATCGTTTCGCGAATCGCAATGTATTTTTTCGATTAGTGGTCCGATGCAAGCCTATGTGTTTAATCAGCATGAAACCAAACATATTTTTGAACCGAGTGTTTCAGGTAAAGGCTTAGGCTCAAGCCAAAACATTCACATTCATTTTGCACAAGCCGATTTAAACGTCGGCGATTTGCTACTGTTGTGTGGCAAAGTTCCCAATGCGTGGTCAACTGCTTTGAAAGACGCAAAAATTTCTTCGTTAGATACGATGCGTCGTAAATTAACCACCATCACCCATGATGATTTGAACGCGCTTTTGATTCAATCTGGAATTGGAAGTGGAGTGATTCATTTTGGAACATCAAAACCACAAGATGAAACCCCACCTCTCGACTCTACCGCCAACCTGCCAAAACCAGCGGAAAAAGAATCTACGCCTGCACATGTTTTGCAACCATCTGCGTATGCAATTCCTCCGCAAGAAAAAGTAGAAATACCAAAACAAACTTTGCCAAGAGAATTCCCTGCGTCTATTCCGCGTGCCAAACCGAAAGAAGATGTTGAACCTGCTGAATCAAATATCCCCGAAGAAAAAGAAGCGCAAGAACCTATCAGCGAACCTGTTATTGTTGAATCGTCACCACAACCTGAAGTTCCACGCGAACCATCTGAAAGAACACGTCAAACCGCCAAAGCCATCGTCACGGGAATGCAATCTGCTAGAAAAATAAGTGCCTCGCTTGGTGAAAGGTTCAGAAATTTTCTGCCGCGCTTATTACCCGACCCAAACGTGGATGAAAATTCAACGGTTTCATCAAATACGTTGATGTTGTTTATGGCAATTGTGATTCCGTTAATTGTGGTGATATTGGCGAGTGTTGTGTATTTAAGATATGGGCGCAATGAGCAGTATGATACTTATTTGAATCAGGCGCAACAATTTCGCGCACAAGCCTTAGCCCAAACCAACCCTGTGGAACAAAAACTTAGTTGGCGAAATGTTTTAGAAAATATAAGGCGTGCTGAAGAACATCGCGAAACAACTGAAACTATTAATTTAAAAAATGAAGCCAACACAAGTTTAGATTTGTTGCTTGGCGTTACTCGAATGCAATTTAACCCAGCCTTTAGTGTAAAACCTGGTTTTCAAATTAGCCGCATGTCGGCGAGTGAAAACGCGCTTTATCTTTTGAATGCCGAACAAGGAAATGTGTTGCGCGCAATTCCGTCTGTAGGTGGTGGTGGTTTTGAAATTGATACCAACTTTAATTGCAGACCTGGTACGTATGGAAATTTTACAGTTGGTCCGTTAGTAGATATTGTGGCTTTACCAACCATTGGATTAATTGATGCAACTTTATTAGGGATTGATGCCAGCGGAAATTTGTTGTATTGTAAAACAAGTAAAGTGGAAGAAGTTATCCCCTTGCCTGTGCCAGATACAAATTGGGGACGTGTAACTGCCTTTGCTTTAGATAGTGGCAATTTATATGTGTTAGATGCACAATCACGCGCGGTGTGGGTATATGCTGGCAGAGATTATACGTTTTCAGAACCTCCGTATTTCTTTTTCGGTCAGCAAACACCTACACAAGATGTAATTGATTTCATCATCTCTGGTGATGATATGTATCTGCTACATGGAGATGGAAGATTATCTTCTTGCTCGTATAGCAGAATTGATACCAGTGCATCCAGTTG
>DDVH01000001.1:12354-16800 GCA_002345215.1 Anaerolineales bacterium UBA2317
TTAGATACAGAACGTCAGAGCCTCATGCGATTCGCGCCAAGAAGTGTTGAGTTGCAGAATCAATTTCGCCCGACGCTTGGACGCGGAAACCCAATCCCTGCTGGTTCGGTTAGTGCAGTAGCGGTCAGCCCAGACCATGTGTTGTATTTTGCAGTAGATGGTCAAGTTTATTTCGCAGTCAACATGCCATAAACGGAGGAAGTATGCTTAAGTTTTTTGATTGGTTATTCAGTATTTTCAGGCGTACGCCAAAGCCTGCTCCCATGCCTACTTTTATTGAACCTGCTGAAATTACAAAGAGCAAAGTTTTGTTGATTGTGTATGACCCAATCATGGACCAAACCAATGGCATAACGCTTTCAAAACAAATGAATTGGTATAACGTATCAGATTTGGTGGATGGCTTTACCAAAGACATGCTAGAAGTAAGCAAGGGTTTAGCACATTACGAAATTGTAGAAAGAGTGGATGTGAATGAATTTCCTGCTAAAACAGATGGATTCAGATACACGCCTCAAACCTACATGGATGTTTGGAACCGCGTGGCGACATCGCATACGCCTCAACAGGTTAATTACAATGCCATTTTGAATAAATTTAATATCTTACAAAGAGTGGCAAACAATGAAATTGATGAAGTTTGGATTTTTGGTTTTCCTCACGCTGGCTTCTATGAATCAGTGATGGGCGGACCTGATGCGTTTTGGTGTAATGCCGCGCCTTTGGCAAATACCTCTGCAAGTAAACGCCGTTTTGTGGTGATGGGCTTTTCGTACGAACGTTACATTGGTGAAATGTTTGAGTCGTATGGGCATCGAGCAGAATCATTGATGGAAAAAACTTTCAGCAAATTATCTGGTGATAAACATTTATGGAATCGTTTTATTCGCTACGATAAAACTTCACCGGGCAAAGCCGCCTGTGGAAATATTCATTTTGCTCCAAACAGCCAAACGGATTATGACTGGGGCAATAAAACGCCAGTACCAAGTGAATGTTTTGACTGGTTATTGAATTTTCCAAACTTCAAAGGCGATGTTCGCATGGTTGATTCATCAACTTGGGGTGGCGGTGAGATTCGTGCGCATCATAAATGGTGGTTCAATCATTTTCCGTCTGTGGCAGGCAGGCAAAATGGAATCCATAACAATTGGTGGCAGTATGTGGTGAATCCGCAGAATGTGATTGTGTAAATAAAAAAACTTCGTGCCGAAAACACGAAGTTTTTTTTATCAATAATTTAATATTTTTTATACAATTTTTCGGTATAAAATTATTAACAAATCTTATGTTTACTCGCCCGGATATTTTTGTGCCTTGGATGTATCTGGTCGCTGCCATTCCATTCGCTTGGTTGGGGTTATATGCTTGGCGCAGGAGACCAGCAATTGCTGTCACTTCGTTTGCACAGGTGATGTTGGGTATGTCTGTGTGGGCGGTTACATACAGCCTTGAATTATTTTCCAATTCTATTTCTGCAAAAATTTTCTTTACGCAAATTCAATATATCGGTGTAGCCATTGCGCCGCTAGCTATGTTTTTCTTTGTGCTTGAATTTGTAGGCAAACGGCATGTGCTTACCACTGGTAAAAAGTTATTGATTGCAGTCATCCCTGCTCTTGCAATTGCATTGGCATGGACGAATGAATTTCATCATCTGATGTGGGATAACGCAATGCTTATCGAATCAGGCGGGCTGACGTTACTTCAAATTGATTTCAATGCTTTCTTTTGGGTTCATACACTTTATACCTATGGGCTTTTGATTATTGCTAGCGTTGTCTTAATTTTAGAATTTATTCAAAGACCAGGGGTATATCGCGTACAAATTAGTTTCGTGATTGTGAGTATTTTCTTTCCGCTCATTGGAAGTGTGTTGTATGTAACTGGTAGTGGTTTCATCAAAAATTTAGACCTGACGCCATTATTCTTTTTGCCTACGGCTACCGCCCTTTCTTGGGCAATTACAAAATATCGTTTACTAGAAGTGCTTCCTTTAGAACACATTACGATATTAGAAAACATGAAAGATGGTGTGATTGTGCTAAATCTGCAACAACGGATTTTATATATTAATGCCACTGCGGAACATTTATTGAAAATACCTGAAGAAAAAGCAATTGGTCAGCCGTTTGAGAAGATTTCGCCAACCTATGCAGAAAAGTTGATTCCGTATATCTCACAGACAGATGTTGAAACGGAAGTAACTGTTGGGGAGGGCAAGCAGGCACGAGTGTATGAATTAAGCGTGTCTCCTGTCACAACGCCGAAGCCAGCGGAAAGTTTAATCCAACCAGATAAAATGCTCGTTTTGCATGACATCAGCGAAAGAAAAGAAACCGAAAACATGTTAAGGCGACGTGAGTTATTAATGTCGTCTATTAGTTTGGCGGCAGAACAATTTTTGCGAGAATCGGTGTGGGAACAGAATATCCCCAGTGTGTTGGAAAAAATTGGGCAAGCGGCAGATGTAAGCCGTGTTTCGGTGGCGATGAATTATCTTGATGATAATAATGTGGTTCATTCAAGTTTGTGTTATGAGTGGGCATCGCTTACTGTAACGCCACAACTTGATAATCTTTCTTTGCGGCATGTGCCTTTACGCAAAAGCGGACTTGGCAGATGGGAAGATTGGCTTTCTCAAGGCTTGGTGATTGACGGCATCATCAAAAATTTACCACAATCAGAACAAGATTTTTATAAAGACCGAGAAAGCCTTTCGATTGCAGTGGTGCCTATTTTTGTTGACTTTCGCTGGTGGGGCTTTATCGTGTTTGATGAATGTAGATATGAAAGAATTTGGAGTGCTTCTGAATTAGAAGCCTTTTATTTGGCGGCAAATATTTTTGGCGCGGCTGAAGCACGTGCACGCACAGAACAAAAGTTACTTAACCGTCAGCGTACACTGGCATTGTTGCATGAAATTGTAGAGATTGCCTTAAGAGCCACTGATATAAAAGAAATGGCGAACATCATCGTAGAGCGTTTGGGAGAATTGGTGAATGCTAATGGTTGTTTCTTAACCACATGGGATGAAACCAATAAAATCCCAACGCCAATTGCGGCGTATGGACCGCAAAAAGATATTTACACATCTATTCAAACCAAGCCCGGAGAACGCACATTTACAGAAATGGTCTTACAAGCCGGGCATACACTTGTGATTGAAGATGCCGCCAAACAAGAAAATATTCATCAATCACCTGCTCAAACGCAATCTGTTTTGGTGCTTCCACTTATTGCTGAACAAAAAAAATTAGGTGCTGTGATTCTTACTTTTCATCAATCACATAAATTCAGTAGCGATGAAATTTCTATTTGTGAGCAAGCCTCTGCTTTGATTGCATTGTCGCTAGAAAAATTCCAAGCCGTAGAAGAAGCCAAGCATCGTGCCGTGAAATCTGAAAACCTGCGTAAAGCCAGTGCCGCAATTAGTGAAACCTTAGAACCTGACCAAGCCATAGCCCGAATTCTAGAACAATTAAAACTGGTGATTCCTTACGATAGTGCTTCTGTACAACTCATAGAAAATAATGAATTAAAAATTGTGGGTGGTAGTGGTTTTGAAATGCTTAAAGAAGTGCTTGAAATGCGTTTTCCAATCCCGGGCAATAACCCCAATACTGTAGTAGTAGAAACCAACAGACCGTATATTCTTGGAGATGTTCGATCAAAATATAATGCCTTTCGTGAATTACAAAATCAACATATTCATTCATGGCTCGGTGTACCCCTCATTGCACAAGATAAAACGATTGGGTTGTTAGCAATAGATAGTTCCAAGCCAAATAGCTTTACAGAAGAAGATGCAAACTTGGCATTGATATTTGCAAATCAAGTAGCTGTGGTGCTCGAAAATACGCGCATCTTCAAAGAAAAACAAGAGCAAGCCATCATTGACCCACTCACTGCAATTTACAATCGGCGTGGGTTAATCGAATTAGGGAAAGTAGAATTTGAAAAATCTATCAATGCAAACAAAAAATTCTCCGCCATCATGGCAGATGTTGACCAGTTCAAAAGCATCAACGACACGTACGGACATGAGGTTGGTGATAAGGTATTAGAAGAATTTGCTGCCAGGTGTAAAAAATGTGTGCGCGAAATGGATTTAGTCGGGCGGTATGGTGGCGAAGAAATTGTGCTTCTGCTCCCCAATACCGATTTGAATTTAGGCATTAGCATTGCAGAACGTTTGCGTTTTCTGATTGCCAACACACCATTTAAAATTTCAGAGACACTTTCTATCAACCTCACGGCAAGCCTCGGCGTAGCATGTGTAGATGCACACACCCTAAGCCTTGATGTTTTGATTAACCGCGCCGACCAAGCCATGTATATTGCAAAACATAAAGGGCGAAATCAAGTTAAGGTCAACGTGTAAATTAATGATGAATCCAAACTTGATATAAACCCAATTTCCCATTTTCCCCATCAGATAAAAAT
>DDVH01000030.1 GCA_002345215.1 Anaerolineales bacterium UBA2317
ACACTGCGGTCTTGAATCACAGAATTAGGATGACCAACTAAATTGAGATGTGAACGCAAGCGATGCGTTAAAAAGAAAACTTGAGAATGAAACGCCCAAGCAGACATGTTTGCATAAAAATCGGCTAGGTATGGATTTTGATTGACGGGTTCGTAAAATGGATCCCACTGCATTTGGTCACAAAGCATTTTAACAAGTGTAGATTTTCCAACCCCAATGTTGCCTGCAATCGCTACAAATTTTTTCATAACGCTTCCCTCGAAGAAGTTTTTTCTTATATTACCACTTTGAATTAAGTTGTGGCAGTGTTTTAAGGTAAGGGATAGTAATGAGTAATAAAAAACGAGAAACGAGTCAATTTTTTATCACTCGTTTCTCGTTACTCATAACTTATTTCTTATTTCTTCTTAAGGAATCTCGCCTGCTAATTCCTTATCAATAATATTTTGAAAACTGGATAATGGTTGCGCACCCACAATCGCTAAACCATTGATGAAAAATGTTGGGGTAGATGAAACACCTAAGTTGAATGCAAAATCCATATCTTGTTCAATGAATGTATCAAACTTACCACTATCTAAACAAGCCGCAAATTCTTCGGTGTTCAAATTCAAATCAGTGGCATATTGCAAATACACTTCTCTACCAAACAATTCACCAGTAAATAATTTATCATGATATTCCCAATATGCATTTTGTTCTTCGGCACATAACGAAGCCACTGCCGCAGGAAATGCATCAGGATGAATCGAAGTCAATGGCAAATTGCGATACACAAAACGAATTTGTCCAGGGTAAGCATCTAACAAGGCTTGGTAGGTTTCGTCGTGAAAGCGTTTGCAAAACGGACATTGAAAATCACTAAACTCAACTACCGTTATTGGGGCATCATCTGGTCCAAGGCTTGGATAGCCTTCGGTGGAAATATCATATCGGACATATTGCGGTTCTTGCGTAGCAACTGGCGCTGTATTCGGAGATACCGCTTCTTGCTGACCTGATGGCTGTTCGGCTTGCGACGGGGCATTTGCCACACTTGCGGCATTGTTTCCCCAAACGAAGTAACCTGTTAGAACACCAACCGCAAATGCAAGTACAACCAATACTGAAAAGAAAGTATTGCGATTAAATGTAATTGTACTGTCTGGGTCTTGAACCACAGGTTCTTCTTCAATAAGATATTCTGATTTTTTAGATTTTGTAGGCATAGTGGTGAGATTATAGCCCTTCTACTTGATTTTTGAAGTGGTACTTAAGTTTATTTCATCTTGCATCGTTTTGATAAAGATTGCGTAATTAAAACACGGAGGCTGTTATGTCAACTCAAACAAAAAGACAAATTTCTTGGGTGTGGTGGCCCTTTGTGGCGATTTGGAAATTGCTTTCCACTATTGTCGAAATGACAGGTCGCCTTTTAGCAATGGTGCTTGGGATTGTGTTAATCATTGTCGGTGTTGTGGTTAGTTTGACAATTATTGGCGCAATCGTTGGCGTGCCGTTGGCGATTATCGGATTGTTACTTTTGCTTCGCGGAATCTTCTAATCTGATTCGGGGGTTGGATTCTTTTTCGGGTTTTGAATCAAGCGTCCCGTAGGTAAAGAGGCGAACCATCTTTTCACGGCTGGGATTCTTATAATCAGAAAAATTGCTAGCACGAGTCCATAAATCAAGGGTCGAACGATATCACCTGATAATGTCAGGATGTCACCTTTTTTGCTCCACACGTAATGCAAAACGGCAAGTGGGGCAATGAGATAAATGATACGATGTAAGCGTTTCCAATTTTTGCCGAGGCGGATTTTCCAAATGTCGAACGATGTGATGGCAAGTGGAATGAGTAAAAGAAATGTGATGAAGCCAACAAGGATGTACGGTTTTTCAAAAACTGTTTGGACGATTAAACTCCACGCCAAGCCGTAATCGAAATTTACGAAAATCAAAACGTGAATGAATACATACATAAACGCATATAAACCCAATGTGCGGCGGCGTTTGAGTGGTTCTTTCCATTTGAAGATGATGTTAAGGGGTGTACAAAGCAAAGATAACACCAGCAATGTAATGGCGTGACGGCCTGTGCGTTGTTCTAATTCTTGAATGGGGTTGATGGAAAAACTGCTTGTTAGCAGTTCAATCGCAATCCAAATTAATGCAGACCAAGCATATAAATGTATTGAAATTTGTAAGGGGGTATAACGAGAAAATAATTTCATTTTAAATATGTAGGGGCGAGGCATGCCTCGCCCCTACTGGATTGATTTAGTAATGCAACTGCAAATTCATATCTGCATACATATCTGCAACTTGTTCACCATAACCATTAAACATCAAAGTCTCACGGCGAGATAATTCTCCAATACGACGTTCTGATGCTTGTGACCAACGCGGATGGTCAACGGTGGGATTCACATTGGCATAAAAACCATATTCATTTGGAGCAACAGTACTCCATAATGTATTTGGACGTTCGCTCGTCAATTCAATTTTGACAATTGATTTAATAGATTTGAATCCATACTTCCATGGAACAACCAAACGAATCGGCGCACCATTTTGATTCGGCATCGGCTCACCATATAAACCTGTTGCTAAAATCGTCAAATCATTCATGGCTTCATCCATACGTAAGCCTTCGTTATAGGGCCATGGATAAAACGCACTGCCTTGCCCTTTCATTTCTTCAGGACGATAGACTGTTTCAAAACGTACATATTGTGCCGCGCTAGATGGCTCAACCAAATTCAATAAACCTGCTAACGGAAAGCCTTGCCATGGAATCACCATGCTCCATGCTTCAACACAACGCAAACGATAAATGCGTTCTTCTTGCGGGAATAAAGTTAATAAATCATCAATGCCAAACGTGCGTGGCTTATTGACCAAACCATACACTTCTACCGTCCACGGGCGTGGATTAAAACTTTCAGATAACGGCTTGACTGCTTCTTTATTGGTGCTGAATTCATAATAATTGTTATAAGAAGTAATTTCTTCAAACGTATTAGCCGCATCACCGAGGTCATCTACATAAGCAGGATTTACAGGAACTTGCGCCTCAGATTCTTCGGGCGAACTTGGTGCACACGCGGCGAGTGCGGCACTGCCTGCAATCACCCCAGCCGCTTTGATAAAGTCTCTGCGGGAAAAATATGTTTCTTTCGGCGTAATTTCATACGATTTCACAGGAACGGATTTGAATGGATGGGTCATGGCTCACTCCTTTAGTGCTCAGACAGGGCAATTCTAAAAAAACTTCCTTATTCAAAAATGATAGTTTGATTAAGAAACACTTACGAAAAAGAAGCTATCGCTTCTTGCAAAGATTCATAACTGGGAATGTTTTGCAAAAAACCTGTCACCCCCAGTGATTGATACAACGCTTGTGGCGCGCGACACAACTTCACATGATGCACTTTATACATTTCTTCACGTGGCGTAAACATTTTGAAAACTTTGTGCATGGCACGCATTCCCGCACTCGTCAAAATGCTCACATTCGCCAAATCTAATATCAGAAAACGCGAGCCCGCATCATACACATCACGCGCAAAAGCAAGCACAGCCTCTTCACCCACAGCATCCAATGCGCCAGTAAGATGAAGAATTGTCACCTTGCCCTCAACCGATTTTGTGATTTGCAAACCGTCTTTCATGCTGACTATTATATGCCAATCAGAGAAAATTTCCCGCCTCTTCCTATGGTGACAGTTGATTCGCTTCGGTACACAGTCACCTCACCTTTGCCATACACTTGCCAATTATCTCCAGAGTTAATCATCCCAGTCTCTTCATCAATGCCAATCAAAATTGAATTTGGCAATAAAGTTCGTAAATTTTTTGCCCACCTTTTCCCAAATTGATTGTGATGCGGCAAGACGCATGCATTCGGAATTAAATTTAATCCGTTTAATAATTTTTGTTCGTAAGGGTCATAATAAAATTCACACAACACCATTGCCCCAGCACTGCTTCCGCCAATTACACCACCATTTTGATAAACATTTATCATGGCTTGCCAGCATAAACTATTTTTCAACGTCTCCCCTAAGAAGCGAGGAAAACCGCCGAGGAGGTAAACCATTTTTGAAGTCCGAATAGAAGCGGCGAGTGAAGAATCATTTGCGGAGTTTGAATCAATCACATCTACTGTGAAAACATTTTTTGCACCCAAACTTTGAAACCATCTGATTCCATTATTCCCCGCCCGTTTGTGATTATTATCCAGCGCAGCGGCGGTGGGGATGATACAAATCGGCGCATCAAAACCACCCGCTAATTCAATGGCTTGCAAATCAGGTTCGCGCATTTTCCCGCCAAATTCTGAACCGCCTGCTAATAATAAATGACTCATGTAATGATTATAAACATAAGGACAGGGCGACGCCGTGTCCTTATACATTCAAGATTGCTTCACCATAAATAACATGGCTCGCAATCACATGTTTTTACTCACCTAATTTCGTCACTACAAAATTATCGAAGATAACTGTTGTGCCGTTACGAATTTCAGCAGAAGCCGCAAACAAACCAATCGAACCACTTGTATATGAAGAATCTGATACGCTATCAATCACCTGACCATTGACATACAAAGTCATGGAGCCATTTGCACAATCTAAACCAAGTCGCACAGTATCGCCAACATTTACAGAAATGGCATCTGAAAAATCTTCTTTCAAATAGACATCATCTGCGGCAACTGATGATTTGATAAAAGCATAATAACCATCTGGTGAAACACCGACGTAATAAAAAGCATTAGTGGTGCCTTGTTCATTACAAATAAAACCAAACAAAGCCTGTTCATCACTACTTTGATTCAAAACATCTACTTCCATGTGAATATTTTCATACACTTCCACATCCGGCGTAGACCATGTGACATAATACGGTTCAAACACTTGCATCGTCAAACCACCATTGTTATAGTTCACAGAACTAAAACTATCAGTCCCTGTTCCCCAACCACTTGAACTGCTTGAAAAATCGTCATTGGGCAATGGGTTTAGCAATGAAGTTAAATCTCCAGTGCCACAAGCCAAACTTGCTAATACCAAAACAAAAATAAATACTCTTAAATGTTTCATGTTTTCTCCTTTGAAGTTTTATTTTAGCGAATTATAAAAATATTCAAAGGGTACTTAATTCCCACGCTCTACAATCACTTGCATTTCAAATCCATCCGTGCTGATATCAATCCAACCATTTCTATCTGTACGAAGCAAAGAATAACCTTCTAAAGAATCTAACGTATCTTGTGAAGGTAAACCATCAGGGTCACCAGCCGCGACACTTAAGACCACCAATTGCGGGGTTAAATTTTCAAACAAATCAGCAGGGTTCGAGGGCGCATAACCTGAATCAGCCAAAAGCAAAACATCTACATCGCCAATTGTATTTCCAAACTCAAGTGATTCAAAAGTGCCTTCATTGATTCCAATCGGAAGCAATGCTCTAAAGTTTTGATATTGGATTAACAACACGCTTCCACGCGGACCTTCAGCCTGAATCTCGACGTACGCATTTTCTCCCACATGAAGTTTTTGTCCCGCTTCTGCGCGTGTGACTGGGATATTTTCATCTGCAAAATATTTATCTAATGTTTGTGCCGAAAATGACGCTTGAATGTTGCCACTTAATAAAACATTTTCAGGTGGGTATCTTTCAAGCACACGTGGCAATGCAGAAAGTTGGTCTTCTTGTGTGGAGGCGATAATTAACCAATCTAAGTTTGGTGAAAAAAATGGAAGCCTTCTGCCGAGTTCATCAGATAATTCCGAAGCAGAAGCACCTCCATTGATTAATATATTTCTGCCTTCAGGGGTTTGAATCAAAACCGCATCGGCTGAACCGACATCAAGAAAGATGATGTGAAATCTTCCGTCACCGGCCGTGGCAGATGAACGCCAAAAGATAATCATGCAAACGAATGTGATTGTGAAAGCAATTGTCAATGCGGCGGCGCGAAGAGATGATGATGAGGCTAAGAATCTTTCTTTAATGGCAGACCAGTTGAAGGTCAAGAACAGAAGCGGGAAATACATCAAAAGAATCAATTGAGAAAATGTGTCACTGATAACTATCACGCCGTTTGGAACTTTATCAAAAAATTCGACGATGCGAATGGTGTAAGCCGAAAATGCCCATGCAAACCAAGCGATGAGTTGACCAAGCGGATAAATAATGAGGCTGATAAAAACTGATAAGCCGCCGATAATCATCACTGCGGGTTGAACTGGCAGAATAAATGGATTGGCAATAAGAGAAATAAGTGAAATGCGATTGAAGTGATAAGCCATGATAGGAATAGTGGTGAGTTGTGCCGCAAAAGTTAAGAGGACATTTTCATTGATGAGTTTTGTAAATGTACTTATATCGCCTTTTGAAAATTTTGCAAGAAGGTTTTCAGTAAATTGTGAAAAAGGTTCAGCATACAGAATTAAACCAAGTGTTGCAAAAAATGAAAGTTGAAAACCGACATCCCATAATACCAATGGATTTAGAAGTGTCATAATCAACGCCACCGCACCAAGTGCATTGAGCCCATCATTACGTCTACCGGTTTGTCTACCCAATATAGAAATAGTACCCATGAGCGTAGCACGAAATACAGCGGCATCACCACCAACAAGAAACATATAAAAAAAGATACCACATATAGCCAATATGGCACTTATTCGTTCGTTGAAAAAATATTTGAAAGTTGCAAATAAAACACCGGCAATAATAGCAATATTGAATCCAGAAATGGCAATGATGTGTGCCGTGCCTGTATTTTTGAAGGCTTCTTGTAATTTTTTTGGTAAGCCCGTATCTACTCCAAATAAAATGCCTGCAAACAATGAGGCTTCGGGGTCTTGAAATAAACGATATGTATTTTCAAGTAATTTTGACTTTAGTTTATAAATTTGAGTTGAGATGATGTTTCCGTTGTTGCCGGGCAAGCGAGTCACTTCTGATTTGGTGACGTAAGAATAAATACTTTGGCGGGCGAGATAATCTTTGTACGAGAAATCTTCATTCTCAGGTGGCGTTTGCAATTGTCCGCGAATTCTGAGGCGTTCACCATATTCATAAATTTGATTTGGGAAAACGCGCACGAGGATGAATCCATCCACTGGAAAATCACCGTCGCCTGTATCCACCGCTTCGACTCTTAACGTCAAGTTGGTATATGTATCTCGATAGTCTGCTGGTTCGACTAAGTACCCCGTAATGAGTAATTCATAATTTCTATCGTTATAAAAGGCAATATGAAAAGCATCTATATTCGGCTGGCGGAATTGATAATACGCAGAGCCGAGAAATAAAATTGTGGGGAGAAAGAAGGTTATTGGTAGAAAATGGAAAGTGGAAAAGGTTTCTGTAATTCGAGGGCGAAGAAAGAAGGAAAGAGGAAAGAGGAGAATTGAAATTAAAATCCATGCCCATGTGGGAAAAGAGACTAAACTAGCAAAGATGATTCCGAGGATGAACGATAGTGAAATCCACAGTAAAGGCATTGGGAGATTTTATCCTAATGCCACATCTAAAATCATCATAATGACAAAGCCTAACATCGCTCCGCCTGTTGCAATGTGAACATCTTTATTATCAATTTGTGATTCGGGAATCAGTTCTTCAATCACCACATAAATCATTGCGCCTGCGGCAAAAGCAAGCGCATAAGGCAATAAAGGTTTTATATAAATCACTGCAATAGCACCTAACACACCTGCAAATGGTTCAACAACACCGGATAATTGACCATACCAAAAACTTTTTAGTCGGCTCATACCGGCTCTGTGCAATGGCGCGGCAACAGATGTACCTTCCGGGAAATTTTGTAAGCCAATGCCAATGGCTAAAGCAATCGCTCCAGCAAGTGTTGCGGATGAATCAACCTGCAAAGCACCAAATGCCACACCAACTGCTAACCCTTCTGGAATGTTATGTAAAGTAATTGCTAAGACCAACAAAATACTTTTCTGCCATTTTGTCTTAACCCCTTCTGCTTTTTCAAGCGGAAAGCCAACATGCAAATGCGGCAAAATTTTATCTACTGCCCATAAAAATAAACCACCGAGTATAAAACCAACAGCGGCTGGTAACCAAGCAGGTACATTACTTTGTTGTGCCATTTCAATGGATGGTGCTAATAATGACCAAAAACTGGCGGCAATCATTACACCAGCGGCGAATCCGAGCATGCCATCTAAAAATCTTTTGTTGACGTTCTTAAAGAAAAAAACAAGGCTTGCTCCTAAAGCAGTTACAAACCATGTGAAACATGTTGCTAAAAATGCCTGCCAGATTGGATTTAAGTCAGCGAACCATTGCATAATATTTTTCCTCTCATTTAATTATACAAGATTGAATCAAATCCATTTTTGATTTTGAGGGGTTATATACAACATGACAAACTTCCTCTTTCCAATTCTAGGTTATCTCTTCGGTTCGCTTCCATTTTCAATTTGGATTACACGCTTCGTCAAAGGTGTAGATGTGCGTGACGCGGGGTCTGGTCACGCCACGACGACGAATACGATTCGGCAAGCAGGGTTTGGCTGGGGTGCATTGGTTTTGATTTTAGACATCGCCAAAGGATTTATCCCAACGTATTTGGCAGTTCTATATTCTGGTGAAGTTTGGGTGATTGCATTAACGGCTACTTTTGCAGTCATTGGTCATTGCTGGACGATTTTCGCAGGTTTTCGTGGCGGAATGGGACTCGCTACATTTGGTGGTTCGTTGTTAGCAACCACACCCTTCGCATTTTTGATTTGTTTGGCTTTGTTAATATTTTTGGTTCTGACAGTTCGTCATTCAGCACGAGCAAGTGTCTTTGCAGGAATTTTATCTGCCCCTGTGTTGTGGATATTCAACATCCGCGATGTAGCATTTTGGATAGCCATCGGCGGTGGAATTGTAATTGCAATAAGATTTTTAATTGATTGGAATAGAAAATATCGGGAATTGTGGTTAGATAGACAAAAGAAAAGTAATGAGTAACAAGTAACAAAAAACGAGTAACAAGTTTTGCTCGTTACTCGTCACTTGTATCTCATAACTTCCTCACTCATCGCCTAACAACCAACCCAAGACGCTTTTTCTTGGAACCGTCTCTTCGACTCTTGGCATGGCAAGCAAGACGACGGTGATGTTGTCATGTCCGCCACGTTGATTGGCAAGGTTGACCAATGCTTCCGCGGCTGATTTTAAATCCCGTTTAGAACGAATCGTTTCACGAATTTCATCATCCCAAACCAAATCGGTCAATCCATCTGTACATAAAAGAATCGTATCACCGGGTTCAAGGTGAAAGCCTTGATTGTTAGTTGATTCTTCGTCACTTTCGTTATTATCAATGCGTAAGCGAAAATCCACTTCTGGTAATTTCAACCCGCCCAAATGTCGGCGAATCACATGCACATTAGGATGGTCACGCATTTGTTCTTTGGTGATGATGCCTTTTTCGTAGGCTTCCTGCACCCACGTATGGTCAATGCTGATACGTTGGATATATTTTCCCCGTAGTAAATAGAGGCGTGAGTCACCAATGTAGGCGGTGTAGAGTCTGTTTTCAATAATCCACGCACACGCACAAGTAGCACCCATGCCTTGTTCTTCTTCTTTACCAGCAGAGTGAGAAGCTATGGCTTGGCTAGCATCGTGAATGGCACTCTCTAAAATTTTGGTCGGCTTCTTGGCGTTGCTTTCAGCCACATGCATACTAATATAATTGACAGCCAATTCCGCCGCTACTTCACCCGCACGATGCCCACCAATGCCATCTGCTACCACAGCAAACACAGCCGGACGTGGGTCATCTTTGGCAATTTGAAAAGATGAAACCGCATAACGGTCTTCATTATTTTTGCCAGATGCCCCAGCATGGCTAAGCGCGGCAATATGCAGGTGAGCAAGTGTTGTACGAATCATTCGTCAATAGGTTGAACAGTGATTTTTGGGGATGAGGGTATCGGTGGCGTTTTAAGCATAAAACGATAGGTCAGTTGACCAAAGTTTACCATATCCCCATGCCTTAAACGGTAGCCCTCGTGGGGGATAGCGTCATAATTCACCCAAGTTCCCCCTACAGAATTGTTATCTAACAGCAAATAACCACCATCATCGGTTATTCGCAAACGCGCATGAATGGACGAAATAGAAGCATCATCCAAAATCAGTGTACATTGCACAGGGTCAGTGCCAAAAATGATTTCAGAATCATTCACAGGAAGCGGCGGTACAGGAGCAAATTGACCATCAGGATTGATTTTTACAAACGATGCAAACGCTTCTTTACTTGACTTTGAACCTGCTTCTGTTTTCTTCGGCTTGGTCTTTCGTTTTTTACTTTTTTCAATTGCTACTTCAGGCTCTTGCTTTAATAAAGGAATCGGTTGAGTAAGTGGGTCATTTTCTGCACGGCGTTCTTCTTGCACAGCCCGCAGAGATAAAAAGCGTAAACGTCCGCTCAACAAAACTGCAAACAATGCCAACCCTGCAAAAATAATGGCACCAAATGTTAAAGGCGTACGATATTTTGCAAGGAATGCCACAGGTCCACTTGGTGGTTTGATAACTGTAACCGTAATCGGAATCGGCAAACTGGTTTTGCTTAAACCAAGTGTATCCACGGCTTCTACCATCACTTGATGCTGTCCACTGGATGAATATTGGGTTAAGTCCCAAGTAAATGTATCGAATGGCTCGGTTGTATTTTCATCGGCAATCATGCCGTCTACATATAAAGTAGTGCGTGTTAATGGTCTTGAAAAACCATCTGGAAATTCAATAATGATTTCAATTTCTTGCGTCTCTGGCAAAAGAAGTTCGGTATTGAAAGGGTCATCTTCTGGGGCTTGACGTGTAATTTGCAAGTTAGGCGAAACCGGGAAAGGATTCGGTGGTTGAACATTTAAATTAAATACTTGTTCATTCGAATTTACTACACCTAAAGAGGGTGTATTCACTTGTACATTCATCCGATGCTCGCCAGAACTATTTAAACGCGATGTATACGAAAGCAAATAGATTCTGCGAAGCCCAGCGAAATACACTTCAAGGTCTGGGAAGCGTTCAATGCCAGAATATTGGAACATCGTCCCGCCCGTTTGAATGGCAAGGTTGTTGAAAATTGCGGCACTAGTATTGGTGAATGTTGTATCTGCATCTACATACCAAACGAAGATGCGAATATTGCTTTGTATAGCGCGTTGAATAATTGGTTCAAGTACAGATGCTAAAGCAGGGTCTGGCATTTCGGGTGTGATGAATAAAATTGCCCGCTTCATACCTAAACGTGGTGTTTGGGCGCTGACGACATCCAATGCTGTGACTAACGATTGTAGATTTGGTATCGCCACACGAAAGTCTGGGTTGAAGCCATTTATGGCAGTGATAAATTCTGCCGCAGGGGCATGATTAATGATTGGACCTGCTTGGCTGACTAAACTTAAATCATCGGGTAAATCAGCCGGGCGGCTTTGTGCCCATTGTGCAATCACTTGCGCAACGCGTTGAAAGCGAGAAATTCCGTTGGCATCACGGGCATCTAAAGGTGTGCCTTGATTGACTGCAACGGTCAGTTGCAGTGGAATCATCATCTCGGTAAGCGAATCAACTGGAAGGGTTTGACCATTTTCAAGTACAGTAACAGCTTCCCCCGTAAGTCCAGAGGCGAAAAATTTCTGCGCGTCGAATACATCTACAAATCCAGTCATGGTTGGAAATGCAGAAGTCTCCACATTGTATAAAGTGACTGTGGCTGTGTTTTGTTGCGCGTTTACATTTGAGAAAACGCTTAACAAAAGAATCAAACTAAAAATGATTGAAAAGGTCTTACGCATTTGCCTCAGACAAAATTGGCGTGTTGCTTTCATCTTTTTGTTTTGTAACTCGCAAATACACCAAAGTCCAAACTGAATCTGTATATGTGATCAATACGCCATTCAAGAACCATGCAATGGGGCTATAGCACAATAGGAAAACGCCAGCGAGGATAAACGGTTGCCATGACGTGATGTTGCCCTCAATGATTGAGAACATAAATGGCACGACGATTAAAAAGGTAGGCAGTGCAATAATGATGCCAATGATAAAACTGAGGATGAAGAGTACAATGCCAACCACAATTAAGCCGATGATATTTTTTGTGAACACTTCCCAACCACGTGATAAGGCAGGGAATATGCCCATGTTTTCTATGAGAATGGCGCGCGAGACTTGCAGGTTATATAAATTGAGGAGGATTGAAATAAGGAAGAGACAGCAACAAAATGCGATGAAGAATAAGAAAAGACTTCCACCAATCAGGGCTTCGCTATTAAAACCTTCAATCGAAAATACAAAGATGACTACGCCTATGATAAGAAACAAGAAAACTGGCAAAAAGATAATTAAACTTGACAAAAATAGCCGCCAGAAATATTTTAGGCTTTCTGAAAATAATTCGCCAAATTGAATTTTCTCTACACCATTCTCAGCATGGACGACTCCGCGGGCTAAGCCTGCTGTGCCGACCAAAGATAAAAATATTTGCAAAGCAATCATAATCAGAACAAAAGCAATGAATGCAAAAATTATCCAAGTATTTTGTTCAAACCAAGTTTCAATACGACTAAAAAAGTCGGCAAGTTGATTTGTCATTTCAGGTGAGAATGGATTATCGCCATTTCCGCCACTGTCACTTGAATTTGAGTTGCCACCATTGCCTCCCCTGCCACAACTGGCGAGCATCCCAAACAGCCACAGGATTTTATACTTCCAAGTGATTTTGCCTGCACGGGTGAAAACTTCTACAATATCGAAATTCATGTTTGCTTCCTTTGTTAGTAGGTCACATTTGAAGCGTGACCTACTAAATCATAACCTGATTTTCACCTTTGTGTGTGAGGTGTAGATAGGTTAAATCCAGTGCGGTTTTCAGTAAGGTTTGAGAAATCGCCGAAATAAAAGCCATAATGGGGAAGAAGATACAGGCAAATACAACACTGACCCAGATTAATATCTCACTTCCAGTTTCTGAAAAAATGGGGAACGCCATTAATGGAATAAACATTGGAAACATTAAGAAACTAGAAATAAGCGTAACGCCAAAGTAAACAATGACTGTGATTATTATATATTTCCAAATATGGTCGCGCACGATTTCAAAGCCGCGTTTGACTGCATCCCAAGCACTTAAATTTTCGGTAATCACGGCAGTATGCGCGGCTTCCAAAACCCCGATAACAAGAAACATAAAAGGCGTTAGAAAAATCATAATAGGCTGTAAACACAAAGAAGCCAATCCCATTGTGACCATCGTTGCCACGAAAACAAAAGCAAAAAAGATAGCGAAGATTAATCCAACAGAGAATTGGATAATGACAAAAACACCAAGTTGACGCCAAAAATATTCACGGCTGTCTTGTAATAGATCTATAAATTTTAATGAACCTTCGCCTCGTTCAGCACGGACAATACCTAACGTCACTGCTGAAAGGGCGAAGACTTGTATAAATGTGAAAGCAATTGTGATAATGAAAGAGAAAAAGAAAAAACTAAGTGTGACCAATGCATTGATTTCTGAAGTTTGTGTCTCATCAAAGAAGTAGAGAAACAAAAACATAACAGGAATCATAGCAAATGAAATAATTAATGGAATTGTAAGTATTCCCCAAAATACTTTATGCTTCCATGTGATTTGAAATGTACTGGTTAAGATGTTGCCATAATCAAAGTTCATATCATCTCCCAATAATCATAAATCCAAAATCGTAAATCAAAAATTGAAATCATTCCCATTCAATTGTGGCTGGCGGTTTGCTAGTAACATCATACACCACGCGGTTTATTCCTTCCACTTCGTTCACAATACGGCTCGACACTTTTGCAAGCAAATCGTATGGCAAACGCGCCCAATCGGCTGTCATAAAATCATCTGTCGTCACGGCTCGAATCGCAACGGCTTCTTGATAAGTTCTTCCGTCACCCATCACACCAACAGATTTCACTGGCAACAAAACCATAAACGCTTGTGATGTTTTTCCATGCTTGCCTAAAAATCCCGCACTTAATAATTCATCTTGTAAAATTTTATCGGCGGCACGTAATCTCGCCACACGTTCACGTGTGATTTCTCCTAAGCATCGCACAGTCAGTCCAGGTCCCGGAAAAGGTTGTCGCCACACTAAATTTTCATTCAAACCCAATGCTTCGCCAACCAAACGTACTTCATCTTTGAATAACATTCTCAACGGCTCTACTAATTCAAATGACATGTCTTCGGGTAAGCCACCCACGTTGTGATGCGTTTTTATTTTTTCAGATTTACTGCTTTTAGACGCAGACGATTCAACCACGTCGGGGTAAATTGTTCCTTGCACCAGAAACTTGACATCACTCCCGAGTCTTTTTGACTCACGCTCAAAGATGCGGATAAATTTTTCCCCGACAACTTTTCTTTTCTGTTCAGGGTCAGTTATCCCTGAGAGCGAAGCGAGGAATTCATCACTTGCATCAATGGTGATTAATTCAGCACCAAGTCCATCACGAAACGCGGAGGCAACTTCTGCACCTTCGTTATGACGAAGCAAACCAGTATCCACAAACATGCAAATGAGTTGATCACCGATGGCTTTGTGAACCAACGCCGCCGCGACAGATGAATCCACGCCACCTGAAACCGCCGCAAGAACTTTGTTATCGCCAACTTGCTGACGAATCTTTTTTACACTTTCATCAATAATCGAATTTGGAGTCCAACTTGGATTCACATTGCAAATATCAACCACAAAATGTTTGATTAACGCAATTCCATTTTTTGTATGATGCACTTCTGGATGAAATTGCACACCAAAATATTTTTTTTCTAAATTCCCCATCGCCGCATACGGACTATTTTCACTTTTTGCCAATGAAATAAAACCTTGTGGCAATTGAGTTACTTTATCACCATGAGACATCCATACTGTTGATAATGAAGAAAGTAGGGGCAGGGTCTTCCTGCCCTCGGGCGAGATTACCTCGCCCCTACCATTAATTAATTCAATTTCAGCAAACCCATATTCTCTTTCAGAAGATGGATTCACTTTTCCGCCCAATGCATGAGTTAAGGCTTGCATTCCGTAGCAAATTCCCAAAATGGGTAAACCTGAATCAAAAATAAAATTTTGAATAAATGGAGCATTCTCTTCATAAACAGATTTTGGTCCGCCTGAAAGAATAAACCCTTTAGGATTGATTGAAAATATTTTTTCTTGTGCGGCATCCCACGGAAATAATTCACAATACACATTTGATTCACGCACACGTCGCGCAATGATTTGTGCATATTGTGAGCCGAAATCGAGGATGGCGATAGAATCCATAAATTTAATCCGATATCAAATGAAAATGTAAATGTGGAAAATCTTGATAGTCACCGCCATTGACAATAAGGCGATATGCTTTCAAATCAAATTCTTTGACGAGGCTTTGAACAGTAGAATATAAATCTGTTAAGAAAGTTGTATCGCTTGGGTCGAGAGTGGCAAGCGAATCAATTTGTTTTTTGGGAACAATCAACACATGAAATGTATAACTTGGCTTTGGATGATGAAATGCGATTAATGTTGAAGTCTCTTGTAAGCGTTTTACAGGAATAACAAAACTCATATAAGTAAAAATCCATCCTATCAGATAGGTAACGAATCGAAGACGAAGAATTTTACGAATCATCGCGAAGCATCCCTGCGGGACGTTTTACAAAATATACAAGTTGCAGGTCGAAAGTCACAAGTCAAACCTGAGACCTGTAACCTTTGACTTGTGACCATTAATCCACAAACTCAATCTTGCCATCTTCCATAGACTTAATGCAAGCAATTGATTCAATCGGCACACCCAGTGGTGATAAAACATCACGCCCACCTTCAAATATTTTTTCAATCAAAGTGCCAATCCCAACCACTTTAGACCCAGAGGCTTCTGCCAAACGCACCAAACCTAAAATCGTTTGTCCGCTGGCGAGAAAATCATCAATGATTAATACTTTTTCGTTGTTAGCAAGATATTCAGGTGAAACAATCAACTCCACCATACGACCCTTTGTGTGTGATGGCGCTAGAGTCAAATACACTTGGTCTGGCATCGTAATCGGTTTTGTCTTACGAGCATACACAACAGGTAAATTCAAATGGATAGCCGTTGTCAGTGCTGGTGCAATACCAGAAATTTCAGCCGTTAAAATTTTAGTCGCACCCACATTGGCAAAACGTTTTGCAAATTCACGCCCACAGGCTTCCATCAGTTTTGGGTCAACCTGATGATTGACAAAACTATCTACTTTCAAAATTCCATTGCCGAGATTCTTGCCATCCTTCAAAATACGTTCTTGCAATTCATTCATACTCACTCCGTTTGACTAGACAGGTTTATTTTGATTTTACCATTTACAAATGACGATTTTCATAACTTATCCGCCATTAATTCATCAAAAATCTCTGTGATAGAATCTCGCCTGTGATTGATTTGATTCTAGCATCCGCTTCACCCCGTAGGCGACAATTGTTTGCGCTGGGGAACTGGAACTTTGAGGTCATCGTCTCAGCTGTGGATGAAACGCCATTGGAAAATGAGTCGGCGCGGGAATATGTTTCACGATTGGCAAAAGATAAGGCTTTGGCAATCAGGTCGAAGGTTAAGAAAGAGGCGGTCATCATCGGCTCGGATACAACGGTGGTAGATGGTCAAGAAATTCTTGGAAAACCGATTGATGAATCTGATGCTGAAAGAATATTGAAACAATTACGCGGAAAGAATCATCAAGTGCTGACGGGTATTGCGATATATCGCGTCAGTGATGAAAAATTGGTAACTGATTTATGTATAACAAATGTGCCGATGCGAAATTATAGTGATGCTGAAATTTTGGCTTACATCCAAACTGGTGACCCGATGGATAAGGCTGGTGCGTATGCGATTCAACATGCAGAATTTAACCCCATCCAATCTTTAAGTGGATGTTATGCGGGTGTGATGGGTTTGCCGATGTGTCACATCGTGCGTGGATTAAGAGAATTTGATATTTTTCCAAATGCGAATGTGCCTGTGAGTTGTCAATCACTTTTGAATTATGATTGTGACGTAACAAAAGAGATTTTGAATAACAAGACTTCCGAGGTTTTGAAAACCTCGGAAGTCTAGAGGAAAAAGAATGAAGTCATATCGTTGGTTAAATTTTGTTTTGATAATGTTAATTCTGGTTGCTTGTTCTTCTAACAATGGAGGCGGCATATCTGAAATTTTTGCAACGGATACTCCCCTACCCACTGCAAAAGTAGATGTGACCCCCGCGCCAGATGCTCAAGCGGCAGTGACTTCATTTTTTGATTTGTTGAAAGAAAATGATTATGAAAGTATGTATGCCATGCTTTCACAAGCCAGCCGTGATGGCATCACACTTGAAGATTTTTCAAAACGCTGGGTTGATGCTTTGAATGAAATGAGTGCTGGTGATTTTGAGGTGGTCATTACTTCATCACAAATTAGCCCGCGCGATGCAGAAGTTAGTTATAGCATTACATATCAAACTGCATTGGCAGGTGATATTCAACGCGATATTGTGATGCGTCTTAAAAATGAAGATAGTAATTGGAAAGTGCAATGGGATGATGCTTTAATTTTGCCTGAATTAGCAGGTGGAAATCAACTTGCTATGGAATACAGCGTCCCTGCTCGCGGCGATATTTATGATAAAGAAGGTCTGCCGATTGTTACGCAATCTGCCGCATTAGCATTTGGGATTGATACAGGTGCAATCAACCCTGATTTACGCAACACCTTGACGGCTGAACTAGGTTTGTTATGTGGCTTTGACCCACTTAACATTGAAAATCAAATTGACGCGGCTGGACCTGGTTGGTATTTGCCGATGTGTGAAGCAACTCGTGCCGAAGCCCAAAGATTACTCTCCATCAACCCCGGCGGACTTGTCGTTCAAGAATATGAATCTCGCTATTATGCACAAAGTGGGCTTGCTCCACAAGTTGTTGGTTATACACTCCCAATCTCTGCCGAACAATATGATGATTTTAGACGAAGAGGCTATAACGGGAGTGAACGTATCGGGCAAGATGGTATTGAAGCTTGGGCTGAAGATTACTTAGCCGGTAAACACGGAGGCATTTTGCGTGTGGTTAGCCCGACTGGACAAATTATTTCTACATTGGGGCAAAGTAGTCCAGAGCCAGCAGATTCGGTGTACTTAACGATTGATAGCAATTTACAAAGTTATGCCCAAAGAGCACTTGAGTTTTTCCGTGGTGCCATTGTTGTGATGGAAGTGGATACCGGCAAAATTTTAGCCATGGCATCTAGCCCTGAGTTTGACCCAAATTATTTTGCACCTAATAACCCTAACAATCAAGGGATAACCGATATGCTCAATGCAGGTGGAACACTTAATCGTGCCACGCAAGGGCAATATCCGCTTGGTTCAGTTTTCAAAATTATTACTATGGCGGCTGGGTTAGAAAGTGGTTTGTATCTAGCCGATTCTCCATATGATTGTCAGTATGAATTTACAGAAGTAGAAGGTTTTACCTTATACGACTGGACGTATGATTATTGCCAACAAGCATTATCACGAGGTGATGCCTGTAATACATCAACAACTACACCCTCTGGCTTGCTGACTTTACAAGAAGGGTTGATGCGTTCTTGTAATCCATACTTCTGGCATATTGGAAATGATTTATACACAAATTGGCAACGCCCCAATGATATTGCTAATATGGCACGTGGATTTGGGCTTGGCTCAGTAACCGGTATTGAACAATTGCCAGAAGCCGCCGGGCAAATTTTAGACCCAGCCAGCCAAGTGGATGCAGTTAATCAAGCCATTGGTCAAGGGGATGTGCAAGTGACACCTTTGCAAGTAGCTCGCTTCACAGCCGCAATTGCAAACGGTGGCACGTTATATCGTCCACAAATTGTAGAAAGAATTCAACCTGTAGATGGTGACCCAATCCTCGTCTTCCGTCCAGAAGCAAATGACACACTTCCAGTGCGAGCCGAAAACTTAGCAGTGATTCAAGAAGCGATGTTTATGGTCACAAACTTCAATCGCGGAACAGCGCGTAATAACATTCGCGGCATTCAATTTGATACAGCCGGCAAAACCGGTACAGCCGAATCAGGAAGTGGTTTGCCTCATGCTTGGTTTGCAGGTTACACA
>DDVH01000059.1:0-27828 GCA_002345215.1 Anaerolineales bacterium UBA2317
CACAGCAAAATCTTAAAACTCAAACCATTCATCAAATTGCTGTGCTTGTGAAATAAAAGGAGAAACGCATTATGCTAAAACCATTGAAACCATCCAAACCCAACAATCTCTTCATTTGGATTGCGGTGGGTGTGTTGATTCTGGCAGGAATCATCACGTTGATTATTTCATTCAGCAATGCCAATGCCGAAGAAGATGCAATCATTGCCGCTCAAACGAATGCAGCGGAAACGGTCGCCGCTCAACAATTGACATTACAAGCCGCCTCACCAACCATGACGCCTACACTGGAGACTCCAACCCCGTCATTGACCCCCACTTTATTTGTCACCAACACACTGCCAGTACTTATATCCCCAACCACTTCAACGGGTGGTACAGGTGGCGGAAGTGGAGCAGTTGGCTGTGATAACTCAGTCTTCGTGTCTGATGTCACCATTCCAGATAAAACCGCAATGACGCCCGGTCAAACCTTTACAAAAACATGGAGGTTGCAAAACAATGGCACATGCCCATGGACAACTTCTTACAGTGTCACATTTTTATCGGGCAGTCAAATGAACGGAGCGGCTACACCTTTAACTGTTGCGGTTCAACCTGGTCAATCAGGTGATGTCTCTGTGAATTTAGTTGCCCCATCAACTGCTGGCACAGCCCTTGGCTATTGGAGATTATCCAATGCTAGCGGAATCCAATTTGGCACATCGTTCTATGTTGAAATTGTCGTCGGCGCTTCAGGAGCGACCGCCACAACTGGTGCCGCTACAGCAACTTCTACAACAGGCGCGCCTGTTCCAAGTGCAACAGCTACAACAGCACCTCCATCTGAAACACCAACTACTAATCCTAATCCATAAATAAAAAGAGACCTGCATTATGCAGGTCTCTTTTTATTTAACCAATTCTGCTAAATCATTCGCAATCAAATCAATTTTCGGATTCCACTTTTCCGCTTCTTCAATTGTAGATACGCCACTCAAAACAAAAGCGACAGGGCACCCCACACTTTGACCTGCCTGAATATCTGTTTCGAGTCTGTCACCGACAACTAAAGTCTCTTCTTTTTTTGTGCCAAGCCTTTCAAGTGACAATTCCATCAAATAGGGGAATGGTTTACCAGCCACAATCGGCTCGATTCCTGTTGCAGTAGTGATAATCGAAACCCATGCCCCCGAACCGGGGATTTCGCCTCTCGGCGTTGGAAATGTTCTATCCGTATTTGTTATATAAAATGGTTTGCCTGCTCTCACTAACAAAGTCGCTTCTGCAATTTTTTGAAAGTTGATTCCGCGGTCAATACCCATCACAACCACTTCGGCTTCTTCTGCATTTGTGATTTCGACAATTTCAAAACCTTTTTCTTGCAAAGCATTTTTGATTCCCTCTTCACCAATCATAAAAATCTTCGTCCCTTGCGGATATTTCTGCGAAAGCATAAACGCAATCCCCAAAGCGGATGTCACCACTTGAGACTCATCAATCTCCACGCCCAACTCTGATAATTTATTTTTATATTCTTCCGGAGTCTTTGTTCCATTATTTGTAGCAAACACAAACTTCAACCCACGCTCGCGGATGCGTTTGAAGATAGCAGGCAAATCACCAATCGGTGCATCTGCTTTCCAAATTACACCGTCCATGTCTAGTATTAATGCTTTTATATTTGAAGGAATCATCCCGCGATTATAAACGACTCAAACAAAAAGACCTCAAAGATTTCTCCTCAAGGTCTTCGCTAAACGCTAACAACTAATTGCTAATCGCCAAAAGCTACTTCGCAATCTTCTCAGGGCTTTCAATCACTTGGTCAACAAGACCATATTCCACGGCTTGTTGAGCATCCAAATAAAAGTCGCGGTCAGCATCACGTTCTAACACTTCAAGTGGTTGACCGGTATGTTTTGCTAACACACCATTCAACAAACTCTTCAAACGAAGAATCTGTTTTGCTTGAATTTCAATATCAGTGGCTTGACCTTGCGCACCACCAAGCGGTTGATGCATGTGAACAGTCGCATGTGGAAGGGCGTAGCGTCTACCTTTCGTTCCAGCAGTCAACAACACGGTCCCGAAAGAAGCGGTGACACCAACAGCCACCGTGCTAATCGGATTTGAAATAATTTGCATCGTGTCATAAATCGCGAGCCCAGCATAAATAACACCACCGGGTGAATTGATATACATACGAATTTCTTTTTCAGGGTCTTCGTGATTCAAAAACAACAACTGCGCCACAATCACATTCGCAACTTGGTCATCAATCGGTGTGCCAAGAAAAATAATATTGTTGCGTAACAACAAAGAATAAATATCATAAGCACGTTCACCGCGCCCAGTATTCTCAACCACCATCGGAACTACACTTTTGAAATCGGGAATCATAGTTTCTCCTTTTAATTTGGAAAATGATACCGGAAGATTATTGGATTTTCGTTAGAGTTTGATTTGCATTCCGCAAGCGCTTCTTTCTTGACCTTCAACCTGCCACTTTCAAACTCAACCTTTTCCTACTCCGATGCTTTTTCTTCCTCAACAACCTCAGCAGATTCTTCTTTTACTTCTACTTCTTCTTTCTTTGCTTCTGCTTCACGCTCTTCAATAGATTTGTAATTTCCAGTCGCAATATCTTTCAACATATCCAATGCTTTGCGAGTCATCACACGGCTGGCGGCATCCATCGCAATGGCTTGAGACATTTCATTCTGACGTTTCTTGCCACCTTTGTTCAAATCTACACCTTGCATGGCTAAACTATTAATGGCATTGATGTATTCCGCTTGTAGGGCTTCATTATCTAATTCAATTTTTTCTACTTTGACGATTTCATCCAAAATCAAACCACGTTCTAAACGTTTTTTAGCAACAGGTTCCACTTCGGTTTTGATAAATTCTTCGCGCGTGGTATTACGGACTTTGAAATATGTATCTAAATCCATGCCTTGTTGTGATAAACGATTAGATAAATCAGAAAGCACATGTTCGGCTTCATGTTCCAAAGTATGTTCGTGATATTTAATGGTCGCGCCTTCTTTTAACTTTTCAATCAAATCTACAAAATAGACATCATCATATTGTGCTTGTGAACGATTCTCAACATCTTTTTTGACGGCTTCCATCAAAGCATCTACGGTTTCGCCTGCGCCGGTCATTTTTGCAAATTCATCATTGACTTCGGGTAAGGTCACGCCACGCACTGTTTTGATGGTGGCTTCAATTTCTACATCTTTATCTTGTAATTCTTCCACTTCCCAATCTTTCGGGAATTTATGTTTGATAGTTTTACTTTCACCAGCCTTCAAACCAATTAAATTTTTTGAGAAGCCTTCATAGGGCCATTCGGTGGGTCTGCCTTCTTCACGGACAAAGGTGGCGAAGCCTGTTCGGGTTAAGCCCTCTGTTTCGGATTTGGTATCAAGTAGAACGTAGTCACCAGAGGCGATTTCTCTCTCCACTGTTTCGGTGCTGGCATACATCTGACGTAAATCTTCAAGCGCGGCATCTATATCTTTTTGTTCAGGCTGTTCCCATTTGTATTCAAGGCGCACAGATTTGTAATCACCTAAATCAATTTCAGGTGCAAGCGGCACGCGGAAAATAAATTTGGGCGGGTCCATGCTCTCAATTTTTTCCAATGTTCCGGATGCGCCGGGGTTTACATCGGCTTCTTTAAGAATGTTGGAATATTCTTTATCAATAAAAATATCCACTGCGGTTTCGGTGATAGCGGCTTCACCATATGTGCGTAGGACGACATCATACGGAGCCTTGCCAGGGCGGAAGCCTGGAATTTTTGTTTGCGACGAAATTCTGGTGGCGGCTTTCTTTTTGTATGCCACCATTTGGTCTGGATTCACTTCTACGATTAATTTAGTAGAGTGGTCATCTTGGTATTGTTTTTCGATGTTCAAAGTTGATTCCTTTTTACGTCATTGTGAGGAGGTGATTTTCCGACGAAACAATCTCAATAAGATTGCTTCGCGTTGCTCGCAATGACGGTGTAAAGTGAGGATGGTGGGAGTCGAACCCACACGCCTTGCGGCACATGATCCTAAGTCATGCTTGTCTGCCAATTCCAACACATCCCCGTGTTAAAGTAAGCGGGCGCAATTATAATGCCTAATAAAGGCTTTGATAAGTTTTTTGCTCATCTATTTTCCAGTTATAATACCCGCATTAACTTTACAGGAGAATTCCTCAAATGCCCATTGATTCTGGCATCCCAGCCCCAGATTTTGAATTACTAGACGATACAAATACCAAACGAAAACTTTCTGATTTTCGTGGCAAGCATGTAATTTTATATTTTTACCCTGCGGATGATACACCGGGCTGTACCAAAGAAGCCTGTAATTTTCGTGATGATTATTCTGCTTACGAAAAAGCAGGCGTGGTGATTTTAGGCGTCAGCCCGGATACAGTTGAATCGCATGTGAAGTTTAAGAAAAAATTTCAATTGCAATTTCCATTGTTAGCAGACGAAGGTCATAAAGTTTGTGATTTATATGGTGTGTGGGGACCGAAAAAATTTTTAGGCAAAGAATACGAAGGTGTATTGCGAACCACGTTCTTAATTGACGAAAATGGCAACATCAAAAAAGTATATGAAAACGTCCGCCCGTCAGAACATAGCAATCAATTACTGGCAGACCTCGGATTAACATAATTATCCAAACTCAAATCTCTGTTAACAATAAATGTTATTAACAGAGATTTTGTTCATTTGTTAAGCGAAATTGAGAATACTTATACAACCTGCTTGAACCCTAGTGACAAGTAGGTTGGAGTTTGTTATAATCGGCTTGTGAAAATTGAGACAAATTAAGAAAAGCACCACTCAGTTTGATACAATCAAGAAGCGGGCTTGTCCCGTTTGAATCTTTTCAGGAGAGAGTCTATGCAACATTTTGTGATTGTGGGGATTTTGGTCATTATAACGACCGTTCTCACTTACTTAGGCTTGGATGTTGCCGGTCTTGCTAAACAACAACACCCTGTTGCCGCAAGTTTGCAATCGGCACCGATAGACCAATTATGGCACTGGGAAATGATCGTCATTTCCTTTTTGTTTGCCTTAATTGTCGTACCAATGATGTACAGCCTCGTTGTCTTTCGCCAAAAGAAAGGCGAAATGAAAGATGGCGAACACATGGAAGGCAACACCACGCTTGAAGTCGCTTGGACGGTTATTCCACTTTTTATTGTAGTTATCTTTGCATATTTAGGCGGTTGGTCACTTGGAGAAGTAAACCGTGTAGACCCACAAGCCCTCGTCATTAATGTTCGTGGCGCACAATTTGCTTGGACGTTTGAATACCCTGAATATGGTATTGTCAGCAATGAATTACATTTACCAGTAGATAGACAAGTCGTTTTGAAGATGACCTCCTCAGATGTAATTCACTCTTTCTGGGTACCTGAATTCCGCCTCAAACAAGACGTGGTACCTGGTCGCATCACTGAATATCGGGTTACGCCTACACTTATCGGTGACTATAAAGTCCGCTGTGCCGAGCTGTGCGGCACTTCTCACGCCTACATGGAAAATCCAATTATCGTTAATACCCAAGCAGATTATGATGCTTGGATTATTGAGCAAACCGAAATCGCTCAACAATTAGCTCAAACTCCTGAAGGGCAAGGCAGATTACTTGCCGTCCGCAATGGCTGTCTCGGTTGTCACTCTTTAGATGGCACACCGGGTACAGGTCCCACTTGGTTTAACTTATTTGGTAAACAAGAAAACTTAGACGACGGCACAGCCATTTTGGTAGATGAAGCTTACTTAGCAGAATCTATTTTGAACCCGAATGCAAAAATAGTAGCAGGCTTCACCTCACCTTCTGTGATGCCCGCTTTTGTTTTCACTGATGAAGAAATTGCAAACATCATTGCATATATACAGACTCTGAAATAGAGGAAATGATTATGAAGAAATTTTTTACAAGCGCATTATTCAAAGGCTTGGTTTGGCAAGTGATTGGCTTCTTTATCGGAGCGAGTCTTGTCACTGGCATTCGCGCATTAATGGGCTTAAGCACGACCGATACATTCTTTTTCACTGAACCCGCTTGGGTATTGGGTTCTTTTATCGGTGCCATTTCATTTCTCGTCGGCTGTGGCGTCACCGATGATTGGATTAAGTGGGCACGTGGTATTGAAACACACGATGAACACGAAGAACACTGGCATGGTTGGGAAAAATTTATCAATGTCTCTTTCGACCACAAAGTAATTGGTATTCAATATACATTAATCGCCCTAGCATTGCTCGCCATCGGTGGTACCTTCGCTTTAATTTTCCGTACCGAACTTGCCGCTTCTCAACTTCAATTCCTCACCACTGAATTTCAATTGTTTGGTCAAAACGGACCACAACTTTACAACACACTCATGTCATTGCATGGCATTGTGATGATTATCTCCATTTTGCTCGGCATTTCGGGCATCATTAACTATGCCGTACCACTTCTCATTGGCGCGGCAGATATGTCCTTCCCACGCCTCAATGCTTTTTCATATTGGATTGCTGTTCCTGCCGCAGTAACTTTAATCTCCAGCCTTTTCCTCGGCGGTTTTGACACGGGTTGGACAGGTTATCCTCCGCTTTCATCGCGCGCCCCTGTTGGTATGCAAATGTTCTTCATGGGTGTATTTATAGCAGGTTGGTCATCCATCTTAGGTGCATTAAACGTAGTGGTCACCGTCATTCGAATGCGTGCCAAAGGCATGGCTGCAATGAAAATGCCGATTTTTGTTTGGGCAAGTTTAGCCACCTCTATCATCGCCATGACCGCCACCCAATTCATTGGTTTGGCATTTCAATTGGTCATGTTCCAACGCCTTTTTGGCATGGGCTTCTTTGACCCATCCAAAGGTGGCAACCCGGTTCTCTTCCAACATTTATTCTGGTTCTATTCCCATCCCGCAGTATATGTATTCATTTTGCCGGGCTTGGGCGTAATTTCAGAATTACTTCCTGTCTTCGTTCGCAAACCTTTATACGGCTATCGCTGGATTGCAATGTCTTCCATCGGTATCGCACTCGTAGGCTTCGTCGTTTGGGCGCATCACATGTTCACTTCTGGCATGAACGAATATTTACGCGTACCATTTATGTATAGCACTTTGCTTGTATCAGTGCCGACGGGCGTAAAGTTCTTCTCATGGGTAGCCACTATGTGGAAAGGCAAGATTTCCACCCCAACTCCGATGTTATTCGTCTTAGGTGCGATTATCGTCTTCTTGATGGGGGGGCTGTCCGGACCGCCTCATGCTACGGTGTCAACTGATTTGCACTTACATGACACATATTTTGTCGTTGGGCATTTTCACGATACCATCTTCGGCGGATTCGTCTTCCCATTCTTTGCCGCCATTTATTACTGGTTCCCCAAAGCCACAGGCCGCCGCATGAGTGAATTCTGGGGAAAGGTACATTTCTGGCTGATGACGCCTTCCTTCTTCGTTTTGACATTCGGCATGATGTATGTCGGTTTGCTTGGTATGCGCCGCCGCATCGCAGATTATGACCCCGCACTTGGTTTGGATACAGCACATCTTGTCTTAACCATTGGTGCATTCTTAATCGCGCTTTCTGTTTTAATTTTCTTCATCAACTTTTTCTACAGCATCAAAAATGGAGAAAAAGCCGAAGGCAATATTTGGGAATCCCGTTCACCCGAATGGCAAGTACCTTCGCCAATGTCCTTACACAATTACCCAACACCAATTGAGGTGGTTGGTGAGCCGTATGATTACGGTTTGAAAGATGCACCTTATACTCGTTTTGCTCCTGCCTCCAAAGGCAAAGGCAAACACTAATCCAAAGGTGAGGAGCAAAATAGATGTCTCATTCTCAAAATAAATCTGCCGCGCTCATGCAGGGCGTAATTATCTTTATATATCTCACTGCATTAACAATTTTAGAATATTTTGTCGCTGTAGCATTTGATGCAGTGCCGTTGTTGATTGTTGTCGCAATCGCTAAAGCGGCTTTGGTTTTGTATTACTTTATGCACATATACAAACTCAATGAAACTGATAGCGATACCAACCATGATTCATACGCTTATAAAACGATTACCAACCGTTTAGGCTTATGGTTATTCTTGCTTTCAGATAGTTTTGTATTTGCAGGCTTATTAGTGATGCGTTCAAACTTGCTTGGCTTAACGCGCCCTGAATTGAATCAGGTTTTAGGGTTGGGCGTGACTGCTGTGCTTTTAATTTCTTCCTTCTTTATGAATCGTGGTGAATTGTTGATGGCACATGGAGATGTGAAAGGCTTCATGCGCAATACAGTTATCACCTTCATTTTAGGGCTAGGATTCCTTTTGGGTGTGGTATTGCTCGAATGGCGTATCGCGGCTCACGAGGGATTAACTGCTGACTTTGGCAACCCAGTTACAGGTCCAGTAGGAGGCGTGTTTTATATGATGACTGGGATGCACGCATTCCACGTCTTCACAGGTTTAATCTTCTTAGCCGTTGTTTGGAATAATGCTCGCAAAGGTTTGTATACTGCTGAACAACATTGGGGTGTGGAAGCCGCCGCTGTGTATTGGCACTTTGTAGATTTGGTGTGGATTTTCTTCTACCCTGCCTTGTATTTGATTGGCACGGCAGTGAGCGCACACTAAAAAAATTATCCGCCGCCGTGAGGCGGCGGAATTGTTTATTGGTATTGGAGTTTTGAATGGATAAAAAATTAATTTGGATTGGCGTAGGCATTCTGGCTCTTGTCCTTTTAGGAATCACTTTTTCTGTTTTGTTTGCAAAACCACCTGAATTTCGCGGAACAAGTTATGCAGAGCCTTTTCCACCTGCAACGGAAATTGAGTTAACAAAATCAGATGGCACCATGTTTCGTTTAAGTGAACAAACAGGAAAAATTCATTTAATCTTTTTTGGTTACACCTCATGCCCTGATTTTTGCCCAACCACATTAGCAGAAATGAAATTATTGACGGATGACTTGGGTGCTAATGCAGAAAACGTGCAAGTTTTATTTATTACTGTTGACCCTGAAAAAGACACACCTGAAAAAATTCAAGAATATGTTAGTCGTTTTAACACAAATTTTATTGGATTAAGTGGCACACAAGCAGAACTTGAACCCATTTGGCAAGGCTATGGAATTTTTCGTGAAGTAACAAATCAATCCACAGCGCTTGGCACTGTGATTAATCATACGGTGCGTTTGTATTTGGTAGATTTAGAAGGTAACTTAAGATTATCGTATGCGTATGGAACACCATATACAGATGTTGTCTTTGATATTGAACTTTTATTGGATGAAGCAAAATGAACTACAGCCTTTCTAGAGTATTGATTGCTTTTGCGCTTGGTGTTTTGGTTGGAGCAATGATGACCGAATTATCATATTTAGGTTTACGCAGAGAAAACCGCGCACCCACTACGATTGAATTAACGATCCCTGCTGGTACTGCTGAATTAATTCGACAAGGTGATGCGCCACCAACCATTCCGCAAGATATGCGTTTTGTGGTTGGCGATGTATTAAGAGTAATCAATGAAGATGACGAAAATCATCAACTTGGTTTGTTATATATCCCTGCTAAATCTTCGGCTAGTTTGAAATTAGAGTCAGTTGAAAATATGACGATGGAATGTTCGTTTCAAGCAAGCAATTCTTTCGGCATTACTGTGCAAGAACCCGTTACATGGTGGACGCGCGTTCGTGGATATTTTTATGCAGGCTTTCCGCTTGGGATGTTGTTTGCAGTTTATAGTGGTTTGATTACAAAAAAGAAAAAAGATGAATCTGTTGCGTAATATGTTTTCAAAGAAATGGTTGTTAACAACCATTTTGGTTTTTATCGGTACAGCAGTTTGTATTCGGCTTGGTATTTGGCAATTAGATAGACTCGAACAAAGACGAGCATTTAATTCACAAGTTGAGTCAATGCGTGCTGAAGAACCGTTAAACTTAAATGATGAAATTCCAAATAATATTGAAACGATGGAATGGCGAAAAGTTATCGTCACTGGTGAGTATGATTTTGAGAATCAAGTTGCCTTACGAAATCAAGTTCAGGATAATCAATATGGATATCATCTCATCACACCGCTTCGTTTCAACGGGACATCTGTTTTGGTCAACCGCGGCTGGATTCCTGTGGACGCAGATTGGCGCACCTTTGACGAAGTAGGTGAGGTCACTGTTCAAGGGTTGATTCGGCTTGGGCAGGGCAAACCAGCCATAGGCGGCGTCGCAGATGCGTTGCCGATAGACGGGTCAATGCTTGAAGTGTGGAATAATCTTGATGTGGAGAAAATGTCTACGCAGTTTTCATATCCAATCTTGAAAATTTTTATTCAACCCAATGTTGATGAAAATGACACTACACCTCCAATTCCGTATCAACCTACAGTAGAATTAACGGAAGGACCACATTTTCAATATGCTTTACAATGGTTTGCGTTTGCGGTTATTTTATTTTTTGGGTATCCTTTTTATTTAAGAAAGCAGGTTGCATGAAACATTCATTAAACACTTCATTTGCTAAACTAACATTTAGTTTATTAATTTCAATTCTTGTATTAACAATTTTAGGTAATTTCGTTTCCACCACCAATGCCGAAGCATTTTGTAATGGAGCAGTTTTTTGTATACCAACCCAACCATTAGGTTATCTTAAACTTACACACGTACTTATTGCGGGAATTTCTTTCATCGTTTTATGGTTTGTGTGGCGCAAAGCCTGGCGCGAACAAAAACATCATAAAGTTTTATTGCCATTAACAACGATTACGACGATTTTATTTTTGGGTCAAGCGTTTGTTGGGGCAATTCAAGCCACGCGTGGTTATCCGCTTCACTTAACTGTTTTACATTCACTCACAGCCATCGCTTTATGGATTTCACTTTTGATGTTGGTTTATTTTGCAAGCACATTGAATGAAGATGGAAAAGTTGAAGTTCGTTTTGGATTTTCACAACGCCTAAAAGATTTTTGGATTTTATCTAAACCATTAATTGTGGCTTTGTTATTAGTTACCACTTATGGCGGGCTTGTCATGGGTGGCAAAGCATTTCCATCTGCTTCATTAACATTTTGGACGTTATTCGGCGGCGCATTAGCTGCCGCAGGTTCCAGCGCATTGAATCAATACATTGACCGCGACCTTGATAAAAACATGCAACGCACAGCCAAACGTCCATTAGCCGATGGAAGATTAACGCCCGCTGAAGGTTTATCCTATGGCTTGGCTTTATGTTTGATTAGTTATTATGTGATGGCTGGCTATGTTAATTTCCTCGCCGCACTGCTTTCACTATCTGGAATTTTTTATTATGTTCTTCTTTATAGTGTCTGGCTCAAAAAAGCAACCGTGCAAAATATTGTCATTGGTGGTGGCGCGGGTGCAATTCCGCCAATGGTGGGCTGGGCGGCGGCAACAGGTGAGTTGACTCTCGCGGCTTGGATTTTATTTGCTATCATCTTCATGTGGACTCCGCCACATTTTTGGGCATTAGCAATCGTCCGCATGAAAGACTATGAACGCGCAGGCGTGCCGATGCTCCCAGTGGTTGAAGGTGAAGAAAAGACTCGCAAACAGATTTTGATTTACACAGTCGAATTAATCGCCGTCACGCTTCTTCTCCCGATATTCAACCTGACAGGCGTTTTCTACTTAATCTCCGCTTTAGTTTTGGGTGCCCTACTATTTTATGCCGCGTGGAAAGTCTTCCGACTCGGTGGCAACAAAAATGCATGGATGATGTATCGTTGGTCGAGCATGTATTTGGCATTTATCTTTTTGGCATTGATGATTGATGCGGTGTTGTAAGGATTATTTGGATTTGCGATATACGACGGCAACTTCATCCTGATACAAATGTGACCAATTCATATCTCTTTCCATTGCACTTGCCAATGGGCTATTTGAATTAATGATTGCCCATTCAACTTGATATTTGTTAAGCACATCTTCCCAACCCAAATCAGCAGAAATGACATGTACATGTTCACGCATCAAACTTTCACCGTAAAAATCAGTTTGGCTATCTAAAAACACTTTTTGTATAGGAAACAACCGATATTCCAAATATCCGCCCCAATTAAATTCATTAAACATATTGCCAGTTTGTGGGTTTTCTTGTAGCCAATCCGTAGCATGAACTGGAAATACCGATGGATTAAATTCATAGATAGTAATTTGATAACTATGATATTTGCTAACCATAAATATAGAAAATACAACGATTGCTATAAAAACCCAGTAACTTATTAGATTCGATTGTAGGTCATTAATCCGTTTTTCTAAATTTAACCAAAATCCTTCCAAATTTAAAGACTTTAGACATCCACATAGAATTGGAACGGTGGAGATGATAAATAAAGGAATGTTCCGTGAGACTAGCAGGCTTGCCATTGCCATTCCTGCCATTAAGAAAACCTGACTCACTGGTAGTTTGGTATTTGAAATTGAAGGAATAATGATTGTTACACCTAAAAATAATAAAAACGGAAACATTCCTACTTCGTGGAAATTAGGCGACATCGTCTCTGATGTGTTTTGTAAAATATAACTGCTATTATTCCCTAAAACGGCTAACCAATTTCCCCAACCATCCGGCGTGATTACAGAGGCTAATAAAGAAATTCCTCCAATTCTTAATAAATTAACCATGTTCGATTGTTTATTTGAAAATATTTTTTCCCATACATCCCCAGCAAGATAAGCAAACCAGACTATAAACCCGAATATAAATCCACCATGTAAATTTGCCCATATCATTATTATTAGCCCAACTAGCCATACATTTATGTGACCAGATTTTCTGATTTTTTCTAGTTGGATTACCCAAATATGAAGCATAAGAAAAGTAAATAAATGCGGACGTGGTAGCCAGTGAACGCTTGAAGCCGCTAAGCCTAACAAAAGGATGAAAATTGATAGAATAGGAAGTTGAGAAACTTTAACTGATTCTTTGTAGATTAAGAAAAAAGTAATGGCGATAATTAACCCGCTAAAGAAAATGACACCATCTAACCCAGCGATTCTATTTGCGGTTGCAACTAAAACTTGACTTGCCCATTCATACGGTGGCCTTGATTCGCCGAGTTTCGTGTATGACAGGATATCTTGTGTGGGAATACTTTTGGTTTCAAGAATATACTCCCCAAGTGCAAGATGCCTCCCTAAGTCTGAGTCAATGCTTAACATCCTTGTTCCTAGCAGTAAGCAGGCAATCAAAATTGCAATAAACAATATGTCTTCAAGTTTAGGGAGTAAATAACGAAGGATGCTGGCTGAGGTTTTTGATTGCATTTCTTTATTATACAAAAAACTAGAGCCATATTATGGCTCTAGTTTTAATTTATTTACTCACCCAAATAATCCCTTAACTTCCTGCGAATAGAAGGATGCCTTAACCTACTCAAAGCCTGCGCTTCGATTTGGCGCACGCGCTCGCGCGTTACGCCCATCTTACGTCCTACTTCTTCAAGCGTGTATGCTTGACCATCAAGCAAGCCGTAGCGTAGTTGCAAGATGCGCACTTCGCGTGGTGGTAAGCCATTCAACACTTCGCCGAGATGTTCTTTCAACAAATTATATGTCGCAGTATCATCTGGTGGAGGAGCTTCATCATCTTCGATGAAATCACCGAGCACAGAATCTTCTTCATCATCGGTTGGGGTTTCCAAAGAAAGCGGACGACGCGCCACTTGAATCATGTTTTCCACTTTTTTCGGTGGGACGTCTAACGCGTCTGCTAATTCTTCTACACTAGGTTCACGACCTAAGCGTTGTGTCAATTGATGTTGTACGCGTAATAATTTGTTGATTTGGTCACCCATGTGGACGGGCACACGAATCGTGCGTCCTTGATCTGCAATTGCGCGGGTGACAGCTTGGCGAATCCACCAAGTAGCATAAGTGGAGAATTTGTGTCCACGGCGATAATCAAACTTTTTGGTAGCGCGGATTAAACCGATGTTTCCTTCTTGAATTAAATCCAAGAAAGGCACACCACGTCCCATATATTTTTTAGCAACCGAGATAACCAAACGCGAGTTTGCTGTGATTAGGTGTTCACGAGCCGCCCAACCATCTTCAATAAAACGGCGGAGTTCAAGCCTGCGTTTTGGAGTGGCATTACCTGTGGCAAGTTCTTCACGGGCAGTGCGTCCACGTTCGATGCGTTGAGCAAGTTGAACTTCTTCAACTGCCGTGAGCAAAGGCACACGACTGACTTCTTTTAAGTACAAGCCGATTGTGTCGTCTGTGTCAATATTAGCGAGGTAATCGTCTAACGCAAGGTCTGGTTCAGGTTCGGCTTCGCCACTTTCTTCCACTGCTACCAATTCATCTTCGGTAGGCTCAGGCATGACGGTATCTTCCATAAATGGAATACCGGCACTCAATAAGGCGGAGAAGGCTTCTTCTAGTTGCTCAACATCTTGCTCTGCTTCAGGGAAGAAGTGTAAGATGTCATCTAATGTCACATATGATTTTTGACGCCCCAGTTCAATGAGCCGTGCTATGGCGGGGAATTCTTCTTCGTCGTCACCGCCAATTAAAATTTTCTCTACATCCATTCGCAAATCCAACTTTCACTAAATTTTTTCATTCAATTCACAATTAGAATACAATGTTTTAAGGTGAAAAGCAATAGCTTTTCACCTTTCTGATGCTTTGCAATGCTTTTGTATTACGTATAAAGTAGGGACACGATACATCGTGTCCCTATAAAATGCCTAAGGCGTAGGAGTTGCCTCAATTGCAGGAACAGGTGTCACCGTAGGAAGAGGCGTTGCTGTCGCTGTTGGGGTAGGTGTATACAAATATGGCGGGAAGTTTGCTAAGTTGGTCAATGAATCAATTCCATTAAGTGAAACAATAAGCATATCTTGCCCATCAAGGCGAACATAGTAACCATTATTTGTAGGGGTGCTATCGCCAACCTCAAGTGTGTTTGATGTGCCGTCATCAAAAGTAACTGTAATGATGTAAGCAGGCTCATCAAAACCAAAGATAGATGGGTCACCATCAACTTCATCGCTGATTCTTAATGCGCTGAGTTGAGATGCCGCCGCTTCAGCCAAGGCTGGGTCTGCTTCTACTGCGTCAGGCTGAGTCAACACCCAAACATTCTCTGCGTTGCGTTCAATAGCAATGGTTTGACCTTCAGCAGGTTGCACCTCGATGCTTTTGACAATTTTTGTTGAGTCGAACACGAATTGTGCTTCAACTGTTGGGGTGATTTCTGCTTCGGCAGTGGTTTCAGCATTGCGATTTAAATAGTAAGCAATTGCAATTACAACAGCGAGAACGAGAATAGTAACCCATGTGCCTGTACGAAAAATAGGTTTGCTCGGTTTTTGTGTGGCAGTTGATTTTACTCTGCCAGTTTTTTTTGTTGTCGGTTTTGATGTTTTACGAGTTGCCATACTTTTGTTAACCTCTTCTGCGGCGAGAAATCCATGAGGAAACGCCAAAGAATACAATCATGCCGGGGATGACAACGATGGCGACGACAGCAAGCAATAAGAATCTCCATCCTTGCGGTGGGAGGAAAATGCGTTGTGTTTGAGGACGAGTTGTCAGGTTAATCAAGTCTTCTTGTTCAGCAGTCCAATCCACTGAGTTGATGAAGAAGTTGCCGTTGCCATACACATCAAAATTCGCATCAATTGCAAATAATGAGTTGCCTGTCACGAGCACGCGTCCTTTGGTGGTGATGTTTTCACCAGCCACTGCCATAATGATTGGACCGGGTGTATCGGTACCTTCTGTATATTGATAACCGGTTTCGGCTTCTTCCTCTAAACTTACTTCGCTGTAGGAATTATCAGATGTGAAGATAAGTGGTGTGGTGACGATGTCTTGTGAATCTAATGGAATGGTTGAGATACTTCTCGAATTCGGCATATAGATTGCATAATTTTGGCTGAGGTTTTGGGTGATTGGGTGCGTGTTGTACCCAGCCGAAATTGCCACAAATGGATTTTGTGTACTGGTGAAATCTAAGATGATGTCGTCATTTAATGTGATGCCCCAATCTTCTGAAAGATATTCAGCCAATGGGTCGCGTGCATCACCAAAATCTGTCAGGACTGTAGGTTCTTGCATAACAACTAACGAACCACCAGCATCTACAAATGCTTTGAGTAAATTTACTTCGGCTTGTGATAATGGTTTTTGCGGACCAGCAATCACAATCACTTCTGCATCTTCAGGAATGGAATTATTGGTCAGCAAATTCAAGGTGTTGACGGTATAGTTTTTCGATTCCAATGTGCTTTTGGCGATGGAGAAACTGCGTTCGTCTGCAGAATTGAATGTGCCTTCGCCATGTGCTTCGAGGAAGTAAATGCCTCGCGCTTCTGGGCTGATGAGGCGAATCATAGATTTAGCCAGTTCGCTTTCAGTAGCAGAAGCGGCAATTTCTTGTGCATCGCCCATTTGCAATAAAATTTTCCCATCACCGGTGATGCCGGCTTCGCGTGCCCTGATGGGGTCTGTATCTGGATTTACAAAGGTGTAATCAAATTTGCCGTCACTGTTTTCTTTGAACTTTTGTAAAAGTTCTTCAGCGGCTGTGCTGTTGATAGCTTGAGAATAAAATGCAACTGCACTAACATTCTCTGGTAGTGTGGCAAGGATTTGCAATGTCTCTGGGGCGAGTGTGTTGGATTGGTCTTCGGTGAAATCCCATGGAGAGCCGAGTAAATCTGTGTTGTTATAAACAATATAGTTCGTGGCGATGATGATGCCGAGAAAAGCAAGCGTCAGGATGAGAGAGTTTGAACCGTAGCGAGCCTGCCTACCCGTAAGAAAGCGGCGAACAGAGTCAGGTGAGAGAATTGCGTATGTTGCGAGTCCAATCACCAATAAGCCGATGCTGATTTGAAATGCGAGGTTCAAACCATCAAGTTGTTCTTCTGGTAAGGTGAACATACCAATACCAGTTAATACATTTGCAGAGCCAATCAGACCTGTTGCAATACAGGCAATTAAAGCGACGATTAGCCCAATGAATGCGTACTGTGCATTAGGATTTTTCTTTTTGCCAGCCATTAGCGCCATCTCCGAATTTCAATTGCGGTGGTGCCGATGAATAAGCCCAACGCGGTAAGACTTAAGTAGTAAACGATGCCTGCCAGAGTCATATTTCCTTGATTGATGTTTTGTTGAAAGTGATAAGAAAGACTGAGGTAGTTGAGAATTTCACCGCCAGTGGGTAACAAGTTGACGGGCATGTTTATAAAAAACCATAAGAAGAAGAACAAGCCAAGTGTTACGAAAAAGGCAGCGAATTGATTGTTGAATATGGCTGAGATGCCGACACCCAATGCCAACATAGCAGAGGATACGAGTATCAAACCAATGTATGAAGATAAAACCATCATCCAGTCAATGCCGGGGGAGACGAAGTTATTCAACACCAATGGAAAAACCAATGTAACCAATGCTGTTGAAAGCACAAACATTAATGCGCCCAGCCATTTGCCTGCTACAAATTCAAAATCTTTGACTGGGGCTGTGAGCATGAGTTCAAGCGTGCCCATGCGTGCTTCATCAGAGATGAGGCGCATGGTAATTGCTGGCGCGAGAAACACCATCAAAAATACAAATAGCCAATTGATTTGAAGTGTATCCGGTGCGGCACCTCCACCCATAAAAGCATTTTGTGAACTAAACAACAAAATTAAGGTGAAGTAAATTCCCAATGGCAGGAGGATGGCAAGCATCACAACATAAGCCAATGGGCTGTTAAAGTAATTATCGTATTCGCGTTTTGCGATTGTCCAAATATTATTCATGGTTCCCTCTACTTCTTTTTGTCACTGCTGGTGAGTTCAAGGAAGATTTCTTCAAGACTCATGCCTAGCGGACGGAGTTCGAGTAAATCATAACCAGATTTGATAACTTGTTTAGCGACTTCGGGGCGTAAGTCTTTACCTGAAGCAAACTCAAATTCAACTGCGCCATCTTCAAGGGTTTCAATTTTGCGAACGCCTTTAACTTCTTTAATGGTTTCAGCCAATTGATCACCATCGCCACGAACTTTCACAACGACACGTTCCGCACCGAGTAAGCGGGCTTGTAAGTTTTCGGTGGTATCTTCGGCGACAATTTTTCCTTTGTTGATAATCAACACGCGGTCACAAAGGTTTTGGGCTTCATTGAGTAAGTGCGTAGAAAGTAAAACAGTTTTTTCTTTACCGATTTCCCGAATCAACTCACGGATTTCTACAACCTGACCGGGGTCTAAGCCAATGGTGGGTTCATCTAAAATCAAAACTTCTGGTTGATGTAACAAGGCTTGTGCCAAACCAACTCTTTGGCGCATACCTTTCGATAAATTGCCGATGAAACCTTGTGCACGGTCTAACAAGCCGACGCGGTCTAACACTTCATCCACACGGTCTTCCACATCGGGCAGGCGACGTAAGTCGCCCATGTATTTCAGATAGTCAAACACGACCATATCTGTATACAGCGGAACTGTCTCCGGTAAATACCCCACACGCTTACGAACTTCAAGCGATTCTTCCACTACATCGTAACCAGCCACCATTGCCTCGCCATCACTAGGCGGCATGTAACCCGTTAAGATTCGCATGGTAGTTGTTTTCCCGGCACCGTTTGGTCCGAGAAAGCCCACAATTTCGCCTTGTTTGGCATCAAAACTCAAATTGTGGATGGCGCGGCGTGCGCCATAGTCTTTGGTGAGACCACTAACTTTAATCATTGCCTCTCCTCAAAAAATAAAATTTTGTTCTAGGATTTTCGCAAAGAAAAGACACAGCCCTGCGGCGGTGCCTTTTTATATTGCCGTTGATACTATACAATAAATGAAGAGGTGAAGTCAAGCACTCTCTATACTTCTAATACAACCCTAATCTGGCATATAATCATTTTATGACAAAGCTACTGTACCAAACCGATTCGTATCTTCAAGAATTTTCTGCTCAAATTGTATCTGTAGATACAGAAAACCGCACAATTATCTTAGACCAATCTGCTTTTTATCCCGGTGGGGGAGGTCAACCTTGTGATTTTGGGACATTGAAAGCCAATGATGTAACTTATATTGTGGATAAAGTCAAAAAACAAGGAGATGATGTCTTACACTTTATCTCTGGAAGTGAACCTTTACCTGCACCCGGCTCCGCTTCATTCGGGACTTTAGACTGGGTGCGGCGGTATCAACTAATGCGTACGCACACAGCCATGCATATCTTGTGTGGTGTCGTGTGGCGAGATTATGGCGCAAAAGTGACAGGTGGAGATATGGATCCGCTCAAAGGCAGAATGGATTTTGAATTTGAATCCATGCGTGGGGAGTTGGTAAAAGAAATAGAGAGCAGAATCAATCTCGAAGTCCAAGAAAGACGCGATGTACACGTGAAGATTCTGCCGAGGGAAGAAGCATTCCAAATTCCAGATTTAATCCGCACGAAGATTAATCTATTGCCTGAGGGAATTAAAGAAGTTCGCACTGTTGAAATTGTTGGGCTAGATTTACAAGCCGATGGCGGAACACATGTAAAAAATACATCGGAAGTTGGAAAAATTCGCGTGGCTAATTACAAAAGCAAAGGTGCGATTAATAAACGAATTTATGTGGAATTAGATGAATAGCCCAAATAGGGGAGGAGATTCATGAATCGCTGATGTATAATGAAACAAAACGGTAGTTGCCTGCCGTGATAATCTCAAAGGAGAATGTATTTATGAATACAAAAAAGTTTTCAATTTTGCTTGCGGCATTGATGTTGATTATTGCACAATTAGCCTGTGCTGTTGGCGAGCCGACCTTAAGCAATTCTCGCACTGCTTATGACCAAGATGGTGCACAACCTTCATCCACATTTGGTGCATTTGATACGGTGTATGTAGTTAGCGATTTAGCCAATGGTGCGGCTGGGAATGTAGTTACTTCACGCTGGTTTGCTGAAAATGTTGATGGTTTAGAACCTAATTTCTTCCTCGATGAAGCAGATATTAATGTCACTGAAGCAGATGCACCTTTCAATGGCACAATCTATTTCTTCTTCGAACCCCCAACAGATGGTTGGCCCGCTGGCACTTATGCAGTTGAAATTCTTTTCAACGGTGTTTTGAGTGCTACAGTGAACTTTACAGTTCAATAATTTTGTTTGATGAACGTTTAGACCTCCGAGATTTTTAAAATCTCGGAGGTCTTTCTTCTTGTGAGGTAAAATATCTCTATCCCAACCAAGGAGAGAGAATGGTCTTTTTACCAGAATCAAAAGAAAAACGGGTTTTCAATAATGTCTTAGGGGCAATGGGGAATACACCACTTGTCAAGTTAGAAAGAATCGGCAAAGATTTACCAGTTCCTTTATATGCAAAACTAGAATTTATGAATCCCGGTGGGTCAGTCAAAGATAGAGTCGGGGCAAATATTATTGAACAAGCAGAAAAGCGTGGCGAAATTAAACCAGGCGGAACGATAGTAGAAGCCACATCTGGCAACACAGGTGTAGGCTTGGCAATTGCGGCGGCGTTGAAAGGCTATAAAACCATCTTCGTCATGCCCGATAAAATGAGCAACGAAAAAATCTTATTACTGCGTGCTTATGGAGCAAAAGTAGTCATCACGCCTACAGCAGTCGGTCCTGATGACCCACGTTCTTATTATGAAGTTGCAAAAAAGTTTGCGCGTGAAACTCCAAATGCAATTTTAGCCAATCAATATCACAACCCTGATAACCCAAAGACACATGAGTTAACCACAGGTCCAGAATTGTGGGAACAAACCGATGGAAAATTAACTGATGTAATTATTGGTATTGGTACAGGCGGCACAATTACTGGTGTAGGTCGTTATCTAAAATCAAAAAATCCAAACATCACAATTGTTGGTGTGGATATTGAAGGTTCAATCCTGACAGAAATTTGGCAAAACAAAGGTGTCATTCCGCCGGGGGCATATCCGAAAACATATAAAGTGGAAGGCATTGGTGAAGACTTTTTACCATCTACAATGGATATTAATTATGTAGATGCAATCGAACGCGCTGGTGATAGAGAATCATTTTTGTGGGCGCGTCAGTTAGTTCGTCAAGAAGGTATTTTTGCAGGCGGTTCATCAGGTTCTGCGATTGCGGGTGCAATCAAATACTGTAAAAAATTAAAAGGTGACCGCTTGCCTGTTGTGATTTTGCCTGATTCTGGTTCGCGTTATCTTTCAAAATTTTATGATGATAAGTGGATGCGTGAATTTGGATTCCTCAGCATGGAATTTGGAGAAACGGCTCTGGGCGACCTTCTACTTGCGAAACCAAACAAACAGTTACTTACCGCCATACTGGGTGACTCTATCCGTAAAGTTGTCAATGTGATGCACCAAAATGCAGTCTCGCAAATGCCAGTCGTTGACGCAGACGGAAATTTGAAAGGTCTCATCGAAGAAGTGGATTTGTTGAATCATCTGCTTGAAAAACATGAACATAGTAATGACGAATCAATTGATAGCCTCATTCAAAAACCGAGTGCGGTTTTTCCACCCGAAACTTTACTTGAAGAAGCCATGCCTTCGTTAACCGCTGGTTTGGCATTAATTGTGGTTGAAAACAATAAACCAATCGGTATCTTAACAAAGATTGATGTGTTAGATTATGTAGCAGGGAAAATCTAATTTAGAACAAATTTTCTGATATAATCCCTTTATCAAATTGGCTTGTGCCAATACAAAATAAAACGGAGGCAGAAATGGATTTCAGTTCAATTAATTGGATAGCAGTTGTTTTATGTCTTGTTGCCAGCATGATGATTGGTGGCGTTTGGTTCAGCCCGAAAGTATTTTTTAACTCATGGTGGAAAGCCATTGGCAAAACAGAAAAAGACATGCAAGATATGTCAAAAGGAAGTTCTGCTAGCATGATGGCTACATGGGGTGGGACTATCGTCGCTTCTTTAATTCAGGCAATCTTCATGGGCTTTATGACCGATGCCATGGGTGCTACAAATTGGCCATCTGGCGCAATGACAGGTTTTTGGTTATGGCTTGGCTTTATTGCACCATCTAGCCTCACCAACAAACTCTTTGCCGATAGATTTCCTGCTTGGTTGTATGAAGCGGGAAATCATCTCGTCACATTCCTTGTAATGGGTGCGATTCACGGCGCGATGTAAAACAACAGTTTACATATCAAGTAAAATAAAACAGACGGTTAACCGTCTGTTTTATTTTTGGAGAAATATGATTAGACCTTATAAAGAAGAAGACTTTGAAATTGTAGTTAAGTTTTGGTTTGAAGCCGTGCAAGTGGCTGAACCAGAACTTGTTAAACGCATGGGATATGAATTTCAAGGTGCACGTGAATATTTCAAAACTGTTGTATCTGAAAACAAAATGTGGGTATATGAATTGAATCAAGAGCCAATTGGATTTCTTGCCATGCAAAATGAATTTATTGACCGTTTATATGTCAACCCAAAATTTCATCGCCAAGGAATTGGCAAAGCATTGCTTGAATTTGCAAAAACACTTTCACCCAATCATCTGTGGTTATATACAGACCAAGCCAATAAAATGTCGCGTGCGTTTTACGAAAAGAATGGATTTATCCCCGAAAAATTTGGCATCAGCCCGCCACCCGAATCTGAACCCGATGTAGAATATCATTGGTATAAAAAATAATATGCGCCCTACGTATCTTGAAGTCAATCTCAATCAACTCAAAACAAATTTACAAAATATTCGCGCTCACACAAAAAACAAAATCATCACAATGGTCAAAGCCAATGCGTATGGTCATGGTGTTGATGGTGTCGCACCGTTTATCGAATCACACACAGATTATTTTGGCGTTGCATTAGTAGAGGAGGGGATTCACTTAAGAAAACTTGGAATCAAAAAACCGATTCTGGTTGCCGGTGGAACTTTAATTGAACAACTGCCACTTTTTTTTGAACATGATTTAATTCTTACCGCCTCATCACCTGACCTGTTAACTGCTACTGACAATTTAGCAGAATCATTGCGCCAAAAAATTAAAGTCCATTTGAAAATTGATACTGGCATGGAAAGAGTCGGAGTGCACGAATACGAAGCCGAAGAATTTTTGACTCAATCCCTTGCGTGTAGCCAGTTTATGGAAATAGATGGAATTTATACACATTTAGCAAATTCAGAATCTACGTCATTGCGAGGAGAGTTACAAAGTAACTCGACGAAGCAATCTCCTAAACAGTTGGAGATTGCTAGCAATGATAGTTTTGTTGATTCCAAACTTCAACTCGAACGTTTTCAAGAAGTTTTACGGTTTTATGGAAAAAGAAGTTTACCAACTCCAATGCGTCACGTTTGTAACTCCGGCGGGATATTAAATTTGCCAGAAGCACATTTGGATGCAGTTCGTCCGGGCGTTTTGTTTTATGGTGTTTATCCATCTAGAGATATTGAAAAGAAGATAGATGTAAAACCTGCACTCACTTGGAAATCAAAAGTAGTCTATAGCAAAATCACACAGCCGGGGCGGAGTATCAGTTACGGGTCGTTGTGGCAAGTGGAAGGGAGTCCGAAGCGGATTGTTACTATTCCATGTGGCTATGCTGATGGATATTTCCGTCGCATGACAAATCAAGCAAATGTATTAATCAATGGGAAAAAATATCAGCAAGTTGGAAGAATCTGCATGGACCAGTTTATGGTCAATGTAGAAGATGATGATGTGAAAGTGGGTGATGATGTGATTTTATTGGGTGATGGAATCACTGCTGAAGATTTTGCGGATTGGACTGGCACGAATGAATATGAAGTTATGACGAATATTAGTGCGCGTGTGCCACGTGTATTTGTTGGGTTACAATAGGCGAACTATTTTTAATTGAGGTGTATGTTGAATTCTAAAGTAAAAGATTACTTAATTTTGTTTGGTGTGGCTGGGGTTTCAATTGGCTTAGACCAATGGACAAAAATATTAGTGCGTGCGAATATTGCTTATGGTGACCAATGGTTGCCAGAATGGTTAACTTGGTTGAGTCCGTATGCGCGTTTTGTGCATTGGAGTAATAGTGGCGCGGCATTTGGTATGTTTCAAGATGGCAATCAAGTTTTCAAAGTGTTAGCGTTTATTGTGATTGGGGCGATTATTTATTACTATCCACAAGTTGAAAAAGAAGGCTTTTTGATAAAACTTGCGATGGGTTTGCAATTAGGCGGCGCCACTGGAAATTTAATTGATCGCTTGCTTAACAATGAAGTCACAGATTTTATTTCAGTTGGTACATTTCCTGTCTTCAATATCGCTGATGCTTCTATTTCAGTTGGTGTCGTTGTTTTGTTAATCGGCGTGTGGATTCAAGAACGAAAAGAAAAAGCCAATAAGAAATTAGAGAATAGTGAACAGTTGTCAGTGGACAGTAATCAGTAATCAGTTGTCAGTGAATAGTGAGTGGTGAATAGTGAGTAGTGAACGGGTTGAAACTTTTTATTTTGGTGAAGAAGGTTCTGAAAGATTAGATAAATTTTTAGTAACTTGTTTACCAGAATTTTCTCGCGCGCGTTTGCAAGGTTTAATTGCAGACGGTTTCGTTTTGGTCAATCAGGTACCTGCCAAAAAATCAGGTCAATTAATTGAAACTGGATTTGAAATTCAAGTGCGGATTCCGCCATCTGCGCCGAGTGGGTTGATTGGTGAAAATATTCCGCTTGATATTGTTTTTGAGAATGATGATTTGATTGTAGTTAACAAACCTGCGGGAATGGTCGTTCACCCGGCGGCGGGTCATTCTTCGGGGACGCTTGTCAATGCTGTGTTGGGCTATGACCCAGATTTAGAAGGAATCGGCGGCGAAGAACGCCCCGGACTTGTGCATCGTTTGGATAAAGAAACATCCGGCTTGATTGTGCTTGCAAAAAATGAACAAGCGCATAATTGGTTACAAGACCAATTCCGTTTGCGAACTGTAGAAAAAACATATCTTGCTTTGGTAGATGGTAAACCTCCAACACCGGCAGGTCGTGTAGAAGCCCATATCGGCAGAGACCCCAATCATAGAAAAAAGATGGCGATTGTTTCAGAAAAAAAAGGACGAGAAGCCGTCAGTGAATATAAAACGCTTGAGTCATTTAAGAATCACACGCTTTTAGAATTTCATCCGTTAACAGGTAGGACACATCAAATCCGCTTGCATTGTGCATTTTTGGGCTGTCCGATTGTTGGTGATTCGGTATATGGGAAAAAGAATCCAACGGTTGAAATGAATCGTCATTTTTTACATGCCTATCAATTGAAAATTATTTTGCCCAATGAAAAAACTCCGCGAACATTTGAGGCGGAATTACCGGATGAATTGAAGAGTGCTTTGGAAGAGGTTAAGAGGTACGAGTAATAAGTAACGAGAAATGAGTAATGAGTAATGCAGATTGGAGGATAATATGAGTGAAAAAGGATTTGAAGGATTAAAAGTTTGGCAAAAATCACATACTTTGATGTTGGATATTCATAAAAAACTTATTCCTCTCATAATGAAAATTGCTCCCGATGAAAGATTTGACCTCGTTATTCAGATTAGAAAATCCTCTAAAAGTGTGTCTGCGAATATTGCCGAAGGGCATGGTCGATTTTATTACGGTGATAATGTAAGATTTTGCTATAACGCTCGCGGTTCATTAGATGAAACTGTCAGTCACCTGCGTGTTGCTTTAGATCTTGATTATTGTTCAAAAGAATTGTTTGAAAATTTAAGAAATCAAGCAGATGAAATTCGCCGCATGTTAAACGGATATATTGATTGGTTAAAAGAGAAAAGAGTTGGTGAAAAAGAACCCGGTGCTAATCTTTACATCCGTGAGGAAAATGGCGAATACTTTGTCTTATCAGAAAATGATAAGACCTAATTCTTTAATTGCTAATATAAACCTATAACTTGTTACTCATTATCTCGTTACTCTTTAACTAATTACATGGAGACCCTATGGATTACATAGATTTACGTTCCGACACCGTCACCAAACCTACACCTGAAATGCGCGAAGTAATGGCAGAAGCTGAAGTGGGTGATGATGTTTACATGGACGACCCAACTGTGAATCAACTGCAAGAAAAAGCGGCGGAAATGCTTGGTAAAGAAGATTCGCTTTTTGTTCCGTCTGGAACGATGGGAAATTTAATTGCGTTAATGGTGCATTGCCAACGTGGAGATGAAGTGATTCTTGGGAATAAATCTCATATTTATTTGAATGAAGCAGGTGGTATGTCTGCACTAGGTGGAATTCAACCACATCCAGTCTCGAATCAAAAAGATGGTACATTGGCTTTAGATGACATCCGCGCTTCGATTCAAAGTGAAGATGTGCATCACACAATTACAAAGTTAATTTGTCTTGAAAACACGCAGAATGTTTGTGGTGGTGTTCCATTGACAGTGGAATATACAAATCAAGTTGGTGAGATTGCCAAAGAAAATAATTTGTCATTCCATATTGACGGCGCAAGAATCTTCAATGCCGCAACGGCATTGAATGTAGATGTAAAAGATTTAGTTAAGCCTGCTGATTCGGTCATGTTTTGTTTGAGTAAAGGTTTAGTTTCACCAATTGGATCAATGTTAGTAGGAACAGAGAAATTTATTAATCGTGCGCGACATTTGCGAAAAATGTTAGGTGGTGGAATGCGTCAGGTTGGTGTGGTTGCATCGGCAGGATTAATTTCACTAGAAAAGATGACGAAAAGGTTAAGTCAAGACCATGCTCGGGCTAAGAAACTGTATGCGGGCTTGAAGCAGGTATCAGGTTTGGTATTAGAAGCGGAGCCAAAATCAAATATGGTGTTTTTTGATATTCATCCAAATGTTAAACTAACAGATAATCAGATTATTGATGAAGTTAGAAAATATGGCGTGATTATTGATTGGGCTTCATCACGCCGTTTTCGGTTGGTGACTCATTATTGGGTGGATGATGATGGTGTAGAAAAAACGATTGAAGCGTTTAAGAAAGTTTTGAAATAATTAATCAGAGACAGCAATTACTTGCGGGTCTTCAACTATCAATTTTTCAAACGCATCTACAATGTTGGGGTCAAATAAAATTCCTGATTGTTCGCGCAAATAAATTAACGCTTCTTCTGTAGAAATTTTTTGACGATACGGGCGGTTACTGGTTAATGCATCGAAGGCATCAATCACTGAAAACAAACGCGCCAAAATTGGAATGTCTTCGCCTTTTAATCCGCTTGGATAGCCTGTGCCGTTCCAGCGTTCTTGATGATGACGAATGAGCGGAATGGTATCTTCTAAAAATGGAATGCCTTCAACAATTTTTGCACCAATGTCAGGGTGCAATTTCATCAACTTCCATTCTTCATCATTCAGTTTACCGGGCTTGTGTAAAATGGTATCGCTAATACCAATTTTTCCAATGTCATGCAATAACGAGCCACGTTCTAAAACTTTTAATTGGTCACTAGAAAACTTAAGGGCTTCACCAAGTTTTACGGCTAAGTTACTAACGCGAATGCTATGACCTTCAGTTTCACGGTCACGCGCATCGAGTGCAGAAGTTAATGATGCCAATGTTTGGTCGTATGTTTCTTCAAGTGTGTCGTATGCGGCTTTGATTTCTATAGCTTGGCGACGCGATTCTGCTAGCAACATTGAACGCTCTAACGCAATGGCGGCTTGATTCACCAGCGCTTGCATGTCATTCGGGTTTGTAGCGGGGTTGTTGGTTTGGTCATCTGGTGATTCCATCCAAATCGCACCATAATTTCTGATTGGCGTTTTGATGGGAATACAACTTTGAATGCCAGATTTTCCTTGCGAAAAATAAATTAACTGACCTCGATTCATCGCATCTTTAATTAATTTCAT
>DDVH01000059.1:28178-57058 GCA_002345215.1 Anaerolineales bacterium UBA2317
GAACTTCTTGAAAGTTTATGTGCAGTTTGAGCAATATCTACAGCGGCTTCCTCTAAATTTTCAGCTTGAATAATTTGATTACTCAAACGATACAACAACGATGTGATTCGTAACGATGAACGCAATTCTTGTTGAAGCCAAGTGCTTTCAAACGCACCTGCGGCTTGAATGGCGAGCAATTCAGCAAGTGATTCATCATTTTCGGTGAAAAAAACTTCGTTTTGTTTTCCGAATGCAAAAATTGCACCAATATTCACTTGGTGCCAACGAATTGGAATTGCAATCATGCTTCTTAAATTTGTGCTGTCAATTGTTAAGTGAGATGTAGCCGGGTATTTGCGCACATCCCGAATACGAAAAGGTTGAATGGCTTGAAAAATAATTTGCAACAAACCTTCTGAGTTGAGTGATTTTTCTAAAGACTCTAACAGATGTGGTGCATTGCCTGATGAAGAACTTTGAATAAAATTTCTTTCTTGCCCTAATTGGATATGAACAAACGTGAAGCGTGCTTGTAAGATTTCTCTCGTAACAGATGCCACATCGCGTGCGGTGGAATTCGGGTCAACCACAGAGGAAAACTGACTGCCCGCCTGAATCAGATTCATTAACCTTTGATGATATCCAGAGCGTTCCCACGCGCGGATTAATTCCGCGGCAACCGCTTCTGCTAACCCAACATCAATACTGCTGAAAGCGTTTAATTGCTCGCTATTAAATGCAATCATGCCATGCACATGCCCATTTGATATTAATGGAATCACAACTGCTGATAAACTATTTTCACTTTCAAACTGAATGTAATCAGGGTCTCTTCTTAAGTCATTGACTATTTGAGTTTTTCGTTGACGAAAAGCTCTGCCGATTAATCCAGTAGTGGCACTTTGGCGATACCCAGGTGGAGCCAGGTTAATTTTTTCACCCGCCGCGGCAAGCATCATAAATTCCTGACTTTCAGGTTCATGTACAAATACACATGCCAAAGAACAACTTAATGCCCGTTCTAATGTATTTACCACTAGTTGTGCCGCCACAGGTTGATCTAATTGATTTTCAAGTTGCTGACTTAATTCCATTAATAGAGTTAATTGCGCATTACGCTTTTTTTCATTTGCAATCTGTTGAGAGAGTACATTTAATTGGTCCGCTTGCGCAGTCAATTTGATGCGTGCACCTTCTCTCAAATGAATAAACGGTTTAACATATTTCCCAAACTTTGTATTCCAAATTGAAAGTGAATCATCTATGTTTTCATCATTTTTTTCTGTATCATCTTCGGTTCCGCTTAATTCTTTCATCAACTTGTTCATGGTGATAATAATGGTCACCCCTTCAATATAGACTACCACTGTAAAGAGAGTAAAGAATATGAATGACAATCCGTGAGCTGACACTAAGGCATTATTCTGAGCCCCTATTGATTGGTCTAACACAAATAACAATGCACTGATAAATATCAACACCGTTAATTCGATCGTACAGGCAATCATAATAATACGCCGCCCTAGAATATCCCCATCTGGCAATCGGATTTGCTTCCAGGGGAGTAAATCGCCAATCAAAATCATCCCAATCAAAACAATTGGCACAATTAAATTTGCACCATATATTGTCGGCACAAACATAAAACACCATACTATCCATGGTATCGCTTGTAAGCGTAAAACATATTTACTATATTTAGGAAAGATGATTAGTACGCTTGCGGCAATAAACGAAAGAATAAAAAACGCGCCACTTACATATGGAATATAGTTTGGCAATTTCAAGAGGGTTGGATCTAATTTTGCAACTGCTAGAAAGATACCTGTAGCAAAGCCTGCCAATACAAAGGTGAAGTTTAATATGTCAAAGCCGAAGAAGCGTGTTGAAGTGGAGATAAAAATTACAACAACTTGCATCAACCCAGTGAAAAAAAGAACCGTGGCTTCCACCCAAAATCCATTGTCTAAATACAAAATGGAAAACAAAATCAAAAGAACACTTGAAATACCTTGAGTCAACCGCACCCGCCAAGTTGACAAACTTAATACGGTTAGAGTTTGTAATAACAATGCTATTGTAAAGCTGGCAATACCCAAAGCCATTACTAGCCAAACGGGCAGCCTAGGCGGAACGATATTTAATAACCTCGGAATCAGCAACAAGCCGACTCCCATTCCGCCTAATAATAATGAAGCGACAATATTAAAATTATTTTCTGATGGGTGACGCATTGGGCTAGAGGATAGCATAAGAGACAAAATTTATCTACTCTTAAAAAGCATGTATGATTTCTGATATAATTCTTTCGCAAGTCGGCTATTGGGGTTACAGCCATTTGCAAATTTTATGAAGATAGGTTTGCCAAATGCAAAAATTTATTTCCCTTAACCAAATTGATGAAATTGCACAGAAGATTAAAAGTCAAATTTCGATTCAACCCATTGCTGGGATTATTCTCGGTTCAGGGCTTAACGGGTTAGCTGATTCAGTCGCGGATGCAGTTTATATCCCCTACAGCGATTTGCCGAATTTTCCTGTTTCTACTGTGCATGGGCATGTCGGTAGATTTGTGATTGGGAAATTAGAAGATAAACCCGTGATGGTGATGCAAGGACGGATTCATTATTACGAAGGTTACACAATGGGAGAATGCACTCTCCCCGTAAGAGTCATGCAGAGGTTAAACATCCCAAGCCTCATTGTCACGAATGCGGCGGGTGGTGTCAATCCAGATTTTTCGCCCGGCGATGTCATGCTCATCACTGACCAATTAAATCTAATGGGTATGTCTGGATTAAATCCTTTAATGGGACCCAATTTAGATGAAATTGGACCTCGCTTCCCAGATATGAGTCAACCGTATGATAAAGTTTTATGTGATTTGACTCGCAAAGTTGCTAAAGAAAATGGAATTGGTTTACAAGAAGGTGTATATGCAGGTTTGAGTGGACCTTCATTTGAATCCCCTGCTGATTTGAGATTTTTGCGTTTAATCGGTGTTGATGCCGTTGGTATGTCTACTGTGCCTGAAGTCATTGTGGCTCGGCATGGCAATATGCGTGCATTGGGTCTTTCTGGCATTAGTAACAAAGCCAATTTAGATGGTTCGACGATTACAACACATGAAGAAGTAATTGAAGCGGGTAAAGTGATTACGCCAAAAATTGAAAAAATTATTCGCGGTGTATTACGCGGACTTTAAGATAAATCTCCCATGGTAGAGTTTTATAGATTTCTCGACACCTACGAGGCGTTGATTTATATTTTGTTGGCAATTGGCGGTTTGTTTTCATTCCGTTGGTTGTGGCGTTCTTGGCGTGAATGGCGCATTGCTGTTTTTAGTTTAGAAAAAGAATTTTCGTCTCGTCGTTTGGCGCGTTCAACTGCTATTTCTGCATTAATTGTGATTTTGTTTTGCGCAGAATTTTTTATTGCTTCATTTATCATCCCCGGTTTGCCATCTGATTTTTTTGTGGCAACCCCTACATTAGATTTTATATCTACACCAACTGGCACACTTTCACCAGAAATGCAAACACAATTTGCAATTGCGCCTGCCGGCACAGAAGCCCTCAATGCCAGTGGATGTGTTCCCAATCAATTAATTCTCACATTCCCTGAAGCAGGTGATGAAATTTCAGGTGCAATAGAATTAACGGGTACAGTCAATATTCCCAACTTTGGTTTTTATAAATATGAAGTTGCTCCTGCTGGCAGTGAAATATGGGCAACCATTGCGGCTGGGCGGAATGTTGTTAATGAAGGTCCACTTGGCAGATGGGATACAACCGCGCTAACCCCCGGCGATTATCAACTTCGACTCGTTGTCGTTGATAATGAAGGTATCGAATTACCGGCTTGTATCGTACCTGTTCGAGTCACATCTTTGCAGTAAACTTATACTGTTATCAAAATTTATTAATAGGAATTATTTATGTCTGAAATACAACTTCGTCCTACGGTTGCTACTGATTTACAAAAACTGATGGCGCTAGAACATAATACAAATAGTGAATCAGTTTGGCAGTTGGAATTGAAGCGAAATACAGGTCAAGTCTCTGCTACATTTCGCGAAGTCCGTTTGCCGCGTTCAATCCAAGTGGAATATCCACACAACAAATTTGCATTGGCAGATGATTGGGTCAGAAAATCTATGATGTATACTGCAATCATGAACAATGACCAAGTGGGGTATTTAAGTTTGTTAGAAAGAGGAACCGCCTCTGTCGTGTGGATAACTGATTTGGTCGTGGACGCATCTTTCCGTCGCCGCGGCGTTGCCTCTGCTTTGCTAGCTTCTGCACAAGGCTGGGCTGAAACACGTCAACACCGCCGTTTGATTCTTGAAATGCAATCAAAAAATTTACCCGCCATTCGTTTGGCACAAAAATTTGGCTATGAATTCTGCGGGTATAATGACCATTATTATCTTAATCAAGACGTGGCGTTATTCTTTTCAAAAACTCTGAAATAAAATTGATTCAGATGATTTTATTAAAAGGCACTGTATGATAGTAGACTGGGCTGCAACATTGCTTACGGGGATAAAAACACTCAATCAGATATTAACGGCGGGGATTGCCATCACCGCCTTTTCGCTTTTTCTTTATGCACTCTCATTCAACTTAAGAGATAGAGTTGCTCGTTCATTCGCAATTATCTTATTGTGCGTTGTTGTTGTATTTACAGCCAAAGCCCTGCAAGATAATTCTGTCTCCATTCGTGCGCGTGATGTTTTGATGCGCTTGCAATGGTTTGGTTTAGTTTTTTTACCAGCCGCATATTTACATTTATCCGATGCCCTGTTAGTAACAGCAGGTCGTCCATCACGCGGGCGCCGACGCATTGCAGTTCGTATGATGTATGCAATTGCATGTGGATTTTTGATTTTGCTTGGGACTGGAAATTTACTCGGTGATATTGTCCCAAATGGACAACCCGCCCCATACCTTCAACGCACAGTTTGGACAGAAATTTTTACAATCTTCTACATCTCTGCCATGATATGGGCAGGGATTAACTTCGTCCGTGCTTATAGCTTGATGTTGACTCGTTCCGGTCGCCGCCGCATGATTTACCTGATGGCTGGTGCCACCGCGCCGGCCTTAGGCTCATTCCCATACTTGATGTTTGGTTATAGTTTCGCCGCTCAACATCAATATATTTTTTGGACGACTGCTACAGTTATCAATGCAATCGTTGCTGTGTTAGTGATTGTGATGGCTTACGCAGTTGCTTTCTTTGGCGTTTCATGGCCCGACCGTGTGATTAAGAGTCGTTTATTCAAATGGATTATGCGTGGACCAGTAACTGCCTCCGCGACATTAGCCATGATGACCGTAGTTCGTCGAGGCGGTGAATTTTTCGGCACGCCTTATAATGCCTTTGTCCCATTTACAGTTGTTGCCATGGTATTGCTGATGGAACATGCTATTACATTTGCTGCACCACTTTGGGAGCGTTGGTTATTTTTTGGGCGAGACCGTAAAGAATTAGTTTTGCTTCAAAATATAGAGGAACGTTTACTAACACAAAGTGACTTGCAACAATTCCTTGAGGCGATTCTAGCGGCGGTGAGAGACCATTTGCAATCGCCTTCTGCATTTGTCGCCGCATTAGATGATGAAACATTATCCCCAATTGTTGTGGCGGGCAATCGCTCTATGCTAGACCAAGATGGGCTGACAGAAGCATTGAATCACGTCAATGGTGACCCGCGCCATGAATTTCAATGGGGAAATTTTTGGATATTGCCTTTATTCCGCCGTAGAACCTCTAGTATGGATAGAGACGAGATGCCACCATTGATAGGTTTGCTGGGTGTGGCACACAATGACAAACAAAAAAATATGGAATATGACCAACGCGAAGCCTTATGGTTACTTGCTGACCGTGCCGCGATTGCTTTGGAAGACCGCCAATTACAACAAAGCGTATTTCGTTCGTTGGCAGATATTCAGCCGCAAGTAGAAATGATTCAACGTATGCGTGCTGTCGGGCGATATGATTCGCGTGTTAATTTATTAGCAGAAGAAGCAGCATTGCAAGAAGCCGATTTAGCAAACTGGGTCAAAGATGCGTTAACGCATTATTGGGGCGGACCGAAATTTACAAATAATCCATTGATTAAGTTACAAGTAGTACAAGACTTAATCACACAAGAAGATGGCAACCCTGCCAACGCTTTGCGGTTATTATTACGCCGTGCCGTGGACCAAGTGAAACCGCGCGGCGATAGAAAATTTACAACTGAATGGATTTTGTATAACATTCTTGAAATGAAATTTATTGAAGGTCGTAAAGTGCGTGATGTTGCCGCACGTTTGGCAATGTCTGAAGCGGATTTATACCGCAAGCAAAGAATCGCGATTGAAGCCGTTGCCAAAACAATTCTTGAAATGGAAACGGAATTGCAGAATCAATAATGGAGAAGCGCATGATTGAAGAAAAATCACGCGAACAGGATTTGACGCCAATCATTGATGAAGGCTGGTGGGAATCTGTGTTGGCGGAAGAAGGATGCCTCACGACGCCGAATCATGCCCACGTTAAGGATGAGGCGAAAAAGATTTCCATCAATTGGAATCAGGCAAAAGAGTTATATCAACAAGATAAAATTGTGCAACTAAATGTAACGGGGCATAATCGCGGTGGGTTGTTGGTTGAAAGCACTGATTTATATGGCTTTGTGCCTTTTTCACATTTGATTGAATTTTGCCAAAAAGAAAATGCTGAGATTAATTTTGAAGCGTATCTTGGTAAAACGTTAAATTTAAAAATTATTGAATGCACGCCGCAAGATGATCGTGTTGTTTTTTCAGAACGAGCTGCACAAACTGAATCAGGCAAGCGTACAAAATTATTTGGTTCATTGTGTGAAGGGCAAGTTGTGCAAGGTGTTGTTACCAACATTACTGATTTTGGTGCATTTATTGATTTAGGTGGCGCAGAAGGTTTGATTCATATTTCAGAATTATCTTGGGGACGTGTTACGCATCCATCACAAGTTTTGAAAATTGGAAATAAAATTGAAGCGCAGGTGTTAGGTTTATCGGCAGAGCGTTGCCGTGTGGCATTAAGTTTGAAACGATTAAAACCGAATCCATGGTTGAATGCTGAAACAAATATGACCATTGGTTCAGTGCATGCAGCAAAAATTTCATGTGTGTTAACATACGGAGCGTTTGCAAAATTGTATCAATTTGAAGTGGAAGGTTTGATTCATGTTTCTGAAATTCCACACACTGAAGGTAAACCATTAAGTGAAGTTTTGAAAGAGAACGAAGAAGTGCAAGTGAAAGTGATAACACTTGATTCAAAACATCATCGTTTGGGTTTAAGTATGAGGCTTGAATAACGAATGCCATCTTCTCCAAAGCGTAGCAAGCGATACGAACAAAGTCAAATGCCAATTCAAAATGATTGGCTTGATAGACTCGCGCGTTTCAATTCGCAATTTGGGCGTTTTTTAATCGATGGGCTTGGTGTTGTCATCATTGCACTTGCTATTATCTTTTTGCTGGCGGCATTTGGCTACACTGAAGGTTTTCTAATATCACGAATTGCTATTGAACTTCGTTTATGGTTTGGCTGGGGATGTGTCTTTATTTTATTTGGCGTTGGATATTTTGGATATACATTACTGCGCCGTGACACACAAGACGTGAAGTGGATTCGAATCATCGCCCTCGAAATCGCTTCTCTCTTAACCTTAGGCATGATGGCTGTTCTCTTCGGCAATGACTTATTCCGCGCCGAATCCGGCATGGACGGTGGACGTTTAGGTTGGGGAATCGTCACCTTGTTATGGAATGCGACAGGTTCAATCATTGGCACGGCGATGTTATTTGTTTTATGGTTACTTTCGCTTGCCACAGGTTTGGGCTTTTGGAGTTGGCTAGAGTTGTATTTGATTAACTTGGCGGGAGATTCTTCTCAGGCTTATGTATCAGCTCCACTTAAGGAAGAAGCGAAACAAGAAAAAGCCGAGAAAGAGAAATCGCCTTTATCATCTAAAAAGAAAGTGCCAGCCATTCCGCCGGAGTTTCGTACATCATTAAAATCTTCCAACAAAAAAGAAGAGAAATCTCTCAAGCCACCGCCACGTTCAGATGAATTACCTCCTTTGGGTATTTTGCTCGGCGATTCAACTGTGCGAGCAGATGAACGCACTATAAATCAAACTGCTGGTTTGATTATGAAAACGCTTTCTGAATTTGGTATTCCAGCAACTGTAATTGGTTATCGCGTTGGTCCATCTGTGACGCAATTTGCTGTTCAACCTGGCTTTATCAAAAAGCCCGGCACTGATGAAGAAGATGTGCAACAAATGAAAGTTCGTGTGGCACAAATTGCATCGCTTGAAAAAGATTTAGCATTGGCATTATCTGCTCAACGCTTGCGGATTGAAGCACCTGTGCCGGGTAAACCTTATGTTGGGATTGAAGTTCCAAATACAAACAGTTCTGTTGTGCGTTTGCGTGCTTTGCTTGAATCGGATTCGTTTTATAAACGTGGCGCACCTTTGAATTTAGCATTAGGACGTGATGTTTCTGGAAATCCATTAAACGCAGATTTATCTCGCATGCCACATTTGTTAATTGCAGGTTCAACGGGTTCGGGTAAATCAGTTTGTATTACAGCCATTGCGGCATGTTTAGCCATGAACAATACACCGGAAGAATTACGTATGGTAATGATTGACTCGAAAATGGTCGAATTGATTCGCTTTAATGGTTTGCCACATTTATACGGAAAAGTTGAAACGCAACTGGATAGAATTTTAGGTGTGCTTCGTTGGGTTGTTGTGGAAATGGAACATCGGTATCGTTTGCTTGAGTCTGCTCATGCCCGCGATTTAGATGCTTACAATCGTAAATTGACTCGTAAAGATGATGCAGTTCCATTACCTCGCATTGTCGTTTTGATTGACGAACTTGCAGACTTGATGATGTCTGCTCCAGACCAAACAGAACATAATTTAGTGCGCCTTGCTCAAATGGCGCGTGCCACAGGAATTCATTTGGTCGTCGCAACTCAAAGACCATCTACTGATGTAGTCACAGGTTTAATCAAAGCCAACTTTCCCGCTCGTTTGGCATTTGCAGTTGCATCAGGAACCGATAGCCGCGTGATTTTAGATTACACCGGCGCAGAATCATTGCTCGGGCGTGGTGACATGCTCTTCTTAAATCCCGAAGTTGGAAACCCAGTCCGCGCACAAGGTGTGTTAATCACCGACATGGAAATTGAAAGATTGATTGACCACTGGCGTAAAAATAGTGATATGCCAGCAAATGAAGTTCCACCTTGGGAAAAACTGTTACAAGAACCTGATGAAAACGAAGACGATGGTTTAATTGAACAAGCTATTTCAATTGTTCGTCAAAGCCAACGCGCTTCTGCTTCATTATTACAACGCCGCTTGAGAATTGGTTATCCGCGCGCCGCACGTTTACTGGATGAGTTAGAAAAAATGGGAGTCGTCGGACCATCACAAGGTGGTGGCAAAGAACGCGAAGTATTAGTCAGTGAAGAAGATTTGGACGAAGAAGACTCTCAAAAATAAAAAAACTCTCATTCATCTCTCTCTTTCCAATCTTATGAAAGAAGAAAGATGAATGAAAAGAGGAAACGATATTGAATCCCAAACCCACATTTACAGATAGATTAAGAATCATCTTCAAAGGCATTTTAGATTCAATTGGTGGTTTTTTAAATAATACAGGCTTACATCCCAACACCATTACATTGCTTGGTTTAGCAGGCACAACGGTCGGCGCATACTATCTTGCACTTGGAAAAATGACCACAGGTGCATTTATTTTGCTTGCATCTGTTTTAGTTGATGCATTTGATGGAACGATGGCGCGTTTACGTGGCGAACCTAGCGACTTTGGCGCATTTGTAGATTCTGTCAGTGATAGATATGCAGAGTTAATTACATTTGGCGGTTTGCTATATTATTTCTTAACAGAAAATAATCACTTGGCTGTGATGATTACCTTTGCCGCCACAGCGGGTTCAGTCTTTGTGTCGTACGTTAAGGCACGTGCTGAGGGTTTAAATTTCACAGCCAAAGTTGGAATCCTGACGCGTGTTGAACGTTATCTTGTTTTAATTCCACTGCTGGTTTTCAATCAACCTTTTATCGCAGTTTGCATTATCGCCGTGCTTGGAAACATCACTGCCTTTCAAAGAATTTTTCACGTCCGCGTACAAGGGCATGAACGTATGCGAAAACAAAGAGAATCAAATTGACAGAAAACAATGGCATCATCATCGCATTGGCAATTGCATGTGGCGCATTACTTTCTGCTTATCGCGCCAAAAAATTTAATCACGACCCTGAAATTATTTACTATCTTTTTTTACCTTTGACAATTTGGGGACTCATCGGCGCTCGCCTGTGGCATATTCTCACTCCGCCTCTTTCTTCGGTTCAACTTGGTCTTACAACTCAACATTATTTTTCCCACCCAATTGACGCACTCGTGTTATGGATTGGTGGCTTTGGTTTGCCCGGCGCGATTCTCGGTGGAACATTTGCTTTATACATTTTCTGTCGCAAATATGAACAACCCTTTTGGCAACTTGCAGATATTCTCGCACCCGGTTTGTCCCTAGCACAAATCATCGGGCGACTGACAAATTATTTGAATCAAGAGTTATACGGCTTGCCGACAAACTTGCCGTGGGCCATATTTATTGAACCACCTTCTCGCTTAAGTGGTTATGAAGCCATTGAGTTCTATCATCCACTATTTGCATACGAAATGATTTTCAACTTAATCAATTTCTTTTTATTGCTTTGGATTGGCAAAAAGTTTTCATCCAAACTTAATGCAGGTGATTTATTCTTGTTTTATCTTTCTTTTTATTCTCTAACTCGCTTTTTATTAGAGTTTCTCAGGTTAGACATTGCTCTTGTTAACGGAATCAATATCAACCAGATATTTTTTGCTTTGCTCTTTTTTCTGGCAGGTGGCTTTTTACTCTGGCGACAACGCCTTGTACAAAATTTGTAAGGAAGTTGTCAAGGGGAACATCCATAATGAGGAATACAATCATTAATAACTTTTGACCTTCAACTTGTAACCTTAAACCAAGGTAAGGAAATTCCCATGATAGAAACAAACGACTTAAGTAAACAATTTCATGATTTTATGGCTGTGGATGGAGTTAACCTCTCTGTACAAGGCGGGCAAATTTTGGCTTTGCTCGGTCAAAATGGAGCAGGCAAAACGACCACTGTTCGCATGTTAACTGCTTTATTAAATCCTTCGCGTGGTTCGGCGCGTGTAGCTGGTTATGACGTGGTCAAAAATGGGCATGATGTCCGCGCTTCAGTTGGTGTTTTAACGGAACAACATGGTTTATATATGCGTATGTCTGCGCTTGAATATTTAGATTTTTTTGGTCAAGTGTATGGGCTTGATGCACCTGAACGAAAAAAACGCAGTGATAATTTATTGGAATACTTTGGATTAATGGAAGCCGCAAAACGTAGAGTGGGTGAGTATTCAAAAGGGATGTGTCAGAAATTAGCACTCGCGCGCGCCATGATTCATCAGCCTGGCGTTTTGTTGCTTGATGAACCAACCTCTGCCATGGATCCTGAGTCTGCCCGCTTAGTCCGTGACGAAATTGCCCGCCTCAAATCATCTAGCAGGACGATTGTTATCTGCTCCCACAACTTAACCGAAGTGGAAGCACTAGCCGATAAGATTGCAGTTATCTATCGCGGTAAGATTTTGATTCAAGGTACTTTAGATGAATTGAAAAGAAATGTTTTAGGGTCACCTGAATATGTTGTCAAATTTGCTGAGGCAGTAGATTCAAATTTTGAAATGCCATCGGGCGTAGAGTTAATTTCCCGCACGTCGAACAGTTTGAAGGTTAGGGTTGAAGCGGCTGAAGAATCAAATCCAAAATTGTTAAGTATGTTTGCATCAAAAAATATTCCTGTTGTTGCATTGCAAGAAGAAACGCGCACGTTGGAACAAGTTTATTTGAAAGTGATGGCACAAGCGAAAGGTTACGAATATGTTCAATAAACTAAAACCCATTTGGCTTGTGGCAAAACGTGAACTGCGCGACCAATTGCGTGATTGGCGTGTGTTGTTCCCTATGTTAATTCTTACTTTATGTTTTCCGTTTTTGATGAATGAGTTTGCAAAACAAACAGTTGATTTTTTGAATCAATACAATGCAGATTTAATTCTCGATAGACTTGTTCCGTTTTCAATTTTGATTATCGGATTTTTTCCCATCACGGTTTCATTGGTTGTAGCGTTAGAGTCTTTTGTCGGCGAAAAGGAACGCGGAACCATTGAACCTTTGTTGAGTGCACCGTTTGATGATTGGCAATTGTATTTTGGGAAATTGCTCGTCGGTGTGATTACGCCTCTGGTAGCGAGTTACACTTCAATCCTTTTGTATTTGATTATGGTCATCCGCCTCGATTTGACTATGCCATCTGCTTCTGTATTGACTCAGTTGTTTTTGCTTACAACTGCTCACGCGTTTTTGATGGTGAGTGCGGCGATTGTGATTTCTGTTCAATCAACATCAGTGAAAGCCGCAAATTTATTGGCGTCATTCATTGTGATTCCTGTAGCAATTTTGATGCAAGGTGAGGCTGTGATGTTGTTTTGGGGAAATGAACAAGTCTTGTGGCTTGGTATTGCTGGCGTAACGATTATTGCCTTGCTATTGATTCGGGTGGGTATTGCTCACTTTCAACGTGAATATTTACTCGGACGTGAAATTGACACTATCAATTTGAAATGGATGGCGAAAACCTTTTTGCTGAACTTCACTGGCGGAGCTAGTTCAATCTTGGATTGGTATAAACGTGTATTGGGTAGTGCACTTCGCCGAATTTTGCCCGCCGTATTTTTTGTGACATTAATTGCAGGAATCAGCATTTGGGCAAGTTATGCTTGGATTAAAGATAATGTAGCAGAGATGATTGCTATGGCAACTCCTGAAGATATTGCTGAACTAGAAGAAAATATCAGCGACATTGGCGAATTACCTGATATATCAGAAATTCAAGAGCATCTCAGTGCGCCGTTTCTGTTTTTGAATAATACACGCGCTGTTGCTTTGATTTTTCTGGCGGGTATGGTTTCGTTTAGCGTATTAGGCATTATGCTATATATGGTTAATATTGCTTTAATTGGTGGGTTATATGCTTTCCTTGAATTGCTTGGCATAAATCCATTTCCCATTTTTCTCGCAGGTGTTGCTCCGCACGGAATTTTTGAAATCCCTGCTTTGATGATTGGTAGTGCCGTTGTACTTTATTTTGGTGCTGTCATCGTCACGCCGCAAGCAGGGAAGTCTATGGGCGAAGTGATTCTCGAATTGTTGGCAGATTGGGCAAAGATTTTTATTGGCTTGGTGGTGCCGTTGTTAGCAATTGCGGCATTGATTGAGGCATACATTTCGCCGAGTTTGCTATTGAGTGTAATGGGATAGTAAATTAAAACATCCTGTGAGAAATTCACAGGATGTTTTTTTATTAATTAAGTTAATTTTGAGTTAAGATATAGATAATGTCCAAAGTTATTATCTTAGGCTCATCCAATGCGGTTCCTACGAAAGAAGCCGAGAATACACACATGGTCATTCTTGGCAAAGAGCGCATGTTACTGATTGATTGTGTCAGCAACCCGATTGTGCGTTTGGAGCAAGCAGGGGTGGATTTCAACAATTTGACCGACATTATCGTTACACATTTTCACCCAGACCATGCTTCAGGACTTCCGCTTCTTTTAATGGATATGTGGTTGTTAGGCAGAAAGAAGTTGCTCAATATTTATGGTTTGCATTACACCATTGACCGTGTTGAAACGATGATGAGCTTATATAGCTGGTCTGAGTGGCCCCATTTTTTTCCTGTTGTATTTTATCGTTTGCCAAGTGAAGAAATGACATCTGTTTTGAGTTGTGACGATTTTACTGTTCATGCTTCGCCGGTGCAACACATGATTCCGAATATTGGATTAAGAATCAAATTTCCAAATCAAAAAGTGCTGGCGTATTCCTGTGATACTGAGCCATGTGACGAAGTGATTCGTCTCAGTACGAACGCGGATGTTTTGATTCATGAAGCAACTGGTCACTCGCCGGGGCATTCGTCAGCTATGCAAGCGGGTGAGATTGGGTCAAAGGCTGAGGCGAAGAAAATGTATCTGATTCACTACCCAACTGGAAGCCATGAAAGAAGCGGTTTAGTCGAAGAGGCAAAATCGGCTTTTGATGGCGAAGTCGAATTAGCAAAAGATTTTATGGAAATAGATTTTTAATCAAAAAGACCTGACAAAATTTTGTTAGGTCTAATTTTTTACCAACCCGAAATATATTGTTCCCACTCTTGATTTTCGCTTAAGTGTTTGCCGAAAATATATGAAGCATCGGCTGGTGGTTCTTTTGGAATTCTCATTAGGTGCATGTGAGCTTCATCTACTTTACGCCCGCCTTTGCGATGATTGCACCCTGAACATGCTGTCACTAAATTCGTCCAAATATGTTTACCGCCTAAGTGACGTGGCATCACATGGTCAATGGTTAAGTTGAGTTGATGTTTGCCACAATACTGGCAGGTATAATTATCGCGGCGAAAGATCTCTCGGCGCGTTAATTTCACACGTGGGCGTGGACGGTGAATTTGCGATTCAAGCCGAATGATTGATGGTCGCGGTATTAATTGTGTAATGGTACGAATGTTTCCGCGCCCGTTTGCAATCATGCCAGCTTTCCCTGCAATGATTAATCCGATTGCCCGTCGTATTGAGCAGACGTGGATTGGCTCAAAATTTGCATTGAGCACTAATACGGGTTCATTCATAAGTTCTCAACAACTGCGGAATTATACATCCAGTTTTGATAATTTGTGAAAGCCCCAAATGATTACAGGAACATTAGAAATGAACATCTTAATTGCCGGCGGTTCAGGTTTTTTAGGAACTGCTTTAACAAAATCTTTTGTGAATGATGGTCACAAAGTTTTTATTCTGACTCGTGGCACAAAAAAAATTCAACATGCCGAAGCGATTCAATGGGATGCAAAAACCACAAACGGCTGGGTGCATCGCATTAATGAAATGGATGTGGTGATTCACTTAACAGGAAAATCGCTTTCGACATTTCCGTGGACATCTGCGATGAAAAAATCATTTGTAGACTCACGCCTCATTCCTGGATTTCTACTTGCTTCTGCTATTCAAACAGCAGATAAACGCCCAAGCATTTTCATCCAAGCCTCAGGCATAAACTACTATGGATTAAATGGAAGCCTTGCCGACGAATCCACACCACCTGCGGATGATTTTCTTGCTCAACTTGCAGTACAGTGGGAAGATGCAACAAAATCATTAGATGATTTGGGTGTAAGAAGAATCGTCACAAGGTCAGCAGTTGTGTTAGATAGAAAAGGTAGCCTGCTAGATTTAATGTCCCTACCGATAAAATTATTTTTTGGCGGTCAATTTGGTTCTGGAAAACAAGCCTTTCCCTGGATTCACATCCAAGATTGGGTTGGGGCAGTCAGGTTTTTGATTGCAAATGAAAATGCAAGTGGCGCGTATAATTTAATTGCGCCTGCTCAAACTTCTAATGCAGAGTTTAATCAAACCCTTGCTCAAGTTTTGCATCGCCCTTATTGGTTTCCATACCCAGAATTTTTGGTACGAAACATTTTAGGCGAAATGAGCGTCATGATTTTGGATGGCAGGTTCTCTCAGCCGAAACGTTTGATAGAGTCTGGGTATCAGTATCAGTTTCCAAGTCTGAAAGAGGCGATTGAAGATTTATTGAGTTAGTTCAAAGGAGAAAAATCTATAATGAAAAAATTAATCGTGTTGCTGTTAATATTTGTCACTGCTTGTGGTTCACCTTCACCAGAGACGGTGGTACTCCCACAATTTTTACCAACAGCAACTGCATTTATTGACCCGTCATATCCAACGGCGGCGGTGCAAGTGGCATCAAATCAAATTGCTAGCGGAATTGATGTACGCATGGAACGTGTTTGGATGGAAGGGAAAAACGTCAATGCCGATGTGTGTTTTACTTTGCCTGATGCGGCGGATTGGTCAATTTGGTCTGCGAGTTTGAATTACAGTGGAATTGTTTTACAAGAATATGGCACGACATTGTTAAGTTTGCAAGAAGGTAACCCCGGCTTACGTTGTGATACTTTGACTTTTGTTGTGCCGCCAGATGCTGATTTAACCAACGCTTCTATTTTTATCAATTCAATTGCCGCGCCACCGCAAGGCGATGATTATTGTTCAGTGTATATGCCGAAAATTCAACAATCTTTGGCAGAACGCGGTATTGGCATTGTTTTAGATTGTGTGGATATCAACGGCGCGTTGACGATGCAAATCCTCAGCATTCCGCCAGATATGACTCAACAACAAGCGGAAGAAATTGTTTACAGTGATGAGTTTTATACTATCGCAGGTCCGTGGAGTTTTGCTTTCAATTTGTCTCAATAATCATTAAGACCTTGCCACAGAGAACTTTGAGAAAAACTCAAAAAATCTCAGAGACCTCTGTGAACTCTGTGGTTATTTTCTTTTATTTGTCCCAATAAAATTCTTGTTGTATAATAGCAATATGTTTAGCAAATCTTTTAGGAACTACTATTATGCTCACCAGTAATTGATTGCGATGGTGTGCATTGAACGCGCCCCTCATCATCGCGGGCGCGTTTTTGTTTTATTAAATTATCCGAGGTCTTTATGAACATTGACGAACAAGTTGAATTATTAATGCAAGGCACCGATTATGGTGATGCTGAATTACAAAAAGCAATGACAAATGAATTGCGTGAGCGATTATTGATTGCACAAAAAGAAAACCGTCCTTTGCAAGTCTATTGTGGATATGACCCCACCTCTACAGACTTGCATTTAGGTCACACCATTTCGATGAGAAAACTTCGTCAATTTCAGGATTTAGGTCACGAGGTGACTTTCTTAATCGGAAGTTACACGGCTTTAGTAGGTGACCCTTCTGACAAAAACAAAGCGCGTCCTGTCTTAACCGAAGAACAAGTCAATGAAAATTCAAAGACGTATGCCGAACAAGCCTTTCGCGTTTTAGATAAAAACAAAACGAAAATTCGTTATAACGGTGAATGGCTTTCAAAATTATCTTTAGTAGATTTGATTCGCTTAGGTCAAAACTTTACAGTGCAACAATTTTTGGCGCGTGAAAATTTTGCAAAGAGACTTGATAAAGGTGAACCAATTTACTTGCATGAAACTTTTTATGCACTCATGCAAGGTTATGATGCTGTTGCTATGAATACAGATGTTCAAGCAGGTGGTTCAGACCAACTCTTTAATATTATTGTTGCTGGTAGAAAGTTACAAGAGGCATTGGGTCAAAAACCTTTGGTCGGAATTATCACTGGCATTTTGCCCGGCACCGATGGCGTGCAAAGAATGTCAAAATCTACTGGCAATATTGTGCCAATCAATACTGGTGCTGATGATATGTTCGGAAAGTTAATGTCTGTGCCAGATTCTGCTATGGGCATTTACATGCGTCTCGTCACACGTTGGAGTCCGCAAGAAATTGCACAAATTGAAAAAGACCTCGCCGCAAATACATTACATCCACGTGATGCGAAAATGAAAATGGCGCAAGAAATCACCAGCATTTTCTATAGTGATGATGAAGCAAAATCTGCACAAGAAAATTTCATCAAACGCTTTCAACAAAAAGAAATTCCTGATGAAATGCCTGAATATAATTTGCAACCGAATCAAACCGTTGTGGATGTCATCATCGCAAACAAAATGGCAGAAAGTAAAAGCAAAGCCCGCAGTTTGATTGAACAAAAAGGTGTCAAACTTGATGGCGAAGTGATTGAAAAAGATATGCCATTTCCACATACAGGCGTGTTGCAAGTTGGTAAGAGAAAATTTTTACGAGTGAAATAAAAAGAAGCGATGAGGAAACTCATCGCTTCTTTCTTAAGGGGATAATTGATTCTGCTTTTCAGCTTTAATCTTGTGGGGAATTTGACTCAATCACATCTAAATTGGTTTCAAGGATTCGCTTGAACTCATCCACAACGCGCGGGTCAAATTGTTTGCCCGAAAGGTCAAGGATATATTTCATCACATCATTCTGATTCCATGCTTCACGATAGGGTCTGTCTGAAAGTAAGGCATCCCAAACATCCACGACGGCAAAGATGCGTGCCGCAAGTGGAATCTCTTCGCCTCTTAATCCACGCGGATAACCACTTCCATCCCACCATTCATGGTGACAATAAGGAATGTCTACTGCCGCGCGTAAGTAGGGGATTGGATACAACAATTCATACGCATATTGCGGATGTTTTTTCATTTCGTTCATTTCTTCATCAGTCAATGCACTCGGCTTGCGTAAGATTTTATCTGATACACCCATTTTGCCTATATCATGAAGCAAAGCACCACGGCGGATATGAGTCAATTGGGATTCGGGAATGCCAACGCGTTGAGCCAGTTCTAAAGTCAAGTTGGTGACGCGCTGTGTATGTCCTTGAGTCTCTTTATCACGTAATTCCAATGCTTTTCCCCAGCCTTCTAGCGTTGTGTCGTATGCTAGTGAAAGTTCTTGATTACTGCGTTGTAAATTTTCAAACAGTTGGGCGTTATCAATTGCAATTGTCGCCTGACCTGCTAATGTTTGTACGAAATCAATCCAATCTGCATTGGGGGTGAAGGGTTGTTTGAAATAAGTTTCAAGAACACCACGTGTTGTGCCTTTGCTAAAAAGTGGCAAAGCATAATAGCTTGAAAAATTCTCACCAGTTATTTTTTGACTTTCATTATCTAAATCTTTTACATGAATTGGTTTTCTGTTTAAAAGTATTTGAGTTGCTAAGCCATCACCAACATTCAATGATATTTGATTCATTTCTTGGTTTTGAAATCCATTGGCGGCTACTGTATCTAACATTTGGCTATTGGGATCGAATATCAAAAATGATGCGGCGCTTACACCCATCTTTGTTATTAGATGTTCAATGATAATGTTGAGCGTAATGCGTAAATCAAGACTCGATGTAATGGCAGTATCAATTTCACGTAAAGTAGTGAGGCGGCGAATCTGTTCTTCATTTCTATCAAAAAGATTGGAACGATAAATAGCATTGCCTGCAATTTCAGCAATCGTGGTTAACAAGCGAACAAAACCATCATCAATTCGTCTTGGTTTTTGTATGCCAACAATAATTACGCCAATGGTTTCATTGGCAGTGCGTATCGGTACCGCGATTCCACCCCAACCATCCCCAAAAAATTTTGCATTTTCAGGGTGAGCCAACGGGTCACTAATAAACTCTGGGGTGGCATGTGCAATGCCTTTTACAAATACTGTGCCTACTACGCCTTCGTTTGGTGCAAATATAGATTTTGGTAAGTCAGCTAACCATCCGCTGGTAGCCCGAACTGTTAGCGCATTTTTTTCTTCGTCAAAAAGAAAAACAGTTGCGGCATCAGTTTGAATAATAGATTTGATTTCATTTAATAGAATCGGGAACATTTCATTTGTATCTTGTGCGGCACGCAAAGCCGAAGAGACACGACTGACGGTTTCAAGTTCTTGAAGACGTTGTTTTGTCTCTGTATAAAGTTTTGCATTTTCAATTGCAATTGTGGCTTGGTTTGCAAACGTTTGGGCAAGTGAGGCAAACTCATAATTGAAATAATTTGGTGTACGACTATCTAAATTCAAGAAGCCAATTAATTTTTCTTGAATCATTAACGGGATACCCATCCAACTTTTGATGTAATTTGTTTCATCAAAGATGATGAACCTTTCATCTTTTTGGACATCGGGAATAATTTGTATATTTCGAAGTGAATCTAAACCGCCCCATTTCGTCGGGTTAACTTGGTACTGCATCCCAATCATTTCTTTCGGGATGTTTTTTCCCGCTACAATTTCAGCAGTATCGCCATTGACTAATTCAATGGAAGCACTATCAAATTGAATTAATTTATACAATGATGAAAATATTTTTTCAAATAAGTTATTGAGGTCAACATAATGAGTTAACTCCATTGTTGACTCTCTCAAGACCTCATCACGCCACCTTGATAATTCTTCAGCCTTTTTTTGCTCAGTAATGTTGAGCAGGATTCCCTGCCAAAACAAAGGTGTGCCGTCTTCTGCTCTGACAAGTGAAGCGTCTTCTTTTACCCACACATAGTGACCATCTTTATGTTTGAGGCGATATTCAATCCGAAACGATTCACCTGTTTGATTTGTACGTTTGTCCTCGTTGAGAACACGTTCTTTGTCATCTGGGTGAAGGGAAATAGACCACAAGTCTCTTCCATTTTCTGTCCACTCTTCGGCGGTATAACCAACTAGGTCTTTTATGCGTGGACTCATGTAATGGGTGCTTTGAGGGTCATCAAAAACATCCATAAAAACTACGCCGGGCAGTTGCTCTACCAATTGGCGATATTCTTCTTGTGCTTGGAATTTTGAAGTTGTTACTCTTTGCTCGTTGATTTTCAAAAGGATGTATAAAATATAAGCAGTTACCCCTACATAAAACCAGCCTTTGTATGTTTGTAATGAGGAAAGTTGTCCAGAGGCGTTGAGGAATCTAAATAGAATGGTATCTGTTAATAGAATCCATAGAATACCGAGTCCAAGGTAAATCAGCGTAATCTGAAAAGCGGAAAAGCGATTTTGTCTTTTCTTACTCATGGTTTATATGGATTTGATTATAGGCTTTTTTTATATAAAAAACATTTCAAACATATTCTGATAACGAAAGAGTTAAGAAATAAAAACAGACTCAATCTGAGTCTGTTTGAGAGGCGTCGACGGGATTTGAACCCGTGAATAAGGGTTTTGCAGACCCTTGCCTTACCACTTGGCCACGACGCCATTCACACTTGCATTATACACAAAAGGATTGCTGACCGAATTTTATTTCAATCTGCAATCCTTCGGCTTGAGCGGGCGATGAGATTCGAACTCACGGCCTTCTCCTTGGCAAGGAGACGTTCTACCACTGAACTACACCCGCATCTTCTTGGCTATTGTACTTGATATTCGCCGAGAGTGCCGAGACCCAGGATCGAACTGGGGACACTGCGATTTTCAGTCGCATGCTCTACCTACTGAGCTATCTCGGCGATGTATTTTTTTGTTAAGCGTGCGTGATTTTACACGTAGATATATTTATTGTCAAATCATTTATGTTGTTATAATCTGTAAAAGGGGAAAGTTGATAGTTGACGCGGGTAACTCAGGTGTCCTTAAGAGGGGAGGCGTGATGATGTTTCTTTCGGGTATAATTTTTTCTTGACTTTTTATGCTCTCTTCGATATAATTCAAGGTTGCTGTCCACATGGGCAGTTTAATTCGTTTATCCAACTCTATAAAAATGTTAGGAGAGAAGAATGGCATCTTCTTTGCCCCAAAAAAGTTACGCACAAATCCCAGTAAAACTAGATTTACCTAACTTAATTGAAGTACAACTTGATTCTTTTGAAAGATTGAAACGAGAAGGGCTTGGTGATTTATTCCACGAAATTTCGCCAATTGAGTCTTATAACAAGGGGATGAAGTTGTTTTTCCCAAGCCGAAGCCCAGAATCACAACAATGGGGCTTGAAGTATCGCTTTGGTGACCCGAAACATACAATTGAAGAATGTGTAGAACGTGACTTGACATATGCAAGTCCGTTATATGTTTCTGTTTTGTTGGCAGGGAATGATGTTCCTGAGCCTATCAAACAAGATATTTTCTTGGGTGATTTCCCTGAGATGACGGATAAGGGTACCTTCATTGTTAATGGTACAGAGCGTGTGGTCGTCTCGCAGTTGATTCGTTCTCCGGGTGTGTATTTTGAAGCCCCAGCCGACCGTGCTACGGGTCGTTTGCTCTCTATGGCAAAGTTAATCCCAGACCGTGGTGCGTGGATGGAGTTTGAAACCCGTAAGTCTGATTATATTATTTTGAAATTTAATCGTAAACGCACAGTTCCAATCACTGTGTTTTTACGTGCGCTTGCCGCCGTCAATGATGGCATCAAAGATTCCCCGATCAAGCAAGGTACGGACGAAGAGATTCTCTCTATCTTCAAAGATGTAGATAACAATGCCGACCGCTTATTTATTGCCTCTACGATTAAGCAAGAACCTGATTGGGATTTATCTAATCACACAATTGCTGAAGCGGCATTGATTGAATTCTTCAAGAAGATGCGCCCCGGCGACCCAGCTACATTAGATAATGCTCGCCAATTTTTAGAAGAACAATTATTTGACCAACGTCATTATGACCTTGAACGAGTGGGTCGTTATAAATTAAATCAAAAACTTGATTTGAATATCCCGATTCCACATCGCACTGTCACAAAAAGTGACATTATTCGTTTGATTCGTCGTATGATTCAAATTAATAATGGAACAGAACGCTCAGACGATATTGACCACCTCGGAAATAGACGCGTCAAAACTGTGGGTGAGTTGATTCAAAACAAGTTACGCATTGGACTTCGCCGTATGGAACGTGTGATTAAAGAACGCATGTCTATCCGTGACCAAGAACAACTTTCTCCAGTGACATTGGTAAATATTCGTCCGGTGGTTGCGGCGTTACGTGAATTCTTTGGTTCTTCACAACTTTCGCAATTCATGGACCAAACCAATCCATTAGCAGAGTTACGCCACAAACGTACATTATCGGCATTGGGTCCGGGCGGTTTACGTCGCGAACGCGCCGGCTTTGATGTGCGCGATGTACATCACTCTCATTATGGACGTATTTGTCCGATTGAAACACCTGAAGGTCCAAACATCGGTTTGATTGGACGTTTGGCTTCATTTGCTCGCGTAAATGAATATGGTTTCATTGAAACACCATATCGCAAAGTGTATAAAACTTTTCCCGGCTCAAGTGAATTGTTAGAAGGTCGCACTTTACGTGAAGATGTGTACGACCCGAAATCAGAAGAATTACTTTTCAAGTCTGGTACAGAAATTGACTCTAAAGTTGCTAAGAAGTTAGCAAAACTTGAAGAAGTTAACATTGTGCCGTATGTTTCAGATGAAATTGTTTATCTTTCTGCTGATGCTGAAGATAAATATACAATTGCGCAAGCCAATTCGACATTAACTGAAAAGAAAGAATTTTCACGCGAACGTATTTCTTGCCGTTATCACTCTGGCTTCATTTTCTCAAATGCTGAAAGCATTGACTTTATGGATGTTGCCCCGCATCAAGTGGTAGGTATCAGTGCGGCGTTGATTCCATTCCTTGAACATGATGATGCCAACCGCGCTTTGATGGGTTCGAACATGATGGCGCAGGCTGTGCCTTTGGTGCGACCTGAAATTCCGCTCGTTTCTACGGGGATGGAGGGTCATGCCGCGTTAGATTCTGGTCAAGTGGTTGTCGCTGAAGCGGATGGTGAAGTTGTGTCGGTAACAGGATCAAGCATCACCGTAAAAGAGAAGCGAAGTGGAAATCGAGTTTATCAATTAAGAAAATATCAACGCTCGAATCAATCCACTTGTATTGACCAACGCCCATCTGTGGTGAAGGGACAAGTGATTAAGAAGGGCGATATTATTGCAGATTCTTCATCTACTGATGCCGGTAAGTTGGCGTTGGGTCAAAATGTGGTTGTGGCTTTCCTTTCATGGGAAGGTGGCAACTTTGAAGATGCGATTTTGCTTTCTGAACGTTTGGTGCAAGAAGACCGCTTTACTTCTGTTCATATTGAAAAGTATGAAGTGGAAGCTCGTGATACAAAATTAGGTCCAGAAGAAATCACGCGTGACATTCCGAACGTAGGTGATGATGCAATTAAAGATTTAGATGAAAATGGCATCATTCGCATCGGTGCAGAAGTTGGACCGAATGATATTTTGGTCGGCAAGATTACGCCAAAAGGTGAAAAAGAATTAACACCAGAAGAAAGATTGTTACGTGCTATCTTTGGTGAAAAATCTCGTGATGTGAAAGATACATCTTTGCGAATGCCTCACGGCGAACGCGGTAAAGTTGTAGATGTAAAAGTCTTTACTCGTGAAGATAACTCAGACCTTGCCGCTGGTGTGGATATGATGGTGCGTGTGTCTGTGGCGCAACGTCGCAAGATTACTGCTGGTGACAAAATGGCAGGACGACATGGAAACAAAGGTGTGGTTTCTAAAGTTGTACCTGTTGAAGATATGCCATTCCTTGAAGATGGTACACCTGTAGATATTATTTTGAATCCTCTGGGTGTGCCTGGTCGTATGAATATTGGTCAGGTATTAGAAGTGCATTTAGGTTGGGCGGCAAAACGCATGGGTTTCCGTGCTGTCACTCCGGTATTTGATGGAACGAGTGAAGAACAAATTGAAGCCGAACTCGCCCGTGCTTGGATTATTGACCAAGCATGGAAAGAAGCGGCTCAACGTGCATGGGATTGGATTCGAGAACAAGAATATGACCCGAACTCTATTGAAGATGATGATGAAGTTCGTCGTTTGTACTTAGAACATTGGCTTGATAAACGTAGATATGATGTCTATCGCTTGAATGAACCTGAATATGCACATCGTGCTACTGCGCGTGAATGGTTACGTGAAAAAGGTTATTCCAACCCAGATGAAATTTTGTTAGAAGACCGTGAAATTGCAAACCGCGACCCTGAGTTAGATGAAAAGACAATTATTGCCTGTTTGCGTTTATGGTTAGAAGTGAATGGTGGTTCACGCCGCGTTGCAGAAGATAAAGTCTACGAAACTGCTCAAGAAATGGCAAAAGAAAAAGGTATTCCATTGCCAATTCTCGGTAAACAATCTTTACGCGATGGTAAAACTGGTTTGAAATATGACCAAGCCGTAACTGTTGGTGTGATGACTATTCTCAAATTGCATCACTTGGTTGAAGATAAAGTTCATGCTCGTTCTACAGGTCCATATAGTTTGGTTACTCAACAGCCGCTTGGTGGTAAGGCTCAGTTTGGTGGTCAACGCTTTGGTGAAATGGAAGTGTGGGCGCTCGAAGCTTATGGTGCCGCACACACTCTTCAAGAGATGCTCACTGTAAAATCTGATGATACAGTTGGACGCGTCAATACATATGAAGCGATTGTGAAGGGTGAACCGATTGAAGAACCCAGCATTCCAGCATCTTTCCGTGTGTTAGTGAAGGAATTGCAATCACTTGGTTTGGCAGTGGAAGCCATTAATGAAAGTGGTGATGTGGTCAAGTTTGGTAAAGATGAAGAAAAGACGCATCCTCCAAAACATGACACAGGTTTGCTGAGCATCGGAGAAGGTCAACCACGTAAAAAGTAAGATTTCCTATTGACGCGATTAAAATGGCATGATAAAATAACATGCTTTTGTAAGGAAATAGAGCGGCAAATCAAACCCCGCTCAAAGGCAATACATTGGCTACTACAAATGAGGCCATCAGGGAATGACGTTGATGGTCTCATTTGTTGCGAATATCAAAAGAAAAAATTAGAAAGAAATTTGTATCGGAGGCAACAGTGCCTACAGTAAATCAAATGGTCCGCCGGGGCCGCAAAAATAAGAACGCAAAATCCAAAGCACCTGCATTGCAGTTCACACTGAACAGCTATAAGCAACGCAGATTCCGCCAAGATAAAGGTGCACCACAAAAACGTGGTGTTTGTACCGTTGTACGTACCATGACTCCTAAAAAGCCAAATTCGGCTTTGCGGAAAATTGCTCGTGTACGTTTAAGCAATGGTATCGAAGTAACCGCTTATATTCCAGGTGAAGGTCACCAATTACAAGAGCACTCTGTGGTGCTTGTACGTGGTGGGCGTGTAAAAGATTTGCCCGGCGTTCGTTATCACATTGTACGTGGCTCCTTGGATACCACTGGCGTTGCCAACCGTAAACAAGGTCGCTCAAAGTATGGCGCAAAGCGTCCGAAGTAGTAGCAATTAGGAGTATGTAAAGATGCGAAGAGCAAAACCAGAGAGACGGGAAATGCTTCCCGATATCCGTTTTAATAGCCTTAATATCCAAACCATGATTCAACATGTTTTGAAGCAAGGAAAGAAGAGTGTTGCTATGGGGTTGGTTTATGATGCGATGGATTTAATTAAGGAACGCACTGAAAAAAATCCGATGGAGGTTTTTGATGGTGCACTTAAGAATGTAGGTCCTGCTATGGAAGTTCGCCCACGCCGTGTGGGTGGTGCTACATATCAAGTACCAATGGAAGTTTCCTCTGATCGCCGTGTTACTTTGGCAATTCGCTGGATTCTTTCATCAGCACGTGAACGTGCTGGCAAATCATTCCCAGATAAGCTCGCCTCAGAATTAATTGATGCATTCAATGAAACTGGTGCGGCAATTCGCAAGCGCGATGAAACTCACAAAATGGCAGAAGCCAACCGTGCTTTCTCTCATTATCGAATTTAATTTTAGATACTAACTTATAAGGAAATAGGTAACACTTAAATGGCGCGCGTTCATCCGTTGGAGAAATATCGAAATATAGGCATTATTGCCCACATTGACGCTGGTAAAACAACAACCACCGAGCGTATCATGTTCTATACTGGTTTAACTCACCGCATCGGCTCGGTGGATGATGGTACCACTGTTACTGACTGGATGGTACAAGAACGCGAACGAGGTATTACCATTGTTTCTGCGGCTGTGTCTGCTGAATGGAAAGGCTATCAAGTAAATATTATTGATACGCCCGGTCATATTGACTTTACTGCTGAAGTACAACGCTCCCTCCGTGTTTTGGATGGCGGTGTTGTTGTTTTTGATGCAGTGCAAGGTGTAGAGCCACAATCTGAAACAGTATGGCGTCAGGCTGACCGTTATGGCGTGCCGCGTATTTGTTTTGTCAACAAGATGGACCGAGTCGGCGCTTCATTCGAGCGGACAATTGAGTCAATTATCCAGAGACTTGGGGCTAACCCCATACCAATGCAATTACCAATTGGCTTTGAAGCGACATTCAAGGGTGTGATTGATTTACTCTCAATGAAAGCAGTAATTTGGGAAGATGACCTTGGCAAAGAACCCAAGATTACAGAAATCCCAGCAGACTTAAAGGCACAAGCAGAAGAAGCTCGTGCACGAATGGTAGAAAAAGTTGCGGAATTAGACGATGAACTCACAGTCAAATTCCTTGAAGCGCAAGAAATTAGCATTGATGAATTAAAAGCCGCATTACGCAAGGGTGTTATTGCAAATAAAGCTACAGCAGTCTTTTGTGGTTCTTCCTTAAAGAATAAAGGTGTGCAAGTTTTGTTAGATGCAGTGGTGGATTATTTACCTTCACCAGCTGATATTCCATCTGTCAAAGCCTCTGACCCTGATAACCAAGAAAATATTTTTGAACTCCCTGCTCAAGACGATGCCCCATTAAGTGCATTGGTATTCAAAATAGTGACCGACCCTTACGTTGGTCGTTTGGCTTATATCCGCGTTTATTCTGGTGTGTTAAGCCAAGGTCAAACAGTGCAAAACAGCACCAAAGGAAGAAAAGAACGTATTGGTCGCTTACTTCGTATGCACGCTGACCGCCGTGAAGACATTACAGAAATCCGCGCGGGTGATATTGGAGCAGTACTTGGCTTTAAAGAAAGTTTCACCGGCGATACTTTGTGCGATACAAAATCACTCGCTCTTGAAAGTATCTCATTCCCTGAACCTGTTATCTCAATTGCCATTGAACCAAAGAGTTCTGGTGATCAAGAAAAAATGGGTGAGGCTCTTCGCAAATTAGCAGAAGAAGACCCAACTTTCCGCGTCAATTCTGACGAGAATACTGGTCAAACAGTTATTCGTGGTATGGGTGAACTTCACTTAGATATTATTGTTGACCGTCTTTTGCGTGAGTTCAAAGTTCAAGCAAATATTGGTACCCCACGTGTTGCATATCGTGAATCTATTACGAAGCCAGTTAAAGAAATCAACTATAAATATGCAAAACAATCCGGTGGTAAAGGTCAATATGGACATGTCGTGTTCTCTCTTGACCCCGGCGAACGCGGAAGTGGTATTGTTTTTGAAAATAAAATTGTGGGTGGTGCTATTCCGAAAGAATACATTAATCCAATTGAAAAAGGCTTTAAAGAAGCGGCTGAAAATGGTGTACTCGCTGGTTACCCTGTAGTAGATTTGAAAATTACACTATTTGACGGCTCATACCATGAAGTGGACTCCAGTGAAATGGCGTTCAAACTTGCCGCCTCTATTGGTTTCAAAGAAGGTGTACATAAAGGCAACCCAATTCTGCTTGAACCAATGATGAAAGTAGAAGTGATTGTTCCAGAAGAATACCTTGGGGATGTAATGGGACAAATTAACAGCCGCCGTGGTTTGATTCAAGGTATGGAAGTTCGCCCTGGTAATGCACAAGGAATTCGTGCAATGGTGCCTTTGGCAGAAATGTTTGGGTATGCTACACAATTGCGTTCAGCAACTCAAGGACGTGGTGTATTTAGTATGGAATTTGACCACTATGCGCCAGTTGCGCAGTCAGTGGCGGAAGAAATTTTGAAAGCATAATTATCGGTTATTACTCAAGGAGTTTATAAAATGGCAAAAGGAAAATTTGACAGAAGCAAACCGCACTTGAACGTGGGAACGATGGGACACATCGACCACGGCAAGACCACATTAACTGCGGCAATTACCAAAGTAGCAGGCTTATCGGGTCAAGCAGACTTCAAAGCGTACGACCAAATCGACAACGCTCCCGAAGAAAAAGCTCGTGGCATCACGATTAACATCGCGCATGTAGAATACCAAACCGACAAACGCCACTATGCCCACGTCGACATGCCCGGACATCGTGACTACATTAAGAACATGATTACCGGTGCAGCCCAAGTAGACGGAGCCATATTA